>NZ_FWFJ01000014.1 GCF_900172365.1 Roseovarius gaetbuli
CCTCAGAAAAATGAGCCTCCGACCCGGCTGCGGCTCATTTTTCTGAGGGTACGATCATAAAGCGATTCTTTCACGCTGAAGCGGGTCCGACTGGAAGTCGGAGGGTTTGCTCCACGGCGTGGATACTAAAGTCACGCGCAAGCTCGGCCTCGGTCAGCGTGGCATGGATTTCGTTGTGGCAAATCTGGTGCAATAAGACGGTAGCCCCGCCCTTAAGTTTCGGCACAAGGTGGTGCAGGCTTTGCCGCGTGCCCGGCGCAATGACACGGCCACAAAGCGGGCAGATCGGTAATTCTGACGCTATGACTTGATCCTTTCATCCACTGCGGGCAAGAGGATGGCGCGCAGTGGATGAAAGACAAGAGGTACGTGATGGACGGGCAGCCAGAAATTATCACCCAGGCGATGGGATATGCCCTGCAAGGGTGGGAGATGGCCCAGGGCTGGCTGCTGAGCCCCGCCGCTTGGTCGCAATTCGCGCTTTTGGTTGCCGCCTATCTTTTGGCCGTGCTGATCAGTCGCCGCCTTGTCCCCAGCCTGACCCGGTTTTTGACACCTCCCGCAGGGCAGGAAAACGTCATCGCCTCGGCGCGGCGCTTTGTGCTGATCTTCTTGCCGCTTTTGATGCCCTTGCTGGCCTATGGCCTGACCGGGATTGGCGAGGGCGTGACCCGCTCGATCTTTGGGTCGGGCGAGGTGATCGCCTTTGGCAAGCGGCTGTTCCTGTTTTTGGCAGCGCGCCTTTTCGTTCGAGAGATTCTGACCGACCCGTTCCTGCGCATGTTGGGGCGGTTCGTTCTCATGCCGGTCGCCGCCCTCTATCTTTTCGGCCTGTTTGACGTTGCAAATGCCAAGCTTGCGGCGATTTCGGTCAACCTTGGCAATATCAGCTTTTCGGTCCTCGCATTGATCCGCGGGGCGGTCTCGGGCGCGCTGTTGTTCTGGCTCGGGCGCTGGTCGCACACGCAATCCGAGGATTATATCAAGCGCCAGGAAGAGCTGCGGCCCGCCACGCGGGAACTGGCGATGAAGGCCAGCCAGATCATGATTTTCGGCGCAGCCTTCCTGTTGCTGATGTCGATCATGGGCATCGACCTTACGGCGATCGCCGTCTTTGGCGGTGCGCTTGGTGTTGGTATCGGGCTTGGCCTGCAACAGATCGCGGCGAATTTCGTCTCGGGTGTCATCCTCTTGCTCGAGGGGCAAACAACGGTTGGCGATTACGTGGTTCTGGACAATGGCGAAGAGGGTACGATTTTCAAAATGACCGCCCGCGCCGCCATTCTGGAAACCATCGACGGGCGCTGGATCGTGGTGCCAAACGAGGATTTCATCACCAGTCGGGTGGTCAATTATTCCGATGCCGGCACGCGTCATCGCTATGAGGCGGCGTTTTCCGTTAGCTATGACACGGATATCAACCTGATCCCCGACATGGTCGAGGCCGCCGTGCGCAAGCTGCCCTTTATCCTGCAAGAGCCCGACGGCCCCGAATGCGAGCTTAAGGCCTTTGCCGATAGCGGCGTGGAATTCAGCGTCGAATATTGGGTCGAGGGGATCGAGGACCTGACCCAGAAATACCGCTCCGACGTTCTTTTCGCCATCTGGAACGTGCTCAAGGCCAACAATATCGAAATTCCCTATCCGCAACGCGTCGTGCACCACAAAGGGCTGAACCCGGTCACATGACACAGGCGTTGGTCATCGGGGCCGGGCCTGCGGGCCTTATGGCGGCGCAGGAGATGGCGCAGGCCGGGCTAAGCGTTGTCGTGGCCGAGGCGAAACCATCGGTTGGGCGCAAGTTCTTGATGGCCGGCAAGTCCGGGCTGAACCTGACCAAAGCCGAGGAGTTTGACGCATTTCTTGCCGCCTACGGCGAGGCCGCCCCGCACCTGCGCCCGATGCTGGCCGAGTTTGGGCCCGACGCGGTACAGGACTGGGCGCGTGACCTTGGGCAGGATCTTTTTACCGGCTCCACGGGGCGGGTTTTCCCGCGCGCGATGAAAGCCTCGCCGCTCATGCGCGCCTGGCTCAATCAGCTGCGCGCTGCGGGGGTAGATATCCGCACCCGCTGGTCCTGGCAGGGCTGGGATCAGGGCGCGGTTTTCGACACGCCCGATGGGGTGCAAAGGGTGGCCTCGGATGTCACGGTTCTGGCCTGTGGCGGCGCAAGCTGGGCGCGACTGGGGTCTGACGGGGCCTGGACGAGGCATTTGCCCCCCGGTGATATCGCCGCGTTTCAGCCCGCTAATGTCGGCGCTCTGGTCGAATGGTCGGCGCATATGAAACGCCATTTCGGACAGCCCGTCAAAGGCGTGGCGCTTGGGGCCGGGGCGCTTCGCTCTCGCGGCGAATTTATCATCTCGGCAAGCGGGATTGAGGGCGGCGGGGTGTATGAGGTCAGCGCCGCGCTGCGCGAGGGCGCGCCGCTTGTGCTTGATCTCCTGCCCGACATGACAGAGGCGCAGATCGACAGCAAACTGGACAAGACCCGCGGCCGCGACAGCCTGCAAAACCGGCTGCGCAAGGCGCTGAAACTTGATCCGGTAAAACAGGCGCTGTTGATGGAATTTGGCCGCCCTCTGCCCGATGATCCGGCAAAGTTGCTGAAAGCCCTGCCCATTCGTTTTGTCGGCATGCGCCCGATGGATGAGGCGATTTCAACCGCCGGGGGGCTGCGGTTCGAGGCCTTGGATCGCGGCTTGATGATCCGCAATCGCCCCGGCGTTTTTGCCGCCGGTGAGATGCTTGACTGGGAGGCACCGACAGGTGGCTACCTGTTAACCGCCTGTCTTGCGACCGGGCGTTGGGCCGGGCGCCACGCCGCCGCGTATCAGGGCAATGCCGCCGCCTTTTGAAACGCCGGACGCTCCATGATGCTCGCCGCATAGGCGTTCAGCTTGTCACCGGCATCCGGGAAATCCGCCTTTTTCGCCCAGCCGATGCAATGGGTCAAAAGCATATCGGGCACAGTCATTTCCTCGCCCATCAGGAACGGCCCTTCAAGGGCGTCCGAGATACGCGCGATATTGCGGGCATATTCCCATTTCAGTGAGTCCTTGACGGCCGGCACGCGCTGTTCTTCGGGCAGCACGAAACTGTGACGCGCGGCGGCCCAGAGAACGCCGTCGATGTCATCGAGAATCTGGTGGGTAAAGGCATCCTGACGGGCGCGTGCGACGGTGCCGGGCGCATTGGTGAGCGCGCGGTGCTTGTCGGCCAGAAAGGTCATGATCGCGGCGGAATCGGTCAGCACCGCATCGCCATCCCGCAGCGCCGGGATCTTGCCCGACGGGTTGGCGGCAAGCGCCTCGGGCGAGCGGGGCGCGGCCGGGATGTGGGTATAGTCCTGGCCAAGTTCTTCTAGCATCCAAAGCACGCGAAAGGCGCGGCTGGCGCGGGTGCCGATGACGTCATACATTACGAATTATCCCTGTTTTTGAGTGATTGACACAGCTTCGCCCAAACGGCGGGCGGGTGCAATGCCATAGCGCCTAGCGCATCGCCGCAAGCATCGCCAGACGGATCAGGGCGCGCTCGACAAGGGCCATGCCCGGCGCGCGCTGCCCGGCGGATCGCAATTGCAGGTCGGTATCGGTGAGGATCGTCAGCGCCTGTTCAAGCTTGGGCGCGCCCCAGCCTTGCGCCTGACGCAGCATGCGATCACGACGCGGACCAAAGATCGGCGGGCGCATGCGGCCGATGCCCTGTGCCGCGCCGCCGGGATCAGAGGCCGCCGTATAAAGCGCGCGAAAATGCCGGGTGGCGCCGATGCAAAGCGTCACCGGCTGTGCGCCCTGCGCCTTGAGCCGCCGCATCACCGGGCCGATTTCGGGCGAGCGGCCTTCGGCCACGATATTGAGCACATCATCAAGATCGGCCTCGGTCGAGGCAGGCGCGCAGGCGGTGATGTCATCCGCCGTCACCGGCGTGTCATCGTCGATCTTGTAGAGCGCAAGCTTTTCCATGGTCTGGCGGAAATCACCGGGGTCAAGATCCTGCGCAAGCGCCGTCAGATCGGTCATCGCGCCAGAGCCGACATTGCGCAGCCCGACCTTGGCCAGAGACGCCTCGATATCCGCGCGCGAGGGTGGATCGTCGTAAATCCCGACGGCATAGGCGTTGGGATGGGCCTCGAACGCCTTGCGCAGTTTTGATGTCGCCTTGAGCTGGTTGGCGCTTACGATGATCTGGGCGTCGCCCTCGGCCCAATCGGCAAGGGCGGCAAGAATCGGGGCGCAGAGCACCTCGGTCGCCTCTTCGACAAAGGCGACGCGGGGGCCGGGGAAAAACCCCTGCGCCTTGATCGCATCAAGCAAAAGGGCCGGGTCCTTGCGCAGATCGCCCGCCGACATGCGGGTCAGGCGCATTTCCTCTTCACCAGTGGGGCCAATGAGGGCCGCAATCACCTCTTGCCGTTTGAGGGCAATGCGCATGGCATCGGGGCCATAGATCAACAGGCCGGCGCGTCCCGGCTCGGGCCGCGAAAAATACCGCAGCGCATCACGAGGCGAGAGTTTCATTGCGCCGGGGTTGGCGCGGCGGCCAGAAGGCGGGTGCTTATCTGTTCGCTGAGGATGTTCATCAGGCGTGTTTCAGCGTCGCGTTCCGCGGCCAGCGTGGCAACCGGCGTGCCCGAGGCGGAATAGCTTGTAAAGCTGTCAACCTTGCCCGAGGTCACCACCGCGCCGGTTTCAAGATCGCGCAGGGCATAGGTCACATTGCCCAGAACGTTAAAACGGGTGGCCACGTTGCTGGCGCTGATCGCGATCGAATCTTGCCGGATATCAATGCCATAGCTAAGCCCATAGCGCGCCGAAGAGGTCCGCCCAAAGCGGTTTTCTAGCGCGCGGGTCAGCAGATAACCGGCGCGGGTGTTGGGCGCGTCGATCTCGATCTGGCCCTGAAGGGCATTACCCGCCCCGCCCGGCGCATAGGCCGGGGTAAACCCGCAGGCCCCAAGAGCAGCGGCCCCCAGAAAAAGCAGATGGCGGCGGTTAAATGACAACATTCACGATCCGTCCGGGGACGACGATGACCTTCTTGGGCTGGGCCCCATCCAGCGCCTTGACCACAGCATCGTGGGCCAGCGCGATTTTTTCAACCTCAGACTTCGGCATATCATGCGGAACGCTGATTTCTGCGCGCCGCTTGCCGTTGATCTGGATCGGCAGGGTGACGTTCTCATCGACCAGCATCTTTGCGTCGGCCACCGGCCAGGGCGCGGTGGCGACAAGGCCCTCGCCGCCCAGCATCGCCCAGATATCTTCGGACAAATGCGGCGTCATCGGCGACATCAGCTGTGCCAGCGTGAGGGTGGCGCCGGTCTTGGCCGCCTTGCCCGCGCCAGAGCGCGCCAACGTGTTGGTAAAGGCATAAAGCCGGGCGATGGCGGCGTTGAAGCCGAAGGATTCGACGCCCTTGGTGACCTCGTCGATGGCCTTGTGCATCTCGCGCAGGAGGGCCTCGTCGGCCTCTGGCGTGGCCGCCTCGGGGGCGTTGGCGACCTCGGAGGCGATGCGCCAGACCCGCGCAAGGTGTTTCGATGCCGCCTCGGCGCCCGAGGCGGTCCATTCGACGTCGCGCTCGGGGGGGCTATCGCTCAGCACGAACCAGCGGGCGGTATCGGCGCCATAGGCGGAAATGATGCTGGCGGGATCGACCACGTTTTTCTTGGATTTGGACATCTTGGCGGAGGGGATCACATCTAATGCGTTATCCTCTTCACCAACAGTTTTCGTGCGCCGCCGTTCAAATTCCCAAAACTCGTTGAGAGCAATCACGTTTTGCGCATCTATTTCTTCTTTCTCAACAGCACCTCTTAGCAGCGCCTTAGGCCGCCCGTTGAACTCAAAGCGAATTACGTCCTCAGGAAAATAATACTTAACTCTTGTTTCCCGTCCGGCATTTATGACCTGCCCCTCCTCCTCGTCGGAGCTTACGCCAGCTTCTCGAGTGGTCTCAGCACCCGCATACATTTCATGCGTGACCATGCCTTGGGTGAACAGCGCATTGAAAGGCTCGATTGCCTTTTTCGGCAAATGCCCGGTGATGTGCATCGCGCGGGCAAAGAAGCGCGAATACAAGAGGTGCAGGATCGCGTGCTCGATGCCGCCGATATACTGATCGACGTTCATCCAGTATTCGGCCTCGGCCATATCGGTGGGCGTCGCTGCATGCGGCGCGGTGAAGCGCGCGTAATACCAGGAGCTATCGACAAAGGTGTCCATCGTATCGGTTTCGCGGGTCGCGGGCGCGCCACAGCTCGGGCAGGTGCAATCGCGCCACGTGGGGTGGCGGTCAAGCGGGTTGCCGGGAGTCGAGAAATCAATCGGCGTGCCGTCCTCGTCGTAGGGCAATTGGACGGGAAGGTTTTCCTTGGCCTCGGGCACTACGCCGCAGGCCGCGCAATGCACCACCGGGATCGGACAGCCCCAATAGCGCTGCCGCGACAGGCCCCAATCGCGCAGGCGGAACTTGGTCACGCCCTGCCCGACGCCATTGGCTTCGCAGAATTCAATCGCGGCATTGACCGCCTCTTCGCCGGTCTGCACCTCGTCACCGGCAAAGCCGCGCACAAAGCGGGTTTTGTCGGATTTCGCGGGCACGAAGGCCTCGGGCAGCGGCTCGGCACCGCCATCAAGCGGCTCGAACACCGGGATGATCGGAAGCTCGTATTTGGTGGCAAACTCAAAGTCGCGCTGATCATGCGCTGGACAGCCGAAGATCGCGCCGGTGCCATAATCCATCAGGATGAAATTGGCGATATAGACCGGCAATTCACAGGATGTATCGAACGGGTGACGCGCGCGCAGCCCGGTGTCAAAGCCCATCTTTTCGGCCTTCTCAATCGCCTCGGCGGTGGTGCCGCCCTTGCGGGCCTCGGCGCAAAAGGCCGCCACGTCCTCACGCTCGCGCTCAAGCGTCTTGGCAAGCGGGTGATCCGGCGAAATGCCCACAAAAGACGCGCCCATCAATGTGTCGGGGCGGGTGGTATAGACCTCGACCCGGTCATGCCCGTCAAACCCGTCGACAAGACCAAAGGCAAACTGAAGACCGCGCGATTTGCCGATCCAGTTTTCCTGCATCAGGCGCACCTTGGCGGGCCAGTTTTCCAGCCCGTCCAGCGCCTCAAGCAATTCCTCGGCCATGTCGGAAATGCGGAAGAACCATTGCGTCAACTCGCGGCGCTCGACCTCGGCGCCAGAACGCCAGCCCTTGCCGTCAATCACCTGTTCGTTGGCCAGAACGGTCATATCAACCGGATCCCAGTTGACCACGGCGTTCTTGCGATAGACCAGACCCTCGGCGAGCATATCGAGAAAAAGCGCCTGTTGCTGACCGTAATACTCCGGATCGCAGGTCGCGAATTCGCGGCTCCAGTCGATGCTGAGGCCAAGCGGCTTCATCTGGGCGCGCATGTCGGCGATGTTCTGATAGGTCCAGTCCTTGGGATGCCCGCCGATCGCCATAGCGGCGTTTTCGGCCGGCATGCCAAATGCGTCCCATCCCATCGGGTGCAGCACGTTATGCCCGGTCGCGATCTTATAGCGCGCCACCACATCGCCCATCGTATAGTTACGCACATGGCCCATGTGGATACGTCCCGACGGATAGGGGAACATTTCCAGCACATAGTATTTTGGCTTGTCGCCCTCGCGGGTGGCCTCGAAAATACCGGCCTGATCCCAGGCCTGTTGCCATTTCGCTTCGATTTCAGCGGCTGAATAGCGCGACATGGACGGCGCCCCTTATCTGTGATCACGGTGTTGGGGCGGTGATAGGGCCTCGCTGCGCGCGGGTCCAGTGGTTAGGGCCAAAAATGCAGGGCTTTGCAGCGCAGAGCGGCAGTATTATAAGCCCACAAGTGACAGAGGCAGCGGCAATTTACATGAAAATCCTTTTCATCCATCAGAATTTCCCCGGACAATACAAACATCTGGCCCCGCTCTTGGCGCGCCAGGGGCATCAATGCGTGGCTTTGACCCTGCGGGTGAAAGAGGCGACCACCTGGCAAGGGGTGCGGGTTCTGCCCTATGCCCTGCCGGAACGGGACGGCCAAAAGCTTCATCCCTGGCTGGTTGATCTTGATACCAAGGTGACGCGTGGCGGGGCCTGTTATCGCGCGGCCAGCAGAATCCGCGATGCGGGTTTCGAGCCGGATCTTATCCTGGCGCATCCCGGCTGGGGCGAATCGATGTTTCTGCGCGATGTCTGGCCAAAGGCGCGGATGGGGCTTTACTGCGAGCTTTATCATCACGCAGGCTTTCCGCATCTGAATTTCGACCCGGAGTTCGCCAGCAAATCGCCCGAGGTCGAGCCGCTGCGCATTCGGATGAAGAACCTCAACAACCATCTGCATTTCGAGTTTGCCCATGCCGGGATAAGCCCGACGGCGTTTCAGGCCGATACATTTCCCGCGCCGTTTCGCAAGCGTATCACCCTGAGCCATGATGGTATCAACACGGTTCAGGCCTGTCCCGCCCCGGACGTGCGCCTTACCATCGAGGGGCAATGCGACGTCACCCGCAAGGATGAGGTGATCACCTTCGTGAACCGCAATCTGGAACCTTACCGCGGCTATCACATCTTCATGCGCGCCCTGCCCCGGCTTTTGCGCGAACGCCCGAATGCAACCGTGCTTATCGTGGGCGGCGACGAGGTAAGCTATGGCGCGCGCGCGCCCAAGGGAAAGACCTGGAAACAGATTTTCATCGACGAGGTGCGCGACCAGATTTCAGATGCCGATTGGGAAAGGGTCCGGTTCCTGGGCCGCATCCCCTATGATCAGTTCCTGCGCCTGCTTCAGGTCAGCCGCGTTCACGTCTACCTGACCTATCCGTTTGTTCTAAGCTGGAGTTTGCTTGAGGCAATGAGCTGTGGCGCGGCAATCGTGGCGGGCGACACAGAGCCGGTGCGCGAAGTGATCCGCGACGATGAAACCGGGCGGCTGGTCGATTTCTTTGACGGCGATGCACTGGTGGATCAGGTCTGTGATCTGCTCGACGATCCGGGGGCGCGCAAGCGTATGGGCGAAACCGCCCGCAAGATGATCCGCGCAAAGTATGATCTTCAAACGATCTGCCTGCCCCGGCAAATCGACTGGGTCAAAGATGTGATGGATCAGCCGCTTTAGCCAAGAACAGATGCAAAGCGTCGTGCCGGGGAGAACGCCCCGGCACGCATTTCGTTCAAATCAGAACTTCGCCGCATTGATCCGCAACTGACGGGCCCGGTTGAGAATCGCATCCTCGACCGCGCGTTCGGTGGCGGCGCTGACCGGTCCGCCACGGGTTTGCAGCGCGACATTCAAGGATCGTGCATCAAGCGCCGGATTACTGATCAGGATCGTGGCGCGATAGGCCTGACCGCCGCCCGGAGGTGTGCCATAACCGGTTGAAATCACGCCGGTAAACGGATCGGCCGCCTCGACAGGCAGGAAATCCAGCACCTGAAGCGTCGCGGTCCAGAGAAAGCGATTTACCTTGATCTGATCCTTGGAGCCCTTGAAGGCGTCAAGAAGAGAGGACCCATCGCCATAGACCGTGGCTTCGCGTCCGCCTTTCACCTGCATTGCTTCTGGATCAAGCCTTGCATCCTTGAAGGCGCTGCACCCGGTAAAGAGCACAAGGCAGGCCACACCAAGGCCAGCGATATTCATACGGGATTTGATCATGGCACCGTCCGACACTGTTTCTCTTCCCTACTATCCAAGCTGGGCCAGAGGGGCAAGGCGTTTGACGGAACCGGATGGACTTGTGCCCGCCCGTCGGGCTGTGGCAAGGATAAATCACCGCCACTTGTGAAAGGAAATGCGCCGTGGGCCTGAGCGAGATCAAACAGCGCGTGCATAAAGCCGAGGCCGAGGCCGGGCGTGCCCCCGGAAGCGTGACCCTGATCGCTGTCTCCAAGGTACAGCCCGATGCGCGCGTCGAGGCGGTTCTTGAAGAGGGCCACCGCACATTCGGCGAAAACCGCGTGCAGGAGGCGGCCGGCAAATGGCCCGGCTTTCGCGAGCGTTTTGACGGGATCGACCTGCACCTGATCGGCCCGCTTCAGACCAACAAGGCGCGTCAGGCGTTTGATCTGTTTCAGGCGATCCACTCGGTTGACCGCCCCAAGCTGGCCCAGACCATTGCCCGGCTCGCGCAGGAGGTCGGCCATTGCCCCGATCTGTTCCTTCAGGTCAACACCGGCGAAGAAAACCAGAAAGTCGGCGTTCTGCCCGCTGACGCGGATGCCTTCGTGGCCGACTGCCGCGCGCTTGATCTGCCGGTCAAGGGCCTGATGTGCATCCCGCCGGTCGACGAAGAACCAAGCCTGCACTTCGCGCTTCTGGCCAAGATGGCGGCGCGCAACGATCTAAGCGGTCTGTCGATGGGCATGAGCGGCGATTTCGAGCGCGCGATTGCCCTCGGCGCCACCCATATCCGGGTCGGCAGCGCGATCTTCGGCGAACGCGACTACGGCTAGCCCCTGACGATTAACCGCGTCCTCTCGGTGATCTGCCCGGCAATCCGGCGCAGGTGATCCGGGCGCAGCCCGATACACCCCGCCGTCGGATAACCCGGTCGCCGCCAGCGATGGATGAAGATGCACGACCCCCGCCCCGGCACCGCCTCGGGCCAGTTCCAATCCGTGATCAACACCAGATCATAAAGCGGGTCGCCCCGGCGCAACGCCTCATGACTATGAGGATAGGGCGCGCGCACCATCAGGTTATAGTCTTCATGGCCCGGATCATCCGACCAAAGATCGCCGGGGCCAATCGGCACCGCCCATTTGGCGGGCCGCGCCATGCGATCGGGCCGATACAGCATACCCACAATCCGGTGCACCCCGACCGGCGTCGCCCCGTCGCCCTCGCGCTTGCGCGCAGAAATCCCACCCAGCCCGATGGTACAGGGATACCGCATCCCGCGAAATCGCAGGCCAAGCGGGCTCAGGAAAAGATCATCAGGCGTCATCCGCTCATTTTGTCGCAAATCCCCGCATAGGGAAAGCCGCGACAGCCCTTCTTTTCAAAAGCCTGACTTTCATCTTTCCATAAATACTCAAATCCTCAGTCGGCCGCGCGCGATTCCGACTGTGGCAAGGCGCGCCCGCTGCGCCTATACTACTTCGAGTGGGGGCTTTGCGGGACATCGGAACGATATGAATTGGATGCGGATTTTCATCACCGGGCTTGCCATGCTGACGGCCGCCCCGGCCCTCGCCGAGCGCGACAGCGTGAAAAGCTATATTTTCGGCAATAGCCTGATCAATCACCTAAGCGACAGCCCCGGCACGGCCGTGCCCTATTGGCTTGGCCAACTGGCGCGCGCGGATGGCAAAACTTTTGCAACTTCGGGGCAATGGGGCTTTCTGCGCGACTTTGCCGATCTGCCGCCCAAACCCAACTGGTCCTTTCCCGGCGTGACCTCGGCGGGCACCCCGCGTGCCGGTGCCGGGTTTGACACGGTGATGATCAGCCCGGCGAATTTCATTCAATATCAGGCTCCCGATGCCGCCTTTGAGGGCGATAATCCCGACGCCCAAAGCCCGCTCTCCGCGACGCTCAAGGTGCTTGACTGGACCCAAGAGGCCTGGCCCGGCGCGCGCGTCATGATTTACGAGGGCTGGCCCGATATGGGCGGCTTTGCCCGCAATTTCCCACCCTCCAAGCGTGGTTTGCGCCGTTGGCACGCTCATGCAACGGGGGACTATCGCGACTGGTATGACAGCTATGTCATGGCACTGCGTGCCGCGCGCCGCGACGTGGATGTGACGCTCGTGCCGGTCTCGTCGATCCTGTCGGGGCTGCAAACCGGGCTTTTGTCCGATGTGCCCGTAGGCGCACTTTTCACCGACAATGCGCCGCATGGCACCGATACGCTCTATTTCCTCGCCGCCCTCGTCACCTATGGCGCGTTTTACGAGGCCCCGGCGCCCAAGGGATTTGATCTGCCCGACACGCTGCACCCGCTGGTGCGCGAGAGGTATCCGCAGATCGTCGACGATATCTCAAAAGCCCTTGGGCTAGCCCCCGAGCAGGCAAATGCCGCTGCCGCGGGTCGGCAAACGGCAAGTACCACCCTGCCCGGCATCGGGGTTCAGTCTCCAAGCCTCGGGATGGGCCTGAATGGTGTGTCGGACTGGTCAAGCCAGCACCCGTTTCTTGACGTGATGAAAACCGCGCGCCCCTGGATCGGCCATAGCACCGAGGACTGGGGCGCATTCACCACCGAAGCCCTGCGCGCGGGGGGCTATCTTGACGCCAATGGCTGGCCGCTTGCGATCCCCGAGGGTGCGCGTGCGCTTGAGTCCTTCATCCTGACCGATCAACCAACCGGGGCCAGCCATCTCAATGGTCGCTATCTTTTGCGCTATGACGGCGATGGCGTGATCCGGGTGACCGGGCGGGCCGATAATGTGCGCTATAATTATCGCCTCCGCGAGGTCCGCTTTGATGTGACACCCGGTGACGGGCCGGTCGCACTCAGCCTGCTGAAAACCAATCCTGATGATCCGCTGCGCAACATCACGATCATACGCGAGGACCAACTGGCGTTGAGCGACCTTGGCGTGATCTTCAACCCGCTCTGGCTTGATCGTATCGCCGATATGCGGGTGCTGCGGTTCATGGACTGGATGTTCACCAACGGCTCGGTTCAGATTACATGGGATGATCGGCCCACCCTGAGCGATGCAAGCTATGTCTGGCGCGGCGTCCCGGTCGAGGTGATGGTCGCACTTGCCAATGAGGTAGGCGCCGATCCGTGGTTCAACATGCCCCACGCCGCCGATGATGCCTATATGCGCGCCTTTGCCGAATTGGTGCGCGATCACCTTGATCCTGCCCTGCGCGCGCATGTGGAATATTCCAACGAGGTCTGGAATTTCATCTTTCCTCAGGCGGTCTGGGCGCGCGACGCCGCAACCGCGCTTTGGGGGGAAGAGGCGGGCGAAGATGGCTGGATTCAATTCACCGGCCTGCGCGGCGCGCAAATGTCGGCGATCTGGCGCGAGGTTTATGGCGACGGCGCCGATAGGCGGCTGGCGATGGTCGCCGCCACCCATACCGGCTGGCCCGGCTTGGAAGAGCCGCTCTTGCAGGCGCCCTTGGCGATCAAGGCCGGACAGTTGAAACAGCCCCCCGCCGAGGCCTTTGATGCCTATGCGGTCACCGGCTATTTCGGTCATGATCTGGGCGGTAAAGACACCGTAGAGAGGGTTCTGTCATGGATCGCGGCAAGTCGCGCCGTGGCCGAAGCCAAGACCTTTGAGACCGGGCTATCGGGCGCGGCGCGCGAGGCCTATCTTGAGGCGCATGCAAGCGATCTTGCCTATGATCTGGCGGCGGCAAGCCTGCGGCAGGGATCGTTTCGCGAGCTGCTGCAAGAGCTTTTGCCCTATCACGCCGAAGTCGCCCGCCGCCATGAGCTGCGCCTTGTGATGTACGAAGGCGGAAGCCATGTGACCGGCCGTGGCACGGCGGTGGACAACGAAGCGCTGACCCGCTTCTTTACCGCGTTCAATTACACCTCGCAGATGGGTGCGCTTTATGACGACCTTTTGACCGGCTGGTCAAAGGCGGGCGGCACCCTGTTCAACGCCTTCGTCGATGTCGCCGCCCCCTCGAAATGGGGAAGCTGGGGCGCGCTGCGCCATCTCAACGACACCAACCCGCGATGGGACGCCTTGATGCGCGCCAATAAAACCGCCCCCGAATGGGCAGATCCTCGCGCGCCGGATGCGTTTTTGAAGGGGATAACACGGCAGGCAGGCGAGAGCGGCGCGACGCTAAATGGCACCGCCAAGGCCGATATCCTGTTGGGCGGCGCGGGGGATGATACCCTGCGCGGACATGGCGGCAATGACCGCCTGCATGGCGGCGCGGGGCGTGATCTTGCGATCCTGACCGGCGCGCGCGCCGATTTCACAAGCCGACGCGACGGCCCCCGCGTGATCCTGAAAGGGCCGGATGGCGAGGTCACGCTTGTCGCGATTGAGGCCGTGGAATTCACCGCAGAGCCGGGTGCAGAGCACGCCCTTAACGATCTGATGTAATCGCGCGGCGCGCGCCCTCGATCAGGGTCTCGGCGCCAAGGGACGAGCGGAAATGAGCCACGACCCGGCGCCGCCCCGCCTCTGACAAAGCCGCACAAAGCGCGGGATCACCCGCCAAAGCGGCAATCGCATCGGCAAGCATTTCCGGCTCTTTCGGGGGCACAAGCATGCCGTCCTTGCCGTGGGTGATAAGCTCTCGCACACCGCCCGCATCGGTGCCGATGGTCGGCACGCCACAGGCCATCGCCTCCATATAGGCAACGCCAAGCGGTTCGTGCCAGCTTGCCAACACAAAGACATCCGCCGCCAAAAGATGACGGCGCACCTCGGCGGCACTTATCGCGCCCAACAGGCGGGCGTTCTGGCCAAGGCCAAGACCGTCAAGATGCGCCTGAAGCGCCTGATGATAGCCCGCGCCGCCGGCGTCATCCTCGCCCGCGATATCAAGCTCGACCTCGATACCGCGATCCCGCAGGATACGCAGCGCGCTCAGCAGGTCCTGATGGCCCTTGACCACATTGAGCCGCCCACAGGCAAAAAGCCGCAACGGCGCGCCGGGTTTGGGCGGGATGTAGGGCGCGCTGCGTTTGAAATCTTGCGTATCGACGCCCATCGGCTGAATCATGACGTCGCGCGGAAGGTCGGGGCCAAGCACCGCCTCGGCCTCGGCCAGCAATTTGCGGGTGATGATCGTGGCAAAGCTGGCATGGCGCCACTTGAAGCCCTGACCGGGGCCATAATCGGACATCGGCCCATGCAGCGTCAGGCTAAAACTCGGCCCGCCCATCCGCCGGGCAAGCGCACAGATCAGCGCGGCGCGACCACAGGAATGCGCGTGCACATGCTCAATTCCACGCGCCCGGCACTCGGCCATCAAGCGGTGCGCTGCGGGAAGGCAGATCAGGGCATCGCGCAAGAACGCCGTGCCGCCACCCTCGCCCAGAATATCACGCAGAATATCCCCCCAAGGCGCACGCAACAGGCCCGCAACCGCAGGAATCGGCGCGATTTCACCGAGGTACGTGGTGCGCGCCATCGCCTCTTTTGACCAGTCATGCGAAATCAGACCCGGCGGCGGCGGGCGGGTGCTGAACAACGTCGCCTCAACCCCGAGCCGCGCCAGATCGGCCAGTTCGCGCCAGAAAAAGATATGCGTCTGGCCCGGAAACTGGGGCACGAGATAGCCAAGTTTCAGCGGCGCATCCTGTTTTGTCGGCGGGAATTCTGGCATCTGCTGTTTCGCTTTTGAAAGGTTTGCTAAATAGGGGCTTAGCACAGGACGCGCAGGCGCATAAAGTTTGCGCAAGAAAGAATTGGAAACCCTCTGTTGATGGATCACGCCAAACCCGCGCTGAGCGTCATCATCCCCGCCCATAACGAGGCCGGGTTGATCGGGCCCTGCCTTGATGCGCTTTTGGCCTCGGATTGGGCCGGGGGCGGGGTCGAGGTGATCGTCGTCGCCAATGGCTGCACCGACGCGACCGTGCCCGAGGCCGAAACCCGGCGCGCGCCCACAGAGGCGCGGGGCTGGCACTTGCAGGTGCTTGATCTTGCTCAGGGCAGCAAACCCGGCGCCCTCAACGCCGGCGAGCGGGCGGCGACGGGTCGGGTGCTTGCCTATCTTGATGCCGACGTAGAGGTGACGCCGCCCCTGTTGGCCCAGATCGCACAGGTTCTGAGCGGCACGGACCCGGCCTATGCCAGCGGGCAGGTGATCATTCCGCCGCCGCAAACCGCCTTTAGCCGCACCTATGCGCGGTTTTACCGACAGGTGCCGTTCTTTCACCATGGCGTTCCGGGATGCGGGTTTTTTGCCATGAACCGCAGCGCGCGGGCGCGGTGGGACGATTGGCCCGGTATCATTTCGGATGATACATTTGCGCGGTTGAATTTTGCCCCTCAAGAACGCACCGCGGTCAAAGCCGGGTATCGCTGGCCCCTCGTCGAGGGGTTTGGCGCGCTTGTCAAAGTGCGGCGCAGACAGGATCGCGGCGTCGCCGAACTTGCCGAGGCCTATCCCGCGCTTTTGGCCAATGACGATAGCCGCCCCTCGGGGCGTGACTGGATCATCGGCGCGGCGCGCCGCGCGCCGCTGGCGTTTCTGGCCTATGTCGCCGTCGCGCTTGCCGTGCGCATGGGCAAAGGCAGCGGCGAATGGACACGCGGGCGCTAATGCCCTGCGATTTCAATGGATTCGCCGCAGAACTGCCGTAATGCTACGGCAGATCGGTGCGGGGTCGCCATCAAGGTCAAGACGGGGTTTAGAGTGCGCGTTATGACGCAGGTTTTCTCAGGAGACGGGCTTTTGGCTCGGGCGATGCGCTCTTCGGCGCTGACCGTGGCAAGCTTTGGCAGCTCGCAGGTGCTCCGGCTTGCCTCGAACCTGATCCTCGCGCGGCTGTTGTTTCCCGAGGCCTTCGGCATCATGGCGATTGTCAGCGTGATCATCCAAGGCCTGATGCAGTTTTCTGATGTCGGCGTCAGCCCGGCCATCATGCAGAGCAAACGCGGCGATGATCCGGATTTCCTAAACACCGCCTGGACCATTCAGATGATGCGCGGGATCGGCCTCTGGCTGGCGGCCTGTGCCCTGGCCTGGCCGGTGGCGCAGATCTACGACGCGCCCCTCCTGCTTCAGCTTTTGCCAGTCGCGGGGCTGTCCCTGCTGATCACCGGGTTCAACCCGACGCGGCTTGACAGCGCCAAGCGGCATTTGCGCTTTGGCCGGGTGACGGCGATAGATTTCGCCGTGCAGATCGCGGGCATTCTGGCCGCCGTTGGGCTTGCCTGGTGGCTTCAATCGGTCTGGGCGCTGGTGATTTCAGGGCTAATCAGCGCGCTTGTGGGGCTGGTGCTCTACTGGGTGTTTCTGCCCGGTCCGGGCAACCGCGTGCGGTGGGAAAAGCCCGCCGCGCAAGAGCTTGTCAATTTCGGAAAATGGATTTTCCTGAGTACGATCTGCGGCTTTCTGTTCAACCAGGCGGATAAGCTTATCCTTGGCAAATACCTTAGTTTCTCGGTCTTTGGCGTCTATAACATCGGGTTTTTCCTGGCCTCTTTCCCGATGCTTCTGGGCAATATGCTGACCTGGCGGCTGCTGATCCCGATCTACCGCGAATTGCCACCCGGCGAGAGCCCCGAGAACTTTGCCAAGCTCAGACGGATGCGCTTTGCCGTCACGCTTGCGCTTTTGGCGCTTGTGGCGATCTTTGCGCTTTTGGGGGTCTGGCTTATCGGGGTGATGTATGATGATCGCTATGAAATGGCCGACGCGGTGGTGGTCATGATGGCAGTCATGCAAATCCCGCAGATCGTTGTAATGACCTATGATCAGGCCTCGCTTGCCGCCGGGGATTCGCGCCGCTTTTTCATTCTGACGCTGGCCAAGGCCGTGTTGATGATCACCGCGCTTATCCTTGGCCTTGAATGGGGCGGCTTGATGGGGGCGCTGATAAGTTACGGCGTGGCCATGCTTTTTGCCTATCCGGTTGTGGTCTGGCTGGCGCGCCGGATGCGCGCCTGGGATCCGTTGCATGACGCGTCGATGGCGCTTGTCGGGCTTGGGATCGGGGGGCTGGCGGTTTGGGTCAATCTTGACGCGGTTGCCAATCTGGCGCGTGCGTCGGGGTGGTAAGGCGCAAGGCGGGGGACAAAAACTATGGTATTGCCAAGGAGTTGCCCCAAATTCTTCGCATTGTTTGGCAATATCAAAGCACCTATATTTTAAGCAGTGGATTTGATGAAAGATGACATGATCCCCCAAGCGGCCGACGACAATGACATTGCGATTGTCGGCATGGCGGCGCATCTTCCGGGTGCGCAGACGGTGGCACAGTATTGGGAAAATCTGCGCAGCGGCATAAGCTCGATCCGCAAGCTTTCGGAAGACGAGCTTTTGGCAAGCGGCGAAAGCCAGCACATGATCCGCCAGAAAAACTATGTCCCGTTCGGCGCACCGCTTGACGGGTTCGAGATGTTCGATGGCGAGTTTTTCGGCTTTGGCCCCAAGGAAAGCGCCATTCTCGACCCCCAGCACCGCCATTTTCTTGAAACCGCCTGGGAGGCGCTTGAAGATGCCGGGCACCCGCCGGAAAATTTCGGCGGCACTGTCGGGGTTTTTGCGGGCTGCGGCATGGGCAGCTATTTCTATTTCAACCTGTGTTCCAACCCTGATCTGGTCGACAATGTCGGCATGTTCCTGTTGCGCCATACCGGCAATGACAAGGATTTCCTGACCACGCGGCTTAGCCATATTCTTGATCTCAAGGGGCCGAGCCTGTCGATCCAGACCGCCTGTTCGACCTCTCTTGTGGCTGTGCATTACGCGGCGCAATCGCTTTTGAATGGCGAATGCGACATGGCGCTTGCCGGTGGCGTGACCATCGAGCTGCCGCAAAAACGCGGCTATCTTTACAAGGACGGCGAGATTCTGTCGCCCGACGGGCAATGCCACGCCTTTGATCACCGCGCCCAAGGCACGGTCTTTGGTTCGGGCTCCGGCGTTGTCGTGCTGCGCCGATTGGCCGATGCACTGGCCGATGGCGATCACATCTGGGGCGTGATCAAGGGCACGGCGGTCAATAACGACGGTGCCGCCAAGGCCGGTTACCTTGCCCCCTCGGTCGACGGTCAGGCGATTGCCGTGGCCGAGGCACAGGCGATTGCCGGCATCAGCGCCGAAACCGTGGATTATGTGGAATGCCATGGCACCGGCACCTATCTTGGCGACCCGATCGAGGTTGCCGCCCTCACACAGGCGTTCCGCGAGACCACCCAAGCGGTGGATTTCTGCCGCATCGGCAGTGTGAAGACCAACATCGGCCATCTCGATACCGCCGCCGGTGTGGCCAGCCTGATCAAGGCGACGCTGGCGCTCTATCACAAGGAAATGCCGCCTTCTCTGGGCTATGAGGCGGCCAATCCCGCGATTGGCTTTGACGGCAGCCCCTTTGCCGTCAATGACCGACTTACGCCTTGGCCAAAGCGCGACCATCCGCGCCGCGCCGGGGTCAATTCGCTTGGGGTTGGCGGCACCAATGCCCATGCGGTTTTGCAAGAACCGCCCGAAGCTGCGCCCTCTGAGCCCGGCGATTGGCCGTTTCAGCTTTTCACCCTCTCGGCGCGCAACAAATCCGCACTTGAAGACGGTGCCGCGCGGCTGGCAAGCCATCTGCGCGCGCATCCCGAGCAACCGCTGGCCGATGTCGCCTGGACCCTGAAAGAGGGTCGGCGCGCCTTTGATCGCCGCCGCGTCGTAGTCGCTGATAGCCACGAGGCCGCCGCCGCGCTTTTGGAAAAGGGCGATCCTCGGCGGGTGTTTACCCACGAGGTCCTGGGCCATGACCCGCAGGTCGTGTTCATGTTCCCCGGCGGCGGTGCGCAATATGCGGGCATGGCGCGCGACCTTTATGAAACAGAGCCGGTCTTTGCCGAATGGATGGATCGCGGGCTTGATCTGCTTCAGCCCAGGCTTGATTACGACATCCGCGCGATCTGGTTGCCGGACGGCGATGGACTGCCCGAGGCGCAAGAGCGGCTCAAGCGCCCTTCGGTGCAATTGCCGCTGATCATGATCACCGAATATGCGCTTGCCCAACTCTGGCAGAGCTGGGGGGTGACCCCCGCCGCCCTTATCGGGCATTCGATGGGCGAAAACACCGCCGCCTGTCTCGCCGGGGTGATGAGCTTCGAGGATTGCATCGGTCTTGTGCATCTGCGCGGGCAGCTTTTTGACGAGGTCGCGCCGGGCGGCATGCTGAGCGTGCCATTGGCCGCCGAGGCGCTGCGCCCCTGGCTTGGCGAAGGCCTTGACCTTGCGGCGGTGAATGCGCCCGAACTCTCGGTTGCCTCTGGGCCGCAGGCGGCCCTTGATGATTTGGCCGCGCGCCTTGCCGCCGAGGGGATCGAGGCACAGCGCATTCCAATCGACATCGCCGCCCATAGCCGGATGCTCGTGCCGATCCTTGACCGGTTCCGCGCCTATCTGGCCTCTATCACTCTCAATCCGCCACAAATCCCGCTGATCTCGAACCGCAGCGGCGATTACATGACGCCGGAGCAGGCCACCGATCCGGATTACTGGGTTGGGCATCTGCGACATACGGTAGAGTATGCAAAGGGCCTTGGCCGCCTTGCCGAGGGCGAGGCACGGGTGTTTCTTGAGGTCGGGCCCGGCAAGGCTTTGTCGTCCCTGGCTCAGGCGCATGACGCGATCACCGCCAATCAGGTGATCGGCACCCTACGCCATCCCGATGACGTGGTGCCCGATGACGAATACTTCATGGCGATGCTTGGCCGGATGTGGGCCGTGGGCGTCACCATCGACTGGCATCAGATCTGGGGCGAGGCGCGCCGCTTGCGCGTGCCGCTTCCGACTTATGCCTTTCAACACAAACCCTATTTCATCGCCCCCGGCGCGGCGCGGCACGAGGCAGCAACCGATTTTCCGCTGCGGCGCGATGATCTGGCGGACTGGGGGTATCGACCGCATTGGCGGCCTCGGCTGGCCGAGGTCGACCTCAGCGACGGCGCCGACATGGACGCGATCCCGCCCGAGAGCTGGCTTATCTTTGAGGATGACGCCGGGCTTGCCAAAAAGGTTGGCGCGCGCCTTGAGAGCGCCAATCATACGGTGACGTATGTTAGCCCCGGCGATGCCTTCGCCACACTTGCACCGGGGCGTTATGCGCTCTCGCCGGAACGCGGGCGCGAGGGCTATGATCAGCTGATCCGCGCGTTGGTCTCGGAGGGGCGTGCGCCCACCCGGATCGCGCATTTCTGGCAGGTTACGGCGGATGAACGCCACCGCCCCGGATCAAGCTTTTTCCACCGGCTTCAGGAACAGGGATTCTATAGCCTGCTGTTTCTGGCACAGGCCATGGCCGACGAGGGCCTGCCGACGCCGATCCATATCACCGCGATCACCTCTGGCGCGGCGCAGGTCAAGGGCGAGCCGCTTGCGCACCCGGCCAAGGCCACCGCGATGGGCCCGCTGCGGGTGATCCCGCGCGAGATGCCCGGCGTGACCTGCGCCAGCCTTGATATCCCCATGCCCGACACCCGGCGCGGGATGCCCGACGCGCTTGTCACGCAGGTGCTGGAGGATCTGCTGCAAGAGCCCGGCAACCGCGTGGCGGCCCTGCGCAGTGCGCGGCGCTATGAACAAGACTATCGCGCCCAGCCGATCCCCGAGGGCGAGACGCCGATTGCCGATGGCGATACGGTTCTGATCACCGGCGGCTTTGGTGGCATCGGCCGGACGCTGGCCGAAGACCTGATCCGCAGGAATGGCGCCAATATCGTGCTGATGTCGCGCCGGGCGCTGCCCGCGCGCGAAGATTGGCCACGCTATCTTGCGACCCGTGGCGCGGGCGATCCGCTGGCGCGCCGGATTGCCGCGATCGAGCGATTGGAGGGGCTTGGCGGGCGCGTGATGGTGATCACGGCGGATGTCTGCAACATCGAGGATATGCGCGCCGCACGGGCGCAGATCGAGGCCGGGTTTGGCCGCGTCAACGGCGTCATCCACGCCGCCGGCGTGATCGCCGACGCGCCACTTCTGAGCAAGGGGCCGGACAGTATCGAGGATGTGTTCACCCCGAAAATTCACGGCACGCAGGTGCTTGAACAGGTGTTCCCCGATGGAACGCTTGACTGGCTCGTGCTGTTTTCCTCGACCTCGACGGTGACCGCCCCGGCGGGGCAGGTCGATTACGTGGCGGCGAACGAATACCTCAACGCCTATGCCAAATCGCGCAGCGCCGACAAGACCCGCGTGCTTGCGCTCAACTGGGGGATCTGGGCCAAGGTCGGCATGGCCGCCGAGGCGGTTGCGCGCCAAAAGGGCGATGTCATTCCCGCCCCGCGTGTGCCCGTCACGGCGCCGCTGATCGACACGGCAAGCCATGACGCCGAGGGCAACCGGCTTTTCCATGCCAGCTATTGCGCGGCCGACACTTGGGTATTTGACGAGCATCGCACCAAGGCCGGTCAGGCGCTTTTGCCCGGCACCGGGTATCTGGAGCTTTTGGCCGAAGCCCTGCGCGCGCAGGGCGAAGAGGGCGCGTTTGAAATTCGCGACCTGTGGTTCCTGCGCCCGTTTGACATGCCGGATCAAGGCGCCCGCGACATGCGCCTGCGTTTGACGCGCAGCGCTGCGGGCTATGACGCAGAGGTGCAAAGCGCGTCGACCCTGGCCGGGCGTCAGGGGTGGCAAAGCAATGCCCAAGGCGGCGTGACCCTCGTGCCGCGCGCCGCGCCTGCGCCGCTTGATCTTGCCACCATTCGCAAGCGCATGGAAAGCTGGCAAGAGGCGGGCGATGCGCCCCTAAGCGCCCCGCAAGAGGCACATCTTGCGTTCGGGTCCCGTTGGCGGGTGTTGCAAGCCATGGGCTTTGGCGACGGTGAGGGCCTTGCGTATCTGCGCCTGCCAGAGGTGGCGATGGACGATCTCGCACAGGGCTATCTTTTGCATCCGGCCCTGATGGATATCGCGACCGGTTGGGCGATGAAGCTGATCGAGGGCTATGCGCCGACGCATCTCTGGGTGCCGATGTCTTATGGCGCGGTCCGGGTCTTTGCGCCGCTGGCGGGCGAGGTGTTCAGCCATGTGCGCAATGCCGACGACAACCGTGCCGGGGCCGCGACCGCAAGTTTTGACATCACGATCTGCGACAGGTCGGGCCGGGTGCTTGTCGACATCCGGAATTTCGCGATCCGCCGCCAAGAGGGCGGGCTTGCGCTTAGCGCGCCGACCGCGCGGGACCTGGAGTTTGACCCCGGACAAGGCGGCGAGGCCCAGAGCCTCTCGCCCGCAGAGGAACGGCTTCAGCACAACCTTGAACAGGGGATTTTGCCAAGCGAGGGGCCAGAGGCGTTTCGCCGCGCGCTTGCCAGCGGGCTGTCACAGGTGGTCGTGTCCTCGCTTGACCTTGACGCGCTTTGCGCACAGGCCGAAGATAGCGCCCGCGGCCCGGATGAGAGCGGGCAAAAGTTCGACCGCCCCGATCTTGAAAGCGATTTCGTTGCCCCCGAGGGCGAGATCGAAACCCGGCTGGCAGAGTTCTGGAGCAGCCTTTTGGGCCTTGAAACCGTCGGTGCCGAGGATAGCTTTTTTGATCTTGGCGGGCATTCCCTGATTGCCGTGCGGCTGTTCGGGATGATCCGCAAGGCGTGGCAAGTGGATTTCCCGATTTCGGTGCTGTTCGAGGCGCCCACGATCCGCGCGTGCGCCGCGCTGATCGAGGCGCGCATCGGGCCGCAAGGGGCCAGTACCACCACCGGTGCCGCCACCCAAAATCCAAGCACGCCAGAGCGCCGCTTCACCCATCTGGTGCCTATGCACCGGGGCGAAGGCGGGCCGAAGCGACCGTTTTTCCTTGTGGCGGGGATGTTCGGCAACGTCCTCAACCTGCGCCACCTTGCGCATCTTCTCGGCGATGACCGGCCATTTTATGGGCTTCAGGCGCGCGGGCTTTATGGCGGCGAGGCGCCGCATGACGATCTTGTCGAGGCAGCGCGCGACTATATCACCGAAATGCGCCAGATTCAGCCGCATGGCCCCTATCTTTTGGGTGGCTTTTCCGGCGGCGGCATCACCGCCTATGAGATGGCGCAACAATTGCGCGCAGCGGGCGAAGAGGTGGGTGCACTGGTCATGCTTGACACCCCCCTGCCGCAACGCCGTGCGCTATCGCGCAAGGATCGCCTGCTTATCCAGTGGCAGGAATTGCGCGCGCGCGGCCCGCTTTATCCGCTGCACTGGGCCAGCAACCGGATCAAATGGGAACTGGCCAAACGCCGCCCGCAAGAGGCCGCGACAAACACCGAGCATCAGTTTCACGACAGCGAGATCGAGGCCGCGTTCTATCGCGCGATTGCGCGCTATGACTTGCGCCCCTGGGATGGCCCGCTCTCCCTGTTCCGCCCGCCGCTTGTGGGCAAATGGCAGGTCTCGAACGGGCTCTGGGTGAATTCAGAGCGCGCTTATGTGCTGCCCGACAATGACTGGACCCGCCATGCGCCACAGGTGCAGGTGACAGAGGTGCCGGGTGATCACGATTCAATGGTGCTAGAGCCCAATGTGCGGGTTCTGGCCGCCCGCATCCGGCGCGCGATCGAGACCGCCGAAGCGGATATTCCCAACCCGCCCCTTGCCCGGAGGGCCGCAGAATGACGGACACCCCGCGCGTTCTCTGCATCATCCTGAATTGGCGCACGCCAGAGATGAGCCTGAAATCCTGCGCCGCGGCACAGATCGCGATGCAGGATATCGCGGGCGAGATTGTGCTGGTCGACAACGACTCCGGCGATGGGTCGTACGAAAAACTACAAGCGGGCATCAAGGGCCAAAGCCGGGTGCGCGTGGTGCAATCTGGGCGCAATGGCGGCTTTGGCGCGGGCAATAATGCCGGTATGCGGGCGGGCTTGGCCGACGGCACGCCGCCCGATTATGTCTATATCCTGAATTCCGATGCTTTCCCGGCGCGCGACGCGATCACCCGCCTTCTGGCGCATCTTGAGGCCACGCCCCAGGCGGGCCTTGTCGGCAGCTATATCCATGGCTCTGACGGGGCGGCGCATGTCACCTGTTTCCGCTTTCCCTCGATTGCCGGTGAGTTCGAAGGCGCGGCGCGCATGGGTCCGGTCAGCAGGATGTTGAAACGCCATATCGTGCCCCTTGCGGTGCCCGAGGCCGACCGCCCGGTTGATTGGCTGGCCGGCGCAAGCCTGATGATCCGGCAAGGCGTGCTTGATCAGATCGGCGGCTTTGACGAGCGGTTTTTCCTCTATTTCGAGGAAACCGACCTTTGCCTGCGGGCCGCGCGAGCAGGCTGGCACACCCATTTCGTACGCCAGAGCGAGGTCGAGCATATCGGCTCGGTCAGCACCGGCATGAAAACATGGGCACGGGTGCCCGATTACTGGTTCGCCTCGCGGCGGCATTATTTCGTGAAAAACCACGGGCGCGCCTATGCCGTCGCGGCAACGCTGGCGCATTTGGCCGGCGGGGTGCTGGGACAGGTCTGGCGCATCGTCCGGCGCAAACCGGCCGCTGGTCCGCCGCATTTCCTGCGAAGTTTACTGGTAAGTGATAGCCGTGCGGCGCTGCGCGATATTGCGGGTCGCGGCCCCAAAAGCGCCAGCAAAGGCGCGCGTGCCGTGGCTGAGAAATGAGGATAAGACGATGTTGACCGCCCTTCTGATCGGGAATGAATCGCTGGCCCTCAACTGTGGCGAGGCCTGGCTTGGGCGCGGGCATGAAATCGCGGCCGTGGTCACGCGCAACCCCGATGTGAGGGCTTGGGCGACGGCCAAGGGCCTGCCCCTGATTGCCCCCGGCGCGGGCCTCTCCGAGGCGCTCAGCGGGGTGTCGTTTGACTGGCTGTTGTCGATTGCCAATCTGTCGGTTCTTCCCGAGAGCGTACTGGCAAAGGCAACCAAGGGCGCGGTGAATTTTCACGACGGGCCATTGCCGCGCTACGCGGGGCTCAACGCGCCGGTCTGGGCCTTGATCGAGGGCGAGGCGCGCCACGGCATCACCTGGCATCTGATAGAAGGCGGAGTGGATGAGGGCCGCATCATCGAGCAGCGCCTGTTTGATATCGCGGCCGATGACACCGCCTTTACCCTCAACGCCAAATGCTATGGCGCGGCGCTGGATAGCTTTCCCACCGTGATGGATCAGCTTGAGCGCGGCCTGCCCGGTGCGGTGACCCAAGACCTTGACGCGCGCTCCTATTTCGCCCGCGCCGACCGCCCCGAGGCCGCCGCCTGGCTGGATTTCACCAAGCCCGCAAGCGATCTTGCCCGGCTGGTGCGCGCGCTGGATCATGGCGGGTATCTTAACCCGCTGTGCATGGCGCGCATCAAACTTGGCGATCAGGTGGTTCTGGTTGGCAAGGCCGAAATCCTAAGCGGTAAAACCGGCCCGGCGGGAACGGTTATAGAAGTCACCAAAGACCAACTGAGTGTCGCAACAGGCGATGGCGCAATCCGGCTAGGCGCGCTTTGCGCAGGCGACGGAACGGCGATTGATCCGGTCAAACTGGCCACGCCGGGCATGATGCTTGCACAAAGCGGCGCGGCGGAGGGTCTCACCCGGATCATGACCGATCTGGCGCCGAATGACGGCTATTGGCGCGCCGCCTTGCGGGCCATGCAGCCGATTACCCTGCCGGTTGCGCCGGGGGATGGCGCGGGCGAAGAGCGGCATGCGCTTGACCTTACAGGCGACACGCCGCTTGGCATTGCCGCCCTCTGGGCCAGCCGCCTTGCGGGAGAAGCAGGCGCAACGCTGGCCTATCGCGGCAAGGCGGTGTCACAGATCGAACACCCCGGTCATACCTGTCCTTGGGTGCCTCTGACCCTGCCCGAGGGCGAGACGCTGGCGGATTTGCAGACGGCAATGCAGGCCGCCCTTGACCGCGCCGAGACCAAGGGCGGCTTTGCGCTTGATATCTTTGCGCGCGACCCCGGCCTTGACGCGGGTCACCGGCCCACGCTTGGCCTTCGGGTTGAGGGCAGCGGGCTTATCCCCGGCACGGTGGTGACGCTCGATCTGGGATCGACGCCGTCGCTTGTTTATGATCCCGCGCGCCTCTCGCCTGCGATGGCCGATTTGCTGGCCAAACGGCTTGAGGATCTCGGTCGCGGCGCGCCGGACAGCACGATCAGCGATTTGCCCCTTCTGCCCGAGGCCGAGCATCGTCTTGTCACTCAAAGCTGGAACCGCACCGCGCAGACCTATGATCCGCTGCCGCTTCACAGGATGATCGAGGCCCGCGCCGCGCGCGCGCCCGATACGACGGCCCTGGTGTTTGAGGATCAGGCCCTCAGCCACGCAGAGCTTGAGACGCGCGCCAATCGCGCCGCGCATGTTCTACGCGAGATGGGGGTTGGCCCCGGTGTTCTGGTCGGGCTTTGCCTGCCGCGCTCGGCCGATATGATCGTGGCGGCGCTTGCGATCTGGAAGGCAGGCGGGGCCTATGTGCCGATGGACCCGGCCTATCCGACCGAGCGGCTTGCGCTTTACCTGACCGATAGTGGCGCGCCGGTGGTGATTAGCCACGCCGCATTGGCCGCGACCCTTCCCAAGACCGACGCAGAGGTGCTCTGTCTTGATAGTGATCCACGGCTTGCAAGCGCCCCCGCCACCGCGCCAGAGGGCGGTGCCGGACCGGATGATCTGGCCTATGTGATCTATACCTCCGGCTCGACCGGGCGGCCCAAGGGCGTGATGGTCGAGCATCGCAACGTGGCAAATTTCTTTGCCGGGATGGACGGGCGCATTGCCCATGATCCGCCGGGGGTCTGGCTGGCGGTGACCAGCCTCAATTTCGACATTTCGGTGCTTGAGCTGTTTTATGCCCTCGCGCGTGGTTTCAAGCTTGTGCTGAGCGGCGATGAGACCCGCGCGCTTGTCTCGTCGGGTCATCTTGCCACCTCGGATCGCGGGATGGAGTTCAGCCTTTATTACTGGGGCAATGACGATGGCACCGGGCGTGACAAATACAAATCCCTGCTGGAAGGCGCCCAATTTGCCGACACCCACGGCTTTTGCGCGGTCTGGACGCCCGAGCGGCATTTTCACGCCTTTGGCGGCCCCTATCCCAATCCTTCGGTGACCGGGGCAGCGGTGGCGGCGGTGACGCAAAACATCGGCGTGCGCGCCGGAAGCTGTGTCGCGCCGCTGCACCACCCGGCCCGCATCGCCGAGGAATGGGCGGTGATCGACAACCTCACCAACGGGCGCGCGGGCCTTGCCATTGCCAGCGGCTGGCAGCCGGATGATTTCGTGCTGCGCCCCGAAAACACCCCGCCCGATAACAAGCCGGCGATGTTCGACGCGATCCGCGATCTGCGCAAGCTGTGGAAGGGCGAAGCGGTTGAATACCCGCGCGCCGATGGTAGCCTGCACAGCGTCGTGACCCAACCGCGCCCGGTGTCAAAAGATGTCCCGATCTGGGTGACAACGGCGGGCAATCCGGCCACCTGGAAAGAGGCCGGGGCGCATGGCGCCAATGTTCTGACCCATCTTCTCGGCCAATCGGTGAGCGAAGTGCATCAGAAAATCGGCCTCTATCATGCGGCGCTGCGCGAGGCAGGGCATGATCCGGCTGATTTCACCGTCACGCTGATGCTACATACCTATGTGGCGCAATCGCGCGACGAGGCCGAGCGCGTGGCGCGCGAACCGATGAAGGATTACCTGCGCTCTGCGGCCGGGTTGATCAAGCAATATGCCTGGGCGTTTCCTGCCTTCAAGAAGCCCGAAGGCGTCAGCAATCCGTTCGAGCTTGATCTTGGATCGCTTTCTGAGGACGAGTTGGAAGGCATCCTCGATTTCGCCTTTCTGCGGTATTTCGAGGATTCCGGCCTTTTCGGCACGGTCGAGGATTGTGTCGCGCGGGTTGAAGAGCTTAAGCGGATCGGCGTGGATGAGGTTGCCTGTTTGATTGATTACGGCATTCCGGTGCGCCAGGTTCTGGACGGCTTGCGCCCGCTGGCGCAGGTGCTCGAACGCTGCAATCGCGTCGGCAGCATCCCCGAGGATGACTTTTCCATCGCGGCGCAGATTTTGCGCCATGGCGTCACGCATTTGCAATGCACGCCGTCGATGGCGCGGATGATCGCGATGAACGACGAGGCGCGCCATGCGCTTGGGCGCATCAAGCATCTGATGCTCGGTGGAGAGCCTTTGCCGGGGGCGCTTGTGGGCGAGATGGCAACGCTGAGCGGCGCCACAATCGAAAACATGTACGGGCCGACCGAAACCACGATCTGGTCCACCACTGCCCCGGCCACGCCGGGCACAGGCGTGGCGCCGATCGGCACGCCGATTGCCAATACCCAGACCTATGTTCTTGACGACACGATGCGCCCCGTGCCGGTTGGCGCGCCCGGCGAATTGTGGATTGGCGGCGACGGTGTAACGCGTGGCTATCTTAACCGCGATGATCTGACCGCAGATCGGTTTCGCGCCGATCCGTTCCGCCCCGGCGGGCGGATTTACGGCACGGGCGATCTTGTGCGATGGCGCGCCGATGGGCAGATCGAGTTTATCGGGCGGGCCGACACGCAAGTCAAGCTGCGCGGTTATCGGATCGAGCTTGGCGAGATCGAAAGCGCGCTTGAGGCCTGCGCCGGGGTCGAGCAGGCGGTCGTTCTGGCGCGTGAGGATAGCCCCGGCGACACCCGCCTTGTCGCCTATCTGCGTGGCTCTGCCGAGATTGAGGCTCTCAAGACAGCACTGGCAAGCACCCTGCCCGCGCATATGATGCCTGCGCATTTCCTGCGCCTTGAGGTGTTCCCGCTGACGCCCAACCGCAAGGTGGATCGCAAGGCGCTTCCGGCGCCGTCCCAGGCCGATCCCGCGCCGCAAACCGCAGTCAGCTCTGCCGCACAGGGCAGCACGCTGGAGCGCGATATCGCTGCGATCTGGTCGCGCATTCTTGGCGTGGCCCAGATCGGGCCGCAGGACAGTTTCTTTGATCTTGGCGGGCACTCGCTTTTGGCGGTGCAGGCGCATCGCGAAATCCGACAGGAGCTGGCGGCGAGCGCGTTGAGCATCACCGACATTTTCCGCTTTCCCAAGCTGGCGGCCCTGGCCGCGCGGGTGGCAGAGGCGCGCGGCGATACCCCCGCCATGAGCCCCGCCCCCGCGCAGCAGGCCAATGCCACCGCGCCCGCAGAGCTTGGCGCGCGTGCCACCTCGCGAGCCGATGCGATGTCGCGGCGGCGCGCGATGCGTGCGGCGCGCCAAGGCTAGGGCGATGCTGATCTCCGCGCTGCGCGCGGTCCTGCCGCCGGATGTCGCGCTTGGCAGTGCTGATCCCACCGCGCCCGAGACCGGGCTTTGGCCCGGCGAAAGCGCCGCAATGGCCCGCGCAATCCCTGCCCGGCGACGCGAGTTTGCCGCCGGGCGGCGCGCCGCACGCGATGCGATGCAGGCGCTTGATTTACCCCCCACAGCAATTCTGCCCGGCCCGGATCGTGCGCCGATCTGGCTCGACGGGATCACTGGAAGCATCAGCCATGGCGGCGGCACCTGTCTTGCCCTGGTGGCGCGACGGGGGGCTATCACCGGCCTTGGGATTGATCTTGAACCGGCAGAGCCATTGCCGCCGGACATGATTGAGACTATTTGTACCGGGCCGGAACACGACGCAATCAAGGACCATGATCTTATGGGCCGAGTGATCTTTTGCGCCAAGGAGGCCGCCTACAAGGCGCAATATCCGCTTAGCCGCAAAATCCTTGAATTTCACGATCTGCAAACCACCATCGACCTTGCCGGGGGGCAGTTCGAGGCGCGTTTCACGCGGACTTGCCCGCCCTTTCAGGCGGGCGCGCAGATGGTCGGCCGCATCGTCATCGCCCGAAACCTTGTTGCCGCTGTTGTGGTGCTGTCCGCGCCGTGAAACCGCCCGAGAACAGAGTGTTTCCAATCACGTGCAAATAAACTGTGGCGAGATTGCGGCCAAATCGCTAAATTAAGGCGGAGATTAGACAAAAATCTGTCAGGGCCGTTTGGGGGCATTCGGTCGGCAGGGTGTTTGAGGTGGGCATTGCCCCCGGCACTTGGCCGATGATTACGCACCTCGGGCGGTTTTTCGTTTCAAACGACGCTGAAAGGTGGATGATGGGTTCGATCCAATCCTTGCCCGGTTTATATCGCATGCTGCGCCGCAGGCTGTGGCTTATTGCATTCGTGACGCTTGCAGGCAGCGTTGGCGCGGTGTTTTTCGCGCTCAATCAGCCACGCGCCTATGAGGCGACAGCGGTCATCCAGATCGAAACCCCGCAAGTGGGCCGCGACATCACCGGGCGCGTCGTGCCGACGGATGCGATGCAACGCCTGCAACTGATCGAGCAGCGCCTGATGGCGCGCGACAACCTCATCAAGGTGATCGACAAGCATGCGCTTTTTGCCGACGCCCCCAATATGCCGCTGCCGCAGAAGATCTTTAACCTGCGGATCTCGACCCGGATCGAACAGATTTCCGTCGGGCTTCAGGGCGTGGCGACCACCCCTTCGGGGCTAAGCGTCACGGTGCGCCTTGGGGACGCGCAAAAGGCCGCCGATATCGCGAATGAATTTGTCGATACCGTGCTGACTCAGAACCGCGAACGGCGTCTGGCGCTGGTGCGCGAAACCCTTGGATTTTACAGTGCCGAAGAAGAGCGCGTCAGCGCTCAGATCGCTGCGGTCGAGGCCGACATCGCAGAGTTCAAGCGCGCCAATGCCGATGCCCTGCCCGAGAATGCGGGCGCGTTGCGCACGCAGCTTAACATGCTGAATGAAACCACCCTTGAGATCGAGCGCCAGATCATCGCGCTTCAAATCGACAGTTCGCGGCAGCGGCAGGAGGTCTTCGCGCGGCAGGTCGAGCAGCTTACCGATCAGCGCAACCTTGTCGGGGCGCGCATTGCCCGGATCGAAGACGCGATTGCCGCCGCCCCGCGCGTCGAGCGCGAGCTGGGCGCCTTGCTGCGCAGCCAGACCCAGTTGCAGGAGCAGCTCAACACCATCACCCGCAACCGGGTTGAGGCCGAAATGTCGAGCGTTCTGGAAAACAGCCAGCAGCAAGAGCGGTTCGAGATTTTGGAAACGGCGATTCCGCCTGCGATTCCGGTCTCGACCAGCCGCAAAAAGCTTGCGCTCATGGGCGGTGTTGCCAGCCTTCTTGCCGGGCTCGGCCTTGCGTTCCTGCTTGAGATCATGAACCCGGCGCTGCGCACCGCCGCGCAGCTTGAGCAAGAGCTAGACATCACCCCGGTGGTGACAATCCCGGTCGTGCGTCTGCGTCACGAGCGGCGCAAGCAGGCGGCAAAGGCGATTGGTGCCTTTATCCTTGCCTTGATCAGCCTGCCCTTTATCTTGCGTTTCATCCACGAGCGGGTCATCCCGCTTCGGATCTTGGGCAATCAATAACCGTATTTCGCGATGTCACCATCTTCGGCGCGGTTCATCACCACCCCAAGCAGCGGGGTCTCTGCGCCAAAGCGGCGTTTGACATCGCGCACCTCCTGGGCCGTGCTGCGCCCGCCGCCGATAACCAAAAGCACGCCGTCGAATTGCGGGCGGAACCCCAGAACGTCGTCGTAATAAAGCGCGGGCGGCATGTCGAACAGCACGACATCCGGCCGCAGGCGGGCATAAAGATTGTCGAGTACTTCGCCGGTCCGGGGCGCCTGCAACAGTTCGGCCGCATAGGTTTCGACGCGATCATTCAGGCCAAAGGCGAGGTTTTCGCCAATATTCAGCGCATTTTCGGCCGGGCGGACAAACTGTTGTTCAAGCGAGGTATCGCCCGTCAGAAAGGACGCAATCGGCCCCGGCGCAGACAGGCCGAGGGTACACGCAAGCGACGGGCGGCGCATATCAAGATCCATCAGAACGGTATGCACGCTTGTCTGACGCGAGAGGCTGATCGCGAGGTTGGCCGCGACGAAAGACTTGCCGCAATCCGGCGTCGGCGAGGTGATCGCAACGCGATGCCAGCCCTTCGCGCGCAGGACCGCCAAAAGCTTGGTGCGCAGCACGTCAAAGGCCACATGCGCGGGGTCTTCGCGCGTGGCACTGATCAGGCGGTTGCGCGTCAGATGTCTGGCGTCAAGCGGCACCGATCGCAGGTTTGGCCAAAGTAGGGGTAACGGCGCAGGCGCCTCATCGGCCGCATCTTCGGCAGGGTCATTGGTCAGGGTGACCTCTGGCACGGGGACGACGATAACCTCAGACTCGTCTTCGCGCGCCTCCTCAACAAAAGGCGCATCCTCGATGTCGAGCATGTCGGTATCGGTCGGCTCAGGCTCAGGCTCAGGCTCAGGCTCAGGCTCAGGCTCAGGCTCAGGCTCAGGCTCAGGCTCAGGCTCAGGCTCAGGCTCAGGCAGTTGTTGGCCATCGGCCTCTGGCGCAAGCGGTTCTTGGTCGAGCGGCGGCGCGATCATCTCGGGGCGCAGCGCAAAGGGCGCCTCGTCGGCCTCTTGCGTGGCCGCCTCGGCATCGAGCGACAGGGCATCCACTTGATCCGGACTATGGGAGTGAGGGCTTTCCAGGGCATCACGACGCGCGGCGCGGCGGCGCATATAGGCCTCATAGCGCGACAGTTTCATGGCGCGATCCTCCGGCCACGCCCCAAGCGAAACGGCGCGCCAAGGCACGTGATCTCCGCCAACCTGAAAAGGCCCTGCTCAGCCATTTGAAATTCCCTTACCTGCCCGATCAGGTAGACAGGATAAATCCGGCGACAATGCGACCGAAAAAGAGAGATTGTATGCCCCTTTCCGGGGAACCTCAGAAGCCCATCAAGTTGGCCTCATCCACCGCCTGTTGCAAAAACCCCTCGCGATCCGAGATCGGCGCCCAGCCAAGAACCGATTTCGGGTGGGCGTTGTCAAAGGGCGAGAAATGCGCCCGCGATTTCCAGTCACGCAAAGAGGCGCGGATCACACCGGGACGACGCAGCGCATAGGTTTTGAGCGCAGATTTGACCGCATCCGCCGCCCAAAGCGCCGTGAGATTGCCCGATGTCACGCGAATGCGCGCGCCAAGGCGGTTGTGGATGGCGTCAAAATAGGCGCGCGCCGACAGCTGAACATCGCCAACAAGGTTGAACGATTGACCAAGGGCCGCGTCCTGTTCGCCCATGCGGATAAGCCCATCCGACACATCGCCGATCATCACGAAGGGCAACGGGTTTCTGCCCGGCCCCCAGATCCGAACCGCGCCTGCCCCATGCCAGCGGCCAATCCCCCAATGTTGCAGCGGCCCGCCGCGCCCGACCACGATACCGGGGCGCGCAATGCAAAGGGGCAGCCCCTCGTTGCGGTGCATCACCCAAAGCCGCGCCTCGCATTCCGCCTTGGAGCGGGCATAGAGGTTACGGTCACTCATATCGGCGGCAAAGCCGGTCTGCTCGGTGATCCGTTGGGCCGGGTCGGACATGTCATAAGAGGCAATCGTGCCGGTATAGACAAAGCGTTTCACCCCCGCCGCCAGAGCCGCACGCGCGATCCGGTCAGACACTGCCACGTCGTTCTCAAGGCAATCCTCCCAGGTGGTGCCAAGCGCGCGGGCAAGGTTGAAGACCACCTCGATGCCCTCCATCGCGGCGACAAGACCGGCCTCGTCAATGAGGGAAACAGGACAGGTTTCAACCTGTTCGGCAAGATCGGCAAAAGGACCATGCGCGCCGCGCGACAGAACCCGCACATCACGCCCCTGCGCGACCAGGGCACGGGTCAGATCACGGCCCAGAAACCCGGTACCGCCAATGACCAAAGCGGTGGGTTTGGGCGCACGGCGCGGGGCGGGAAAGGTCTTGGTTTCGCGGCCCTGATCGGGCATCAGGACGATGGTGGCGTCAATCGCGCGCATCACCGTTTCCGCCGCCGCCCCGTCAAAGCGCGCGTCCATCGGGGTATCGCCACGAATGGCCGCGTAAAACCCGGCAAACAGCCCCTGAAAACTAAGCGCGTAGGGCGATTTGCGATTCAGCGAGGTGAATTGCCGCGCGGCGTTCACCGTACCTTCGCGAAGGTTCTCCCAGCCGGTGGCCATCTGGCGCGCAAACGGGTTCAGCACCAGATCAGCGGTGTTTTCATGCGCCAGCGTCAGAACATCCGCCGCGTAATCAAGCCGGGCAATCCCCGAAGAGCCGCGCACAGTCAGCGAGCGGTCATCAAGCGTTTCCACCAGTTGCAGGTTGAACGCGATATCGACATCCCCCGCCCGTGCCGTGATCCGCCAGCTTTGCGGGCGCGTGCCGCTTCCGGGCAGGTCAATCAGCTTGCCAAGGCTAAGCCCCGTTACCGTGACAGGGCCGAAAAGGTCATGCGCAAAGGCAAAAAGATGCGGGCCCAACTCAAGGATAAGATTGCGCGGCTCGCGCAGCATCCAAAGGCCAAACGGCCCCGAGCGCAGCGGCGCAAGCGGGAACGACCAGGTGATCTCGGCACTCGACAAACGCCCCAGATCGCCCGCCGCGATTTTGCGCTTGAGGCGGGCATAGGCGGGCAGCCCCATGAAATTATGCCCGGCGGCGAAATGGCGCCCCGAGGCCTTGGCGGCGGCGTTGATCTCGGCCACCTCATCGCCCGAAAGCGCGACGGGTTTTTCCACCAGGACATGCAGGCCGGCACCAAGGCAGGTCTTGACCAATGCCGCGTGGCTCTGCGGCGGGGTCAGGATATGCACGGCCTCAACCGCGCCCGAAGCGATCAAATCCTCGACCGAGCCAAAGGCGCGCGCACCATGCGCCGAGGCAAGCGCTTCCGCCGCGCCGCGCGAGACGTCACAGACCGCCGTCAACCGCACGCCGGGCGTGGCGCGCAAAGCATCGGCATGCCAGCCCGCGATATAGCCCGCCCCGATCAACCCGACCTTGATATCAATGGCCATGAAGCCCCCTCTTTCACTTGTACTCGATGATCCGCATCGCCTGTCCACGCCATTTGCGCAGGTGATAGGTCAGCATGCCGATCAGGTTTGGAAATTTCGATAAGCTCAGGAAAACCGAATGGTGCAGCGCGGCTCGTGTGGCCATGCCTTCGCGGCGCAACCCCTGAACGGTGCGCAGATAGGACAGGACATAGAGCGCCAGTGCAGCCGCCAAGAGCGGCCAGAACACCAGCCCCAATAGCGCCAAAACCGGCAAAACCGCCCCGTAAAGCCAGACCCGACGGCGTTCGCGGGTGAAGTATTCAGGGTGCAGATCACCGACCTGCGCAAAGCCGTGACCAGATCGTACCGCGCGTTGCCACCACTGGCCAAAGCGCGTCATATCCGCATCGTGACGCGTCATCGCGAGCGGCAGGCGCACTAGCCGCCAACCGGCCTTGCGCAGGCGTGTGCAAAACTCGTCATCCTCGGCGGCGATCACCGTCGGGTCGAACCCGCCAACGCCCTCAAAGGCCGATGCGCGCACCATCATGTCGCCGCCACAGGCCATGATCTCGCCCGCCGGGCGGTGCCATTCGTGATCGCAAAGCGCGTTGTAAACGCTGCGCTCGGGGTAAAGCTCGGAGCGCCAGCCGGTGACAAGGCCAAGGTCAGGGTCGTCCTGCAAGGCGCGCGCGCCCGCCGCGATCCAGCCCGGCACAACCGCGCAATCGCCATCGACGAATTGCACCGCATCGGGCATGTCCCCCGCCAGTGCCGCCACCCCGGCAGAGCGCGCACGCGCCGCCGTAAAGGGCGTTGCGGTATCAAGTTCCACCACCTCTGCCCCTGCCGCCCGCGCCGCCGCAACGCTTTGGTCGCGCGACCCGCTATCGACATAAATGAGGCGCAGGCCCTGCCCCGAAAGCGAGGCAAGACAGCGTTCAAGCCGCGCGCCCTCGTTGCGCCCGATGATCACGGCGGCGATCGACAAGCTCATGCATCCGCCTCCGGTCGTTTGGTCAACGGCGGGGTGCCCGTGGCGTATCCCTCGAACAGCTCTGCCAGCCATGCGCCCTCGGCCTCAGAGGTGAATTCGGCCAGCACCTTGGCGCGCCCGGCCTCGCCCATGGCGCGGCGCAGATCGCCATCCCCAAGGATCGACGCGAGCGCCGCGCGCAAAGCGCCCTCATCCCCCGGCGCCACCACAAACCCGCTTTTGCCATCCTCGACAAGCTCTGGCACCCCGGCGATGCGGGTGGTGATCACCGGCAGGCGGGCGGCCATTGCCTCCATCAACACGACCGGCACGCCTTCGGCAAAGCTCGGAAGGACAAGCGCCGTGGATTGCGCCAAAAGCCCGGCCACCTCGGATTGCGAGCGATAGCCCGCAAATGTGAGATGCGCGGTTAGCCCCATGGCCTGCGCCATGCGTTCAAGGTCATTGCGTTCCGGTCCGTCCCCGACCAGCGTCAGGTGCAGATCGGGGTGCGCAGGGAGCAGATCGCGCAGCGCCGCAAAGAGCACCGGCACGCCCTTGACCGCCGCCAACCGCCCGACAAACAACAGATGCGCGGGCGCACCCCGAGCGGGTGCGTCATACCGCGCGGGATCAACCCCGCAATGCACGATATGCAGCTTGGCCCAGTGCTTGGGCGCCGAAAACGCCATCGCCTGCGAGCGGCAGAATTCGCTGATGCAGGCGACAAATCGGGCGCGGGCGATCTTTTCGTCCAACCGCCAGCGATACGGCTCGAAAAAGATATCGGGGCCATGCAGCGTGAAACTATAGGGAATGCCCGACATCTCGCTCATCAGCATGGCCACGGTACAGCTTGATTTGGCAATGTGGTTGTGCAGATGGGTGATCCCGCGTCGACGAAGGTGATCGGCCAGAACCGCCGCTTCGACCAGATAGATAAGCTGGTAAAGCGTCGGTTTTATCCCGCCGGGGCTCGTGCGCCACGCAAGGCAGAGCGCGCTTAGCCAGCGTTTTGGCCGCCTGAATGCCGCCAGATGCGCGCGGATAAGGCGCAGCGGCGATGTGGCAGCCTCAAGCACGTGAAAGGTCTGCGCGGCCTCAAGGCGTTGCTCGGGGCCGGTATGATGCTCAGGCCCGGTGCGGCGCATCGAACAGGTCTCGACCACCATGCCATGGGCGCGCAGGGCGGCAACCTCGCGCTGAATGAAGGTATCGGTCGCGCGCGGGTATTCGCCGGTGAGATAGGCAATCGGGCCGCTCATGGGGTTGCCTCAAGGGCGTCGCGCAGTGCCGCCGCGCCCCCCTGTTCGGGATGCCAGCCAAGGCCGACCTTGGCGCGGGCGTTCGAATATCGGACCGGCATTATGCGCGCGCGCAACGTGGCGGGGCGCAAAAGACCCGGAAGGCGCGGGCCAAGCGGCGCAAGGGCGCGCGCCGATGCATGCAAAACCCGCCAGCTCAGCGGGATCACACCGCGCGGCCAACCGCCCCGGCGCAACGCCGTGACAAACTCTGCGCGACTCGGACAGGCATCGCCCAAGATATTGTAAACACCCCCTGCGCCACTGCCTCGTGCGGCCAGACCAAAGGCCCGCGCGCAGTCAGAGAGGGCAACAACCGGCACCTCGCCGCGCGTCTCAAGCAGGATCAGGACCGGACCGATGCCAAGGCCTAAATGCGCGTTCATCACCCGCCCCGGGCCGATGATTGCGCCGGGGCGCAGGATGGTCAGGTCAAGACCGGCCTCTTGGGCAATCCGTTCCTGCGCAAGCTTGGCGCGGGCATAGCTGTCGCGCTCCAGCGGAGCGGCTTCAAGCGGGGTATCCTCGTCGATCAGCGCGCCCTCAAGACCCGCATCGGCGCTATAGACCGCGATCGAACTTGCAAGCACAAGGCGCGGTGGTTTTGGCGCGGCGGCCATGGCAAGGGTCAAACGGCGGGTCGCCTCTAGCGTGTCACGCTCCTGCACATTCCAATCCCCCGACAAGGCGCTTGCCAGATGGATCACCACGTCAATGCCCAGCAAAACCTTGGCCAATTGCGCAGGGGTCGCTGCCGCAAGATCAAGGACCACCGTTTCGGCGCCATCCCTGCGCGCGCCGGGCTGTGAGGCCCGGACAAGCGCCCGCACCGCATGGCCCCGACCAAGCATGTCGGCAACCACCGCACGCCCCAGGAACCCACCGACACCGGTCACAAGAACGGTTTGCGGCGTCACGCCCATGGCAAAAGCTCCATGCGCTCACAGCCGCTCTGCATGACCTGCGGCCCGGTGGTACGGCCCGCATTCTGGATCGCCAAAGTGACTTCGGTCAGGTGCAGCGCCATGTCATTGGACAACCGACAGGCGCGCCCCTCGGCAAGAGCGGCGAGCATCTCGACCGGGCCAAGCGCGAAATTCATCGAGGCCGCGCCCCAGCGTCCCGGCTTGGGGTGCGTGGCCCCGCGCGCGCGAATGCGACGACCGAAAGGATGCTCCAAAAGGCGCCGACGGATCGTCAGACGGCGAAAGAACCGCACCGGCGCGGCATTGTCCCAGGCGCGCGCCACCTGCAAGACGCCCTTGTCGCCGATCACCCTGATCCGGTGATCATGCGGCGCGGCAATCGAACAGGTCAGCCGCGCCACCGGGCCATCGGCAAAAAACAGTGTCGCCACCGAGAAATCCGGCGTCGCACCCGCGCCCGGCTTGTCGGGGATCACGCTGGCCGAGGCCGCAACCACGGTCTCGACCCGGCCAAACATCGCGATCAGCCAACTGAGGTAATAGCCCGCATGTTCCAGCGTACAGCCAACGCGAAACTCGTCCTCATAGGGCCATGGCGCGCCGCTTTCGCTCTGCCATTTGCCATAGGGCGCCTGCGGGATGAAGCCGTCGTCAAGCTCTGCGTAAACAAGGCGCGGCGTGCCCGCCACGTCGCGGCGCACGGCGGCGGCCAGAACCTGCGCCGCCTCGCCAAGCACCGAACAGGGCGCCGAGGCCAACATCAAACCGCGCGTCGCCGCCAGATCAAAAAGCTCCTGCGCCTGCGCCACTTCCATCGCCAACGGCTTTTCGGAATAGACATGATGCCCGGCCTCAAGACAGGCGCGGTTGACCTCGTAATGCGCGCCCGGATTGGTCAGGTTCAACACCACACCATCCGTCCCGAGGGTCACCAGCAGGCCTGCAAGGTCAGCCGCCGGCGCCACGCCCCAATGGGCACAAAACGCCGCAAGTCGGGCGTGATCACGGTCATAGGCGGCGCAAGCCGTCACCTCGGGGTGGCTGGCGAGTGAACGCATGTAAAGATCGGCCACGAATCCGCAGCCTATGATCGCAACCCGGCTCATGCCGCTTGCCTCATATTGGCATTCTTTACCAAGATCATCGCCCAGTTCCCCTGCATTACCCCCCGCTAAGCACATGAAAATGGCGATAATTCGACCATTTTTCCAAATTCCGGGATATTTGCCGCCCCGTGATGCCGACCGGCCACGCCGAAGCGGCAAAATCGCAAAAAGACCCCGGTTTCGCCCTATGGTCAGCCATGTTTCAAGGCTGATATACCTGATTTGCGCAGATCGCGTATCGGGGCCATCATCGTGGAATTTCAGATCAAAGAACAGAGTATCCGGATCGCCCCGCGCGACCGCGCCGCGCTTGAGCGCGAGGTCGCGGCGCGCTTGCGCGAGGGGCGCGGCTTTGCTCTGGCGACGCTCAATCTTGATCACCTGGTGAAATTGCCGCGCGATCCGGCGTTTCTGGCGGCCTACGGCCAGCACGACATGATCGTGGCCGATGGCAACCCGATTGTCTGGCTGTCGCGGCTTGCGGGGCGGCCTGTTGGCCTGGTTCCCGGCTCTGACATGGTGATGCCGCTGGTGCGGATCGCGGCAGAGTGCGGCGTGCCTCTGGCCCTGCTGGGCAGTACGGCCCCGGTGTTGGCCGAGGCCGCAGACGCCCTGCAAGCGCAGGTGCCGGGGCTTAAGGTCGCTGCGCAGATTGCCCCGCCGATGGGGTTTGATCCAACCGGCCCCGAGGCCGATGACATGATTGCCCAGCTTGAGCAATCCGGCGCGCTGCTCTGCCTTGTGGCGCTTGGCGCGCCGAAACAGGAAATCTTTGCCGCCCGCGCCTATGCGCGGCTTCCCAATGTGGGCTTTGCCGCCTTTGGCGCCGGGCTTGATTTCATCGCCGGTCAGCAGGTGCGCGCGCCTCAATGGGTGCGCGCGATGGCGCTGGAATGGCTCTGGCGGATGCTGGGCCAGCCGCGCCGAATGGTGCCGCGTTATGCCCGCTGCGCAGCCATCCTTCCGGGTCACGCGCTGCGCGCGTGGCGCATGCGACGCCTAGGGTAAGATCACGCGCGGGCTCTGCCGCCGCATCAGCACCGCATCCTTTATCCGCCCCTTTAGACCGCGCGGCGGCAGGATTTCACGATCCTGTTCAAACACGCTTCCGGTGAGGGCCGGGTCGTGCCAGAGCGCAAGCGCCGCCCCCCATCGGGCCGATTGGGCGGGGTCAAGCCCATGCGCCACCCCCATCTTGGTCGCCAGCATGCCGGGCATCCAGTCGTTGATCACGATATCGGGGAAACGGTCGGCAAGATCGGCAATCATCGCCCGGCTCAGGATGCGCGCCGCGCCTTTGGATACCGCATAGCCCGACGAGGCCGACAGCGGCGCGAGATCGGCAAAGGTCGAGACATTCATGATTCGCCCGAAACCGACCTCAACCATCCCTTCAAGCGCGGCGTGGCTGCAATTGACCATGCCACCAAGATTGATCGCGACCGTATCCATAAAGCTCTCTGGCGTTTCATCCAGAAAATCGCGGCGCGGATAGACGGCGGCATTGTTGATCAACAGGGTGATCGGCACCTCTTCGCTGACCTCGCGCAGGCCTTCGCGCACCGCGCCCGCATCGGCGACATCGACCTGAAGCACCTCGACCGCGCCCTCGGGCGCCATCGCGGCGGTTTCCTCAATCCCTTCACGGCGACGGCCAAGCGCCACCACGCGCATTCCGCGCGCCACCAGTTCAAGCGCAAGCGCCCGGCCAAGCCCGCCGCCCGCGCCGGTCACCACGGCAATCCCAGATTTCATCCTGTCGTTCATTCCGGCGTATCCTTCGAGAGGTCCCGGCCAATCGCCTCGGCCACGCGGAGCGCGTTGGCGGCAATGGTCAGGCTGGGGTTCACCCCCATCGACGAGGGCATGAAAGAGGCATCCGCCACATAGAGATTGTCCAGCCCATGCGCGCGACAATCGGCATTGAGAACGCTGGTTTTCGGATCGGTCCCAAAGCGCAGCGTGCCACAGGGATGGCCAAAATTCAACTCGGGCTGATGGGTCAGGAACACCCGCCGGTGCCCGCGCAGCGCCTTGAAAATAGCACGGCGAAAGGCGCGGCGACGGGTCAGCAATTCGTCATGCAGGTGATAGGTGAAATCAAGCGCATCCGGCGCGCTCTCGTCCCATGTGACGCGGTTTTCGGGATACCCAAGATCCTCCATCAAGCCGACAAACACCTTGGCCCGCCCCATAAGGCGCGCGGCAATTGCCGCCGGAATGCGGGTCAGATGACGCAGGGCGCGGATATGGCGCAGCGCAGAGCGATCGAACATGCCGTTGAGGAAATGCACGATCTCGCCGTACCCAGCCTCAATCCCCATCGCCTGCACCGTGCCAAAACGCTGCCCATCCCGGTGGTAGAGATCGCGCAGCGAAATCGCCTTGCCGGGGCCGCCTGCCTGCGCGGTGCGCGGTGGCCAGAGGGCGAACATCTCGTTGAGGTGAAACATCAGGTTGCGCCCGACAAGCCCGCTTTGATTGGCGCAGCCCTCAGGCCACTGCGCGGATTTTGACGCCAATAGCAAACGCGGCGAGCCGAACGCCCCGGCCGCCAGAACAAAGCGGCGCGCGCGCAGATCAAACGCCTCGCCATCGCGCAGCACCTCGATATGGCTTATCCGGCCCGTATCGCCACAGAGCCGCCGTACCGTACACTTATCAAGCACCGTCGCGCGCCCCGTCGCAAGCGCCGGTTCCACCCCGGCAGAGCGGCCATCCATCTTGCAGCGGCGCGGGCATTTCAACCCCAGACAATCATGGCAGCCCTCGACATAACGGATCGCGGAATGGAGCCGGTAGGGATGAAGCCCGCCACGCCTGAGGCTTGCCATCAGGGCGCTGTCTGTGGGGTCAAGCGGCGGCGGCTTGGCCAGATCGGCGGGCGGCTCTTGCGACAAAGGATCGGCCTCGCCACAGACATGCAACAGCGCTTGGGCGCGCGCGTACCAGGGGCGCATTGCGTCAAACCCCACCGGCCAGCCGCCGGTGGGATGGGGCCGATCCTCGGTGGCCTCAAGATCGTGACGTTCCGGGCGCTCAAGCGTGGCGGCATAAAACACCGACGAGCCACCGACGCCTGCGCCAATCGGGCCAAAGAATTCCGACGCGCGCCCGTTGATCGTGGCGCGCATCGGCCCCGGCCAATAACCGCGCAGCTGTCGCGCCACCGGATCGGCCATGTCGGGGTTAAGGCCCTGACGCTCGGCGCGATGCCCGCTTGGGCCTTTTTCAACGAAGAGCACCGACAGACCCATTTCCGCCAGCCGACGCCCGACAATGCCGCCGCCCATGCCGGCGCCGATCACGATCACATCCCAAAGGGTCTCGCGAATATCGGCGCTCATTTCGCCACCGCAGGCAGGGCAAAGACCGGCGCGAACAGATCGCTGAGCGCGATGGCGGCGCGATTGGTCAGGTGGTTATTGTCGAAATACCACGCCGCGCCGCCCTGCATCACCGAACAGTCGCGCGCATCGCACAGGCGCGGCCAGCCGTCGATCAGCATGATCCGCCCGGCGCGGGCAAGCGCGAACAGCGGCGCTTCGGCGCGCGCAGCGCGGGCCTTGGCGGCAAAGCGCGGCACCGCAAAGCGGCTTTGATCGTCGCGCGCCATGCGCCCATGGGCCAGATCGCGGGCAACCTCGCGTGATGCATACTCGGGCACCTCGGGCATCTGGCGCAGTACAAAGACCGGCCCGAATTGCGCTCGCAGCTCTGCTACTGTGCGGGTCAGGGCGGCGTTGAATAGCGTGTGTTGCGGCCCGACCGGCAGATTGCTTTCGGGGGCGGGCGCAAGGGCGATGCGATTGTGCGCGTCAATACCGCTGCCCTGTCCCTCGGCGTAATAGCTCCAGCGGCCGACAAGCAGCAGGGTTTTGAGGCTTTTGATCTGCGACAGGCCCGCGCGGATCGTTTCAGTGGCGCGGGTGCAATCGGCATCCTGCGCAGGGGTGGCCGCGCTCTCGGTCTTGGTCACGTCAAAAAGCGGCGGACAGCCGGCATGCCAAATGACCAAGGCGGGGCGATTGGCGTCAAAAGCCGCGCGCTCGATCCCCTCTTTCATCGCCCTAAGATGGCTATCGCCCCAGATCAGAACTTCGGGCGGGCCATCCGGGCCGATGGGACAGGTTTCAACCCCGGCCAGCGGCCCGCTCTCGGGGGTCACACAGCGCGACCAATCCTGATTGAAATCGGCCGAGGCCTCGATATGGGTGCGCACATCAGGCGCGAACCGACCGGCCATGCCGTCGCCCTTCCAGACCAGAGCGCCAAGCGCCAGCAAGGCAACGGAGGCAAGGACCGTGCCGCCCACCAAGGGCAGGGTCGCGGGGCCGCGCATGCGCCGCACGGGCCGCTCGACATAGCGCCAGGACAACACCGAAAGGCCAAAGGCAAGCGCCAGCCAAAACGCCGCCTCGACCGCGCCGGAGTAACCGCCCCGCCAGTATTGCGAGAGGGTCAGAACCGGCCAGTGCCAGAGGTAAAGCGAATAGGAAATCACCCCGATGAACACCGGAGCGGGATGCGACAGCGCGCGATTGACCGGGTTCACGTCGCGCCCGTTGGCGAGGATCAGAACCGTGCCGATCACCGGCGCAAGCGCCTGAAGCCCCGGAAACCCCGGCCCTGGCGTGATCATCACGATCCCTGCCAGAACAAGGCCAAGCCCGGCCCATGACAGGGCCGGATGCACCACCCATCGCAGGTTTTTCTGATGCCCGGCAATGGCCAAAAGCACCCCGGCCAAAAGCTCCCATGCGCGGAACGGGAACAGGTAAAAGGCCGCTGTCGGCGATGTGTCGGTCAGGCGCACACAGGCCAGAAGCGAGAGGATCGCCGCGCCGACCATGATCGCGGGCAAGGCGCGCCGCCAGCGAACCAGAAGCAAGAGGGCAAATGGCAGGACGATATAGAACTGTTCCTCGACGGCGAGCGACCAGGTGTGCAACAGCACCTTATCCTCGGCGCCGATGTCGAAGTACCCCGCCTCGCGGTAGAAATGCACGTTCGAGAGATAGACCGTCGCCGCGATCAAAGCCTTGCCAAAGGCGCGGAATTCGAACGGCAAAAGCACGAACCACGCCACGAGGAACGACACCGCCGCCATGGCGAAATAGGCAGGCGCCAGCCGCCTGATCCGGCGCAGGTAGAACGCGCCAACGCGGATGCGCCCGGTCTCGATCAACTCGGACCAGAGGATGCCGCCGATCAGGAACCCCGAGAGCACGAAGAAGACATCGACGCCGACAAAGCCGCCCGACAGCCCCGGCAAACCAAAGTGATAGAGCACCACCGCCAAGACCGCGATCGAGCGCAGCCCGTCGATCTCGGGGCGATAGCCAGAGGGGCGCGCGCTCATGTTGTTGCCTCGGGATTGGCCCATGGCGCACAGGTGGCGGGCGTCGCGGGCGCGTCAAAGAACGCAGGCATCGGCGCGCCCGAAAGCACGGCCTGATAGACCGAAAGCACCTGTTCGGCTTTGCGGCCCCAGGTGAAATTCTGCGCCACCCAATCGCGTGCCGTCTGGCCGGTTTGCGCCAGGGCTGCGCGATCCTCGGCAAGAAACTCCAAGGCGCGGCGAAACCCGGAAATGATGCTTTCGCGCGACCCGATGGGCACTTTGTAGCCGCGCCCGGCCTGCACCAATTCGCCGGGACCGGCGTAATCGACGATCAAGGGCGGCACGCCAAGCGCCATCGCCTCTAGCACCACACCGCCGCCGAATTCGCGGATCGAAGGAAAGGCGAACAGGTGACAACCGGCAAGCACGTTCTGCACCTCTTGATGGGGCAACCAGCCGTGAAAGGTCACCGCGTCACTGACGCCAAGCGCCTCGGCCTGCGTGCGCAGATCGGCCATCATCGGCCCGTCGCCCACCAGATCAAGCAATAACCTGCCCGCGCGCAGCATCGGCACGGCGGCCTCGATCAGCATGTCGGGGCCTTTGTAGGGCACCAACCGCCCGACGAACCCGGCGCGCATTGGCCCGTCCCCCGGCGCGCCGGCGCGCGAAAACCGCGCCGGATCAATCGCGTTTTCCGGCAGGTAGATGCATTTGCCGCGCAGCGCCTCTGGCATCTCGCCAAGCGTGTGGCGCGACCCGGCAAGGATGGCGCTTGCGTGACGCAAGGTGGCGCGCCGCCCCGGCAGGGCCTTATAGGCGCTGCGCAGATAGCTAAGCCATTCGCGTTCGCGGCGGCGCTCGCGGTCAAAGCCCTCGGGCCATGGCACGCCACCATTCAAGGGACCAAGCACAAAGGGCACACCCGCGCGCGCGCATTTGGCGGCAATCGGGCTTGAGAGGGTCGGGCTTAGCGGGGTGATGCGATGCACGATGTCATACTTACCGGCGCGGACATCCGCGCCAAAGGTCTTCCAGACGAGATGTTCAAACCACGGATAAGACAGCGCGTTGATCAGTTGCAGCGTGGTCCAGCCCTTGCCCTCGCCCATCCGAAGCTTTTGCCCAAGCGCCCAGAGCGGGCGGGCAAGCGCCTCGGAGTCGATGGCGGTGAAATCACGGCCCTCGCAAAGCCCCGCGCGCAGGAATGCCTCGCGGTTGCGCACCTGCGTGACGATATGCACATCCGCCACCTCGCGCAGCGCGCTTGCCAGCGACCAGCCGACAAGCGGCACGCTGACCCATTCGGGATTGGCGGCCTCGGCGATTGCAAGAACGCGTGGTCTCTGCACTGTCATCGCGCGCCCCTCACATCACCGGACGCCAGCCAAGCGAGCGCGGCCCCTTGCGTGACGGTTTTTGATCGCGCATCCTTTCGGCAATCCCAAGAAGCGTGCCCGCAAACAGCCATGTCAGCGGCGTCAGCGTCGCATTCGGCAGCATGTCAATCAGGTTGATCGCCAGCAAAAGCGCAACCGGCCCCAAAAGCGGCGAGATATCTTGCCACCCAAGACGGCGGGCATTGCCCCAGAGCATCAGGATCGGCAGGGCGATCAGGCCAAACTCGGCCATGTAGCCAACCCAGCCATAAATCCCGATCAGGATGATCCAACGCCCGTCGGTCACGGTTTCGATAATCCCTGTCACCGGATTGAGGATGTGATTGCGCCCCCAGCTTCCCCAGCCGAAGAGCGGCTTGAGATAGGCACGCTCCATCAGGATATCCTCGTTATCCAGGCGAAAGCGGAGCGAATTCGCGCGCTCGGGGCTGGCGCGCCCGGCCTGTTCCAGCAACCAGTCGACCGGCACAAGCCCGGCGCCCTTGAGCACCGGATAGCTTATCGCGACAAGCACCATCGCCGCCGCGATCCGAAGCTGCAAGCGCACCGGCAGCAAAAGCGCCAGCGGCGCGAGGTAGATGCCATAGAGCAGCGAGCCAAGCGATTTGCACAGCACCAGCACAACACCCAGATAAAGCGCCGCGCCGATCAGGGTGGCGCGACGGCGCCCATCGGCCTCGCGCGCCAAAGCAATCGCACAGGTGATCGACATGACCGTAAAGAACGCCACCCAAAGCCCGTGATACATGAACACGATCGGGCGAAACCCGCCATCACGGATCATCTGTTCGAAGTTGTGCTGGAAATAGCCGTAGATCCAGATGTTGAGCTGTGGCGACAGGCGCACCTCAAGCAGCATCGGCAGCGAATAGATCATCCCGCCGACAAACAGCGCGCCGACCAGTTCGCGCAGGCCCTGCGGCGTGGCCAGGATTTGGCGCGCCATCAGGAACGGCAGGATCAGGATGAACTGTAGCAGGACCAGCGCCACCATATCCTTGAGGCCCAGGGCGGGCAGGCCGATGCTGCCGTAAAACACCGGCTCTGTGTTGCCGAGAACGGTGGCAATGGGGCTGAAGATGAACAAGACGACGAGCGCCCTTGCCAGCCGCGCGCGCGGCAAGAGCGGCGCCTGACGGCCATAATAGAACAGGCAGATGGCAAAGGTGACAACGCTTGGCAGGGATTCCTTGGTCAGCGGCGGCATAAGAGGAAAGTCAAACGCGGCGGGCGGCGGCGGCAGGAACATATAGGCCCCGAGCAAAGACCAGATCAGCGCACGCTCGATCGGCCAGCGACGAAACATCACCAGCGTCACAAGCGGCCAGACCGCCAGCATGAGATAGGCCAAACCATTCGGCATAACGCGCCGGGCACCTCTTTTTGTTTACAACCACGCCATCTGTCGTTGATCAAAGCGCGGGCCAATTCGCGACCCTAGCGCGCCTCATTCCCCGCCCCGGCCCCACCGCGGGGTTGATTTCATGCTTACTCTATGCTCCAAAAGGTGCAGATATCAACAAATTCAACGTGCTAGCGTCCTATTCCGCGCATGGCATGCATCAATGCCCGCGTATCGGGCCAATTGTTTTGACAAGGGCAAGGATCGCCCCAGCATGGCGCAGGCACAGCCCCTTCGGATCGCCTATTTGTGCGATCAAAGCCCCGAGGACCGGCACAGCTATTCCGGGGGCAACGCCCGTCTTTTGGCCACCCTGCGCGACCACGTCGGCGATGTCACCGTGCTTGGCTCGGGCTGGCATGCGGCCGAGCCCGTCCGACAGGCGATCGAGGCCCTGCCCGACAGCGTCACCATGCGCGCCCGTTGGCGGGCACATCTGGCGCTTGGGCGGGTGATCGCACGCGGTGTCGCCAATGACTTGCGACAGGGGCAATATGACGTGTTGTTCTGCGCCTATAGCTTTCACTCGCTGCATCGGCTGCGCCTGCCTTACCCCATGGTCACGGCCTATACATCCGACGCCACACCGACGGCTTACAAACGGTCCGAGGTGGGCGCGGCGTTCGGATCATTCCTCAAAGTGTCGCGATTGATCGACCCGCTGATCCTGCGCGCGGAACGCCAGGTGTTTCAGGCAAGCGACCTTTTGTTCTGGCCAAGCGAGTGGCTCAAGTCAGAGGCCGACCCGCTTTATGGGCTTGACCCGGCAAAGTCGCTTGTCGTGCCTTGGGGTGCCAATATCGCCGACCCCGGTCGGCCCGACGCGCCCCCCCTCCTTGGGCAAGGCGCACCGATTTATCTTTTGGTTCTGGGGCGCGACTGGTTTGCCAAGGGTGGCCCAGTGGCGTTTGACACGATGAAGGCCCTGCGCGCCCTGGGCCATGATGCGCGGCTTACGGTCATCGGTTGTACCCCGCCCGAGTTTCACCGCAACGCCCATGTCACCGTGCACCCGCATCTGGACAAAGCCAAACCGGACGAGCGCGCGACGCTCGACGCCTGTCTCAAATCGGCGCATTTCATGGTGATGGCTTCGTTTGAATCCTACGGCTTTGCCTTTTGCGAGGCCTCGGCGCATGGGCTTCCGTCGCTTTGCCTTAAGGTGGGGGGTGTGCCGGTGCGCGAGGGGGTGAACGGTCATGCCATTGCCGCCGAAGGCGACAGCGTGGCGGCCTTCACGTCGCTGATCACCGGCTATTTGCAAGATCCCGCCGCCTATTTCAGGCTGCGCGCCACCAGCCGACAGGAATATGAAACCCGGCTTAATTGGCGTGCTTGGGGAGAAACGGTTCGCGCGCGCCTGGTCGAGGCACGCGCGCGTCTTGAGAGAGGCTAGCCGATCAGCAGCCGGTTCCGCAGAGCACCACGCGGAAGGTACGCAGCATCACCACCACATCGGTGACAAGCGACAGTTCCTTGAAATAGCTGTTGTCGAATTCTGCACGCTCGGCAAAGCTGCTTTCGTTGCGCACCGAGATTTGCCAGAAGCCGGTAATGCCCGGGCGCATGGCGAAATAGGCAAGGCCCGGATACATCACGCGTTGTGACGGCATCATCGGACGCGGGCCGACAATCGACATATCGCCCTTGAGCACGTTGAAAAGCTGCGGCAGCTCGTCCAGCGATGTCTTGCGAATGATCCGCCCGATGGTGGTGATCCGCGGGTCATGGCGCAGCTTCTGATGCTCGTCCCATTCGCGGCGATGCTCGGGGTTCGCATTCAGATAGGTTTCAAGCTGCGCCTCGGCATCGGTGACCATGCTGCGCAATTTCCACATCCGGAAGGTCACGCCATTCCGGCCGACGCGGTTCTGCGCGAAAAACGGCGACTTCCCATCCAGGGCGACCAGCACCGCAAGCACCGCAACGACAGCGATGACCGGAACGGCCGCGACAAGGACAATCACGATGTCGATGAGGCGCTTGAAAAACCCTGTGTAAACCTGTGGTCGGCCACCCGGAACAGCAAAGGTTTGAATAAAATCGTTGGTATTCAGGCGTGGCTGCGCCCGAAGCATTCTAAAATTCATGTTGGCACTCCCCAGAAGGACACGATCCCCAAACTCACTACCGTTACGCAGTCGGGCACCCCTTGCACCCGTCGGCGGCCGGACAGCCCGGCCGACGTCTTTCAATTGCGACCTAATTGCGGCACAAACTGCACCGAATTACGACGCTCCGGATCACACGTAATCCGAAGGTGCTGCATATGACATCAAGGTTGCTCGGCAGCCTTCTCGACAGATAGACAGATGCCCCCACACCCACCTCGTCGGGAAAATTATTCAGCTTTTAAGCTAACTTACACAGGATCGCCTATAACGATAGAGCAAGTCAAGAACCCAGCAAAAACACAACCTTAGCGTTATTTGCGGCGCAAACCGTCGCCAAATTGACCCAAGGACAGCTTTGGCATTGCCGCAATTTTGCCCTGTTCGTTACCGTCCGGCTTCCCACCCTTTGTTCCCAATTTTGCCACATTTCAGCCCCAAAACGCAGCAAGACACTGTTGCCGAGGCGGCACCGCTTAACCACAGTCGCAGCAGCAATTACGACCGCATGCGAAACAATGAATATGTATAGGCACCATTGCTTCGCATAAACGGGGAAAATGCGGTCGCCGATCCCCCAAATGCCCATTTAAGCGGCGGATACTGTCGCCACTTGCGAAACGCATGTGCGGGCCGGGGCCGACCTTCGCAATGCGAAGACGGCCCGCGACCGACCTGCCGCATCCTTGCCACAATTCTGACACCTTTAAAGAGAGTCTGAAAAACGCCCCTCAGGGCGCGTCGCTCACGAAACCGTGATCACCATCCCCGAATCACCCCTGTGAAAATGGGCAATCCGGACGAAATCAGGGGCTGGCGCATGCAAAAACGCCGCCCGAGACTATCCCGGACGGCGTATGAAACCTGAGTTTTAAAAAGCTGTTTTAAGCGCGCACAAGCGCCTCATAGCCCTCGGAGATCTCGCGGGTCAGGGCGCCCACCTCGAAATTATAATCGCCGATCTGGCCCACCGGGGTCACCTCGGCGGCAGAGCCCGTCAGGAAGCACTGTTCAAAGCCCTCAAGCTCTTCGGGCATGATGTGGCGCTCATGAACCTTGATCTGGCGATCACGCAGCATGCCGATGACCGTCTGCCGGGTCAGCCCGTTGAGGATCGAATCCGGCAGCGGTGTGTGGATCTCGCCGTCCTTGACGAAGAAGATGTTCGCGCCGGTCGCCTCGGCGACATAGCCGCGATAATCAAGGAACATCGCATCCGAACAGCCCTTGGCCTCGGCCGCGTGCTTGGACATGGTGCAGATCATGTAAAGACCGGCCGCCTTGGCCGCCACCGGGATGGTCTCGGGGCTGGGGCGTTTCCACTTGGCGATATCAAGCTTGGCGCCCTTCATCTTGGCGTCGCCATAATAGTTGCCCCATTCCCAGGCGGTGACCGCCATGCGGATCGGGTTGCGCGAGGCCGCAACGCCCATGTCTTCGCCCGCGCCACGGAACGCGACGACGCGCAGATAGGCGTTGGTGAGATTGTTGGCATCGAGCACCGCGCGCTTGGCCGCCTCGATCTCATCCACGGTATAAGGAATCGCCATATCCATAAGCTCGCCCGACTTCAAAAGCCGCGCCGAGTGTTCGCGGCTTTTGAACACCTTGCCATCATAACAGCGCTCGCCCTCGAAAACTGAGCTGGCATAGTGCAGCGCATGGGTCAGGATGTGGACATTGGCATCACGCCAATCGACAAGGCCACCATCCATCCAGATCTTTCCGTCGCGATCATCATAGCCAGACATCATCCGTCTCCTCTTGACTGTCTTTGCATTTGTTGCGCAAATTCCGTCCGTTTCGGACATAAAGTTACGTTAAAACTGAGATTCGCTACCAGTTTGACCTTGGAATGTCAATAAAGCTGACTTAATATGAAATATATCGCGTGAGTATTGTGAACGGAGACGGGTCATGGCCGAATTTCAGGGTGGCGAAAACCTTCTGTTTCTGACCGATGAACAGCTGCGCCAGGGTATCGAGGCGATGTTCTTTGCCTATCGCGGCTTTACCGCCGATCCCGACCGCATTCTGGCCACCATGGCCTATGGGCGCGCACATCACCGGGCGATCCACTTTATCTCGCGCAGCCCCGGCACCACGGTCAACAACCTGCTTGCGATCCTCGGGGTGACCAAGCAATCGCTCAACCGGGTGCTGCGGGCCCTGGTCGAGGATGGGCTTGTCGATAGCAGGGTCGGCAAAAGCGACAAGCGCGAACGTCATCTTTACCTGACCGAAGAGGGCGAGGCGCTTGAACGCAAGCTGTCGGATGCCCAACGCGCCCGCATGCGCGCCGCTTACCGCGCGGCGGGGCCGCAGGCGGTGGCCGGGTTTCGTCAGGTGCTGGAGGCGATGATGGACCCCGACATGCGCCGCCGTTATTACGCTATCAGGGAGACTGACGCATGACCGGGCCTGCACCACACCTGTTGATCGTCGATGATGACGAACGCATTCGCGGCCTGCTGCGCAAGTTTCTGATGCGGCACGGGTTTCTGGTGTCCGTCGCCCGCGATGCGGCCCATGCCCGCCGGGTGCTGGCGGGGCTGGATTTTGACCTTATCGTGATGGATGTGATGATGCCCGGCGAAAGCGGGATCGACCTGACGCGCGCGCTGCGTGAAACCCATAGCACGCCGATCCTTCTTCTGACGGCGCGCGGCGAAACCCCGGATCGCATCGAGGGGCTTGAGGCCGGTGCCGACGATTACCTGGCAAAACCCTTCGAGCCGAAAGAGCTTTTGCTTCGGATCAACGCGATCCTGCGCCGGATGCCGGAGCCAGAGCCGGACAATGCCGCGCCCAAGGTCGTGCAGATGGGCCCGGTGCGCTATGACATCGAGCGCGCAGAGCTTAGTCGCGGCGGCACGCCGATCCGGCTGACTGCGACCGAGGTTCAGCTTATGCGCATCTTTGCCGAGAACCTGCGCCAGCCGGTGACGCGCACCAAGCTTGTCGAGGATCTTGGGCGCGACGGCGGTCAGGCCCAGGAACGCGCTGTTGACGTGCAGATCACGCGTCTGCGCCGCAAGATCGAATCCGACCCCAAGCAGCCGCGCTATCTTCAGACCGTGCGCGGCGAGGGCTATATGCTGTCGCCCGACTAGGCAGTTACACGCTTAAGTGATCGCGCGACCCCACTCTATGATTGAAACGAGGGCCCCTCGGCAGGCATGCTGCGGGCACCTGAACACATGCAGGTTTATGCATGAAAGAGTTCGTCATAAATATATAGGGAGATGACCATGAAATTCGGAAAATTCATCGGGGCCGCCACGCTTGGCCTATCGATGCTGGCAAGCGTCGCACTGGCCGAACAGGTCTCGGTCAAGGCGGTGATGGTACCGCAGGAACAGATGAAATTCGACATGAATGATGGCACCAAGCATTTCGTCCTTGCGGTGCATCGTCAGGGGGATGCCACCGGCGACGGCCCGCTGGCAGGGGCCAAGGTCGACGAATTTGGCTGGCATGACATCAACCCGCCGATGGCCGGTGATCCGCGCGGCTATCTGCGCTTTGAAACGGAAACGGGCGATGTTGCGGTCGTCAAATTCACCGTCCGCGCCGTGTTCATGAAGGGCGAGGACAAGCCCGCGCTGCATGACAACGGGTTTTGGGAGCTGACCAGTGGCACCGGTATCTTTGCCGGAAAACGCGGCGTTGGCGCGCTTGAAATTCATCCCGCGGGCGGGCCGAATCGTGAATTCACGCTGACAGGTGTGATCGACGACGCCCCGTAAGAGCGAAGCCCGGTGATGGGGGCGCCGCCCCCGTCGCCCAAGGGCGACTCCCCCGGGATATTTGGGGCAAGAAGAACTCGGGGAGAAAGATTGATTGGGGCTGCATTATAAGGGCCCCTTGATAGACTCGGGCGGGCGCTGTATCTGCTCTGGCATGATACCGATTTTTGACATGGATGACCGCGCGCGCCTGCCTTGGCGTTTCTTTGGTGCGACGCTTACAATTCTTGCCCGCCTATGAGGCGCGCAACGCCCTGTCACATCTGAAAACCAGCCACTAGAGAACGGGAGAGGACACATGTCCCCCAAGACGCTTTATGATAAAATCTGGGATGCCCATGTCGCCCACGAGGCCGACGATGGCACCTGCCTGCTTTATATCGACCGCCACCTTGTGCATGAGGTCACCAGCCCGCAGGCCTTTGAAGGGCTGCGGATGACCAACCGCACGGTGCGCGCGCCGGACAAGACCATTGCCGTGCCGGACCACAACGTGCCCACCACGCTTGACCGTGCCAATGCCGCCACCATGACCGAAGACAGCCGCATTCAGGTTGAGGCGCTTGACAAGAACGCCAAGGATTTCGGCATTCACTATTATCCGGTGTCGGACGTGCGCCAGGGCATCGTGCATATCGTCGGCCCCGAGCAGGGCTGGACCTTGCCGGGCATGACCGTGGTCTGCGGCGACAGCCACACCGCCACCCATGGCGCGTTCGGCGCTTTGGCCCATGGCATCGGCACGTCCGAGGTTGAGCATGTTCTGGCGACCCAGACGCTGATCCAGCGCAAGGGCAAGAACATGAAGGTCGAGATCACCGGCAAGCTGCGCCCCGGTGTGACGGCCAAGGATATCACCCTCTCGGTGATTGGTGTGACCGGCACGGCCGGCGGCACCGGCTATGTGATCGAATATTGTGGCGAGGCCATTCGCGACCTCAGCATGGAAGGCCGCATGACCGTCTGTAACATGGCGATCGAGGGTGGCGCGCGCGCCGGTCTTATTGCGCCGGATGAAAAGACCTTTGAGTATTGCATGGGTCGCCCGCATGCGCCGAAAGGCGCGCAGTGGGAAGCCGCGCTTGCCTGGTGGAAAACGCTCTATTCCGATGATGATGCGCATTGGGACAAGGTTGTCACCCTCAAGGGCGAGGATATCGCCCCCGTGGTCACCTGGGGCACCAGCCCCGAGGATGTCTTGCCGATCACCGCAAACGTGCCCTCGGCGTCGGATTTCACCGGCGGCAAGGTAGATGCGGCGCAGCGCAGCCTTGATTACATGGGCCTGACCCCCGGCACCCCGCTAAGCGACGTCGAGATCGACACCGTCTTTATCGGGTCCTGCACCAACGGGCGGATCGAAGATCTGCGTGCGGCTGCGGCGATCCTCAAGGGTAAGAAGGTCAAGGACGGCATTCGCGCGATGATCGTGCCCGGCTCTGGCCTTGTGCGCGCGCAGGCCGAGGAAGAAGGCCTTGCCGATATCTTCAAGGAGGCCGGCTTTGAATGGCGTCTGGCGGGATGTTCGATGTGTCTTGCGATGAACCCCGATCAGCTGTCACCCGGCGAGCGCTGTGCGGCCACGTCGAACCGCAACTTCGAGGGCCGCCAGGGCCGCGGCGGACGCACGCACCTGATGAGCCCCGCCATGGCGGCGGCAGCGGCGATAACCGGCAAACTGACCGATGTTCGGGAGATGATGTAATGGAAAAGTTCGAAAAACTGAGCGGGATCGCCGCGCCGATGCCGATGATCAACATCGACACCGATATGATCATCCCCAAGCAGTTCCTGAAAACGATCAAGCGGTCGGGGTTGGGTGTGAACCTGTTCGACGAGATGCGCTATGACGATGATGGCAATGAAATCCCCGATTTCGTGCTCAACAAGCCGCAGTACCGCGAAACGCAGATCCTGATCGCGGGTGACAACTTTGGCTGTGGCTCGTCGCGCGAACATGCGCCTTGGGCGATCAAGGATTTCGGCATCCGCTGCGTGATTGCGCCAAGCTTTGCCGACATCTTTTACAACAACTGCTTCAAGAACGGCATCCTGCCGATCGCCCTGCCGCAAGAACAGGTCGATATTCTGATGAAGGAGGCCGAAAAAGGCGCCAACGCCCGCGTCGAGGTGGACCTTGAGGCGCAGACGGTATCGACATCGGACGGTGAAGTCTTTGCCTTTGAAGTGGACGCATTCAAGAAGCATTGCCTTCTGGAAGGGCTTGATGACATCGGCCTAACGATGGAAAAAGCCGCCTCTATTGATGCTTTCGAGACCAAGGCGGAACAGACGCGCCCCTGGGTCTAAGGCAGCAAGACCAGAAAAAATCACGCCGCGAGCCAGTCTCGCGGCGTTTTTGCTTTCAAGCCCCGTCTTGTGCCGAATTTCCCGCCACACACAAGATGCAGTATTTACATAGGCTTACGCCGCAGTTTTGACCCAACTTTGATGTAATACTGCACCAGTTACTCCCTCAATCGGCCTTAAATCTTACGTCTTATTAACCAAGCTCTTGAGCTGTTTGGTGAAAGTGGGCAAAAGTTGGGCAATATTGAGGCATACCGCCATAATTTGGCAGGTCAAGTTGGAACAAGGCCGCGGCATCGTATCGCGACCGACCAAGTTGGAAGGGAACGGGCAGTGTTCTCACAGATACCCGGCGCGCTATCGCGTGCCATCCTGATCGCAATGATGGTGGCAGCGCCCTCTTTGCTCGTGCCTTCCACGGGGCCCGACACAGCTCAGATCGTGATCGTCTTGTCGATCCTTGCCGCCTTAATGACCTTTATTGAATATTACGGTAAATATCCCAGCATCATCGAGTTTCGCTTTGCGCCGCCGTTCAACCGGCTCAAGTTCTTTGCGCTCTCTGCCATTCTTATCATCTTGTCGCTGATTTGCAGGGGCACGACCGAGCCGACCGGTTGGACCGTGTTGCTGACCAATATGGGCACGGCCCTTGGTGAGGCGGTTGATTTCCCCTATTCGCCGGTGCGTGTGGTGGTGCTGATGATGCCTGCAGATGCCGATCAGGCGCTTATTGATCTGGTGCGCACGGCCTCTGGGATTTCCTATACCGTGTCGCTTGTGATGGTGTTCGTCTTCCTGACGATGGTGCGGCTTTTGGGCTGGCCCTCGCGCAATGGCGCGTTCAATGTCTGGGTGAACCTGCCGCTGTTTGATCCGACCGGGGGGGGCGATGTGCTTTATCGGCTGCGTCGGGATGCGGGTCTTAACATTGTGTTAGGGGCTTTGCTGCCATTCTTGATTCCGGCGGCTATTCAGGCGGCCTCGGATATGATTGATCCGATTTCGATTGCGAACCCGCAAACTTTAATCTGGACGATGACCGCATGGGCGTTTTTGCCGACAAGCATGTTGATGCGAGGGATCGCCATGAGCCGGATCGCCGACATGATCGAGCAGAAACGGCGCCGTGCCTATGCCAAAGACGACATTCTCGGCAAGGGTTTGCAACGCGCCTGATCCATTTCATTTCAACGATCGGTCTTGTCCTGATCCTGTTGGCGACAGGTCCGGCCGCAGCAGAAACCATTCGCGTGGCGACCTGGAACGTCGGGCTGGATCGCAAGGGGCCGGGGTTGTTGCTGCGCGATATCCTGCGCGACGACGACCCGCAGATTGCCGCCATCGCCGCGATCCTGACCGAGTTGCGCCCCGATATCCTTGTCCTGCAAAAGGTCGATTACGACCTTGATCTTATCGCCCTTGGCGCGTTGCGCGACCGGATTGCCCGCGACGGCTGGCGGTTTGAGCACCTGTTTGCACGTCGCCCCAATAGCGGGTTCGCCACCGGGCTTGATATGGATGGGGACGGCCGCCTTGGCGGGCCCAATGATGCGCAGGGGTTTGGCTATTTCTCGGGACAGGGCGGCATGGCGATCCTGTCGCGCTATCCGATTGACGTCGCACGCACAGAGGATTTCAGCACGCTCTTGTGGCGCGACCTGCCCAGCGCGATCATGCCGATGGTGAAGGGCGTGCCCTTTCCATCGCCCGAGGCCGCCGCCGCGCAACGTCTGTCTTACGTCGGTCATTGGGTGGTGCCGGTGCTGCTGCCCTCGGGGCCGCTGCGCCTTTTGACATTCCACGCGACACCGCCGGTTTTTGATGGCCCAGAGGACATCAACGGCAGACGCAACCATGATGAAATCCGGTTCTGGCAGCTTTATCTTGATGGCGCGTTCGGACAGCCGCCCAGGGGTCGGTTCATCGTGATCGGCGACGCAAACCTTGACCCCGAGGATAGCGACGGGCGACGCGAGGCGATCATTGATCTGCTGGCTGATCCGCGCCTGCAAGACCCCCGCCCGATGCGGCCGGGCACGGCGCCAGAGGGCGACGGCCAAAGCGGCAACCCAAGGTTGGACACCGCAGCATGGCCCGCGCCCGGACCGGGCAACCTGCGGGTGGATTATGTCCTGCCCGCCGCCACGATGACCATAGGCGGCAGCGGGGTTTACTGGCCAGAGGACGGAACGCCTGCGGCGGATCTGGTCGAAGCGGCCAGTCGTCACCGGATGGTCTGGGTCGATCTCGGGATTGACTGACACCGCGACCGCTTTGGCCGCGTAAGAAACGGGGCAGCGGCAGCTTTGAAGGCCTCTTCGGGCGACGTAACCGGAAGACGCGGGCAAAGCCCGGCCAGCCGCGAGCCGTCGAGGGAATGGGGCGCCTGCCACAAATACCGCATTTCCAGCAGATGCCGCGCCATGGGCCAAAACGGCCGCGCGACCTGAATGGGCAGCCATGGCATCGGGCGCGCCTCGACCGCCCGGCCCGTGACATCCGACAAGATCGCCGCCATCTGGGTGGCGCTCAGGGTATAGCCGTCAAAGGCCATATCCTCGAACCGGTCCAGATCATTGCGCATGTCGGCCAATGCCACGGCAGCGCGGGCCAGATCGGGCAGAAACGCCCAGGCGTGCGGCACATTGAGCGGGCCAGGATAGCTGAGCCGCCCCTTGTGCACTCCCTTCAGGATGACCCTGTCGAGCCAGCTATCGCTGGGTTCGGTGTCGATGAAGTCGCCCGCGCGCAGCACAATCGTCTGCACCCCGCTTTGGCGATAGCTTTGTTCAAGCGCGACCCGGATACGGCCCATTGGATTGGTGGCGTTTTGCGTACGCCTCGGCCCCCACGGCAGGGGCGTTTCAGGGGCATAGACATAGACGTTGCCGGGCAAGATCACCGTGGCCCCGCTGGCCCGCGCGGCAGCCTGAATGCGGGCGTGAAGTGTCGGCACCTGAGCCGCCCAATCGGTATAGGGCGGGTTCCAGCCCGCAACGATCACATCCGCCGTGGCGGCGGCCTGCGTCAGGTCTTCGGGGCCGCGCTCAAACAGGTGGATGTTCCAACCTGCGTTCCAAAAGGCCTCGGCCGCGTGACGGCCAAAACGACCACTGGAACCAAGGATCAAAACTGATTTATGCATCGCCCAAACCTCCGATTGCATCGCAATGAGGCAAGATTTACGCATTCCCAGAAGAATAGGAATTGCCAAAATTTATCTAACATGTATTCAATTTTGAATGGATAAACGCATATCATCCCTCGACTGGTCACTTATCAGGGCCTTTTTGACAGTGGCGGATTGCGGGTCGCTTTCGGCGGCGGCGCGGCGTCTTGGGGCCAGCCAGCCAACGCTGGGGCGGCAAGTCAGGCAATTGGAAACCGACCTGCAACAGGTGCTGTTTCACCGACAAGCCAAGGGGCTGATGCTGACGGAAAACGGCGAGTTGCTGATCGGGCCCGCGCGGCGGATGCAGGCGGCGCTAAACGAAATCGAACTTACCGCCGCAGGCCGCCAGACCCAGATCGAGGGCAGCGTCAGGATCACCGCCAGCGTGATGTTTTCGATCTATACCCTGCCCCCGGTGATCGCCAGCCTGCGCGAAAAGGAACCCGGCATCACGATTGATCTGGTGGCCACCGACAGCACCGAGAACCTGCTGTTTCGCGAAGCGGATATCGCACTGCGGATGTATCGGCCCGAGCAGTTTGAACTTGTGGCGCGCCACCTGGGCGATCTCAAACTGGGCATGTTTGCCGCCAAAACCTATCTCGACCGCGCCGGGCGGCCCGAAACCGCCAGGGATCTCCTTGATCACCCGCTGATCGGCTATGACCGTAACGAGGACATCATTCGCGGCATGCAGGAACGCGGCTGGAGCGCGACGCGCGAGTGGTTCGCGTTGCGCTGTGACAATCACGCGGTCAACTGGGAGTTGGTGCGCGCGGGCTGTGGTGTCGGGTTTGGCCAGGTCGAACTGGCGCGGCATGACCCAAGCGTCGAGCAGGTGATGCTTGATCTGAACCTGCCAAGCCTGCCGATCTGGATCGCCACGCATCAGGCGCTGCGCCAGACGCCCCGGATCGCGCAGGTCTGGGATGCGCTGGTCGAGGGACTTGTCCCCAACCTTTCTTGACCATGGCGGGGCTTCGGGATAGGCCGTCGGGCAACATCAAGCCACAACAAGGACATGCCCCATGAGCAACCCTTCGCTTCTTATCCTGCCCGGTGACGGGATCGGCCCCGAGGTCATGGCCGAAGTCGTCAAGATCATCGACTGGTTCGGTGTCAAGCGCGGCATCGCCTTTGACGTCTCGACCGATCTTGTCGGCGGTTGCGCCTATGACAAGCACGGCGTGCCGCTGCATGATGACACGATGGCAAAGGCGCAAGAGGTCGACGCGGTTCTTTTGGGCGCCGTCGGTGGCCCGGCCTATGACGACCTTGATTTCAGCGTAAAGCCCGAGCGCGGCCTCCTGCGCCTGCGCAAGGAAATGGATTTGTTCGCCAACCTGCGCCCGGCGCAGTGCTTTGACGCGCTGGCCGATTTTTCGTCGCTCAAAAAGGATATCGTTGCCGGTCTCGATATCATGATCGTGCGCGAACTTACCTCGGGTGTCTATTTCGGCGAGCCGCGCGGCATCTTCAAAGAGGGCAACGAGCGGGTTGGCATCAACACCCAACGCTATACCGAATCCGAGATCGACCGGATCGCCCGCGCCGCCTTCGAGCTGGCGCGCAAGCGCGGTAACAAGGTCTGTTCGATGGAAAAGGCCAACGTGATGGAATCCGGCATCCTGTGGCGTGAAGTGGTGCAGAAAGTGCACGACGAAGATTACGCCGATGTCGAGCTAAGCCATATGTACGCCGACAACGGCGCGATGCAGCTTGTGCGCGCCCCCAAGCAGTTTGACGTGATCGTCACCGACAACCTCTTTGGCGATATCCTGTCGGATTGCGCGGCGATGCTGACCGGCTCGCTTGGCATGTTGCCCTCGGCCAGCCTTGGCGCGCCGATGGCCAATGGTCGCCCCAAGGCGATGTATGAGCCGGTGCATGGTTCGGCCCCCGACATCACCGGTCAGGGCAAGGCCAATCCGATCGCCTGTATCCTCAGCTTCGCGATGGCGCTGCGGTATTCCTTTGACATGGGCGATGAGGCGACACGGGTTGAAAAGGCCGTGGAAAAAGTGCTCGCCGATGGGCTTCGCACCGCTGACCTGCTGGGCAATGACGGCGAAACGCCGATCTCGACCACCGAGATGGGCGATGCCATCGTCGCGGCGCTTGACGCCAGCCTCTGAGCGACACATCCCTGAACATTCCAAAGGCCCGCCAGTTGTGCGGGCCTTTTTCATTTTTAGGGGGCCATCAACGCAAGCCGGGCGGGCCGACAATCACCCGGCGCCTTCGGCTTGAGTCCGGGTGGCGCCAGAGCCCTGCAAGCCTAGAAGAACCCGAGCTTGTTGGGGTTATAGCTGACCAGCATGTTCTTGGTCTGCTGATAGTGATCCAACATCATCTTGTGGTTCTCGCGCCCGATGCCCGACTGTTTGTAGCCGCCAAAGGCCGCATGCGCCGGATAGGCATGATAGTTGTTGACCCAGACACGCCCCGCCTCGACCGCGCGGCCAAAGCGGTAGCAAGTATTGGCATCGCGGCTCCAGACACCGGCGCCAAGGCCGTACATGGTGTCATTGGCAATCGCGAGCGCCTCGGCCTCATCCTTGAAGGTGGTGACCGATACGACCGGGCCAAAGATTTCCTCCTGGAAGACGCGCATCTTGTTGTGCCCCTTCAGGATCGTCGGCTGAACATAGTAGCCGCCCGCCAGATCACCGTTAAAGCGCGCCGCATCGCCGCCCACAAGCACCTCGGCCCCCTCTTCGACGCCGATGGTCAGATAGGACATGATCTTGTCCTGCTGTTCGGCACTGGCCTGTGCGCCGACCATGGTTTCGGGGTCGCGCGGGTCGCCCTGTTTGATCGCCTTCACCCGCTCGATGCAGCGCTCGATGAAGGCCTCATAGATGTCCTCCTGGATCAACGCGCGGCTGGGACAGGTGCACACCTCGCCCTGATTGAAGGCAAAGAGAACGAACCCCTCGATCGCCTTGTCCAGAAACGCATCATCCTTGGCCATCACATCCGAGAAAAAGATGTTCGGGCTTTTACCGCCCAGTTCAAGCGTGACCGGAATCAGGTTTTCGGTCGCCGCCTGCATGATCTTGCGGCCGGTTGCGGTTGATCCGGTAAAGGCGATCTTGGCGATGCGTGGCGATTTGGCGAGCGGCGCGCCAACCTCGGCGCCCATGCCGTTGACGATGTTCAACACGCCCGCAGGCAAGAGATCGGCAATCAACTCGGCCAGAACCATGATCGCGACGGGGGTCTGTTCGGCCGGTTTCATCACGATGCAATTGCCCGCCGCCAAGGCCGGGGCAAGCTTCCACGCCGCCATCAGGATCGAAAAGTTCCACGGAATGATCTGGCCGACCACGCCAAGCGGTTCGTGGAAATGATAGGCCACCGTGTCATTGTCGATCTGGGACATGGTGCCCTCTTGTCCGCGCAACACGCCGGCGAAATAGCGGAAATGATCCACCGCCAGCGGGATATCGGCGGCGCGTGTCTCTCGGATCGGCTTGCCGTTGTCCCAGGTCTCGGCCTGCGCCAGAAGTTCAAGATTGGCCTCAAGCACATCGGCAATCTTGAGCAGGGTGTTCGAACGCTCGGTCGCGGATGTGCGCCCCCAGGCCTCGCGGGCGCCATGCGCGGCATCAAGCGCAAGTTCGACATCCATCGCGTCAGAGCGCGCAACGGAACAGACGGTTTCGCCGGTGATCGGGGTGATGTTGTCAAAATAGCGCCCGTTGACGGGGGGTACGAATGTGCCCCCGATGAAGTTGTCGTAACGGGTCTTGAACGGCGAGGCGTGCTGCCCCGCGAGTTGGGTCATCTCATTCATGGTATTTCCTCCGGTTTTCCCGGTCCTCCGCCGGGGGTGAAGGAAATCTGCGCGCTGTGGGCGGCCCTGTCAGCCCCGGCAACCGGGGCGATGCGGGCAACCTGTCTCAGGGCTGAGACAGGTCAGGCGATGTTTTCGCCAAGGCCAAGCCGTTTCATCCGCCGATAGAGCGTTGCACGCCCGATCCCAAGCGCGCGGGCCGCCGCCGAGACGTTGCCACCGGCGCGTGCCAGGGCGCGAATCACCGCCGCGCGTTCGGCCCGCTCAAACCCGCGCGGGCCATCCTCGCGGCCAAAGATGTCAGAGGCGGGCACGGCGGTGATCGGCCCGCTCGCCCCAAGCCCGAAGGCCTTGCGCGCCCCGCGTGTGGCCCCGATCACGATGTCATCGGCATCCACCGCCAGAAGCATCGCCACCTCGGAATCGTCATGATCGGCAAAGACGATCCGCGCGCGCGGAAAGGCGGCGCGGAAATTGTCGGCCTCAATCTGGCGGGCGGTCTGGGACACGGTCGCGGCAATCAGGCGGTTGAAGCCCTCGGTCTGATCCGAGCGGGCCGACGAGACATCAAGCGCCGCCACGATCTTGCCATCGGCGCCATAGATCGGCGCATCCATACAGCTCATGGCGGTGTTGCGGGCCAGAAAGTGTTCCTCGCGGTGGATGATTACCCGGCGATCCTCGGCGATGCAGGTGCCGATGCCGTTGGTGCCCTCTGCCGCCTCGGACCAGTCGGCGCCCTGCCACAGGCCCCAGCTCTGGAAGATATCGGCGTCGCCCTCGCCACAGCGCTGATCCAGAACCACGCCCTCGGCATCGGTCAACAGCACCGCACAGCCCGATTGCCCCAGAAGGCCGAAAAGCTGATCCAGCTTGGGCGCGGCCACTTGCATGAACTGCTCCATCCCGGCGCGGCGCAGGGCCAGATCGCGGGCATCGACCCGTTCCGGCGCGCGGCGCTCGGCCGGGTCAAGGCCGTGCTTGAGCATCGAACGCCGCCAGGACGCCGCAATGCGCGAACGGGCGGGCGCCGAGGCCGAATGCGACTCTTGCAGAACCTTGTCGACATGCTGGCGATGATGCGGGGCGATGGCGGTCTCCTTTCAATGCGCGAACTGTCGTTGCTCGCGCGCACCCTAACGCGACGCCCCCGCCGCCCGTCAATCACACTTTAGGCCCGGTTTGTGTGCATCAAGCCGCCAAAACACCCTTGCAAAGCCATGCCACCGGGTATAATCGCCTGTCTCACGGTCGGGCTGTAGCGCAGCCTGGTAGCGCACCTGCTTCGGGAGCAGGGGGTCGGAGGTTCGAATCCTCTCAGCCCGACCAGTAAATCCACAGATGCATGATGACGACCCCCCTTCGCGGAAGACAGCCATTGCGGTCTTTGCGACGCCTTGCGCTTCCTGCAAGGGCGTTTGGATCGGCTATGTCGCTGCGCGCGCAAACAGGGTAATCAGGCAGGATGACCGCCGCGCCCCCGATTCCCCTCGACGAGATGATTGTCTGTCCACAGTGCGACGCGGCCTATCGGCTTGAGCGTCCCGGCGCGGGCGAGCGCGCGGTGTGTCGGCGCTGCGGCACCGCCCTTATCACGCCGCGCCGCAAGGCCGGGCTTCAGATCATCGCCGTGTCGCTGGCCATCGTGATCCTGATCATCGCGGCGACGGTGTTTCCGTTTCTGGCGATCAATGCGGCGGGGGCGCGCAATTCGGTCTCGATCCTCGATGCCGCCCTCGCCTTTAGTGACGGGCCGCTGATTGCGCTGTCGCTGACCACGGCGGCGCTTATTATCTTCGTGCCACTGGCGAGGGTGCTGTTGGCGATCTATGTATTGGTGCCAATCGTGCTGGATCGCCCGCCCGCGCGCGGCGCCGCGCAGGCGTTTCGCCTGTCAGAGGCGCTCCGGCCCTGGTCGATGGCCGAGATTTTTGCAATCGGCTGTGCCGTGGCGTTGATCAAGATCAGCGACCTTGCCGATGTAACCTTTGGCCCGGCGTTCTGGATGTTCGCCGCGCTCGTTGTCCTTGTAGTGGTGCAGGATAATTTCCTGTGCAGGTGGTCGGTATGGAAATCACTGGACAAAACCCAGACATCATAAGCGCCCGTGACCTTGGTCTTGTGGCCTGCACGCGCTGTGCCAAGGTATGGCCTGCGGGCACGCAGACCTGCGCGCGTTGCGGCAGCACCCTCGTCTCGCGCGATGCCAAAAGCCTGCAACGGGTCTGGGCGCTCTGGCTGGTGGGGGTGATGTGTTACGTGCCGGCCAATCTTTATCCGATGCTGCAAACCCGCACTCTTTTGACTGTACAGGAAGACACCATCGTCGGCGGCGCGATCCAGCTTGTGCATCACGGCGCGGTCGGCATTGCCATCATCATTCTCGTGGCCAGCGTGGTGATCCCGCTTGGCAAATTCATGGCGATCGCCTTTTTGGCCATTTCGGTGACACGTGTTTCTGCGGTGTCCAAACACCAGCGTCAGAGGCTGTACGAGGTGGTTGAGTATATCGGCCGCTGGTCGATGATTGATATCTTCGTGGTTGCGATCATGTCGTCGCTGGTGCAGTTGAACACATTGGCGGCCATCAATCCCGGCCGCGCGAGCCTGTTTTTCGCCCTGTCGGTGATCTTTACGATGCTCTCTGCCCAGGCGTTCGACAGCCGGATGATCTGGGATCTGCAATCCAAGTCCGAAGGACCTCCTGCCGATGACTGAGACCCCTCCTCGCGTTGCCATCGAGACTGTGCGCAAATCCTTGCTGTCGCGGATTTCGATGGTCTGGGCGATCCCGTTTCTGGCGCTTGTGATTGCGCTTTTTGTCGCTTGGCAGGCGTTTGACGCGCGCGGCCCCTTGATCGAGATCGAATTCGCCGATGGCGCCGGGATCGCCAAGCGGCAAACCGAGCTTCGCTATCGCGATGTCAACGTCGGGCTGGTCGAGGATGTCACCTTTAGCAAGGACCTCGGGTCAGTGGTGGCGCATGTGCGTCTTGACAAGGCGGTCGCGCCCTATGTCGATGCGGGTTCGACCTTTTGGGTGGTGCAGCCGGAATTGACCACCCGCGGCATCAGCGGCCTCGATACCGTGCTGTCGGGCGTTTATATCGAAGGGTCCTGGGATAGCACCATCGGCCCCGAGCGCACCCGCTTCAAGGGCGCGGTCGAAGCGCCATTGTTCAAATCCGGTCAAAAGGGGCTACAACTTGCGCTGCGCACCACGCCGGGCGGCACCATGACCGACCAAAGCCCGATCCTGTTTCGCGGCATCGAAGTGGGGCGCGTCGGCAAGGCGCGGATTTCCCAGCAGGGCAATTTCGCGATTGCCGAGGCGGTCATCTATGAAGACTACGCCCGCCTGATTTCGCCCTCGACGCGGTTCTGGGAAACCTCGGGGTTTACCTTTTCGGTCGGCCCGACGGGCGCGGAAATCGACTTTTCCTCTTTCGCGACGCTGGTCGGCGGGGGCCTTACGTTTGATACCTTCGTGTCGGGCGGCGATCCTGTTGGCGATGGCACCGTGTTCGAGGTTTTTGCCGACGAACCCTCGGCGCGCAACAGCCTGTTCAACGCCTCAGAGGTGGAAACCCTTGAAATGCGCGTGGTGTTTGAAGGCAATATCGCCGGTCTCGCCGTCGGTGCCCCGGTCGAGTTGAGCGGACTTAAGATCGGCAAGGTCCAGAGCGTGTCGGGTGTGATTGATGCCGATGCCTTTGGCGACAACCGGGTGCGTCTGAATGCGCTTTTGTCCATTCAGCCCGCCCGCCTTGGGCTTCAGGATGATGTAACCCCCGAGGCCGCGCTACGGTTTCTTGGCGCCCGCATTCAAGAGGGGCTGCGCGCGCGGCTTGCCTCGGCGAGCCTGTTGACCGGGGGCCTCAAGATCGAACTGGTTCAGGTCGATGACGCCCCCCCGGCCCCGTTTTTGACCGGCGAGGGCATCGTGCCGATCATCCCCACGACCAAAAACGAGATTTCCGATGCCGCCGCCACGGTCGAGGGCGTGTTCAACCGGATCAACAACCTGCCGATCGAAGAGCTGCTCAATAGCGCGATCGAATTCCTCGATAGCGCCGAGGCCTTCGTGTCGGACGAGGACCTGCGCGAGACCCCGCAAGACCTGCGTGCGCTTTTGGGCGATGTGCGCGGGATCGTGACCTCGCAGGATGTGCAGAACATCCCTGTCACGCTCAATGCCGCGATTGGGCGGTTTGAAACGCTCCTGGCGCAGCTTGAAAAGGATCAGCTGACAACACGGCTTGCCGCCGCCGTTGATGCCGCCGCAGATGCCGCCAAGGGCGTGACCGCCTCTGTCGAAGGTGTGCCCGCCCTTGTGACCGAGCTTGAGGCCGTCGCGGCCAAGGCCAGTGCCCTGCCGCTGGATGAGTTGACCAAACAATTGACGGCACTCACGAGTTCGGCGGATGACATCCTTGGCACCGAGGCGGCGCGCCAATTGCCCGCCGATCTTGGCGCGGCGCTGAACGAGATCAACGCGACCTTGGCCGAATTGCGTCAGGGCGGTGCGGTGACCAACATCAATGCAACGCTGGAGTCGACCCGAAAGGCCGCAGATGCGGTGGCCACCTCGACCCAGGACCTGCCGACACTTGTGGATCGCATCCGCCGCGTCTTTGATCAGGCCAGCGCCACCATCGCCGGCTATAACAAGGGCGAAACCCTAAGCCGCGACGCGCAGGCCGCGTTGCGCGATATCTCGAAGGCCGCTGATGCGATGACATCGCTGGCCCGCATGCTGGAACGCAATCCAGGCGCACTTATACGGGGACGATGACCATGACCTTTCTCAAACCTGCCCTCCTTGGACTTGCTCTTGGCCTTGCCGGATGTGGCGCCGCGCCGGATCGCTATACCGTGGCCACGCCCGAGGTGACCGAAAAACTTCGCATTGCCTTCCGCTCGGTCGAGGTGCGCGAGGTATCGCTGCCGAGCTATGCCGCCGCCGATGAGATCGCGATTGAGGATGCCAGCGGCAAGCTTGTCACCGATGGCAACGCCCTTTGGGCCGATTCCCCCGAACGCGCCGTGGCGCTTGATCTGGCGCGCAACCTGTCGCGTCTGACCGGGGCGCGCGTTGCCTCGGCCCCCTGGCCGTTCGAGGCCTTCCCCGATGCCCGGCTTGAAACCCGGTTCGAGAGCCTCGTGGCCGGCGCCGATGGGCAATTTCGCGCCTCGGGCCAGTATTTCGTCGGCGTCAGCGATGGCGGGCGCGAGCGTTCGGGGCTGTTTGATCTTGCCGTGCCGTTTGACCCGGCGGGCGGGCCACAGGCGATTGCGACCGCGCGTGGTCAGCTGATCCTTGATCTGGCCGCCGAGATTGCGCGCAGCGGATTGCGCTAGACGTTAGGACAGCCCAAGATCCCCGACCGCGCGGATCGCCGCTTGTCGAAACATCTGCGCAAGCGGGCTCAGGTCGTCCTCGGCGCGGGCCATGATCCCGATCGGCCCCGCCGTCAGCTCTGTTTTGATCGGCAGGGCGATCAGGCGACCGGCGGCGATATCATCGGCCACCACCCCGGTTGAAATGATCCAGAGCGCATCACCCCCGAGGGTAAGACCACGCCCGAACGTGGCCGAAACCGATTCAATGCGCTGCGGGAAATCACCCACGCCATTGGCGATCATCATTCGGTCCACCAGGGGCCGGATTGCCGCCTCTTGTGGGGGATAGATCACCGGATAGCGCCCGATGTCGGCCAGTGCCCTGGCCCCTGCCAGCGGATGACCGGGGGCGCAGACGATCACGACATCCTCTGCATAAAGCTGGGTAAAGGAAATGTCCTTCATCGTGTCGGGTTTGCCCAATCTTCCGATCACAAGGTCAAGCCGCCCGGCGCGCAGGCGATCCACCAGAAACCCGTGCGGGCCATCCTCGATCAACGGCGTCGCATTGGGGGCGAGGCGCGCAAACAACTCCACGGCGCGCGGCAACATCCGGGCCGCAACGCTTGGCAGCGCACCGACGGCAACCCGGCCCTCTTCGCCCTTGCTGATTGCCGAAACGCTTGTCATGGCCTGATCAATCGCCGTCAGGCTGCTGTTGGCATAGCGCAGGAACACGTCACCCTCGATGGTCATCGCCACGCCGCCCCGGCTTCGTTCGAGCAGGGTAACGCCGGTGATCTGTTCAAGTTCCTTGAGGGTCTTGGAAATTGCGGGCTGCGTCAAATTCAGGATCTCAGCAGCCCGCTTCAGGCTTTTCTGCCGGGCGATTTCGACGAACGCCTGAAGATGGCGCACCTTGAGCCGTCTGTCGATCATATGGTTTCCCAATTTGATAACTATACAAGACAAATGATCATTTTACATAACCGTATCGGCAATGCATGCTTGTGGCAAGGATCGGGGAGGATCACGTGCGCGCACAGGTTGCCATCATTGGCGGGGGGCCATCGGGCCTATTGCTATCGCAGCTTCTTGATGTGCATGGCATCGACAGCATCGTGTTGGAGCGCAAGACCAAGGACTATGTTCTTGGCCGCATCCGGGCCGGTGTTCTTGAACAGGGTCTTGTGCGGCTCATGGAACAGGCGGGCGTGGCGACGCGTCTTCATGCCGAAGCCTATCGTCATGACGGCACGCTGATCTCTTATGGCAATGAAACCTTCCGGCTTGATTTTTCCGCCCATACCGGCAGCTCGGTGATGGTCTATGGCCAGACCGAAGTGACCCGCGATCTTTACGCCGCGCGCGAGGCGGCGGGCGGCAAGATTGTGTTTAATGTCGAGGATGTCGTGATCCACGGCGCCGATACCGACGCCGCCCATGTCACCTATACCCTGGACGATAAAGATCACCGGATCGACGCCGATTTCATCGCCGGGTGCGACGGGTTTCATGGCGTCAGCCGCCAGTCGATCCCTCTGGACGTGCGGCGCGAGTATGAAAAACTCTATCCGTTCGGCTGGCTTGGCATCCTGTCGGAAACGCCGCCGGTGAACCACGAATTGATCTATGCCTCGTCCAAGCGCGGCTTTGCTCTCTGCTCGATGCGCAACGAAAACCTGAGCCGCTATTACATCCAATGCTCGCTATCGGACAAACCCGAGGATTGGACCGACGCGGCCTTCTGGGCAGAGCTCAAGCGGCGCATTCCAGCGGAGTATGCCGATCAATTGATCACCGGCCCGTCGATCGAGAAATCCATCGCGCCGCTGCGCTCCTTCGTGACCGAGCCGATGCGGTGGGGGCGGTTGTTTCTGTGTGGTGATGCGGCGCATATCGTGCCGCCGACCGGGGCCAAGGGCCTTAATACTGCGGCGTCGGATGTGCATTACCTCATTGAAGGGCTGCGCCAGTTCTACGAGAGCAACGACAGCCAGGGCATCGACAGCTATTCGCACAAGGCCCTTGCGCGGGTCTGGAAGGCAGAGCGCTTTAGCTGGTGGTTCTCGTCGCTTTTGCACCGCTACCCGGATCAATCGGAATTTGACCTCAAGATGCAACAGGCGGAAATTGACTTTCTGCGCACCAATCAGGCCGCGCAAAGGGCGATGGCCGAAAACTATGTCGGCCTGCCCTATTGATGGCCCGCCAAACGGAGAGCGAGATGAGTGAACGCGTTGCAAAAGGCATGACGGTGCGCCGCGAGGTTCTGGGCGATGACCATGTGGACCGCGCCGAGGCGCAGAAATCCGGCTTTGATGCGCCGTTCCAGACGTTGATTACCGAAGGCGCCTGGGGCACGCTTTGGGCGGATGACACGATCACGCGACGCGAACGCTCGATGCTGACGCTGGCGCTTTTGGCGGCGACCGGGAATTTCGAGGAAATCCCGATGCATATCCGCGCCTGCGCCCGAACCGGGGCCAGCAAAGAGGACGTGATGCAGGCGTTCATGCATGTGGCGGTCTATGCCGGCGTGCCGCGCGCCAATCACGCGATCAAACTTGCAAAACAGACCTATGCAGAGCTTGAAGGACCCGAAGGATGACCCGAAATACCGACCTTTTTCAGCGCGACCGCGAATGGCATCCCCCCGCATTGACCCGCGATTACAAAACCAGCGTCACCCGCTCGCCGCGCTATGCGCTGTTGTCGCTGCAATCCTCGGCCAGCGAGATCACCGGGCCGACCTTTGGGCACAGTGACATCGACCCGCTGGATAACGACCTTCTTGCCAATTACGCCAAGACCGGCGCGCCCATTGGCGAGCGGATCATCGTGCATGGCCGGGTGCTGGATGAAAACGGCCGCCCGGTGCCCAACACCCTTGTCGAGATATGGCAGGCCAATGCCGGCGGGCGCTATCGGCACAAGAACGACAGCTACCTTGCGCCGATCGACCCGAATTTTGGCGGCTGCGGACGTACCTTGACCGACGACAACGGGTTTTACGTGTTTCGCACCGTCAAGCCGGGGGCCTATCCCTGGCGCAACTGGGTCAACAACTGGCGGCCCGCGCATATCCATGTGTCGGTGTTCGGCACGGGTTTTGCGCAACGCCTTATCACGCAGATGTATTTCGAGGGTGATCCTCTTATCGCCAAATGCCCGATCGTGAACACCATCCCCGACCCGCGCGCCATTGATCAGCTTGTGGCGGCGCTTGACCTGAACGCGACGGTGCCGCTCGACAGTATTGCCTACAAGTTCGATATCGTGCTGCGCGGGCAGCGCTCGACCTTTTTTGAAAACCGGCCCGAGGGGAATTGAGAATGGTGCAAAAACTGGATTACCTCAAGGAATCGCCCTCACAGACCGCCGGGCCCTATGTGCACATCGGCCTTGCGCCGCGGGCGGCAGGGTTTGACATCTACGCCCGCGAATTGGGCCATGACATCACCGGGCCAAACGCCAAGGGCGAGCGGATCACGGTCAGCGGCATCGTCACCGACGGCACCGGCGCGCCGGTCAAGGATGTGCTGATCGAGGTCTGGCAGGCCAATGCGGCGGGCGTCTATCCCGGCGCGGGCGAGGTCGAGCCGGGCTTTCGCGGCTGGGGCCGGGTGGTGCCGGATTTCGAAACCGGCGAGTGGACATTTGACACGGTCAAACCGGGCCCGGTGATGGGGCGCGATGGCCGCATGATGGCGCCGCATATCAACCTGTGGCTGGTGGCGCGCGGCATCAATACCGGGCTCAACACCCGGCTTTATTTCGGCGATGAAGAGGCCGCCAATGCCACCGACCCGGTGCTTGACCTGATTGAGCCGGCGCATCGTCGGCAAACTCTGATCGCCAGCGTGGATGGATCGGGCTATCGTCTGGATATCTGCCTTCAGGGCGACAATGAAACGGTATTCCTAGATGTCTGAAACACCCAACACCACCCCCTGCATCATCTGTGTCGCGATCACCGGATCGGTGCCGACACAGGCCGACAACCCGGCGGTCCCGGTCACCATTTCCGAGCAGGTCGAAAGCACCCATGCGGCCTTCGAGGCCGGCGCAAGCATCGCCCATTGCCATGTGCGCGACGACGCGGGCAAGCCCACCTCGGACCCCGAGCGCTTTGCCCGCCTGAAAGAGGGGATCGAAAAACACTGCCCCGGCATGATCACCCAACTGTCCACCGGCGGGCGCTCTGGCGCGGGAAACGAGCGCGGCGGGATGCTGCCGCTGCGCCCCGACATGGCGTCGCTATCGGTGGGGTCGAACAACTTTCCGACGCGGGTTTACGAGAACCCGCCAGACCTTGTGAACTGGCTCGCGGAAGAGATGATCAAATATGACGTCAAACCCGAGATCGAGGCGTTCGATCTGTCGCATATCTTTCATGCGGCCCTGATGCACAAGCGCGGCCAGATCAAGGACGTGCCCTATGTGCAATTCGTCATGGGCGTGAAGAACGCCATGCCGGCCGACCGCGAGGTGTTCGATTTCTACGTGGCCACGGTCAAGCGCCTGTTTGGCGATGTGCCATGGTGTGCGGCGGGCGTCGGCCCGAAACAGATCGTGGTAAACGAGTGGGCGATTGCGGCGGGCGGGCATGCGCGCACCGGGCTTGAGGATAACATCCGCCTTGATCGCGATACGCTGGCGCCCTCCAACGCGGCGCTGGTCCAGCGCACCGTCGCGATGTGCGAGAAATACGAGCGTCCCGTCGCCACATGGCAAGAGGCGCGCCGCATCCTTGGCCTGCGGGACGTGGGCGCATGACCCTCGCATTCGCCAAACCCCGCGATGTGACGCTGCATTACCACCTGCGCGCGGGGGCGCCCGGCGCGCGGCCCGTGGTCTTTCTGAACTCTCTCGGCACGGATTTCCGGATCTGGGAGGGGGTGGTTGACCGCTTGGCTGACATGCCGGTTTTGATGATGGACAAGCGCGGGCACGGCCTTAGTGACGCGGGCGAGACCAGCATTGCCACACTGGCGCGCGACGCGGCCGATCTCATGGATCACCTTGGCCTGTCTGATGCTCTCATCTGTGGGGTTTCGGTTGGCGGGATGATCGCGCAGGCGCTTGTCGCCGCGCGCCCCGATTTGGTGGCGGGGCTGGTGCTGTGCAATACCGGCGCGAAAATCGGCGACGCCGAGGGCTGGAATACGCGGATCGAAAACGTGCAAACCACCGGATTGGATGCGATGGCCGAGGCCATCCTTGAACGCTGGTTTTCGCCCACGTTCCATGCCGACAAGCCTGCGGACCTTGCGGGATATCGCAACATGCTGGCGCGCACCACAACGGCGGGATACACCGCCACCTGCGCCGCCATTCGCGATGCAGACCTGAGCGAGAGCACCCGAAAAATCGCCGTGCCCACCCTCTGCATCGGCGGCACAGAAGACCCGACCACGACGCCGGAATTGGTCGCCGCCCTTGCCGATCTGATCCCCGGTGCGACACTGACCATGATCGACGACGTCGGTCACTTGCCCTGTATCGAGGCCCCCGAAGTGGTCGCGGATGAGATCGCGGCCCTGCTCAAGGCCCTGGAATGACCGGCGGCTTCGACCATCCCTGGCTTGGCGGGCTCTTCGCGGATGAGGCGGGCTCTGCCATTTGGTCGGCCGGCCAACAGCTTGCCTATATGCTGGCGTTTGAGGCGGCCTATTCCCGCGCGCTTGGGGCGGTCGGCGTGGTTGAGGCGGCCAAGGCGAACAAGGCGGCAAAGCTGATTGCCGGGTTTGACGTGGATATCGCCGACCTGCGGGTCGGCACGGCGCGCGACGGCTTGCCGGTGCCTGCCTTGGTGGCGCAACTGCGGGCGGCGGCGCCTGATCTGAGGGATGCCATACACAAGGGCACCTCCTCGCAGGATGTTCTGGACACCGCGCTTGCGCTGACGATCAAAGAGATGAACGCCCTGCTGGCGGCGCGGCTTGAGGCATTGGATCACGGCCTGGGGCGTCTGATTGCGACCTTCGGCAGCCGACCCCTGATGGGGCGCACCCGGATGCAGGCCGCCATGGCGATCACCGTCGCCGATCGCATCGCCCCCTGGCAAACGCCGTTGCACGACCACCTTGCAAGGCTTGCGCAAATGCGGCAGCGGGTCGAGCGGGTGCAACTTGGCGGCGCGGCGGGCGATCGCCAAGAAATGGCAGGCAAAGGCGCGGACATCGCGCGCGCGATTGCCGATGACCTTGGGCTTTGCTGTCCTGATCGGCCCTGGCACGCGATGCGTGACGGGTTGGCCGAATATGCCGGGCTTTTGTCGCTGATCACCGGCACGCTTGGCAAGATGGGACAGGATATCTGTCTTATGGCGCAACAGGGTGTCGGTGAAATCACCGTCTCTGGCGGGGGCGGATCATCGGCGATGCCCCATAAACAAAACCCGATCCTGGCCGAGCTTTTGGTGACGCTGGCGCGGTTCAACGCGGTGCAGCTTTCAGGCATGCATCACGCTCTGATCCATGAACAGGAACGTTCAGGAAGCGCCTGGGCACTGGAATGGATGATCCTGCCGCAAATGGGTCTCACAACGGCGCGCGCCCTTTCGGCGGCGATTACCTTGAGCGAACGGATCACGGCGATTGGGGAACCGGAAAAATGACCCCGGCAAAAGCCGGTTTCCGCGACATTCCAACACGCGAAAGCACCATTCTGACCAACATCAAACAGCGGCCCTAAAACAATAAAAACGCCACCTTTCAATCGCTTATCTGTCTAACGGAGGAGGACCCCATGACCCTTAAGACCACGTTTATCGGCTCGATTGCCGCCGTTGCCCTGAGTGCCGGTATCGGCTTTGCGCAGGACGTCACGCTGACGATGCATCACTTTCTGCCACCCGTGGCGAATGCCCATAAGGTGATGATGCAGCCCTGGGCGGAAAAGATCGGAAGCGAAAGCGGCGGGCGCATCGCGATCGAGATTTTCCCCTCGATGTCGATGGGCGGCAAGCCCGGCGAGCTCTACGGTCAGGTGCGCGATGGCACCGCCGATATCGTCTGGAGCCTGCTTGGCTACACGCCGGGCGTTTTCCCGCGCAGCGAGGTGTTTGAACTTCCGCTGGTCCATGCCGGATCGGCGACCGATACGACGATTGCCCTGAACGCATCGCTTGATCTTCTGGCCGAGGATTTCGAGGATATCCACGTTCTGTTCCTGCACAGCCATGACGGCAATGTAATCCACTCGGCGACCACGCCGGTTCGGACGTTTGAAGATGCTGCGGGCATGAAGCTGCGCACGCCGAGCCGCACCGGGGCATGGATGATTGAGAGCATGGGCGCCGAGCCGGTCGGCCTTCCGGTGCCAGCCCTGCCCGAGGCGATGTCGAAGGGGGTCGTTGATGGCGCCCTGACCCCGCTTGAAATCGTACCTGCGCTCAAGCTTCAGGAGCTGGACAAATACACCATCGAATTACCGGACGGGGATCGCTTTGGCACCGCCGTTTTCATGCTCGCGATGAACAAGGACGCCTATGAGGCCCTGCCCGACGACCTCAAGACCGTGATCGACAACAATTCCGGCACCAATGTCGCGGTTGAGATCGGCGAGATGTGGGAAGGCTTTGAGCAAAGCGGCATTGATGCGCTTGCCAAGGCCAATGTCGAACGCATCGTTCTGTCCGAGGCCGAGGCGGCCAAGTTCAACGCGGTCAGCGAAACCGTCATTCAACGCTGGGTCGACGATGTCACCGCCAAGGGCATCGACGGGGCCGGGCTTGTGCAAAAGGCCCGCGCGGCGGTGGCCGCAGCCAAGGCAAGCCGCTAGGCGCGTGGCCGGGAGAGGCCTGCGGGCCTCTCCTTTTGCCATGAAATTCAAAGGGAAGTTGCGCCATGACCGTCATGATAAGACGATTGGCAGATGGCTTTGCCGTCCTTGGGGGGGTGATCCTTTTGATCATCGTCGCTGTCACGACCACCAATACTTCGGCGTTCATCCTTGATCGCATCGCGGGGATGTTCGGCAGAAATGTTGCCGGGTTGCCGGGCTATGAGGACTTTGTCCAGCTGGCGATAAGCGGCGTTGCCCTGATGTTTTTTCCCTATTGTCAGGCACAGCGCGGGCATGTCGCGGTCGAGCTGTTCGTAGATCGCCTGCCCCAGCGGATGCAGCGTGGCCTTGACAGGCTCTGGCTGATCCTTACGGCGGGCATCGCGCTTTTCCTTGCCTATTGGATGGTGTTCGGCCTGCTTGAGGCGCGCTCTGACGGGGCGGTGACAAGCGTGCTTGGCTGGCCGGTGTGGCCTTTTTATAGTCCGGGGCTTGCCTCGATGATCCTCTGGGCGCTGGTGGCAATCTCGCAGATTTCGGGCCAGATTTCGGGGGCGCCACAGGATGCTTGATCCCATCACCATCGGCGTTATCGGCCTTGTCGTTCTCTTTGGCCTGTTGATCCTGCGCATGCCGGTCGGCATCGCGATGATCGCGGTCGGGATTGGCGGCACCTGGGTTCTGAGCCAGAGCGTCAGCTACATCCGCTTTGTGCCCTACCTCAAGCAATACAAAAGCCTGCTGTGGGAAAACGTCGCGAATTACGATCTCTCGGTTGTGCCGCTGTTTGTTCTCATGGGCTACGTCGCCGCCGAGGCGCGTTTGTCGAGCGATCTTTTCAAGGGGCTTGAGGCGCTGATGTCGCGGCTGCGCGGCGGCGTGGCAATGGCGGCCGTTGCGGCCTGTGGCGGGTTCGGGGCAGTGTGCGGCTCGTCGCTTGCGACGGCGGCAACGATGGGCAAGGTCGCCCTGCCCGAGCTGCGCGCGCTTGGCTATTCGCCACGCCTTGCCTCGGGCGCGCTTGCGGCCGGGGGCACGCTTGGCATCCTGATCCCGCCATCTGTGGCGCTGGTGATCTATGCGATCATCGTCGAAGGCTCGATCCTTCAGATGTTTCAGGCGGCGATCGTGCCGGGAGTTCTTGCGATGCTCGGGTTTATCGCCGTCATCGCCATTCAGGTGCGTATCAACCCAGCTATGGCACCCGAGCCCAAAACGATGGAGCCCGCCGCGCGACGGCTGGCCATCCGCCGTCTTTTGCCGGTTCTGATCATCTTTGGCGCGATCATCCTCGGGCTTGGTTTCGGGCTTTTCACCCCGACGCCGGCGGCAAGTATCGGCGTCTTTGCCGTGACCATCTATGGCTTTGCCCTGCGTCGCCTGACCGGCGAAGGCCTGAATTTCACCGGCCTGTTGCGTGCCATTCGCGCCACCGCGATCACCAGCGGGATGATCTATCTGATCCTGTTCGGCGCCGAGGTTCTGAAGGGGTTTTTCACCCGCACCAACCTGCCGCAGGCCTTGTCGGAATGGGCCGCCAATAGCGGAATGGACCCGATGTTGATCCTGATCATCATGCTGGTGATCTTCATCATCCTCGGCTGCTTCATGGAAAGCCTTGCGATGATCCTTGTGGTGGTGCCGTTCTTTTGGCCGACGCTTATCGCGCTGAATGGCGGCGATTATGCCACGGCAGAGACATCCGCCTTTGGGCTTGATACCGACAGCCTCAAGATCTGGTTCGGGATACTCGCGCTTATCGTGGTCGAGCTTGGCCTGATCACGCCGCCGGTGGGTCTGAACGTGTTCATCATCTCGTCGCTGTCCAAGGACACGCCGATGTCGACCGTGTTTCGCGGTGTGATGCCGTTCTTTGGCGCCGAGATCATTCGCGTCGCCCTGATCCTGATGCTGCCCGCGCTTACCCTCATGGTTCCACGGCTGATCGGCGGCTAGGGCATGGCAGGCCCGTTGCCGCCTTAGGGAAGCCCGAGGGCCCGCTTCTTGTCTGCCGCCCATTTCATGATCGTCAGATCAAAGGTCAGCGCCATGAGCGCGACGCAGATGCCCAGAACAAAGTTCTTGCCAAGATCGGTCCCCGCCAAGGTGCGCTGCAATTCCTGCCCAAGGTCCTGCGTGCCGATAAAGGCGGCGATGATGACCATGAAGAATGCGAACATGATCGCCTGATTGAACCCGATTGCCATGGTCGGAAGCGCCAGCGGTATTTGCACGTTCCACAGCTTTTGCATCCGCGTGGCGCCCGACATATCCGCGGCCTCGGTCATCTCGGGCGGCACGGTGCGCAGCCCTTCGATGGTGTATCGGATCAGCGGCACCGTCGCGAAAACCAGGATCGAAAAGATCACCGCGATGTCGGTGATCCCGAACAACATGATCGCCGGGATCAGGTAGACAAAACTCGGGAAGGTTTGCGCCGTGTCGCACACCAGCAGCATGCGAACAGACCATTTTTCGGATCGTGCTGCCAGAATGGCGGTGGGCAGCCCGATCAGCGCGGCAAGCGCCACGGCTGCGATCACCGAATAAAGCGTGATGATCGCACGATCCCACCACCCGGAAAGCGCGACAAACCCAAAGAAGATCACCGCGTAAATCGCCTGCTTGCGCCCGGCCAGCGCAAGGGCAAAGGCCGCGATCAGCAGGATGAAGGCCGGGGTCGGGATCGACAGCATGAAATTGCGGAACGGGATCAGAACCTGCACATTCAAAAAGGCGCGCAGAAAGCCCGTGGTCGCCTTGACCCATTCGATGTTCAAAAACGCCTTGATCAGGTCATCAAGTTCCCTGCCCTGCGACAGATCCTGACCGCGACCGATCTCAGCGGCAATCGGCACGACACGCGACAGCAGGCTAAAGAAAACGAACAGGGCAACGCCAAGCAAAAGCATTCTGTGACGTTTCCAGAACGGTGTCCCGCGCTCGAAATGTTCGGGCTGTTTGACGACCCACGCCTTTGACATCCGATCAAGCGTGACGGCAAGAAGAACGATCGTCACGCCAATTTCAAACGAGCGGCCAAGCTTGAAACTGCCCATCATCGCAAGCAGCTTTGCACCCAGTCCCGGCATGCCGATAAAGGCGGTCAGAACCACCATGGCGAGGCAGAGCATGATGACCTGGTTCACCCCCACAAGGATTTCGGTGCGCGCCGATGGCAGGTACACATGGCGCAGCATCTGAAACTTGGAACAGCCGCTCATCTTGCCGGCCTCGACAACCTCTTCCGACACCTTTTGCAGGCCGAGGGTTGTCATCAGGATCATCGGCGGGATGGCATAGATCGTCGTGGCCACGGCGCCCGCCGTCGGCCCCACCTTGAAGAAGATCACCGCAGGCAGAAGGTAGGTAAAGAACGGCAGGGTCTGAAGCACCGACAGGATCGGCCTGATCGCCCTGTCGACCCAGGCATATTTCCATGCGGCAATACCAAGCGACAGGCCGATGACAAAGGCAAGCGGCACTGAGATCGCCAGCACCGAAACAGTTTGCATCGCGATTTTCCACTGGCCGATAAGCGCGGTCCAGACAAGGGTGCCGCCCGCCAGAAGCGCCAGCCGCCAGCCCCCGAGATAGTAACCAACAACCGCCACCGCGGCGGTCAGGGCCGTCCATGACATCGGCCCGATGTTGGGCCAGCGACGTTTGCCGAAAAAGATGTTGGCCGACGCATCAAGCAGCCATTCCAGCCCCTCGGTCAGCGTGCGGGTGAAAACCAGCAAGCCCATGTCATCTTTTACAAAATTAAAGATCGCATCCAGCCAACCCGCAAAATTCGGGATCACGGCTTCGGGCAGACGGTGGAGCCACTCCGGCAGCAGCCCGAGATACTGGATCACCGTCAAAAGGGCCGCGACCGCAAGCAGGGAAAGCGCCGCCTGGCCTTTGTTAACCGGCATTGCATTGGATGTTAGGGAGTGCGTCGTCTCGCTCATCCCTCTGTCCCCAGAAGGATATCAAGCGCGGCCTTGCGCGACATCGCCCCGATGAGCGTGTTGTTCTTTTGCACCGGGATCATCTCGCGGCTGTCATTGACCAACATGCGCGCCATGCCTTGCACCGTGGCCTTGGCGTCAACCGGCTCGCCTTCGCCTTTGGCCCCGGCTTGCGCCAGCACACCTGCGTGAACAACCCGCGCCTTGTCGACGTCTTCCGTGAATTTGCGCACGTATTCCGTGGCCGGGTTCAACACGATCCGATCCGGCGTGTCGCATTGCTCGACCGCGCCGTCCTTCATGATGGCAATCCGGTCGGCAAGGCGCAGGGCCTCGTCAAAGTCATGGGTGATGAACACGATGGATTTGTTCAGCATTTGTTGCAGGCGCAGGAATTCATCCTGCATTTCCTTGCGAATAAGCGGGTCAAGCGCGCTAAAGGGTTCGTCGAGGAACCAGATGTCTGGCTCGATTGCGAGGCTGCGCGCGATGCCGACACGCTGTTGCTGACCGCCCGACAATTCGCGCGGAAAGTAATCTTCGCGGCCTTCAAGCCCGACCAACTTTACCACTTCCATCGCGCGTTCGCGGCGTGTGTGCCTGTCCTGACCGCGCATTTCCAGCGGGAAGGCGACGTTCTGAAGAACGGTGCGGTGCGGCAAGAGCCCGAAGGATTGAAACACCATGCCCATCTTGGAGCGGCGCAGCTCGATCAGCTCTTTTTCGGGCAATGACATGATGTCCTGCCCTTCGACGGAAATCGTGCCGCCGGTGATGTCATGCAGCCGCGAGAAACAGCGCACGAGCGTGGATTTACCAGAGCCAGACAGACCCATGATCACCAGCATCTCGCCCTTGTGGACGTCAATCGACACATCCTTGACGCCCGCGATATAGCCATCGGCGCGGATCTCGTCATAGCTTGTGCCCGGTGACATGCTTTCGAGATAGCCCTTGGGGTCCTTCCCGAAAATTTTCCAGACGTTCTTGCAAGAGATGACAGGGGTATCGGCTGACATGGGAATCCTTTTGAAAAAAGTCCCCGCCGGTCGAAACCGGACGGGGATTTGGCCGTTATCGGGTTGTTCGGATCTTACTCGATCCAGCCCGACCAGACGTCCTTGTTGTTTTCAAGCCATTCAGCCGCTGCATCTTCCGGCTCAAGCTCGTCGATATCGACAAGTTTCGCCATCTGGGCAATCTGCGGGTTGGTAAAGCTGATCTTTTCGAGCACGCCATAGGCGCCCGGCCATTTTTCCTGCATGCCCTCCCATGCAGCCTTTTTCAGATAGCCCGTCGCCGGGTTGCCGCAGTCGTAAAGCGCATCGGGGTTCGGACCAACAGCGGGGTCCTTGTCACAGCCGTCTTCCCATGCCGGGAACTCGACAAATTCACCGGGCCAGACGGCTTCGGCAAAGTTGGGGGTCCAGTTGAAGACCACAATCGGTTTCTTGTCCGCCTCGGCCGCGCCGATGGCAGCCCAGAGCGCAGCGGCAGACCCGGCGTTGACCACGACAAAATCCATATCGAGGGCCGCAACGCGTTCCTGACCATGCTTGAGCCAGTCCACGGGACCATCAAGATAGCGGCCCTTGTCGCCGCTTTCGGCGGTTGCAAAAACCGCGGCGCAATCATTCAGGGCTTCCCAGGACGGCAGACCGGGGCAGGCCTCTTTGGTCCACATCGGATACCACCAGTCTTCGCGTGTCACCGCATCATGGTCGCCCACGTCAACGATGCCGCCTTTTTCCTGCGCGGCCCGGAAGGACGCGCCAAAGGCCCCTTCCCAGACTTCAAGTTCCATTGTCACATCACCCAGACGTATCGATTCATAAACCGCCTGGCTATCGGTTGTGACGTATTCAACAGCGTTCCCCTTGGCTTCGAGAATCTGGCCAACGACATTCGACATCACGATCTGGCTTGACCAGTTGTGGATCGGAATCACGATCGGATCGCTGCTGTCTTCGGCCAGTGCGGCAAATGGCACCATTGCCAGTGCGCCTATTGTCAGAGCTTTGGTCATTCTTTTCATTCGTAGTCTCCCTGTTTGTTTGCACCGTCTTGCGGCGCAGTGGACGTTTCGCCACCTGGGCGCCGCCGAAATGCAAAACGATTCTCATGACCGCTTTCGTACATTCGCCCGCAGTCTCGCACCTTTTTCCTCTCAATCAACTTTTTTTCTAAAAATGAGAGGGGAGCAGGGCAAAAAACCTAATAAATCGCCGATTTCGCGAGGAATTGCGGCTCACCTGCCTCCAAATCATGCCCGAACGACGAAGCACGTCATTTCGCCGGGAAAAATTGGCGCGGTGATGCAGCATGTCGCGTTTCGAAGCCCAACCTTGTATCACGTGAGAAGGTGGGCCCACGATCCGCGCTGACCGGGGGCCGTCATCGCGGTGCGTGCAGGGGGCACAGCCGCTGCGCCACGCCGGTCTAAAACCCAGTCGGCCCACGCGTGTAAATGTAAGGGATGTTGGTAGCCGAGGAGGGATTTGAACCCCCGACACGCGGATTATGATTCCGCTCATCTTTGTTGATATCATTTGGAAAAATTTCCAACTGGGCAAAATTCAGCCCTAATCCATTCAATGGGTTACAAGAACTTTCGCAACTAACTATTTATCTCTTCCCGCCACGCATCCCCAATCACGCCGTCGCTATAGCAGAGACGAGCAGCAAGTGCTGCGTCACATCTGAGAGTGTTGATTGTCACTGAGAACTGACCCGGGATTGTCACCGAGACTTGACCCACCCAGTTGTTATGTTCTTTGCGTCATGATGGCGTCAATGCTGCTGTCTCCTTTCGTTTCTTTTTCGCTGTCTCGGA
>NZ_FWFJ01000011.1 GCF_900172365.1 Roseovarius gaetbuli
AAATGGCTGGCCTATTACAACGCCGAACGGCCGCACTCCACCCACGGCATCTTGACCCCGAATGAGGCCTATGCAAGCAAAACAGAACCAACGAGATTAGCAGCCTGACATGAAACCCTGATCCACCTTAACAGGGCTGCAAACTGGTCGAAAAACTAGGACCACCTCTGAATTACCTCAAGGCGCTGCGTGAACATCCGCTGGACAAGCTTGTCGATCCCGATAGCCGCGCGCGCCGCTGGCCGTTGCTGTACCGGCTGGCCCGGCTCACGCTTGAGCGCAACATCAAGACGCCGGTCTTCAAGGATGTTTTCGGCAAGTTTGGCGGCCGGGTGGACCCGCAGAATACCAAGCGCCCGGAGATGTTTGTCGACATCGAGCAGGTCTCCGACGCTGGCCTGCGGCGTCAGCTCTTGGCGGTGAACAAGAGCCTGTCGGGGCTTAGCGCCCTTTCGGCGGGCCAGATCAAGCCGGGCAGCCCCTGGGCCACATCCATTGACCGCGCTGTCCTGCGAAAGGTGGCCTCTCTCAATCAGAGCTATGCCGCCGCGCTGAGCCATCTTGAAACGATTGCCGCCCGCCAGTAGGGTCGCGCGATCCTTGAAGTGTTGCTTTGCGAGGTTGTCGATCTCTTTCAGCACCGGGTTGATGCCTTTGCCACCGGGCTTGCCTATGCGCGGCTCAAGGCGGACCGCCAAGCCGGGCAAACCGGGCTCGCCGCCGGGTATTACGGGTTTATCGGCAAGCTGCGCCCGGCCTCGAAAACCGGCGGCAGCGATGGCTATATTCAGGCCCCGAGCGTGCCGCAGGCGCTGATGGCGGCGTTGCTGCGCTCGGCCTATCTGCGCCATCGCGGCGGCGGGGCGTTCGAGATCAACCTAATCTCGAAGCGCACGCGCCGCGCGCTCAAGTTGATGGATTTGCTGTCAAAGGGGCATGACCTTCAGGAAGGGCTTGGCCTGCGCGGCGAACGTTGGCTTCATGACAACAAGCACGACACCTTCATCTTGCAACTGCGGGCGCGCTATCCTTTGCAGGGCGAGCGCAATGACGATATCGGCGCGCGCCGGGTGTTCGACGGGCTGGCCTTTGTCGCCGATACGCACCCCGAGCCGCTCAAGGCGTTGCGCGCCCTGCTGGAGGATGATCTTGATGCGCTTTGCGATGTCGTGATGGCCGAGGCCGTGCACCGCCGCGCCCTTGGACAGGCGGACGCGGCCAACGCGTGGTTGCAGGTCTTGTCGGGCTATCCGCCCCCCGGTGTGCCGATCTTCCTCAAAACTCAGCGTCAGGGTCAGGGCTCATCCTACCGCGTCTCGATCCTGATGCCGCAAACCGACCCGGACCCGGCGGCCTCGCCGCGAGAGATCGGCGAACCGGTACTGGCGGCATTTGCGCGCCGCGTGCTGGACGGGTTTGAAAACGCGCGGCTTGAAATGGCCCTCTCGGTGCCCGTTGCCGGGGCCACGGGGGCGGCGCCAGCGACCAGCGTTTCGATGCGCCTGAAACATGACCTTGGCATGACGCCGATTGATCTTGTGATCGGCGGGGTCAGTGAAATTCAGGTGCGTGCCAAAGCCGAGATTGCCCGGAAACTCTCGCAACAGCCGCAACTGGCGGCGCAGCTTGGCGATCTTGCCGCAGGGGCGGCGTTGACGTTTGACGTGAACCTGAGCGCGGGCAGCCCGCCGTTGCAAGAGCTGTTGCAACGCGCAGAGCTGATCCGCAAAACCGCCAAGACCGGGCGCAGTCTTGAGCATGGCGACCTCAATGCCAGTGCCGATACCCGCAAGGGCGAGCTGCCCGAGGCCGAGGCGATTGGCATGGTGCAATATGGCATCGACGCCCTGCAACAGCGCATCGGCATCTTGGACACGCGGATGAAGAGCGATCTGGGCGCGGCGATCAATGCCGTCGCGGTCTTTGAAACCGAAGTGCTTGAGGCGCGCCGCCTCATCGACAGCGGGGCCGATCAGGCCAGCATCGACGGCCAGATGACGCGGGCGGAACAGCATCGCGCGGTTCTGCTTGGTCGCTTTCTGGAGCCTTTGGCAGATTACGGCGCGCCCGAGGCGCTGCGCCATTTCACGACCCCTGAGGCGGTCGATGATCCCGAAGGGGTGATCGGGCGGCTTGGGGATATGACAGGGCGGATTGCCGGGCAGCAGGCGCGGCTGGCGCGGGCCATGCAGGATCACCCGGCATCGGGGCATGCCGCTTTGGCCGAGGCGAAGGCCGATCTTCAGGGCTGTGATGCGGCCTTGCGACAGGCGCTTGACGGCGAGGCGATGATCATCTTGCCGCCGGTGCCACGCAATACGAACAGGTTGACGCCCCTGGTCGAGCCGCAGATCGCGGTCGCGGACGGGCTTGCGCCTTGGGATGAGCATCGCCCGAATGTCGGGCGCGCGGGGCATTTGGCGCGCTTGGCCGGGCCGTTCCTTGCGTTCAAGTCGCAGCGTGCGGCGACCATTGACCCCACCGACCCGCAGGCCGATCCGCGCCCGCCAGAGGATGCGCCAGAGGTCCGCCATCACGGCGTGTTTTGTGAGCGACACACGGCTTATGGAGGCCAAAAGCCCGGTCTGCGGCATCGTGTGCGATGAGTGGAGCATCCAGCGCCCGAGCCAGACCCAACCGGCAGGGATCGCGATCAATTATGACAGCCCGCAAAGCGAGGCGCCGCATGCGATCCTGCTTGGGGTGGCGCCAAGCGATGACTACGTGACCTGGACGCAGACCCGCGCGGCAGAGCTTGTGCTTGAGGCCATCGAATGGATGAAGATCCGCGCCCTCTCGAGCCATGTAAGGGCCTTTCCGGGCGCGGCCTTGCCCGGTTCAAACGTGATCGCGCACAAACCAGTCGACAAGACATTCCAGGCACGCATTCCGCGACAGACCCTCAAGAACACCGTAAGTGCCATCGGCCTGAACGGTCTGTCGCTGCAAATGGTCGATGTGGCGGGTGGTCTCAATCTCATGGGCACCTCTGCCGCGGCACTCTGGGAGCGTCGCGGTTTTGGCGTGGTGAAGGAGTAATGCCATGGCAGCTCAAGACAAGCAACAGCTTCACGGCTCGAACCGGTCGGTCAATATCGCCGAGGCCCTGTCGGCGCGGGTAAAGGACCCGCTCTGGTTTCTGGTGCGGCAATGGCAGACCGGCGAGTTCGAGGCCGAAAACGGCGGCGCGCTTGCCGAGATCGAGGTGAAGAGTCGGCATTTTCCGGTGACCCACCTGCAACGGCAGGGCAAGCCGCAAGAGGTTGACCGCAGGCAACCGCTGGAGCGCTTTGTCGAAGCGGAGGACAGCGAGGACAGCGATGCCTCGGCCTGGCGCCGCGAGGCGCTGGAATACGAATTCGGGCTCAGCACGACGGGCCACCAGTTACAGGCCTCGGAGTATTCCGGGTTTCAGCTTGACTGGTATCAGTTTGATCTTGTTGAGACATTCGAGGATGCCACCCCGATAGACGACGATCCCCAGACCTTTGTGCCGACGCAAATGACATTTCGCGGCGCGCCTGATCCGCGCTGGTGGAAGATCGAAGATGCGGGCGCATATTTCGATAGCCCGCGCGAGGCAGAGCCAAGTATCCTCTCGACGCTTTTGCCCGAGTTTTTCTATACCGATATCAACAAGTGGTACATGATCCCGGCGCCGATGCCCACGGGGTCGGTGCGTGAGATCGGGTCGCTGAAGGTGACCGATAGTTTCGGGGTCACGACCACGCTCAAGCCGATCGAGGACAAGGCCTGGAGGGTCTTCGCGCTTGACCCGGCGGCGGGCAAGGGGGGCTGTCGGGCGCCTCTCTCTTTGCGCCGAATATCGCGCTTGATGTGCTTTACAACGACGTCCTTGAAGATGTGCGTTTCGTGCGTGATGAACAGGCCAACCTGGTTTGGGCCTAGGAGCATGCCTATACCACCGAGGACGGTGACACGATCCGCAATGGCGATACGCAGGGCGGTGGTGACAGCGAAGGTGACCCCTCTCAGGAGGTCGCCGGTTTTCGGCTGATGTCAGAGGTGCCTGCCAACTGGATTCCCTATGTGCCGGTGCAGATCAACCTGACCCCGACAAACGGCGAGGTGTTCTTGCGGCGCGGGCGCATAGACCCCGATGCCAGCCGGGCAAACCCGCAGTACCGCTCGCGAATTGTTGGTGAATCCATACGCCTGATGGAAGAAGAGGTGCCGCGCACCGGGCTTCGGGTGCGCCGGATTCGTAAATTCGCCGCCGGGGCCGGGGAGGACGACAACCACTTTTGGGTCGGGCACCACAAGGATGCTGGTCGCGGCCATTCCGGGCCGGGGCTGCAATTCGATTTTATCGAGGAAGACGACGCCTAAAGCGTGTCGAAAATAATGTCGGGGGCATTGGGATCGGGGGGCACCGGGCTCTGCGAGAAAAACGGCCGTGAGAGAGTGCCTCTCTGATAGGCCTCGACCGCCAGAACGCCGCTTGCGTTCAAGGTCTTGATGTAGGTTGGCACGAGGCGGAAGAAATCCGTCACCGCATCTTGATAGGCCTTTGCCTGGGACGTTCTTCTGCCGTCTTGCAAGGCACCGGGTATCTGGTCAAGCAGGGCGGGATCTGTGGCCGCGATCTTGACAAAGGTCTTCTGCTGCACGCCTGCGGCGTCGACGAAACCCTGTTGATAGGTCTCGATGGAAAAGGGCTCTGAGGGCAGCATCGGGTAAAAGAACTGGCCCTCGGCGTGGGTAAAGACATCGGTTTCGCCATAGCGCAAGGTCGCCCCGATCGCGGTTGACGGGGTCAGCGCCGAAAACGCCGAATTCCCAAGCCGGTTGACCCAGAACATGACCCATTTGCTCGAGGCCCGCTTGGCGAGAGCAAAGACAACGTCATTGAAAAAGGTGCGCTTGTCGGCGGGCCATTCCTTTTCTTCGTTGGTCAAAATAGAAAGCCCGCTGTTGTACTCGCCGTAAAGCTTGCCCTTGAAGGCGGTTCTGATACCGACTTCGGTCAGGGCGTGGCCCCACTCAAGACCAAACGCTGCGTTCACGGCGGCCACCTTTGCCACAAGCCGGTCGTACTGATCCGCAAGATGCGAGGCGGTCGGGTCTTTTCCGGGTTCTTCGTAATAATCCAGTCCCAGAACCGCGATACTGTTCAGGAAGGCGGAAAGGGCTGCGCTCGCGGCCCCGGTTGGAAAGTAGCGATCAAGGTCGTCTTCAAACTCACCTGTGGTTGGCTTGCCGTTCATGCAGAACACGAACTTGACGCGCGCGCGGCGGTCCTCATCTATCTCGTCAAGGATTGCGGCGACCATTGCGTTCCAGAGCGAGATGAAATTCGCCATATAGGCGTTCGCGTTGTGCCCGTCCGCCTCTCCCCACCAGAAGTAATCGATCTTGGGTTCGTGCAGCAGGCGCACATAGATATCCTTGCCGTCGGCCATTGCGTGACCAAGCAGATCATCCAGAAACCGGCCCATCTCGCGGCTGCCCCTGTCGACGGTGCCACTTTGCGCGGCGAACTCGGTCTGAAACTGTGCGGAGTCCAGATGCGTTTCGTCCAGACTCGCATGATACCTTAGCGGATCAGCCCCGCCGCTGTTGTCGGCCGGGGTGAGGAACGGGTTGAGCATGTGATAGCTCAGGCAGACCTTGCCGCCCTTGGCATAGGCCGATAGCATCAGATCCTTCATCATCGCCTTTTCGGAGGGGATGCTTGGCGTGCCGGCGCGTTGGGTCTGGGGTATCGTGGTGATGAGGCGCTTTTCAAATCTCTCGACGCCGTCAACCATGCCAAGGGACGCCTCGACGATATCCGCGACACGACCGTAATCGAAGCCGTAAAGCTTGGGGCGCAGGCTTGTGGCGCATTCCATGTCGGTAATCCAGCAGTCGACATAGCCCTCAAGGTCAACGGCGGTATGGGTCGCGGGCGGGGTCGGGGTGTTGATCATGCTGTCGCCGGGAAACACCAGCTTGTCGGGCGCCACTTTCGAGGTATAGCCACGGGGAACCTTCAGGTGCCACAGCAGGCTTTCGTCATGATCCTGATCCAAAAAGGTTTCTAAAAATATTCCTCAAGGATGCCCTCGGGGCCGCGAGAATTCAAGAATTCTGTGGCGGTGGCGGACTGATTGCGCGCCGCGTCGGTTGGACATTGCCGGAAAATGCGCCGTCTGAGGGGTCCTTGCCCGGCCTCACCGCCCGGTGTCCGGGCCACCCTGATCGTCCCCTGCACGCAGATCATCCTGATAGGCGAAAATCGCCGGCAAGCCGCCGGTGTGGATAAAGACCACCCTTTGCCCGCGCGCAATCACGCCGCTGCGGGTCAGGGCGATCAGACCCGCGAGGGCGCGTCCGGTATAAACCGGATCCACAAGAAGGCCTTCATCAAGGGCGCCATATCTGATCGCATCTCTGACGCTGGCGTTCATCTGGCCATAGCCGGGGGCAAGCGTGCTGTCGTCGACCCTGATGTCGGACTGCGCGATCTCGCAATCAGAGCTGAGCATGGTGCAAATCTCGCGGGTGCGGGCAAGGATGCGGGGGGCTTGTTCCTGTGCCGGGCGACGCACGCAGATGCCATGCACCGCGACATCCCAGCCGACGGCCCGCGCCCCGGCGAGAAAGCCGCCATGGGTCAAGCCGCTGCCAGAGCCCAGAACGACGTGATCGGGCCATTCACCGCGCGATTGATAATCAAGGTACATCTCGGCGGCGGCGCGGGCATAGCCAAGCCCGCCAAGCGGCGGGTGGCCGGTGCCAAGGTGGATCACATAGGGCGACTTTCCCGCGCGGCGCAGATCGTCGGCGATGGCATCAAGATTGGCATCGGCGGCGGCTTCGCTCTGGTCGCCGACATAGGGATAGATCGTCGCGCCCAAAAGCTGATTGAGCAAGACATTGCCCGACCGGACATAGGCCGCGTCGTCCTTGGGTACGCGGTTTTCCAGCTGAATATGCGGCTCCAGCCCAAGTTTGCGCGCACTGGCGGCGCAGAGCCGCACGAAGTTCGACTGAACCGCGCCGGTGATCAGAACGCTGTCGGCGTTTTGGGCAAGCGCCTCGCCGAGATAATACTCCAGCTGGCGCACCTTGTTGCCGCCCATGGCGATGGGCAAAAGGTCGTCGCGCTTGACCTCCAGAGCAATCCCAAGGCGCGCGCCAAGCCGGGGCAGGGGCTCGATCTCGGGGGGTGTGGAAAACAGCGCGGCCCTCGGATACTCCGCAAGGCCGGGCAACAGATCGAGTTCGCTCAGGTCATGGAGTGCCATCGGCGCATATTCAGTGGTTGAGGATTTTCGAGAGGAACTCTTGCGCCCGTTCGCTGCGCGGCGAGCCAAAGAAATCCTGCGAGGTGGCATCTTCGACAATCTCGCCGTGGTCCATGAACACGACCCTGTCGGCGACCTTGCGGGCAAAGCCCATTTCATGGGTCACGACCATCATCGTCATGCCCTCTTTTGCAAGCCCGACCATCACATCAAGCACCTCATTGATCATCTCGGGGTCAAGCGCCGAGGTCGGCTCGTCAAACAGCATCGCCATCGGCTCCATCGCGAGGCCACGGGCAATCGCCACCCGCTGTTGCTGGCCCCCGGAAAGTTGCGAGGGGTATTTATGGGCCTGTTCGGCAAGCCCGACCCGCTCCAGGAGGGCAAGCGCCTTGGTCTCGGCCTCGGCGGGGCTGCGGCCCAAAACCTTGGTCTGACCAAGCTTGATGTTCTCGGTCACGTTCATATGCGGAAACAGCTCGAAGTTCTGAAACACCATCCCGATTTTCGAGCGCATCTTGTCAAGGTTGGTCGATTTTGCGGTGATGCTTGTGCCCGCCACGGTGATCTCGCCGCTGTTGATCGGCTCTAGCCCGTTCACCGTCTTGATCAGCGTGCTCTTGCCGGACCCGGACGGCCCGCAGACCACGATCACCTCGCCCTTGGCGACGCTCAGGCTACAGTCCTTGAGAACCTGAAAATTCTTTCCGTACCATTTGTTGACGGAGTTCATCTCAATCATGTTGCGAGCCTTTTTTGCAGGAAGCGGACGCCCATGGAGGCGGTGAAACAGAAGGCGAAATAGACCACCGCGACGAACAGGAACATCTCGACCAGTTTCTGATCGCGGTTGGCGACGATTTCGGCGCTGACAAGAAAGTCGCGCAGGCCGACGACGTAGACAAGCGAGGTGTCCTGAAACAGGATGATCGCCTGCGTCAGCAGGATCGGCGTCATCGCGCGAAACGCCTGCGGAAGCACGATATAGCGCATGCTTTGCCCATAGGTCAGACCAATGGCGCGCGCCGCCGCCATCTGACCGGGGCGCACCGAATTGATGCCGGCGCGGATGATTTCAGAGTAATAGGCTGCCTCGAACATGATGAAGGCCACCAGCACCGAGGAAAATGCCCCGACCGGGCGCCCGAGGATCAGCGGCACCAGAAAGAACAGCCAGAAGATCACGAGGATCAGCGGAAGCGAGCGGAAGAAGTTGACATAGGCGGCCGCGATCTGGGCCAGGACCGGCACTTTGGCGATGCGCAGCAAAGCCAGGAAGGTGCCCAGAACAATGCCGCCGACAATCGCAAGCCCGGTCAGCAGGAAGGTCATTTTCATGCCTTCCCACAAGAGCGATGAATTGGCGGGAATGACGGAAAAGTCGAGATCGAACATCATGCGGCCCCTTTCGAGAATGTACCCGGCAGGGCGGTGCGCCGATCCACCTGACGCATCACCGCCATCACGGTGAAGGTCACCAGCGAATAGACGATGGTGGCGGCGGTAAAGGCCTCAAACCCCTGAAAGGTGTATTCCTCGATCTGGCGGGTCATCGCGGTCAGTTCGACCACGCCGATGGTCAGCGCCAGAGAGGATTGCTTGAAGATCGTCAGGAATTCGCTGGTCAGCGGCGGGATGATGATGCGGTAAGCATTCGGCAGCAGGATATAGCGATAGACCTGCACTTCGCTCATGCCGATGGCGCGCCCGGCCTGACGCTGGCCGGGGCCGACGGCCTCGATGCCGGAGCGGACCTGTTCGCAGACCCGCGAGGCGGTATAAAGCCCGATGGCCACAACGGCGGTGGTCAGCGCCGGAAACGGCATGTCGCGCTTGACCCAACGCGACCAGTCATCCGGCAACAGTTCGGGGAAGACGAAATACCACAGGAACAGCTGCACCAGCAGCGGGATATTGCGGAAAATCTCGACATAGGTGGTGGCAAGGGCGCGCAAGACCGGGCTGCTTGCGGTGCGAAACACCCCGAGGGCCGAGCCAAGCGAAAAGGCGATGATCCAGGCAAGTAGAGAGATCGCAAGCGTCCAGCCAAGCCCCTGAATGATCCAGCCAAGATAGGGGTCGCGGAACAAAATGCCCCAGTCCCAATTATAATTCATGCGATCCCCCGGTCCTTATTGTGGATGGGGCGGCCAGTGATCCGCCCCATCTTGTTGCGTGGTTACGCGCGCTTATTCGGGCAGGGCCTGAATTTCAAAGGCGGTGCGCAGGGTATCGGAGAGCGGCATGTTGATCTTGGTCGGGCCCGGCTCGAACCATTTGGCATAGATATCCGCCATCTCGCCCGAGCGCATGAGCCCGGCCATTGTCACGCGACCCAGACGTTCAAAGGTTGAATCGTTGCGCTGAACCATGAGCGCATAGGGATCAAACGAAAGATAGCGGCCGGTGACCTGATAGGCCGAGGGATCGGACGCCTTCGAGATCAGACCATAGAGAAGCACGTCATCCGAGCCATAGGCATCAATGCGGTCGGTTTCGAGCGCCAGCCAGCCTTGGCTGTGATCCTTGACCGGGACGATCTTGATATCAAGACCTTTGGACTCGATCGCGGCCTTGATCGCCTTTTCGTTGGTCGTGCCCGCGGCCAGACCGATGATCTTGCCGTTCATGTCTTCCAGTTCGCTGATGCCCGAGCTGACCTTGGAGGCAAGCTTGGTGCCGGTAATGAAGGTGGTGGGCAGATACTCGACCTGCAACTGACGGGTCAGGTTGTTGGTGGTCGATCCGCATTCCATGTCAATCGTGCCATTGGCGATCAGCGGGATGCGGGTCTGGCCGGTGACCGGAACATAGCGGACCTCAAGCTTGTCGCCGCCGAGTTGCTCTTCGATGGCCTCGACGATCTTGAGGCAGAGGTCGATGGAATAGCCGACCGCCTCGTTGTTCTCGCCGATATAGGAAAACGGAATCGAGGTTTCGCGGTGGCCGATGCTGACCACGCCGCGTTCCTGAATGCGCTGAAGCGTCGGGCTGTCGCCGGCATCCGCAAAGGCCGGTGCGGCAAAGCCGACGGCCGTGACCGCCGCAGCGGCAAGCATCTTTAGTCGAAGGTTCATGGTTGGTATCTCCCTTTTTTGGTTTTTCACCATTAAGACCGAAGGCGCCTGATTAAGCAAATGTTGTCAGCGCGGCGCGTGAATTTCGGCCCGTAGCCCGGTTGGATTCGGGTGCGTGTGCCCGAAATTAATGCAAGACTCTCACTTTAAAAGCGCTAAGATCGCAATCTAATATGCGAAAAGCGCATGCAAATGAGATGTCATGGATAAAAACGCGATTCTCGACCTTCTTGCCCTGATCCGAACCGGAAGCATCTCGCTTGCGGCGCAGACCCGAAATGCGTCGCAGTCGGGCTATTCGCGGCGGCTTCAGGCGCTGGAGCACCTTTTGGGCGCCGAGCTTGTTGATCGCACGCGCCGCCCCTCGGGGCCGACGGCGTTTCTCAAGTCGCAAAAGCTTGAACTTGAAACCGGGCTTGTGGCGATGAACCGCCTTGCCGATGCCTTTGCGGTCCAGCCGTTCGAGCCGCTCAGGCTTGCCGCGCTGCATTCCATTTCCGCCAATATCCTGCCGCGCGCGCTTGCGGCGCTGGGTGATGTGATGGCGGTGCATGACATTCGTTTGCGCTCGGCCAATCTTGAATCCTGTTTCCAGATGCTGATGACGGAAGAGGTGGTCGCCGCGCTGTTTTACGAAACCGAAACGCGGCGTCTCAACCCTCCGCGCGATCTGGTACAGCGTACTACCGTTGGGCGCGACGGTTTTATCCCGGTCTGCGCGCCTGACTATATTGGTCCACTCAAGGAAAAGATTGCCCGCGACGAGGCGCTGCCGCTGATCACTTACCCGTCCGAGGTCTTTCTGGGCGATCTGACGCGATCGGCGCTTTTGCCGGCGCTTCCGTTCCGGGTGTCGATGAAGCTGGTGTCCGGTTTGACGCAGACCATTCAGCAAAGCATCAGGTGCGGCCTTGGCGTTGGCTGGCTTCCGATGACCGCGACCACCGACGATCTGCACGCCGGGCATTTGGTGCAGATCACCGATCTGGGCTTTCCCACGACCGAGCTTGACCTGACGATCCTGCGTCTGCGCACCAAAAGCTTAGCCGAATTCACGCCGACCATCGACGCCATTTGCCAGGAGATTTCCGATATTCTGGAGCGTGGCACCCCCCCGCCTGACGGCCGATCGGGCGACCCTTGACTTTGGTCAACGCCCCTGTGCGGGGGCTGCTTTATCCATTGGTCCATGTTTTGAAAGCAGGGGCCAGATGTTTGCAAAGACGCTCAAGAGTTTGATCGCACTCGCGCTGCTGATCGCGTCGCCGCTTGTGGCGCGTGCCGCCGAGCCCGCCTTGCTGGCGCGATTCCTGTCCGAGGTTACCGCCGATCAGCTTGTGCCGCAGGCCGACGGTTTTGGCGCGCTGCGCGACGACGTTCCGGTGGCGCCGGTGCTGAAGGGTGGCGAGATCGTTGCCTGGGCGTTCCTGACATCCGATTTTGCCGGCACCACCGGGTATTCCGGCAAGCCCATCCATGTGATTGCCGCGATTGACCCGGATGCGGTGATGACCGGCGCGGTTCTGGTCAAGCATTCCGAACCGATCGTGTTGATCGGCATTCCCGAATCCAAGATGCGCCGCGTGATCGAGGGCTACGCCGGGCTTGACCTCAAGGCCGAGGCGGCCGCGTCGGGCACGGCGCATGAGCTTGATATCATATCGGGGGCGACGGTGACGGTCATGGTGATCGACGACAGCCTTGTGCGCGGTGGGCTAAAGGTGGCGCGCGCGCTTGGGCTGGGCGGGCTGGCGCCGGTGGTGCAGGCAGGCCCGGCCCGCAGCCTTCGCGAAGAGGACGGCGCGCGGCGCGACTGGCAGGCGCTGACCGGTGACGGCTCGGTGCGCGGGCTGATGCTGGACGTGGGGCAAATCAACCGCGCCTTTGGCGAAACCGGCGATGCCCGCGCCGCCGCCCGCCCCGAACCCGGCGCGCCGGAAGATAGCTTTATCGACATGCGCGCCGCCCTTGTCAGCGTGCCCACCATCGGCCAGAGCCTGTTGGGCGAGGCCGAATACGCCAACCTTCAGGACTGGCTTGGCGAAGGCGAGCATGCCATTCTGGTCGCCGGTCGAGGGCGCTATTCCTTCAAGGGTTCGGGCTATGTCCGGGGCGGGATTTTCGACCGGATACAGCTTATTCAGGGCGACCGCTCGGTCCGGTTCTTTGACCGTGATCACCGTCGCCTTGGCGAGATCAGCGCGAGCGGCGCGCCGAGTTTCAACGAGCTTGACCTGTTCCGCATCCCGGCCGCAAGCGGCTTTGATCCGGCAGAGCCGTGGCGGCTTCAGCTTCTGGTGCAGCGCGCGGTTGGCGCGGTCGAGAAAACCTTTATCACCTATGACCTGGGCTATCGGCTTCCTGAACGCTATCTCGTGCCGCTGACCGCTCTGCCGGTGGCCAACGCCTCGGAGGAAGAGGCCGCCGCCAAAACCGCCCTCTGGCAGCGGATCTGGCGCGACAAGACGGTCGAGATCGCCGTGCTTGGTGCGATGCTTGCCGTGCTGACCCTAGCGTTTTTCTTTCAGCTTCAGATCACCCGCCACGCGCGCGCCTATTACTGGTTCCGGATCGGGTTTTTGAGCATGTCGCTGGTTTTCATCGGCTGGTATGCCAATGCGCAGCTTAGCGTCGTGAACCTGATGGCGCTGGCCGGGTCACTGCGCAGCGGGTTCACCTGGAATGCCTTTTTGATGGACCCGCTGGTGTTCATCCAGTGGTTTGCCGTCGCCGCCGCGCTGCTTTTCTGGGGCCGGGGGGCCTATTGTGGCTGGCTGTGCCCGTTTGGCGCGCTGCAAGAGCTGACCAACCGTGTGGCGCGGTTTTTCAAGCTGCCGCAATGGGAACTGCCCTGGGGTCTGCACGAGCGGCTCTGGCCGCTGAAGTACATGATCTTTCTGGGGCTATTCGGGGTCTCGCTGGCCTCGATCCCGATGGCGGAAAAACTGGCCGAGGTCGAGCCGTTCAAAACCGCGATCATCCTCAAGTTCGTGCGCGACTGGCCGTTCGTCGTCTTTGCCGTGGTCCTTCTCGGGATCGGGCTGTTCGTGGAGCGGTTTTATTGCCGCTACCTCTGTCCGCTCGGCGCGGCGCTGGCGATCCCGGCCAGGATGCGGATGTTTGACTGGCTCCGGCGCTATCGCGATTGCGGCAGCCCCTGCCAGACCTGCGCCAATGAGTGCCCGGTGCAGGCGATCCACCCGACAGGCGAGATCAACCCCAACGAATGTGTGAACTGCCTGCATTGCCAGGTTTTGTACCAGTCCGACGATAAATGCCCGGTGATTATCCGGCAACTGAAGCGGCGCGCGCGTGATCACGCAAGTGCCGAGGCCAATAAAGGCGCGATGAACCGCGCCCTTGGTTCGCAAGAGGAAGAAAAGGAGACCTCTAATGTCTGATTTCAAGGATAGCCTCAAACTGACCCGCCGCGGCATGCTGGGGGCCACGGCCACCGGCGCGCTTGCGGCCACGACCGGCGCAGGCGCAGGCCTTTTTGCCGGGGCGGGTCCGGCACAGGCGGCGGGCAAATACGCCCTCGCGCCCGGTGAGCTGGATGAATACTACGGCTTCTGGTCCTCGGGCCAGGCGGGCGAGCTTCGCATTTTGGGCTTTCCGTCCATGCGAGAGTTGATGCGTGTGCCGGTGTTCAACCGCTGCTCGGCCACCGGCTGGGGCCAGACCAACGAGTCGCTCAAGGTTCTGACCGAGGGCCTCATGCCCGAAACCAAAGAGTATCTCGCCGCCCGCAACATGAAAACCTATGACAACGGCGATCTGCATCACCCGCATATGTCCTTCACCGACGGCACCTATGACGGGCGCTATCTGTTCATGAACGACAAGGCCAACACCCGCGTGGCGCGGGTGCGCTGCGACGTGATGAAATGCGACAAGATCATCGAAATCCCCAATGCCGGCGATATTCACGGGCTGCGGACGCAGAAATATCCGCGCACCGGCTATGTCTTTGCCAATGGCGAACACGAGATCCCGCTGGTCAACGATGGCTCTATTCTCGACAATCCCGAAGAATACGTGAACATCTTTACCGCCATCGACGGCGACACGATGGAGATCGCCTGGCAGGTGATCGTCTCGGGCAACCTTGATAACGTCGATGCGGATTATCAGGGCAAGTATGCGTTTTCGACCAGCTATAACTCGGAAATGGGTGTGACCCTTGCCGAGATGACCGAAAGCGAGACCGACCACTGTGTGATCTTCAACATCAAGGAAATCGAGGCCGGTGTGGCCGCAGGCGATTACCAGGAGCTGAACGGCGTCAAGGTGCTTGACGGGCGCAAGGGCAAGAACAAGAAATACACCCGCTATGTGCCCATCCCCAACAGCCCGCATGGCGTGAACACCGCGCCGGATCAAAAGCACGTGGTGATCAACGGCAAGCTGTCGCCGACCTGTTCGGTGATTGATGTGACCAAGGTCGATGCGCTGTTTGATCAGGACGCCGATCCGCGCTCCTGCATCGTGGCCGAACCTGAACTTGGCCTCGGGCCATTGCACACCGCCTTTGACGGCAAGGGCAATTGTTACACCACGCTCTTTCTCGACAGCCAGGTGGTCAAGTGGAGCATGGACAAGGCAATCCGCGCCTATTCGGGCGAGGCGGTCGATCCGATCCTTCACAAGACCGATGTGATGTATCAGCCGGGGCACAACCATACCTCGATGGGCGAAACCAAAGAGGCCGATGGCAAATGGCTGATCTCGATGAACAAGTTCTCCAAGGACCGGTTCCTGAACGTCGGGCCGCTCAAGCCCGAGAACGAACAGCTTCTGGATATTACCCAGGATGACATGCCGGTGGTGCATGACGGCCCTACCTTTGCCGAGCCGCATGACTGTATCATCGTACATCGCTCCAAGGTGAACCCGGCCAGTGTCTGGAGCCGCGATGACCCGATGTGGGAAGACGCCCGCAAACAGGCCGCCGCCGATGGGGTCGTGCTAGAGGACGGCGCCGATGAGCCGATCCGGGACGGCAACAAGGTGCGGGTCTACATGTGGTCGCAGGCGCCGATGTTCAGCCTTGAAAAGTTCACGGTCAAACAGGGGGATGAGGTGACGATCTATGTCACCAACCTTGATGATGTGGATGACGTGACCCACGGGCTTACCCTGTCAAACCACGGTGTCGCGATGGAAGTCGGGCCGCAGGCCACCGCCTCGGTCACCTTTACCGCCGACCGTCCGGGCGTTCACTGGTATTATTGCCAGTGGTTCTGTCATGCGCTGCACATGGAAATGCGCGGTCGCATGCTGGTCGAGCCGCGGGAGGCCTGAGCCGATGCGGTGCCTCGCCCCCCTTCTGGCGCTTTGCCTTTCGCTGCCCGGCCTTGCCGTGGCAGAGGAGCGGGCTGTGCCGGCCGGGGGTGGGGCGCTGGCGCTGGCCATAAAAACCGCCGGGGCGGGGGATACCCTCCGCCTTGGCCCCGGTCGCCATCAGGGCGGGCTGGACATCACGCGCCCCGTGACGATTGACTGCGCGGCGGGCGCCGAGATTGACGCGGGCGGGCAGGGCAGTGTTCTGACGCTTCGCGCGCCGGAGGTGACCATTTCCGGCTGTACCCTCACCGGATCAGGCAGCGATCACGAGGCACTTGATAGCGGCATTCGCCTTCTCAAGGGGGCGGACGGCGCGCGCATTATCGGCAACCACCTGAACGGCAACCTTTACGGCGTCGATATCCACGGCGCCCGCAACGCAGAGGTCGCAGGCAACACCATCGAAGGCCGACAGGATCACCGCATGAATGCGCGCGGCAATGCTGTCTATCTCTGGGATGCGCGGGGGGCGGAGGTTGTGGGCAACGATATCCGCTGGGGCCGTGACGGCATCTTCGTGAACACCTCGCATTCCAATGCTTTCGTCGGCAACCGCTTTCGCGACCTGCGCTTTGCGGTGCACTTTATGTACGCCAATAAATCCGAGGTCAGGGGCAATCTGTCGATCGGCAATCACCTTGGCTATGCGGTGATGTTTTCCAAGGGCCTCAGGCTTTTGAACAATGTCTCTCTGGGGGATGCCGAGCACGGCATCATGCTGAACTACACCAATAGCTCCGAGGTGCGCGGCAACCTTGTCAGAAACGGCGGCGACCGCTGTCTGTTCATCTATAACGCCCATAAGAACCGGGTCACCGGCAACCGGTTCGAGCGCTGCGGCATCGGCGTGCATTTCACCGCCGGCTCCGAGCGCAACGCTATCAGCGGCAATGCCTTTGTCGGCAATCGCACGCAGGTGAAATATGTCGGTTCCAAATGGCTTGACTGGAGCGATGGCGGCATCGGCAACTACTGGTCCGATTTCGCCGCCTATGACCTCAATGGCGACGGGCTTGCCGACACGCCCTATCGCCCCAACGACAGCATGGATCATATCCTTTGGACCCAGCCCTCGGCGCGGCTGCTTTTGGGCGCGCCGGCTGTTCAGCTGGTGAAATGGGCGCAATCGGCCTTTCCGGCGCTCTTGCCCGGCGGGGTGATCGACAAGGCCCCGCTGATGCGGCCCAAGGAGATCGCGATGCCAGATTGGGAGAGACGACATGACGGATGACAGGCGCGCCCTCACGATCTCGGCCCTGACCAAGACCTATGGCAAATCCGAGGTTCTTGGCGGCATCGACCTTAGCCTTGCCGCCGGGGAGCGGGTCGCTTTGCTGGGGCATAACGGCGCCGGTAAATCCACCCTGATCAAGCTTGTGCTTGGGCTGATCCGGCCCAGTGGCGGCCAGATCCGTGTTGACGGTCACCCCCCCGGAAGCATGGCCGCACGCAGCGCCACCGCCTATCTGCCCGAACAGGTGGCTTTTCACAAATCACTCACGGGGCGCGAACAGCTCACGACCTTTGCCCGGCTGGCGGGCGAGCATCCCAAGATCGTTGCCCCCCTGCTTGAGCGTGTCGGTCTGGCCGAGGCCGCCGACCGGCGCATCGGCACATGGTCCAAGGGCATGCGGCAACGCCTTGGGCTGGCGCAGGCCCTGCTGGGGCGTCGCCGTGTCGCCCTGCTGGACGAGCCGACCAGTGGGCTTGACCCGATATCGCGCCACGATCTTTACGCGGTGATTGCGGAGATGGCCGCAGGCGGCACCGCCGTTCTGATCGCCAGCCACGCCCTGACCGAGCTTGAGGCGCGCACCGACCGGATCGCGATCATGCGCAAGGGGCGGCTGGTGGCCGACGATACCTTGCCGGGTCTCAGCCAAAAGGCGGGCCTTCCGACCCGTATCCGCCTGACGGCGCGTGACGGGGCGGCGGAGCATGTCCATGCCGAACTGGGCGGCACGCGGGTCAATGGCTGTGCGGTCGAGCTCAGCTGTAGCGGCGATCAGAAGATGGCCCAGCTTGCGCGCATCTCGGGGCTTGGCGACGCGGTGCGCGACGTCGAAATGGCCCCGCCCAGCCTTGAGGATATCTACCGTCACTATTGTGGGGAGGCCCGCCAATGATTGCCCGTATCCTAGCCATCGCCATGGCCGAGTTTCGCATTCAGCGGCGCAATCGCTGGCTGGTCTCGGCCACCTCTTTGATGACGCTGTTCGCGCTGGCGCTGACCTTTGCGGGATCGGCGCCGACGGGCACGCTCGGGGTTGATCTGCTGACTGTGTCGGTGGCGTCGATGACGACGCTCGCGGTCTATCTCGCGCCGTTTCTGGCGCTGATGATCGGTTTTGACGCCATCGCGGGCGAGGCCGAGCGCGGCACGCTGGGGCTGGTGCTGACCTATCCGCTCAGCCGGGGAGAGATGCTCCTGGGGAAATTCGCGGCCCATCTTTTGGTGCTGAGCATTGCCATTGCGCTGGGCCTTGCCTCGGCGGGGATTGCGGCGGCGCTGGCCGGTGGGGCCGGTGCTGAAAGCGTGCTGGCGCTGGTTCGGCTCATTGCGACGGCGATCCTTCTGGGGGCGTGTTTTCTGGCGCTTGGCTATGTCGCCTCTGCGCTCTCGAATAGTGTTGCCGGGGCGGCGGGGCTTGCCGTGGGCCTCTGGCTGGTGCTGGTGGTGCTTTATGATCTGGGGCTTTTGGGGGCGCTGGTGTTTGACGATGGTGGGGCGTTCACAAGTTACGTCTTTCCCTGGCTTCTGGCCGCCAACCCGGCGGATGCGTTTCGACTCTGGAACGTGGCCGGCTCGCAGCAGGTGGCGCTGGTCTCGGGCATGGCAGGGGCCGGGGCGGCACTGCCGGTCTGGGCGGCACCGATGTCGCTGTTCCTCTGGCCTCTTCTGGCCCTCGGGCTGGCCCGCGCCGCCTTTGCGAGGGTCGAGCCATGAAACGTCTTCTGCTTGCAACCCTGCTGCTTGCGGCCTGTAAAGAGGAGACGGCGCAAGCGCCCGATCCGATCGCCATGACCGCCGACGCGCTCAGCCATTTTTGCCTGATGCAGGTCGACAATCACCCCGGCCCCAAGGCGCAAATCCATCTCAAGGGCCTGCCCGAGCCGATCTTTTTCGCGCAGATGCGCGACGCACTTGCCTATGTGAAGGGCCCCGAACGCGACGCCGACATCCTTGCCTTTTACGTCAGCGACATGGGCGCGGCGGAAAGTTGGGAGAGCCCCGGCATCGACAATTGGGTCGCCGCGCAAACGGTCAGCTTCGTGGTGGGGGCCGATGTCACCGGCGGCATGGGGGCGCCCGAAATCGTGCCGTTTTCCGACCCCGCCGCAGCCAAGGATTTCGCCGCCCGCAAAGGCGGCAAGGTGATGACCCTCTCCGAGATTCCGGCGGAGCTTGTGCTTGCCCCGGTCGATGTCATTTTCAACGAGGAGGCCCCGACATGACCCCAACCCGCCGCCGTTTCCTGAGCATTTCGGCCGCCGCCATTGCCCTTCCGGGCGCGGCTATGGCGTTGACGCAAACCGCGCGCTGGAGCGGGGTTGCGTTTGGTGCCCCGGCCTCGGTGACGCTTGTCGGCATAAGCGCGATTGACGCCCGCCCGGTCTTTGCCCGGCTTGAGGCCGAGCTTGCGCGGCTTGAGCGTATCTTTAGCCTTTACCGCCCCGATAGCGCGCTTGTGCGGCTCAATCAAACCGGTCGCCTTGTTGCGCCGCCGCCCGAATTGCTGGGCCTTCTGACGCTGGCGGGCAGGATACACGGCGCGACCGAAGGTGCTTTTGATCCCACGGTTCAGCCGCTCTGGAGCGCCCATGCCAATGGCGGCGATGTCGCCACGGCGCGGCATTCTGTCGGCTGGGAGGGGCTGCGCTTTGATGCGCAGGAAATCCGTTTTGAGCGGCCCGGCATGGCGCTGACGCTCAACGGTATTGCGCAGGGCGAGATCACCGACCGTATCGCGGCGCTGCTTGGCGGGCAGGGGTTTGGCGATATTCTTGTGGATATCGGTGAAATCGTCGGGCGCGGTCATCGCCCCGACGGCACCCCCTGGCAGGCCGGGATTGCCACGCCAGAGGGCGACATCCTGGAGCGCATCACCCTGAGCGACCGCGCCCTCGCCACATCGGCGCCCAAAGGCACGCGCCTGACGGGGGATCAGGGCCATATCCTTGGCCCGCAGGGGCAGGTGCCCCGCCACAGCATCGTGAGCCTGTCGGCGCCGAACGCGGCTTTGGCGGACGGGCTTTCGACCGCGCTTTGCCTGCTTGACGGGCCGTCGGCGCAAGCGGCTGTGGCGCGCTTTGCGGGCGCGAAAATCGAAATCATTGCCTGACATTCATCCCCAACCAAAGAGGAGAACGACCCATGAAAACCACCCTTATGACAGCCGCCGCACTGGCCCTGGCGCTTGGCGCGCCGGCCCTTGCCGATGGCGACGCCGAGGCGGGCGAGAAGGTGTTTAAGAAATGCAAGGCCTGCCATCAGGTGGGCGAGGACGCCAAGAACCGCGTCGGCCCGGTTCTGAATGGCATCGTTGGGCAACCGGCAGGGGCTTTGGAGGATTTCAAATACTCATCGGTCCTGCAGGAGCGCGCCGCCGAGGGCCTTGTCTGGACCAATGAAGAGCTGAGCGCCTTTCTGGCCAGCCCGAAGAAATATATGAAGGGCACCAAGATGTCTTTTGCCGGGCTGCGCAAGGACGATGATATCGAAGACGTCATCGCCTATCTGGCGACCTTCGAATAACGCGGCGGTCCCGCCGTCACCGGTCGCCTCGCATCACGCCGGGGCGGCCGTTTTCATTTGCGCCCCTCGGCCTCGTCCATCAGGCCGCGCACCCATTTCGTCACCCACCAGTTGACCGGCAGGGCCAGCGGAACACAGGCAAGAAGCGCGCTCACCGGCGAGAGTGCAGGCAGGCCAATCGCCTGCCACATCAAGCCCAGCATGAACAGGTTGATCGCCACCGCCAATGCGGTGAACGGGTAGAGCAACAGGTAGAGCCGGGTCAAATTGGGGCCTGCGGCGGTCATGCGTTCACCCTCGCCGTCTCCAACGCCCGCGCGACCAGCCTGGCCACCTCGGGCGCGCAGCCGATTGGCGCGAGCGCGACACCTTTGTACTCCGACGCGTCCAGCGCCTCGGGGATATCATCCATCACATGGCCGCCCCTCGCGGCAAAGAACGGCAAACAGATCGCCTTGGGGCCAAGATCAAGCGCCACATCGGCCAGATAGGGCGCCTCTTCGACAAAGCCGACGCGGATCTCGGCAAAGGCAATCAGTTGCGAAAGGGCGCTTGCAAAGGCCTGCGTGTCGCGCGCCGAATTGCGGCTGCGGCCAGAGCCGTGGGCGGCGATGAAAAGTCGGCTCTCGCCGGGCTGCCAGCCCTCGCGGGAAAGGGTGGCGCGCAGCACATCTGCCGCCATCCCCGGCAGGCCGGGATCAAGCCCCAGAGGCGGCAAAATATCCGCCTGCCTGTCGCGCAGGCGCTTGCGAAGCTCGTCGCCGGTGAACCAGCCGGCGGTCATGAACAGCGGATAGACCAGCGGATGCGGCCCCGCCGCCGTTAATGCGGCCTCAAGCGCGCCGGGCTTGGCCAAGGTCGCGCTTGCAACCTGCCAGCCGGGCAGGGCGCGCGCCACCTCGGCGGCAAGGGCCGCGAGCGTGGCCTCGGCCGGGTCCGGATCAGAGGGCTGTCCGTGGCTGACGATGATTGCGCTGCTGCTCAATGGCTTGTTCCTTCCGAGAATGTTATCTTGTTGAAAACATTGTATTTTCCAGACGGTTTGCGCATTGCCAGCCGGGTCACCTCTTCCAGCGTTCTGGCATCATAGACGATGACCGCGCCGTCGTCTTCCCAGACCGACACAAGGGCATGGCTGCCGTCGCGGGTAAATTCGACATGCGCCACCGTGGCGCCCGGAACAGGGCGCAGGGTTTTGACAATCTCAAGGCTTTGCTTGTCGATCACATGCATCACGTCCTTGTTTGGGCCAAAGAACACGTCTGCCCAGAAGTAGGGCGAATTTTCGTGACTTCTCAGGAAAAAGCCCGGCCCGTCGGTCTTGATGGTCTGGATCAGCTGCCAGGTTTCGGTGTCGATCACCGACAGCATGCCCTCTTTCAGATGCGGCGTGGCCATCACGCGGCGGCCGTCACGCAGCCACGAAATGCCGGACCCCAGATGCGGCATGCCGGGCAGCGGCAATTCGGCAATCTCGCGGCCCACATTCAGGTTCACCACCACGCCGCGTCCGGTGTTGCGCGCCGCGCCCATCAGGTGGCGGTAATCATCGGTGAAGAAGAAATCGTCCAGCGGCTCGGTGATCTCGATCCGGCGGCGGGCGAAGAGCCCCTCGGACGAGGGGATCGCCTCGATCATGCCCTTCTCGCGGCTGTGCACGAAGCCTTCATAGACCGGCTCGGCGTCGGGGGTGGTCGCCACCTCCCAGATTTCGGGGGTGTCTTTCAGGGCCAGGATAAAGCTCTGGCGTTGCGGGGCCTGATAGACCGCCGAAACCCGGCTTTTGGTGCCATCCTTGCCCACGACCGGCATCACCCGCTCAACGCTCAGATCGTTGGTCGACAGCAGGCTCAGCGTCATCGGCAGGTAATTGGCCACCGCAAGATGTTCGCCATCGGCGCTGATCGCGATGTTGCGGCTGTTCAGCCCGGCGCGCACACGGCCGACCTGATGCAGCGACCAGATATCGTATTTTTGCACCCAGCCATCACGCGACATGATGAAAACATAGCGCCCGTCGGGGCTGAATTTTGGGCCGCCATGCACGGCAAAAGGCGTCTCGAAGCGGTCGAGCACCGCAAAGGTGTCGCCATCCAGAACGCTGACATGGTGATCGCCGGTTTCCACCACCAGCGTGATATTCAGCGGATCGGCGTCAAACACCGGTGCCGCTGCGGCGCTGTAATCGGGATCAAACCAGCGGGTTTGCGCAATCTGCTCGGCGGTCCAGTCGGGCACCTGCGCCAGCGGTGTATGCAGCCAGGCCGCCAGCTCGGTGATGTCATTCGCCCCCAACACCGCGTCGAAGGCGGGCATTTGGGTCGCCACCCGACCATGGGTAATCACCTTTTCAAGGTTCGGCCCGCGCATCCGGCCCAATGTCTCGGGGATCAACGCAGGCCCGGTGCCGCCCAGCCGGTCGGCCCCGTGGCAGGCGGCGCACTCGGTGCTGTAAATCTGCGCCGGATCGGCCTTGGCCGACACGACCCCCCAAAAAATTGTGCCCAGCAAAAGCGCGCTAGTTAAAGCGATGGATCGGGTCATGTTTCTTGCCTCTGAACGGGGTTACGGTCAGGCGCTCACCCGCACCTGTGACGCCGATTTCGCGATCGCTCAGGTAACAGGCCGGATCTTCGGCCCAGGGATCGCCGGTCAGTTGCAGCGCGCGAATGCGGGTATTGCCGCCGCAGACGGATTTGAACGCGCAGGCCCCGCAGCGCCCCTTGAGCGGGCGGGGCCGCAAGCGCAGCTGCGCCAGCATCGGGTCTTCCCCCGTCCAGAGCGTTGAAAACGGCGTGACCTTGACGTTGCCGACGGTGTAATCGGACCAATAGGTATCCGGGTGCACCCGCCCCAGCGTGTCGATATTGGCCACGCCCAGTCCCGAGGAATTGCCGCCCCAGGCCTCAAGATGGTCGCGCAGATGCGCCACGCGCGCCTCGTCAAAATGCCGTTCGGCCCACCGCAGCATATAGACCGCGTCGGCGTCGTTGTTGCCGGTCACGATATCCAGCGGCGCATTCTCGGCCACGCCGACCCAGGCGCGATCAATCAGCTCGTCCAGGGCCTTGCGGGTATGGGCATGCACCGCATCCTCGCCCCGGTTCTTGTCGCCGCGCCCGGCATAGACAAGATGGCTGAGGTAGAATTTATCCACGCCCTCGTCATCGCAAAGCTGAAGTAAATCAGGCAGCTGCGCGGCGTTGTCGCGGGTCAGGGTAAAGCGCAGGCCCACCTTGATGCCGCGCTTCTTGCATTCGCGCACCCCGCGTACGGCCTGATCAAAGGCGCCATCAACACCGCGAAACCAGTCATTGGTGCGGCCAATCCCGTCGATGGAAATGCCGACATATTGAAACCCGATTTCGGCCACCCGGTCGGCGGTCTCGCCGTGGATCTGGGTGCCGTTTGTGCTGAGCGCCAGAAACCGGACCTTCTTGCGCGCGGCCTCGGCCAGCTCGAAGAAATCGAACCGGCCCATCGGCTCGCCGCCCGACAGGATTAGCGCCGGAATATTGAAATCCCCCAGATCATCCAGCACGCCCATCGCCTGTTCGTGGCTCAGCTCGCCGGGAAAATCGACATCCGCCGAGACCGTATAGCAATGGCGGCATTTCAGGTTGCAGCGCCGGGTCAGGTTCCAGATCACCACCGGCTTGACCGCCCCCGTGCCGCGCCGCGCGCGCACCGGTGTCGGATTTACCAATTGTTGCATATATTCCGAGAGGCGAAACATCAGTGGCCCTCCTTTGACCGGAGCCGAAGCCCGGTCTTTTTCAAAATGCGTGTCGAATAGAGAATGTCACTGCCGCGACAGGCCCCGCCCAATAGCGCGGCAACCTCTTGTCGTTTGGCCTCGACCTCGTCGCGGTTGCTGCCGTGGATCATCGCAAACAGGTTATAGGGCCAGTCGGGCAGGGCGCGGGGCCGCTCGTAACAGTGGCTCACGTAGTCGAGCGCGCCGACCTGCGCGCCAAGGTCCGCTACGCGGGCATCGTCGATGTCCCAGACCGACATGCCATTGGCCAGCATGCCAAGCGCATAGTGGTTGGGGGCCACGGCCACCCGGCGAATGATGCCGCTATCGTGCATCGCGCGCAGGCGGTTGCAGAGCTCGCTTTCGCCAAGCCCCAGTTCCTGCGCCACGGCCGCGTAGGGCTGTGGCACAAGCGGCAGGCCGGCCTGCGTGGCGGCGATGATCCGGCGGTCTGTGGAATCGATGCTCATGCGGCCACCCTGAACCTGATGAAGAATTCCCGGAGCTTCGGGAAACAGAGCACGCGCAGCCCTGTTTCCTGCTCCAGCGATTTGGCCACCGCCTCGATCTCTGGCGCGGATTCGGTTGCGAGAACGAACCACATGTTGAGGTGGTGACTGCGTTCATAATTATGTGCCACCTCGGGGCGGGCATTGACTTTGGTCAGGACCGTTTCAAAATCCGCCTTTGGTACGGCCATGGCACAGAGGCAAAACGCCCCGCCCATCGCCTCGGCATCAAAAAACGGACCAAAGCGGGTGATGATCCGCTCGGCTTTCATCCGCTCCAGCCGCGCCAGAAGATCGGCCTCTTCCAGCCCCAGCTCTTGCGCGACGATTTCAAACGGATCGGGTGCAATCGGAAAGCCCTCTTGCAGATGGTTCAGGATCAGCCGGTCGGTGGCATCAAGAGGCGCGGTAGGTGTCATGCGATTGTCCTTTCCTGCGCCACGAGGGCGCCGGTCTGTTTGAAACAGTGGCTTGAAAACAGCGCCAGATGCGGCACACCCTGCAACTCGGGCAGGGCGGCGGCGCTTGCCAGCCGGGCAAGGGCGTCCTTTCGGCTTTGGGCGTGGATCATGGAATAGAGCCGGTAGGGCCAGACGCCGGCAACCGGCGTGCGCTCGTAGCACAGGGTGACACCGGGGTGTGCGGCCAGCACCGGGCCGGCGCGGGTGATGGCCTCGTGCGGCAGATCCCAGACCACCATCGCATTGGAGCGCCAGCCAAGCGCTCGGTGGCGCACGATGACCCCGAGGCGCGCGATGATCCGCGCCGCGCTCAGCACCCTGATCCGTGCCATCACCTCGGCCTCGCTGCGCCCCAGCATGTTTCCGATCGCCGCGTAGGGCCGCGCATCAAGCGGCAGGCCCCGCATCAACGCCTGCACGATGTCGCGGTCGCCGGGCTGCAACACGTCCGTCTCCGGCGCTTGGCTTTGAGGCGCGCGCGGATCTTCACCGCGCAGGCTAAAGCCGAGGTCAAGGTTGAAGGGCCGCACCAGCCGCAGGTCGAGCACGCGCAGCCCGCTGCGCTGCGCGATCCGGGCGAGGGCCGCATCCACATGGTCCCGGTCGGGGCCGGTGGCGACAAACCACAGGTTCCAGTCGTGTTCGCGCAGGTAGGAGTGGTTCACCCCCGGCTCTGCGCCGATGATCGCCGCGACGTCTTCGATCCGGTCCTCGGGGGCGGCCACCGCAGCGAGGGTGCTGGCCGATATGGTATTGGGCGCACAGGTGGCGCCCAACCGGGTGACCTGACCGGCCTCGACGCGGGCACGCAACCGCTCGATCACATTTGTCTCGCTGGTGCCGAGATGCTCTGCCAGCACGCCAAAGGGCCGCTCGGTGATTGGAAAATCCCGCTGCCAGTCGTTCAGAAGCGCGCGATCAATCGGGTCATTTACCCCTTGCATCTCTCAAAGCCCCATGCGGTGGGCGCGGGCGGTGAAAAAGATGCCCGAGGGGCTTTCAGCCGCGATTTCGCCCAGTTTTTCAAAGGTTTCCGTGTCATAGATCATCACCTTTCCGGCGTCGCGGACTGACAGCCAGACCTCGTGACCGCGCGGCGTAAACTCCATGTGCAAGACGCCGGGGCCGGGGGTAAACTGGTGGATGACCCCTTTGGTCACGCTGTCGATCACCTGTACTGTGTCATTCAGCGGATGGGCGAAGTTGACCCAGACGTGGCGCCCGTCGGGGCGGGAAATGGCGAAAACCGGCTGTCCGTGAGTGGCGGTTCTGCCGGTTTCCTGCAGGCTGCGCGCATCGACCCAGAGCACCTCGTGCTGGCCCATGGCGGGCAGCACGAAATCCTGTCCTGCCAAGGCCCAGCCTTCCAGGTGCGGCATCTTGTAGACCGGCAGCCCCTCGCGCCCCTTGGCATAGCCGGGCAGGATTACCTGCGGCTCTGGATGCTCCTGCCAGAGGTCCAGCGCGCTCAGGTGATCCTCGCCGAACAGCCCGGCGATATAGGTGCGCCCGTCGCCGGTGACCAGAGCGTCATAGGGGTTGGTGCCCATGCCCTTGATCCTGGTGATCTGCGCGGTCTCGCCCGAGAGATCGGCAATCCATGTCTCGCCCGCGTCCCAGAGGGAAAAGACAAACCGGGTTCCCGGAATATCCACGAGGCCGATGGTCTTGCTGCCGGTCGGGATGTCGGCCACCATTTCGAGCGTGTCGGCATCAAAGACGCGCACGCCGCCGGGCTCGTAGTTCGAGACCGCCACGAAACGCCCGTCATCCGAGATCGCGCCGCCAATGGAATTGCCCGCCTGCATCACGCGGGCGGTGATGGTTTGCGCCAGAATATCCACCTTGCTCAGCCCGCCGTCGCGGCCAAAGACATAGGCGAAGTGTTCGTCCGGGGAGTAGACCAGCGAGGCATGTGAAAGATCGCCAAGTCCGGTGATGCGCCCGATGCTGGCGCGCTCGGACTGATCCACCACCAAAAGCGACCCGCTGGCGCGTTCCACCACCAGCCCCAGATCACCGGTCGGTTGCGCCGAGGCGGGAAGTGGCGGCGCACAGAGCGCAAGAGCCGCCAGCGACAGTGCAAGAATGCGGGTGCGGAGGCCTCCGGCGGGAGTATTTCGGGAACGGTGAATGCCAGATCCGTGCCGGTTCTCGACCGTGTTGGGGGACAGGGGGACTGGGGTCATTCGGGGTCACCTTCTAGAAGATAATCGGCAATCCAGGCGGCCTCATCCTTGCTGAGCAGGGGGCGCCAGGGCGGCATCGGCGTGCCGGGGAGGCCGTCAAGGATCACGTCTGTGAGGTCGTCGCGCCGATAATGCGCAAGCGACGCGGGGCGGATGTCGGGGCCAAGCCCCCCCTTGAGCGTCATCCCGTGGCACGAGCCGCAATCCTGACGGACCAGCCGCTTGAGGGCCTTTGGGTCAGGGTCGGCCAGGGCCGGGGTGGCGGCGAGCGCCAGTATGAGGGTCAGCCTATTCACCCACCATCACCTCGGGCAGATCCACCGGCAGGGCGTCGGCGGCGTGGCAAAGCGAGACAACATGGCCGATCACAAACAGCACCGGCGCGCGCAGCGGGCCTTGCGCCACGTCAAGGCCGATCCGGTCCAGTCGCGACAAAAGCCGTGTTTCGCGCGGGGTGGTGACATTCGATACCGCCAGCACCGGCAGGGCGCCGGGCATCCCTTCGCGCATCAGGTTGAGGGCGATTTCGGCAATATTTGCGACGCCCATGTAGACCACAAGGGTGGTGTCTTCGCTGGCCAGGCTTTTCCAGTCGAGGTCAAGCCGGGCATCGGCGGCGCGGTGGCCAGTGACATAGCGCACCCCGGTGGCCAGCCCGCGGTGGGTGAGCGGCACGCCGGTGGCGGCGGCCATGCCTTGAGCTGCGGTGATGCCGGGGGCATATTCCACCGCGATCCCGCGTTCCATCAGATAGGCGGCCTCTTCGGAGCCGCGCCCGAATATCATCGGATCACCGCCCTTGAGGCGGGCCACCGTCAGCCCCTCACAGGCCAGTTCGTAGAGAATTTCGTTGATGCGATCCTGCGGCACGGCGTGGGATTTGGGGGCTTTGCCGACCGGCACCATTCTGGCGGTCATCGGCGACAGGGCCAGGATTTCGGGGCTGACCAGCCGGTCATAGACCACCGCATCGGCGCCCTTGAGCATCGTCAGCGCGCGCAGCGTCATCAGGTCAACGGCACCGGGGCCGGCCCCGATCAGATGAACTTTGCCTGTCGCGGTCATGGTGCTGGCTCCTTGGCTGGCGGTCAAATATCATGGGGAAGGGTCGGGGGCCCGGCATGGGCCCCCGGCCTGCGCGTCAGTAAACGTCGGCGCGGGTGTTATAGACGTTGAATTTGCCCGTTGGCGTGATCAGGCGCGGGTCCTTGATCACATGCTTGAGCTCAAGCGTCTTGTCGTCGATCACCACGATGGCCGATTCAAGGTCCTTGGCATTCCAGACCGAGAACCAGATCTCATTTCCGGCCTTGTTGAATTCGCCTTGCACAACGCGGGGCTGGCCTTCGGCAATCCCGGCCCATTCGACGATGGGCAGCACGGTGAATTCCGGCTCTTCGTCGGCCAGATCCGCCAGCTTGAAGACCGCAACCGAGCCTGAAACTTCGGCATCGGGGTTGAGCGGCGCATCGACATAAAGGTGCTCAGAGGTGGGATGGGTTTTGACGAACAGCGACCCGCCGCCCAGACCGTAAAGCTGTTGCACCATTTTCCACGCCTGATCAGGGTGACCCTCGGGGTCGGTCCCGATAAGGGCGATGGTATCGTCGCCCAGATGCGAGGTTGCCCAGACCGGCCCATAGGTCGGGTGGATCAAATTGGCGCCACGCCCCGGATGCGGGGTCTGGCCTTCGGTCTCGATTACCGAGACAAGCGAGCTTTCCTTGGTGTCGATCACCACGACCTTGCCGCGCGCATTGGCGGCCGTCAGGAAATAGCGCTGCGTGCTGTCCAGACCGCCATCATGCAGGAAACGTTCCGCGTTGATCTCGGTGATCTTCAGGGCTTCGATGTCGGAATAATCCACCATCAGGATCTTGCCGGTTTCCTTGACGTTGACCAGGAACTCGGGCTTGTAGTGCGAGCCCAGGATAGCGGCAACGCGCGGTTCGGGGTGATAGGTCTGTTCGTCATAGGTCATGCCACGGGTCGATTTGATCCGCAGCGGTTCAAGTGTATCGCCATCCATGATCACGAATTGCGGCGGCCAATAAGCCCCGGCGATGGCGTATTTATCCTCATAGCCCTTGAACTTGGAGGTCTCGACCGAACGCGCCTCGGCGCCGACCTTGATTTCGGCCACGGTATCGGGGTTTTCCATCCAGAGGTCGATCATGTTGACCTTGGCGTCGCGGCCGATCACGAACAGATAGCGCCCAGAGGCGGAAATCCGGCTGATGTGCACGGCATAGCCGGTCTTGAGGACCGACTTGATTTCATAGCTGGCCCCGTCAATCAGGGCGATCTCGCCAGAGTCGCGCAGGGTCACCGAGAACAGGTTGTCGATATCCCAGTCGTTCATCTTCTCGGTCGGGCGGTCTTCGGGCGCGACGTGCACCTTCCAGCTGGCCTTCATTTCCGGCATGCCGAATTCTGGCGGCGCTGGTGCGTCAAGCAGGATATAACGCGCCATCATGTCGACTTCGTCTTCGGTCAGATCACCCGAGGTGCCCCAGTTGGGCATGCCCGCAGGTGAGCCGTAGGTGATGAAATCCTTGATGTACTCAAAGCCGTTTTCGCGCGTCACGTCAGGCGTCAGAGCCTTGCCCGTCGCCCCCTTGCGCAGCACACCGTGACAGCCGGCGCAGCGCTCGAAATAGATCGTGTTGGCCTTTTGGTATTCACTGGGGGTCATCACCGGGTCGCCGGGCTTGCGGCCCGGAATTTCAACCTGGATCTGGCCGAGCGTCGTCATGCTGGGCTGATAGGCCGCCGAAGCGTCATCCCCGTGGTCAGCGGGCTTTTCCTGCGCGATCGCGCCGGAGGCCGCCAGCCCGAGGGCAATGGCGGCGCTCGACAAGAGCGTGACACGCCATGTGGCATTCTTGGGTTTCATTTGAGTTACTCCAATTCCGCTGGTGAGGCCCCTCAAGAGTGGGGGGAGCGCGCGCGCACTTCCTTGACTTTAGTCAACGCTTTGACGGCGCAGCGGCGCGACAGTCGGCCCATGATCCGCATTGCCCTTTTCATCGCCTGTCATCTCTGGCTTGCTCTGGCGCCTCTGGCATCTGTGGCGCAGGCGCAGGGCGACCTGCGCACGCGGGCCGATGGCGCGGTATCTGCGGCGGTGCCGACGCGCGCCATCGCTGCTGGGCTGTTCGGTCTGGCAGAGGCGCCGGTGGTGCAGCATCAGGGCGAGCCGGTGCCGGGCTGGCTGGTGTCGGATGCCTCTGGCACTGTGGGATATATCGCCTCGACTTGGGCGGTGACGGGGTCGGTCGGATATTCCGGGCGGCCTCTGGATGTGCTCGTGGCGATCGACACCACTGGCCGTATCGCGGGCGCCAGATTGATGCGCCACGCCGAGCCGATCCTGACGCTTGGCCTGTCGGATCGTGATATTGCCCGATTCGTCGGCGGCTTTGCCGGGGTTGACCTTTCCAATCCCGAGGGCCCCGGAACCGGCCCCGATATGCCCGATGTCATTTCGCGCGCGACCGTCTCGACGGGTGTTATCCGCGATTCGATCCTGCGCACGGCGCGCACGCTGGCGATTGCGCGTGGCGTTCTGCCCGGTGGCGGGATCGACAGGGTGAGTTTTGAGCCGCAAAGCTGGGCGGCGCTGATGGCGCAGGGCGCGATCACGCGGCGCAGCGTCACACTGACCGAGGCCAGCCGCGCGATGACCGGGGCCAAGGTGCCGGTGCCGACCGGCGAGACGCCGTTCATCGACCTTTACATGGCGCTGCTCGATCCGCCGGGAATCGGGCGCAACATCCTGGGACAACAGCAATTCACCCGCACGGTGGGCGCGCTTGGACCGGGGGAAACGGCGCTTTTCGTGGCGTCTTCGGGGCTGACCTCGCATCGCGGCACCAACTGGCGGCGCAGCGGTGTTTTTGACCGGCTGGTGGTGGTGCAGGGGGAAACGCGCATCGCGCTGGTCAAATCGGGCTATACCCGCATCGACAAACTTGCCGCCCCGGATGCGCCGCCCCTTAAGGAACGCAGCATCTTTCATCTGCCGGGCGAGGGGTTTGATCCGCTTTTGCCCTTCACGCTGGAGTTGACCGCGTCGCGCCCCTCAGGGGCCGGCGCGGTCAGTTTTACCACCCAGCTTACCTACGTCCTACCCTCTGCCTATATCACCGCCCCCCCGCCTGAACCTGCGCCGCTCTGGCAATCGCGCTGGACTGAAAAGCGGTTCGAGGTCGCCAGCGTGATGGCGATGATGGCCCTTCTGACGCTGATCCTCTTGTTGCAGGAATGGCTGGTGCGCCGCCCGCGCCTTTGGCTTGGGCTTCGGCTGGGCTTTCTTGGCACCACGCTGATTTGGCTTGGTTGGGTGCTCAACGGCCAGCTTTCAGTGGTGCAGGTGGTGGCCTTTGTGCAATCGCTGCTGAGCGGTTTTCACTGGGAGACCTTCCTGATCGAGCCGGTGATCTTCACCCTCTGGGGCGGTGTGGCGCTTGGTCTGCTGTTTTGGGGGCGCGGCGTTTTCTGTGGCTGGCTCTGCCCGTTTGGCGCCTTGCAGGAGCTTAGCAATCTCGCCGCGCGCCGCTTGCGTGTGCCGCAGATCGCCGTGCCCCACGCGATCCACGAGCGGCTCTGGATCATCAAGTACACGCTGTTTCTGGCGATCCTCGCACTCAGCTTTTATTCGATGGACCTTGCCCTGCGTCTGGCCGAGGCCGAGCCGTTCAAGACCGCGATTTCCATGCGGATGATGCGGGCCTGGCCGTTTGTGGGCTTTGTGCTGGCGCTGCTTGTGGCGGGGCTTTTCATCGAGCGGTTTTATTGCCGCTATCTCTGTCCGCTGGGGGCGGCACTTGCGCTTCCGGCCAAGCTCAAGGTGTTTGACTGGCTGCACCGGCGCCCGCAATGCGGTCGCGAATGCCGGTTGTGTGAAACCAAATGCACCGTCGGCGCGATTGATCCGCTTGGCCGGATCAACGCAAACGAATGCGTGCTCTGCCTGCGCTGTCAGGTGGTGATGAACGATGCCGCAACCTGTCCGGTTCTCAAACGCCGGGCGCGCAAATAGGAGGCACAGATATGATCGCTGCTTTGAAACGTGTGCTTTGCGAGCCTCACCGCGTCTTCTTTCTGGCCGCCGGGCTTTACGCCGTTTTCGCCCTGGCCGTGTGGGAGATCTGGCTTGGTCTTGATTTCGCCTCGGGCAGCGCGCCCGCCATGCCCTTTGCCGCCGCGCCCTACCTGTGGCACGCGCATGAGATGGTCTTTGGCTATGCCAGTGCCGCGCTTGGCGGGTTTTTCCTGACGGCGGTGCCCAATTGGACCGGCAGCAAGGACACCGCCAAGCTCTTTGTCGCCGCCGCTGCCCTGGTCTGGTTGGCGGGGCGGCTGGCGGTCTGGATGTCGGGCAGCTTGCCGCCCGTTGCCGTCGCGGTCATCGACCTTGCCTTTCTGCCGCTGCTGGGGGGCAAGATCGCGCTGATGCTCTTGCGTCGCCCAAAGCCGCAGAACGTTGCCTTTCTGGCCTTTCTGAGCCTTGTCTGGGCGGGCAACCTTATGGTGCATCTGGAATGGATCGGCCTTGCGGATGACACTCTCTACACCGGGCTGCGCGTCGGGCTGTTGTCGCTTTGCTTGATGATTGCCGTGCTCGGCGGGCGGGTGACGCCGGGATTTACCCGCAACGCGATGAAGCGGGCAGGCGTGGCCGAGGTCACCCTGCCGACATCGCGCAAGCCTGTTGATCTTTCGGGAAGTGTGACGATTGCCCTTGTGCCGCTCGCGCTGCTCTTGCGCCTGCCCGACACGCTGACCGGCGCATTGGCCATTCTCGGAGGGGCATTGCACCTGTTGCGCATCAGCTTTTGGCGGCCCTGCTGGACGCTTGGTCAACCGATCCTCTGGGCGTTGCACCTTGGCATGGCGATGCTGGGGCTTGGCCTTGTCCTTTGGGGCAGCAGCCTGTTGGGGCACGGCAGCGAGGTGGCGGGCCTGCATGTTCTGGGCATCGGCGCAGTGGGTGGGATGACCGTCGCGGTGATGAGCCGTGCCATTCTTGGCCATACAGGGCGCGCCCTTGTTGCCCCGCGCGCAGTCGCTCTTGCCTATGGGCTGATTGGTCTCGCTGCGGGGCTGCGTTGGCTTGCCTCCAACCTGTCGGCAGGTATCTACCTTCCGGTCTTGCTGGTCACCGGCGCCTTGTGGATTGCGGCCTTCAGCCTCTTTACCGTCTCGCTTTGGCCCGCTTTTGTAGGCCCTCGTAAAGACCGCGCCAATTAAGGTGCTGTCCGCTGTCCGGGGTCATGTCCAACCGAGCCGACGGGCGGCCTTTCGATGTATTGTTGAAAACGCCCATCGATAGATTAGAGAATAAAACCGGCTCAAACGCTCCCTTTGAAACTCTATACGCGGTCCGTTTCCTCTAAAGAAAACGGACCGGAAAATGGACATCTTCCGGATCGGAATTTTTGGAAAATTCCGTGGGACAGAACGTTAACTCCGGCCCCGAACCCTCACCGCTTTTCGCCAGCCGTTGACTTTGGTCAAGGATCGCCGCGCAGTCCCCCCGCAGAGTGAGCGCATTCGCATTAACGCGCAAAGGAGATCGCAATGCGCGATGTCATGACCAAGAGCATGGCCCGGAATATCTTTTATGGCGGGTCGCTGTTCTTCATCATCATCTTTCTGGGGCTGTCGCTCCATTCGCACCGCTATATCGTCACTACCTCGACAAACGCCGAGACGCTGACCGAAAGCGTCGCGCATGGCAAACGGCTCTGGGAAAAACACGCCTGTATCAACTGTCATACGATCATGGGCGAGGGGGCGTATTTTGCGCCTGAACTGGCCAATGTGACAACCCGCTGGGGTGTCGCCGATGACCCGGACGGCGCGTTCGAGATGCTGGACGGCTGGATGAAGGCGCAACCAAGCGGCGTCGAAGGGCGCCGACAGATGCCACGCTTTGATCTGAACCCCGAGGAAACCCGTGCGCTTGCCGATTTCCTGCGGTGGGTCGATTCCATCGACGCACAGGGCTGGCCCCCGAACGACGCGGGCTGAGAAAGGACCATTCAAATGAAATACCAATCCCAAAAAATCGCGCTGGCCTACTTCGGTGTCGCCCTGGCGCTCTTTCTGGTTCAGATCCTGGGCGGGCTGCTGGCGGGGCTGATCTATGTGATGCCCAACACCCTGTCGGAACTTCTACCGTTCAACATCGTGCGCATGCTGCACACCAACTCTCTGATCGTTTGGCTGCTTCTGGGCTTTTTCGGGGCCGCCTATTTCCTGATCCCCGAAGAGGCCGAGCGCGAAATCCATTCGCCCAAGATCGCCTATCTGCAACTGATCATCCTTGTTGTGGGCACTCTGGGCGTGGTGCTGACCTATGTGTTCAACCTGTTTGAGGGCAATTGGCTTTTGGGCAAGGAGGGGCGCGAGTTTCTGGAGCAACCCAAATGGGTCAAGGCCGGGATCGTCGTGGCCGCCTTGCTGTTTCTTTACAACGTCACCATGACGGTGCTTCAGGGCCGCAAGACCGCGATCACCAATATCCTGTTGCTGGGGCTCTGGGGGCTGGCGCTTTTGTTCCTGTTCGCCTTTTACAACCCGGAGAATCTGGCGCTCGACAAGCAGTACTGGTGGTATGTCGTGCACCTCTGGGTCGAGGGTGTGTGGGAGCTTATCATGGCGTCCATCCTGGCCTACCTGATGCTCAAGCTGACCGGGGTCGACCGTGAAGTGGTCGAGAAATGGCTTTATGTCATTGTCGCCGCCGCTTTGTTCTCGGGCATCCTTGGCACTGGTCACCACTATTACTGGATCGGCTCGCCGGGCTATTGGCAGTGGATCGGGTCGATCTTTTCCAGCCTCGAAATCGTGCCGTTCTTCGCGATGATGGCCTTTGCCTTTGTCATGGTCTGGAAAGGGCGACGCGACCATCCCAACAAGGCTGCGCTTTTGTGGTCACTGGGCTGTGCCACGCTGGCCTTCTTCGGGGCCGGGGTCTGGGGCTTTCTGCACACGCTGCACGGGGTCAACTATTACACCCACGGCACACAGATCACCGCCGCTCATGGGCACCTGGCCTTTTATGGCGCCTATGTCTGTCTCAACCTGGCGATCTTTACCTATGCCATGCCGATCCTGCGCAATCGCGATCCCTATAATCAGGTGCTCAACATGGCGTCGTTCTGGCTGATGTCGGGGGGCATGGTGTTCATGACCTTCACGCTGACATTTGCGGGCACGGTTCAGACCCACATGCAGCGCGTGGTCGGGGATTACTTTATGGATGTCCAGGACTCCATCGCCATCTTCTACTGGATGCGGCTTGGCTCTGGCGTTGTGGTCTTCCTTGGCTTGCTGCTCTTCCTTTACGCGCTGCTCGTGCCGCGCAAAGAGGTGATCTCGGCTGATACCTCGGTCGCGGCGGAGTGAAGCCGATGGATGGAGCCATGACCCAAAACCGGACCGGGGCGGCAGACGCCCCGTTCTACCTCGCGCAGGGCGATGAATGCGCCCTGTTTCAGGCTGCCTTCGACAATACCTTGCCGGTGCTTCTAAAAGGGCCGACCGGATGTGGCAAAACCCGCTTCGTGGCCCATATGGCGGCAAGGCTTGGTCGCCCGCTTTATACCGTCGCCTGTCATGATGACCTCTCGGCGGCGGACCTGATCGGGCGTTATCTGCTCAAGGGCGGCGAAACCGTCTGGGTCGACGGCCCCCTGACCCGCGCGGTGCGCGAGGGGGCGATCTGTTATCTCGACGAGGTGGTCGAGGCCCGCAAGGACGTCACCGTGGTGTTGCACCCGCTGACCGATGACCGGCGCATTCTTCCCATCGACCGCACCGGCGAAGAGCTTGAGGCCGCCCCCGGTTTCATGCTCGTGGCGTCCTATAATCCGGGCTATCAGAATATCCTCAAGACCCTCAAACCCTCGACCCGACAGCGCTTTGTCGCGATGGAGTTCGACTTTCCCACGCCCGATCTTGAAATCAAGGTGGTCGCCCAGGAAAGCGGCCTCTCGCCGGATCGTGTGGCCCCTCTGGTGCGTCTTGCGGGCAAGCTGCGTGCGCTGAAAGGGCAGGACCTTGAAGAGGGGGTTTCAACCCGTCTTGTCATCTATGCCGCAACCCTCATCGCGCAGGGCATGCCGATTGATCGCGCCATCGAGGCGACGATGATCGAGCCGCTCACCGATGATGCGGATGTAAAACGCGGGCTCCTCGATCTGGTAACGGCTGTCTTTGGGTGAGGCATGGCCATGATCCGGATCGAACTTGAGCCATGGGAGCCCGAAGAAACCATCGGGAAACTGTGGCACGCTTTTGCCAGTCGCCTCGATGCACCACTTGTGCATCACGGAGCCGCGGTTGACCTCTCTGAGGTCAGCGGGCGGCTGGCAGTCTTTTTTCGGGGGCTGGGTGGCGCGCCTTCGGTCGAAATCCGCGCGGTCTCGCCCGAGGTCAGCCAGCACCGTCTTAAATTCCTGCGCCGTCTGGGGACCGAGGCCGAGCTTGTCGCGCGCGCCAGCTTTGATGGCGAGGTGTTGCGCCTTCCCGAGCGCCTTGCGATCTTTCCGGACCGGGCCACCAACGGGGCGCTCTATCTTTGGCTCACGGCTGTAGTGGCCCATGCACCCGCGCATGTCCTTGATGGCGATCCCCTGCGCGCGGACCTTTTGGCGATGCGCTCTGCCCTCGCGATGACCCGCGCCGCGCTTGCGGCTGCGCCGGGCCTGCGCGCTTTGCACTCCGGGCTTGCCTCGGCCACGCTGCACAGTCGGCACGCCAACAACCTGCCACGCAATGAACAGGCGGTCGAGGCGTTGGTGCGCCACTTTCTGGGGGGGCGCTCAGACCTGTCGGCGCTTGCGCAGACCTTCAAAACCGCGCTCGACACGGGCGATCTGTCACAAATCACCGCGCCGCGCGGTTATCGCTCGTTTCAGCCGGTGCCGCTCTGGCCCGACCTGCGCGAGCTGATCCTCTCGGCCAGCAGCGAGGTTGAGAGCCGAGACACCGAAGGCCCTCCCGAAGAGGGCAGTGACCGAACCCACCGCGCGCGCCGCCGCAACGCCGATCAGGCCGAGCGCCGCGACAGTCTGATCCTGCATAAATTCGAGGCGATCCTGAGTTGGGCCGAGTTTTTGAACCTGAACCGGCGGGTCGATGATGACGACCCTGATAGCGCCAAAAAGGCCGCCGACGATCAGGATGAAATCGGGCTTGGTCAAATTTCCAAGGCCCCGGCCACCCGGTTAAAGCTTCACCTTGACCTTGCCCCGGAAGATGTTGATCGTGAACGGCTTTCCGGCAAAGTTATGTATCCCGAATGGGACGTGCGCACTGGCGTGTACCTGCCCGATCATGTGCGGGTTTTGCATAGCACCGCCCCGCCGGGCGACGGCGTGCCGACCTTTCGCGACGACCCGCGCGCCATGCGCCGCATCACCCATGTCAAACGCCAGTTCGAGGCGCTGCGCCCCGGGCGCGTGTCGATCCCGGCGCAGCTTGACGGTGACGAGCTTGATATGGAGGCCGCGGTGCGCGCGCAGGTCGATATTCTGGCCAATGGTGCGGGCAGTGAACGTATCTGGCGCCAGACCCGGCCGCAGGCGCGTGATCTGGCGGTGTCGATCCTGCTGGATATTTCACGCTCGACCGAAAGTGCGGTGGGCGATCGCGCGGTGATTGATATCGAGCGCGAGGCCCTCGCGGCCCTGGCCTGGGGGCTTGACGCCTGCGGCGATGATTTTGCCATCCACGCGTTTTCGTCGCTCAAGCGCGACCGGGTTTATATCCAGACCTGCAAGGAATTCTGCGAGCCGATGAATGGTCTGATCGAAAGCCGGATTGGCGCGCTCAAGCCCGGATTTTACACCCGGCTTGGTGCGGCCGTCCGGCATTGTTCGGCCGAGCTTGCCCGGCAATCCAAGAAACGCCGCCTGCTGTTGGTTATCACCGATGGCAAGCCCAACGATCTTGACCACTACGAGGGCCGCCACGGGATCGAAGATACCGCCATGGCAGTGCGCGAGGCGCGCCGTGCCGGGCAGTCGGTCTTTGGCATCACCGTCGACAAACAGGCCAAAAGCTGGTTCGCGCGGATGTTCGGACGGGGCGGGTTTCACGTGATCCCCAACCCGGAACGCCTGACCGAGGCCTTGCCTCTGATCTATCGCGAGTTGGTTGGGGGATGAGTGACGCGAGCGTGTTTGACGACCTGCCGGGCGACCTGATGATCTGGGTTCTGATTGTCAGCGAGCTTCTGGTCTTTGGCGCCGGGCTGGCGGCGTTTCTGGCGGTGCGGGCCAGTGATCCCGCTGGGTTTGGTGCCGCGCAGGACGCGCTTTATCGCACCGGGGCCGGGGTCAACACCGTGGTGCTGGTGACCAGTGGCGCGCTCGCCGCTTGGGCGCTGCGCCTGCGCGAGGATGCGCAGCGCGGCCCGGCACGTCTTGCTCTTGTGGCGGCGGCGCTTCTTGGGGTGGTCTTCTTGCTGATCAAGGGCTTTGATTATGCGGGGAAGGCGGCGGCGGGCATCACTTGGGACACGCATCCGTTTTTCACCTTCTATTACCTGCTGACCGGCTTTCACGCCGCGCATGTGGTGGCCGGGGTGCTGGTCTTGCTGCTGGTCGCATGGAAAGACACTCCTCGCAATATCGAGGCCGGGGCGGCCTTCTGGCACATGGTCGATCTGGTCTGGGTGATCCTTTTCCCGGTTCTTTACCTGCTGCGGTGATACCATGATCCGCGACCCTCTTTTGCGCGCCTGGGGCGCGCTTATCGGCCTCAGCCTCGGGGCGACGGCGATCTCGCTTTGGCACTGGCCGCGCGAGGTTGAGGCCGGCGCGGGGATGCTTGTCCTGAGCTTGGCCTGGCTCAAGGCGCGGATCATCCTGACGACTTATCTGAGACTTGACGCGGCCCCGTTCTGGCGGCGCGGCTTCGCTATATCGCTCGGGGTGTTCTGTTTGCTCTTGCTGGGGCTTTACCTGTTGCCGGGCCTGCTTTAGCGCCGCGTCAGATCGCGAATTTTGCCGCCAAATCCTCGGGCAGGTCGAATTCCTTCAACACCCGTGCGCGCCCCTCTGCGGACATCTTTTTCGCGGTCCGGGTGACGATGGTCTCAAGTTTATCCGGGGTTTGCGTGGGGGCGAAGGGCGCGAAATACCATTTCAGGAAGGTGAAACAGATCACATCCTCAAGCGCCTGAACCTCCGGGTCGCGTTTGATCCCTTGTTTGCGGATCATTTTCTGTGCGTTTTCAATGTCCTGGCTGTCATACCCTGCGTCGGCCATGATCTCACCCACGCGGGTGGCGTGATGTTTCGCCAAGGCGGTGCGCCAGCTTAGATAGCCGTCGCGCCCTTCGGGAAAGTCTTTTCTTTTCAACACCCAACGTTCGATATGCTGACCCCGCGCCGCGATTTTCAAAGCCTCGGAGGCGGCGGGGAAAAGCCGGTCAAGTTCGGCGCTCATCCGCTGGCCGTAAAGCTGTGCTGCGGGGTGGCCCTGGCTTGTGTCGGGGTCATGCGCATTGGCGGCGTCAATCGCCGCAAGGGCGTTTTCCAGTCTGCTCACAGGGGTTTGCTCCATGAATCGGCGGGGTCTTTCTCGGAGTAATCCCGCAATGTCTCGATGTCATCAATCGTGGCCTGGTGGCGCGACACGCGCACACCGACCGCCTTGAGCTTGGAAAAGGCCCGCGACAGGCTTTCGGGTTTCATCCCCAAGCGCCCGGCAATCAGCGCCTTGTCATAGGGCAGGGTCACCTCGCAGGAGCCGTCATGGCATTTACAAAGACCGATCAGGAAATCGGCAACCCTCTGCGCCCCGGTCTGGGCCTTGATCTGTTCGACCTGGTTGACAAGATCATGAAGGTGCTGAAACGTAGAGGCAATGACCGCGAGGCTTAGCTCGGGCTCGTGTTCGAGGATCGAGATGAAGCTGCGCGCCGATATCAGCAGCAAGGTGCAATCGGTCACCGCCTCTGCGGACACCGGGTAGGGCTGTTGGCGAAACGCCACCGCCTCGCCAAAGCTGTGGCTGCGGGTAAAGACATTCACCACGGCCTCGTTCCCGCTGGGGGACACGCGGTAAAGTTTGACCCAGCCATCCAGAACCACATGGATGACCTGCGCCCGGTCGCCCTGGAGAAAGACCGTTTCGCCGCGCGACACATCCCTGAAAACGGCGTCCGATAACAGGCTGTCGGCCACGCCAACCGGCAGGCTGCGCAGCAAGAGCGAGTCTCGGGCGATGGCAAGGCTCTCGGATTTATCCATTGGATCAAACTCTTTGTTTCGCCACAGCTATACAAGGAATGTCGCAGAAATCCACCTTAACGATGGCTGTTTTCATGGGAAGAACCGGCTTTCCCGGCGAGGGCAAAGATTGACTTGCCGCAAATCACCCCGGCGGCGTGGTGATAGAGTGCTCTGGCCCCTGATCCGCCGCACCAAGGCGAGGTCGATTCGTCTTTGCCGTATGGCCGCACAAGGATAAGACATGACGCACAAACGGCCCGATCCGCATCACGCGGGCGTCTTGACCTCGGTGCCGCATGCTCTGAGCGTGCGCGACATTACCGCTCTATACAAGACGTCGCTGGCCGAGGGGCTGACATCGGGCGAGGCCGGGGCAAGGCTGGCCAGCGTCGGTCCAAACCAGATCACCACCAAAAAGCCGAAGAACGCCGCGCAGGTGCTCTTGCACCAGTTCGACAGCCCGGTTGTTCTGCTGTTGCTGGCGGCGGCGGTGATTGCCCTGGCGTTTGGCGAGTGGAAAGAGGGCATCGCCATCGGGTTGGTCCTGGTTCTCAACGCGATCATCGGCTTTACCACGGAATGGCGCGCCGCCCGCTCGATGGAGGCGCTGCGCAAGCTGGGCAACCTTACCACGCGTCTGCGCCGGGATGGGCGTTCTGTTCTGCGGCCTGCGGTGGACATCGTGCCCGGTGACATCGTCGTGCTTGAGGGCGGTGATGTCGTCACGGCGGATTTGCGGCTTTTGGAGGCATCAAACCTCGCGATTGATGAATCCGCCCTGACCGGCGAATCCCTCGCCGTTGACAAATCCACCGCCGCCGTCGCGCCGGATTGCCCGATTGGCGACAGGTCGTGCATGGCCTTCAAGGGCACATCCGTCAGCCGCGGCAGCGCCATCGGCGTAGTGGTTGCCACCGGGGTGAATACCGAGCTTGGCAGGATCTCCGAGCTGGTCGACACCGCAACCCCCGAGCGCTCGCCGCTGGAGCGACAGCTTGAACGTCTGAGCGGTCAGTTGATCAAATTCACCTTTGTCGTCGTGGCCGCCCTTGGGGCGCTTGGCGTGTTCAAGGGGGGCGATCCATTCCTGATGATCGAGGCCTCGATCGCGCTTGCGGTTGCGGCCATCCCAGAGGGGCTTCCTGTGGTGGCGACAATGGCACTGGCGCGCGGGATGTGGCGCATGGCTCGGCACAACGCCTTGATTGAACGCTTGTCGGCGGTTGAAACACTGGGCGCGACCACCGTGATCTTCACCGATAAAACCGGCACCTTGACCGAAAACAACATGGTGCTTCAAAGGATCGACTGCGCCGACGGGGCCTATGTTCTGGCGCCCGATGACGGGCGGTTCGTGGCGCAAATGCCCGGCGAGAGCGCGGTGACGGATCGGGCCTGTCTTGACGATATCCTCATGGCCTCGGTGCTTTGCAACAATGCCGAGCTTGGCGATGGCGAGGCCAAGCATACCGGCGACCCGTTGGAGCAGGCGTTGCTGATTGGCGCGCAGGCAAACGGGATGTCGCAACAGGAGTGTCAGGCTCGCCATCCAAGGCGGCTTGAAATTGCGTTTGATTCAACGACCAAGCTGATGGCCTCGGTCAATCAGTCGGATGGCGGGCTTGTCATGTGGGTCAAGGGCGCGCCCGAGGCCGTTCTCAAGGCGTGCTCGAAGATGCGCGGCCCCGAGGGCGCATTGCTTGCTCTTGACGGTGAGGCACTGGCATTCTGGAACGCGCGCACCGATGAGATGGCCGCAGGCGGGATGCGCGTTCTGGCGGTCGCGACACGTGGGTTGGCCGCAGCCGAGGATGCCGAGTATGCGGGGCTGACCTTTCTGGGGTTGCTCGGGCTGTTTGACCCGCCGCGCGAAGAGGTTCCGCTGGCGCTTGAACATTGCCGCTCGGCTGGCATCCGGGTGATCATGATGACCGGCGATCATGCGGTGACGGCCAGGAATATCTCCAAGGCCGTCACCCTGACCAGGGGCGAGCCGGTGGTGATCGAAGGCGCAAACATGCCCCCGGTTGCCGAGATGTCCGAGGTCGAGCTTGAGCGCATGCGCCGGGCGGATGTCTTTGCCCGCGTCAGCCCCGCCCAAAAGCTGGAGTTGATCACCGCCTATCAAAAGGCCGGGCATATCGTGGCCATGACCGGGGATGGGGTGAACGACGCGCCAGCCCTCAAACAGGCCGATATCGGCGTGGCGATGGGGCTGCGCGGCACACAGGTTGCACGCGAGGCGGCGGCGATGGTGCTGCGCGACGATGCCTTTGGGTCAATCGTGGCGGCCATCCACGAGGGGCGGGTGATTTTCCGCAATATCCAGCGCTTTGTCGGCTATCTTCTGTCGTGCAATCTCGGTGAAATCCTGGTCATCGGCGGGGCGATCCTTGTCGGGCTTCCGCTGCCGTTGATGCCGCTGCAAATCCTGTTTCTCAATCTTGTCACGGATGTTTTCCCCGCCTTCGCCCTTGGCGTCGGTGAGGGGCGCGACAATGTCCTGAACCGCCCGCCGCGTGATCCCGCAAAGCCGATCGTCACGGGCTCGATCTGGTTCGCCATCGTCTTTCAGAGCGTGAGCATCGCCGCCGCCACCCTTGCGGCCTTTCTTGTGGCCCAAAGCCATCTGGGCATGCCGCCCGAGGCCGCGGTGACGGTGTCTTTCCTGACGCTTGCCTTTGCGCAGCTTTGGCATGTTTTCAATATGCGTGACCCAAGGTCGGGCCTGTTCCTGAATGAAATTACCCGCAACGGCTTTGTCTGGGGGGCTTTGGCGTTAAGCACCGTCTCGTTGATTGCCGCCCTTGCCATCCCCCCCGTGGCCGAGGCGCTTGACCTGAACATGCCGGACGCTCCTGCGTGGGTGCTGATCCTCGCAATGAGCCTTGTGCCATTGCTGCTTGGGCAAATCGCGAAGGTCGCGTTGGGCCTGCGATACAGCGCCCGTCAGGCCGCCGCCTGACGTGTGGAACGTGAGGTCACTTTGACCTTCGCGCCATACCACTGGTGCATGAGAATGAGCTCAATCCAGCCAGATGGCTGGCCGGCAAAGCGCTAAGCTCCACCGGCCAGACCAAGGTCAAACCTTCACGTGGTCCTTGGCCAATGCGTGATAGATTACGCCGCCAAGCAGGGCGCCAATTACCCAGTTGAAGCCAGACAGTATCTCGAACCACGGGATCCAGACGGTCGCGACAGAAAAGATCGCCGCCGCACCGAACGCCTTGACGGCGGCGCTGTTCCAGCCGTTGTCGTAGTGATAGATGCCGCTCTCCATGTTGTAGAGATCTGCTTCACGCAATTGCTCGTTACGGTGGACATAGTAGTCGACGATCATGATGCCGAAGATCGGTGCGAGCACTGCGCCGAGCGTGTTGACAAATCCACTGATGCCAACCTGACTGATGAAGCTTACCCACAATCCGCCGATCACCAGGGCAAACAGTGATGTGATCAAGCCGGCCTTGCGAAAGCTGATCTTCTCGGGGGACAGGTTGGCGATGCCGTTGACCGCTGGAACGAAGTTTGCAACCAAGTTGATCCCGACCGTCGCGGCGAAAAAGGTAATCGCGCCAATAACTCCAAGAAGCACGCTGTCGGTGCGCCCGATGATTTCTGTCGGATTGATGATTGCTTCGCCATAGACCACTGCGGCCCCGCCGGTCGTCAGAAGCGCCAGTCCCGAGAACAAAATCATGTTGAACGGCAGACCGGCCAGGTTGCCCAGTTTCATCGTCCGCTTGTCCTTGGCATAGCGCGAGAAGTCGCTGAAATTGATCATGACAGCCGCGAAATAGGCGACCATCGTGCCAACGATGGCGATGAACCCTTTAAACTCTGTCCAGGCCGTGCCTTCGGGATTGGCAAAGATCGTCGCTGTGGCCGAGAGAAGCTGACCGTCAGAGCGCTGCCAAAGCACAACCACAAGGCCTATCATCACCAGATACACAAACGGGCCGGCAATGTTCAGGAAAGTCTCGACCCAATTCATCCCGCGCCAGAAAACAACGATATGAAAACCCCAGACGATTATGAAGGAAATCCAGTCGATACCTGTAAGCCCGAGGAACTCGGCTCCGCCGCTTGTACCTGTGAGCGAACGGATCAGCAGGGCGAGCGCGGTCGAGGCAAAATAGACCTGAACGCCGTACCAGAACACCGCCACAACCGCGCGAAGAACAGCAGGGAGCTTTGCGCCTTGAGTTCCAAGGCTCGCGCGGGCGAAGACCGGGTAGGGAATGCCGTATTTCTCACCGGCAGCACCAGACAGGTTGACCATCCACATGACAAAAAACGCGGCTGTGATCAAAGCTGCGAATGCTGTCCATCCACCGACGCCAAACGAAATGAACAGCGATGCCACAAGGGAATACCCGAAGAGCGACTGAATATCGTTTGCCCAGATGTTGAAGATGGCGAACCACCCCCAGGTTTTTTCGTCGGCACCGGCTGGATTGAGTATGTTTCCGTCCGGGTCCATCGTACCGCCATGCGCGACGTGCGCGTCATCAATTGAAGCCATTTTTTTCTCCCTGAACCCGGCAATCGGGTAGAATTTCGGTTCTCTGCAGGTGTCTGTCCAAATTGAACTTGCAACTGAAATGTTACTAGGTATCTTACGTAATATACTATCAAATAACTCAGTTAACACTTTGCCGACTTAGTTGATAATGTCGCAGCGGGGCAAACAAATGAGTCAGCATACTGACGGCCAACCCTCAGCGGAAAAAGCGCAACATGCGCTTTGGGCCGCGCTTCGAACGGGGAAATTGCGAGACGGCCAGTTCCTGTCGATGACGCAACTGGTCGACATGCTTGATTGCCCGATTGCGGCGATCCGCGAGGCCGTCAAGCAGGCCAGCGCACTCGGTTTGGTGTCCACATTTCCGAAACGCGGCGTTCAAGTTATGGAAGCGCGCCCCGAAACCATTCGGGACTGTCTCGATTTTCGGATGGTATTGGACATGGAAGGCGCACGACGGCGGATCGCTGACGGTGCATTTTCGGAGCTGAAACCCCTGCGGGCGCTGCACGATGACATGTTGCACGCGGCCCACAATGGCGCGGAAAACGATCTTCCGGCAAAGGCCATTCAAGTTGACCTGGCGTTGCACAACTATCTGGTCGAGGGGCTCGGCAATCTCCAGCTTGCGGCCGCCTATGACGCCAATCGGATGCGCATTGCCATCATCCAGAACGCGCGCCCGTTTGTTCAAGACCGCATCGTATCTGCAATGGAAGAGCACCTTTCAATCATTGATGCCCTGGAAGGCCGTGACGTTGGTGCCGCTGAGCATGCAATCCGATTTCACTGCCAACAGACGTTGCGTTGGTGGGGCGTTGCGTGACATCCTAATTTTATTCGCTTTTCGATCAGCCAAGGCACGTTGACTGCGAGGCGACCCGCCAAAACCTGGTGGCGTAATTTGCAAAGCAGAACGTCATGAAGAATCCGGCAAAAGCGCGTTTTGCGCCACGCACCTGACCTTCGCGCGCCTCACATCTGGTGAACATAGGTTCCGGGCGCGGGGCAAAGCGGGGCCAGGTCGGCGTCGGGATTTCCCATTTGGGGCAGGGGGCTGTTGCGCGGGTTCTTCCGGCCAAGCCAGGCGGCGTATTTCGGCCACCATGATCCGGGCTCGCTCGGGTGCGCGGCAAGCCAGCGATCAGCCCCCCGATAAAGCGCCCCCGGTGCCCTGTGCCCGATGCGGAAATGGCGGCCGGGGTGGCCGGGTTCGCTCAGGATTCCGCCGTTGTGGCCGCCTTTGGTCAAGACGAAGGTCAGGTCGCAATCGGTGAAGAGCTGGGTCTTGTAAACCGATTTCCATGGCGCGATGTGGTCGGATTCGGTTGCGATGACGAACATCGGCACGGCGATATCCTTGAGGGCGATGACCCGCCCCTCGACGGCAAACCGCCCCGCCGTCAGCCGGTTTTCCAGAAACAGCCCGCGAAGGTATTCTGAATGCATGCGCGCGGGCATGCGGGTGGTATCGCCGTTCCAGACCGTGATATCCGTCGGCAGGTCGTCCTTGCCAAGGAAATAGCGGTTCACGGCGCGGGTATAGATCAGGTCCTCGGCGCGGATCGAGGCAAAGGTGCGCGTCATCTGGGGGCGGTCAAGATAGCCCTGTTCCCACATCATGTCCTCGACAAAGGCGACCTGGCTTTCGTCGACAAACAGCAAAAGCTCGCCCGCCTCGGCAAAATCCACCTGCGCCGCCATCAGCGTGACCGAGGCCAGCCGGTCGTCGCCGTCTCGCGCCATGGTGGCCGCCGTGATGGCAAGCAGGGTGCCGCCAAGACAATAGCCGTTCGCGTGGACCTTTTGATCGGGCACAATCGCATTGATCGCGTCAAGCGCCGCCAGAACGCCACGTTTGCGATAGTCCTCAAGCGACAAGTCGGCCTGATCCGCCGTGGGATTGCACCACGAAATCATGAACACGCTAAAGCCCTGGCCAACCAGATAGTTGATCATCGAATTCTGCGGTGACAGGTCGAGGATATAGTATTTCATGATCCATGCAGGCACGAAAAGCACCGGCTCGGCGCGCACCGTCTTGGTCTTGGGCGTGTATTGGATAAGCTCGAACAGGTCATTGCGAAACACCACTTCGCCCGGCGTGCAGGCCAGATCGGTGCCGATCTGATAGCCCTCGGGCGCGGGTTTGTGGGTCTGGGTGAGGGTTTGCATCACATCCTCGGTGAAATGGCTGGCGCCCTCGATCAGGTTGCGCCCGCCCTCGCGGATGGTCTCTTCGATGATTTCGGGGTTGGTGCCGGGAAAGTTGGAGGGCGACATCAGATCGAGCATCTGGCGCACCTGAAAGCGGGTGCGCTCTGCATCCTGCGGATCAAGCCCGCGGGTGGTGTCGGTGGCGTGATCCCACCAGTCCTGCACTGCCAGAAAGCCTTGTTTCCAAAGGTTGAACGGCGGATTGTCCCAGGCGTCATGGGCAAAGCGGTGGTCATGGGGCTTGGCGGCGAAGGGGGCGGGCGTGTCTTTGCCGCTCAGGGCGCCGGTCGCATAGAACATCATCTTGAGGGCGTTGGTCTGGGCGCATTCGGCAAGCTCGAGCTGGCGACCGGGCGAGCGGGCAAGGTGCAGCGCCCAGTCGTTCCAGGCCTGTGACACCGAATAGGGCGAAACACCCCCCGTTGTATGGGCAAGCGCGGCGCGAATGGACCGGTCAAGGTTCTTGTGCGGATGCGCCACGGGCCGTGGTACAATCTCGTCGGGCTTTGCCGTGACCGTGACAGGCAGATTGGCAACCGGCTTTGGGGTGGTTTTGGCCATGGTTTTTCCTGTCGCAAAAGGGAGCCGCCCAAACATCTTGCGCGGCGCAGCGTCTGCACCATAGGCATGGCATCGGCGCGTTGCATTGATCTGCGTCAGGGGGGAATGGCTCAAAACCGCTTGCCCGGTCGCAAATGGCCTCTGCCGCCACGCATTTAGGACCGGGCGGTTGCGCTACATCAAGGTCCGAACCGGCGGGCGGGCTAGTGTGAAGCCACAAGGAGGAACGATGCCCGAAATCGTGTTCAGAACCCAAGGCGTGACCAAGGTCTATGATACGGGTGAACTTAAGGTTCATGCGTTGGCCGGGATTGATCTTGAGCTTTTTGCCGGCGAGTTGAGCGTCTTGCTTGGCCCATCTGGCAGTGGCAAATCGACCCTTCTGAATATTCTCGGCGGTCTTGATCATGCCACCGAAGGGCGGGTCTGGTTTCGCGATCTGGAGCTGACCGCGCTTGGCGACCGGGGGTTGACCCGGTATCGGCGCGATCATGTCGGCTTTGTCTTTCAGTTCTACAATCTTGTCCCAAGCCTGAGCGCGCGCGAAAACGTACAGCTTGTGACCGATATCGCGCGTGATCCAATGGCCGCCGAAGAGGCGCTTGAGATGGTCGGGCTCGGGCATCGGCTGGATCATTTCCCGGCCGAGATGTCGGGCGGCGAACAGCAACGCGTCGCCATCGCCCGCGCGATTGCAAAGCGGCCAGAGGTCTTGCTCTGTGACGAGCCGACCGGCGCGCTTGACAGCAAGACCGGCGTGCAGGTGCTTGAGGCGCTCAAGGCCATCAACGACACCCTTGGCACCACGACGGCGGTGATCACCCACAACGCGATGATCCGCAAAATGGCGCATCGGGTGATCTACTTTCAGGACGGGCGCGTGGCGCGGGTCGAGGTGAACGAGGCACAGATCGCGCCCTCAGAGATTTCGTGGTGATCGGTCCGATGCGCGCGCTCGATAAAAAGCTGCTGCGCGATTTTCGCCGCTTGTGGGCGCAGGCGATCGCGATTGCGCTTGTGCTGGCCTGCGGGGTGGCGATCTTGCTGACCACCTATGGGATGTATGGCGCGCTTGAGGATACGCGTGCCGCCTATTATCAGCGCAACCGGTTTGCCGATGTCTTTGCCAGTGCCAATCGCGCGCCGCAATCGCTTGTCGCGGCGATGCGCGATATCGACGGCGTGCGCAGTGTCGCGGCGCGGGTGGACGAACATGTGATCCTTGATGTTCCGGGCCGTCTTGAAACGATCACCGGGCGCATCCTGTCGCTGCCGGTCAACGGCGAGGTGATGCTGAACCTGCCGATCGTCCGTCAGGGGCGGCTTCCGTCGCCGACGCGCAGCGACGAGGTGGCGGTAAACGAGCCTTTTGCGCGCGCCAACGGCTTGCGCCTCGGCGATACCTTTTTTGCCAATCTCAACGGGCAGAAGCGCGAACTTACCCTGACCGGCATGCTGTTGTCGCCCGAGTTCATCTATACCATCGGTCCCGGCGCCCTTTTGCCCGACAACAAGACCTTTGGCATTTTGTGGATGTCCGAACGCGCGGTGTCGGCCGCCTTTGACATGCAGGGCGCCTTCAACAGCGTGTCGCTCAAGCTTGACCCCTCGGCCAGTGAACAGGACGTGATCGACCGGGTGGATGACCTTCTCAAGCCCTATGGCGGGCTTGGGGCCTTTGGTCGCGACCAGCAGATTTCGCATAGCTTTATCGACGCCGAGATCGAACAGCAGCGCACCGGCGCGATGATCCTGCCGCCGATTTTCTATGGTATCGCGGCCTTTCTCGTCAGCATGGTGATCGGTCGGATCATCGCTCTGGACCGGGCCGAAATCGGGCTTTTGAAGGCGATCGGCTATTCCAACGCCGAGGTCTGCCTGCATTACCTGTTGCTGGCGGGGCTGATCGCGGTTGCCGGCACGCTTCTGGGCTGGGGCGTGGGCACGTGGTTGTCGCATGCGGTGGCGCAGATGTATGCCAACTTCTTCGACTTTCCCTATCTGGTCTATCGGATGTCCTTTAACGCCTATGCGATCTCGGGGGTTCTGGCGCTTGTCAGCGTGGCGGTGGGCGCAAGCAAAAGCGCCCTCGGGGCTGCGCGTTTGCCCCCCGCCGTGGCGATGGCGCCGCCCGCGCCGCCGCGCTTCAAGCGGACGGTTCTGGATCGTCTTTTGGCCCTCCTGCACCTGTCACAGCCGATGATGATGATCCTGCGCAGCCTGATGCGGTGGCCGCTGCGCTCTGGGTTTACCTCGCTTGGTCTGGCGCTTGCGGTTGCGGTTCTGATCGCGTCGAGCTTTTTCGAGGATGCATTGGACGCGATGATCGACAAGACCTTTCAGCAAACCAACCGCCAGGATGCCACGCTGTTCTTTGCCCCTGATATCCCGGAAACCGCGCTTGCGGCGGTTGCCAATCTGCCCGGCGTTCTTGTGGCCGAGGGCCAGCAGTTTCAGGCCGCGATCCTGCGCCATGGCCACCTTGAAAAGGACGTCGCCATCGAGGCGCACCGCCCTGGTGTTGATCTGGCGCGCGTCGTCGATAGTGCCGGTCGCGTGATCACGGCGCCCAAGGATGGGATTTTGTTGTCACGCCGTCTGGCGTCACAGCTCGAGGTTCGGGTCGGGGATGTGATCGAGGCCGAATTCAAGGGCGGGCGCGCCGAGACGCACCGCGTGCGCGTGGTTGGCATCGTGACGCAATATGTCGGCCTTGGCGCCTATATGGATCTTGAAACCCTGAATGCGATGTTGCGGCAGGCGCCGCGGATTTCGGCGGCAAACGTTCTGTTGGATAGCCGCCAGATCCCGGCCTTGCACGCGGTTCTCAAAAGCACGCCAGAGCTTGGCGGTCTGGTGATGACCACCGAAATGCGCCAATCCTTTCAGGACACGATCAGCTATAACGTCACAATCATGACCACGATCTATCTGGTGATCGCGGTGCTGATCACCTTTGGCGTCGCCTATAACGGCGCGCGCATTCAGCTCTCGGAGCGGGCGCGCGAACTGGCCAGCCTGCGTATTCTGGGGTTCACGCGTGGCGAGGTGTCCTTCATCCTGATCGGCGAAACCATGATCCTTGCGGTGCTGGCACAGCCCCTGGGCTGGCTTTTGGGCTCGGGCATCGCGGCGGCCCTGGTTCGGGGGTCGAGCAGCGACCTTTACGCGATCCCGCTCGTGCTTGAGCCTTCGGGATTTGCCCGCGCCAGCCTTATCGTGCTGGCGGCGTCACTGCTGTCGTCGCTGATTGTGCGGCGTCGACTTGATCAGCTTGACCTTGTTCAGGTCATGAAAACACGGGAGTAAGACAAATGGCCCTGACATCGCGCAATTTTGTGTTTGGCTTTATCGGTGCGGCGATTGTTGCTTCGCTGGTTTATGTCACGCTGCACACCGATCCCGTTGCGGTGGATTTGCACAGGCTGACGCGTGGCCCGATGCAGGTGACGATCAATGCCGATGGCAAAACCCGCATTCGCGAGGTTTACGAGGTCTCGTCGCCGATCACCGGCACTGCGCTGCGCGCGCCGGTGCGGGTCGGGGACCGGGTGATTGCCGGGCAAACCGTGGTCGCCGTGGTCGAGCCGCTTTCCTCAAACCTGCTTGACCCGCGCAGCCGCATTCAGGCCGAGGCCGCCGTGCGCGAAGCCGAGGCCGCGCTTCAGGTCGCCCGCAGCCGGGTGCGCGAGGCGCAAGAGGATCTGACCCATGCGCAGCGCGAATACGACCGCAGCAAGGCCCTTGTCGAACGCGGTGTGGCCTCGCAGATGCGGCTTGAGGATTCAGAACAGATGCTTGGCATGAAACGCGCCGCCGAAACCGCCGCCGTGTCCGGGCTTGAGATGGCCAATAGCGCGCTTGAACGCGCCCGCGCGGCCCTGATCGAACCGGGCGACGCGGGCGGCGACGGCGAGGGGAGCTGTTGCCTGCAACTCACCGCGCCGACGGATGGCCGGGTGCTTGAGATCGACGTCATAAGCGAACGCCCCGTCGTTGCGGGCATGCGGCTTTTGTCGGTGGGTCAGCCCGATGACCTTGAGATTGTCGCCGATCTTTTGTCGACCGATGCCGTCCGCCTTGATCTGGGCGATCGCGCGATTGTCGAACGCTGGGGCGGCGATGACCCGCTTGAGGCGCGGATTTCCAAGATCGAGCCGTCGGCCTATACCAAGGTTTCGGCCCTCGGCATCGAAGAACAGCGCGTCGATGTGGTGTTTGACCTGATAACCCCGCCCGAGCAACGCCCCGAGCTTGGCGACGGGTTTTCGGTTTTCCTGCGCGCGGTTGAATGGGAAAGCGACGATGTTCTTGCCGTGCCGCTGAGTGCCGTCTTTCGGCAAGGCGACAGTTGGGCGGTGTTCGTGGCCGAGGGAACCACCGCGCGCCTGAGACGCCTCGAGATCGGGCGGCGCAACACCTCTTTTGCCGAGGTCCTGAGCGGGCTTGAGGCGGGCGAAACCGTGATCCTACACCCCGCGGAAGAGATCGCGGAAGGCACGGAAATCGAGGCGCTTGTGTCCGAGTGATTGGCCGATTTGCCGCCTATGCCATTTTGCTGCGCAAATACGCCAGCAAGGCGTCATAGCTTTGCATTTTCGGATAATCGGCCTCGGGCATGTCGAGGTCAAAGCGTTTGCCAAGCGCGGTGACGAGGGTCAGGAAATCCATTGAATCGATATCGAATTCCTCGCGCAGATCCTGCGTGCGGTCGATGTCATCCAGCGCGATATCAGGCGCGATGCGGTGAAGTTCTTCGGCGAGGGCGGCGTCAATGTTTGTCTCTGTCATAGCGTTTCCGGATCTTGCAGGTGCTTGGCGATTGCGCTGAGAAACAGCGCGCCACGGCGGCCGTCGCTGACCCGGTGATCGGCTGCAAGCGTGAGTGTGGCGGTGAGGCGCGGTACGACTTTCTTGCCCTCGACCCAGGGGCGCAGGGCCGGGGTTCCGACCCCGACAATCGCCACCTGCGGCGGATAGATCACGCCGTAAAGCTGATCCACGCCGCGATCCCCAAGGCTGGTGAGGGTGATCGTGGCATCTGACAACTCGCGCGCGCGATAGCGCCCGGCGCGCACCCGCGCGATCAGGTCGCGCATCGACGTCATCAGGTCGTCAAGATTTTGCCTGTCGGTGTCAAACAGGGCCGGGGCCACCAATCCGCCGCTGCGCAGCGCGATGGCAAGACCCGCATGCACCGCCTCGCTTTGATGAAAGTGACCCTCTTCAAACGTGCCGTTCATTTCCGGCACCTTTTTCACCGCGCGGGCAAGCGCCTTGAGATAAAGCACGCCCAAAAGCAACCTTTCATCCGGCGCGCGCGTGGCATTCTCGGCGGTGATAAAGGCCTCTGCCTTGGTCAGATCGACGGTATGGGACAGGTAATAATGCGGGATTTCGCGTTTGGAACGGCTCATGGCGGCGGCGATGGCGGCGCGCATGTCGCTTTGCGCCTCGGGCTTCGGCTTGGCCATGGCCGCGATGTCCGAGCGGGTGATCGGCCTAGCCGCGCCGGGGGCGAGGCGGCTTAGGTCAACCCCGGTCTGCGCCGCCAGACGGCGCGCCGCCGGGCTTATGCGTGGGCGGGATTGGATCGGCTTTACCTCGCTTCGGGCGCGGTCTTCGGGCATCGGGATTTCGGGGAAGGGCCCCTCTGGCGCCGGCACTTCCGGGCCCGGCCCTTTAGGCGCAGGATCGTGCGGCGCAGGGTCTTCGCGCGGCACAGATGCGGGTTTGGGATCATGCGGCTGGGGCGCTTCGGGTTCTGGCGTGTCCGGGTCGGCGGCGCTGTTTGCCGCTGAGCGGATCATCGCGAGCGGCGTGCCGACCGGGACTTTGGTGCCCGGATCGACAAGCCAATCCTCAAGCACGCCATCCTCGAAAACCTCGATTTCGATCACGCCTTTCTGGGTTTCGACAGCGGCGATTACATCGCCGCGCCTTACGTTGTCGCCGGGCGACATCAACTGTTCCACCAAGGTTCCGGCCTCCATATCTGCGCCAAGCGAGGGCATGAGAAATGCGCTCATGGCGTGGTGTCCATTATCTGTCTGACCGTCGCGACGATCCGCGCGGTCTGGGGGATTGCGGCCTGTTCGAGGTGCTGTGCATAGGGGATCGGCACCTCTTGGCTACAGACGCGGGCAAGCGGCGCGTCGAGGTCGTAAAAGGCGTCTTCGGCCAGCCGCATGCCGATCTCTGCCGCGAGGCTTCCGCTTTTCCAGCCTTCATCGACCATCACCGCACGGCGGGTCTTGGTGACCGAGGCGATGATCGTCTTCATGTCGAGCGGTCGCAGGCTTCGCAGGTCAATGACCTCTGCCGAGATGCCCGCCTCGGCCAGCTGATCGGCGGCCTCAAGCGCCTTGAACAGCGAGCCGCCATAGGTGATCAGCGAGACATCGCTGCCATCCCGCCGGATCGCGGCGCGGTCGATATCGACGGGACCGGCGTTTTCGGCAATCTCGCCCTCGCGGTTATAAAGCATCACGTTCTCGAAAATCAGCACCGGATCAGGGTCTTGCAAGGCGGTCCAGAGCATGCCGCGCGCATCCTCCATCGTGGCGGGGGCCAGCACGCGCAATCCCGGAATATGGGCATACCAGCCCTCAAGCGAATGCGAATGTTGCGCCGCAAGCTGTTTGCCGGCCCCCGTCGCCATGCGGATCACCACCGGCACGCCAAACTGATTGTTGGACATGTGGCGCAGGGTGGCGGCGGTGTTGAGAATCTGATCCAGCGCCAGAAGCGAGAAATTGACCGTCATCACCTCGACGATCGGGCTCATTCCGGCGATTGCCGCGCCGATCCCGGCCCCGGTAAAGCCGGATTCCGACAGGGGCGTGTCACGAATCCGCTCGGGGCCGAATTGATCCAGCAGGCCCTTGCTGACCGCATAGCAGCCGCCGTAATGGCCGACATCCTCACCCATCAAGAACACCTTGGGGTCGCGCGTCATGGCATCGACAATTGCGCCGCGGACGGCCTCGCGATAGGTGGTCGGGATCATCGGGCCGGGTTTAACGGGCGCGGGCGGGGCCGGGCGCTCGGGCGACATGACAAACCGCGTCAGGCTTTCCAGCGGCTCGTCTGTCCCGGCCTCGGCAAAGGCGACGGCCGTGGCGATCTCTTCGTCGATCTCGACGATGATTTTTGAGACCTCATCCGAATGCAGCAGCCCGTTTTGATCAAGCCATGTCTGAAACCGCAGGATCGGCCCCTTTTCGCGCCATTCCGCCACCTCTTCCTTGGAGCGGTAAAGCTGGGCGTCAAACATCGAATGGGCGCGAAAGCGATAGGTGCGGCATTCAAGGAAATAGGGTTGGCCGGTCTCTGCGATGTGGCGCAGGGCGCGGCGTGCGGCGACCTCGACGGCGACGACATCCATGCCGTCGACCGAGGCGCTCTCTATGCCATAGCAGGCGGCTTTTGCGCTGATGTCGGTTTGCGATTCAGACAGGCTCAGGGCTGTGCCCATGGCATAGCCGTTGTTTTCGCAGACAAACAGAACCGGCAGCCCCCAGAGCGCGGCAAGGTTCAGGCTTTCGTGAAACTCGCCCTCGGCAACGGCGCCTTCGCCGCAAAAACAGGCCGTCACGCTATCGCGCGCTTCCATCCGGTCGGCGAGACCAAGGCCCACGGCCATCGGCAAGCCGCCGCCCACGATGGCGTTGCCGCCGTAAAACAGGTGATCGCGGCTAAAGAGATGCATCGAGCCGCCACGCCCCCCGGCACAGCCCTCGGCCTTGCCGTACATTTCGGCCAGGATGTGGCTCATCGCAATGCCGCGCACCAGGGCATGACCATGCTCGCGGTAGGTCGCCACCACCCGATCCTGCGCACCCAGAAGCGGGATGATGCCCGCGGCAATCGCCTCTTCCCCGTCATAGAGATGCAGAAAGCCGCGGATTTTCTGTTGGGTATATAGCTCTGCGCATTTGTCTTCAAAGCGGCGGATGCGGATCATCGCCTTGAGCAGGTCGCGCACGTGGTCATGATCGAGACGGGGTTTGAGAGGGGGCGCTGTCATTGCTCATCACTTTCCAATGTCGATATGTCGCCTTCCGGCAGGCCCAATTCGCGCGCCCGCAACAGGCGACGCATGATCTTGCCGCTTCGGGTTTTCGGCAGGTTCTTGCGAAACGCGATTTCTTTCGGGGCAACGGCGGGGCCAAGCCGTTTGCGGGCATGGCCGCTTAGCTCAAGCATCAACTCTTCGGTGGGCGCATAGCCCGGTTTCAGCCCGACAAAGGCCTTGACCCGCTCGCCAGCCGTTTCATCGGGCACGCCGATGACGGCGACCTCGGCGACGGCCTCGTGTTCCATCAGCGCGCTTTCAACCTCGAACGGGCCGATCAGGTGGCCGGCGCTTTTGATCAGGTCATTGCTGCGGCCCACGAACCAGAAATACCCGTCACTGTCGCGCATCGCCAGATCGCCGGTGAGATACCAGCCGTCGCGAAAGCATTTTTCATACCGCGCATTTTCGTGCAGATAGCCGCGCATCATCGACGGCCAGCCCGGGCGCAACGCCAGCTCGCCTATCGCCAGAGGCTTGGTTACCTCGCAAAGGCCATCCTCTGTCACCTCGACAATGCCCGCCCTGATCCCCGGAAGCGGCTTGCCCATCGAGCCGGGTCTGACATCCATCGCGGCGAAATTGGCGATCATGATGCCGCCGGTTTCAGTCTGCCACCAATTGTCGTGGAATGGCATGCCGAAGACGTCATTGCCCCAGATCACCGCCTCGGGGTTCAGCGGCTCGCCGACACTGGCCATGAACCGCAGGGACGAGAAATCATGCCCTTTGGTGGCCTCAACGCCCGCCTTCATCAGCATCCGGATCGCTGTGGGCGCGGTGTACCAGACGTTCACGCTTTCCCGGTCGAGGATGTCATACCAGCGGGCCACGTCAAATTCAGCCTCGTCTATTATCATCGTCACGCGGTTGCTCAGAGGCGCGATGATGCCATAGGAGGTGCCCGTCACCCATCCGGGATCGGCGGTGCACCAATAGGTATTGCCGGGCCTCAGGTCGAGCGCGAGGCGCCCGGTCATGTGATGGGCCACAACCGCGTCATGCACATGCACCACGCCCTTGGGCTTACCGGTGGTGCCAGAGGTGAAATGTAAAAGCGCGGTGTCTTCGGGGTGCATCGGTTCGGCGGTGAACTCGGGCGAGGCGGCCTCCATCAGGGGCGACAGTTGGTCGGTGCCCTCTGCCATGCCATCGCTTAGAAACACATGGCGCAGATCCGGCAGCAGATCGCGCAGGGCGCTGACCTTGCGTTTGTAAAGCCGCGCCGTGGTGATCAGGACATTCGCGCCGCCGATCTCCATCCGCGCGCGAATAGGCTCTGGGCCAAATGCGGAAAACAGCGGGCAGAACACGCAGCCCGCCTTTAGCGTGCCAAGCGCCGCGATGTAGAGATCGGGCGTGCGCCCCAACAGCGAATAGACCCGCGCGCCTTTTTCAATGCCGTGACTGCGCAGCACGTTGGCAAAGCGATTGGTCAGCTGCGACAGCTCGAGATAAGTGTAATCGGTCCGCTCACCGGATTTCGCGATCCAGCGCAGCGCCACCTGCGCGCCGTGACCGGCCGCGACATGCCGCTCAATCGCCTCATAGGCGATGTTGAGGTGCCCGCCCGGCAATCCATCAATCTCGCGGCGCGCGTCCTCCCAGCGAAAGCTGTCATAGGTGGCTGCGTAGTCGACCATATTTGCGGCTTTTGCCGCCGCCTCTGACTTGATGATGGTGTCCTCTGGCATGTCTGGTTTTGTCCTCGGCGCACTGATCCAGAACAATGTTAGACCGTTGCTTTGGCGCGCGGATGATCAAGATCAATTCGGGTTCGGTGCCGGATTGATCCGCGTCAATTGCGCAGCGGGCAAGCGGGGTATGACTTCGAGAGTCTGATGCGAAACCTTCAGGAGACCACCATGCCTCTTTCCCTGTCCCGACATATTGCAGCCCTCTGCTTGCTTGTGGGGCTTGCTCTGCCCGCTTTGGGCGAACCGGTCACGGTGACCCGGAGCGGCAGCGATACCTTCATGTCCGGAGCGTCGATCACCGAGACACTCGATACCCAAGGCGACAGCTTTATCGCCGCGCAATCGGCGGTGGCGCGTGGCGTGAGCGAGGGGGATTTGCACGTGGCCGGTTTCGATGTCTCGGTCAGCGCCGACACGCGCGAAGACCTTTATGCGTTCGGGGCGACGGTTGTTTTGCGCGGGGCGATTGCCCGCGATCTTACGGCCGCCGGCATTAGCCTGCGCACCGAAGACAGCGCGCAGACCAGTGGCAATGCGCGTCTTCTGGGCAAGACCGTCACCATCGAGGGGCCAGTTGCGGGTGCCTTGTCCGTGAGCGGGCGAGAGGTCGTGCTGAACGCGCCGATCACGGGGGATGTGCGTATTCTTGCCAAGACCCTGTCTTTTGGGCCAAAGGCGGTCGTCACAGGGACGCTCACCTATAGCATGGAAGACAGAATTGACGTGCCCGAGCAAGTGGCCCCCGCGAGCCGCGTGGTGTTCAAGAAACTGTCGCCCCTTGAGGTGTGGGATGAGTTCGTGGATATGGGCCGGATGCGGGAAATGCCGATGTTGCCGACATTCGCCTCGATCGTCTTTGGGTTCATCATTTCACTGCTGTTTTTCGTCGCTCTCGGCGCGCTTGCGCTCGGGGTCATGCCGAAACGTCTTGAGGCCATGCGCAAAAGCATTGTCGCAGGCCCCGGCCGGACCCTGATTGCGGGGATTGCCGGGCTGTCGGTCCTGTTCGGCATGGTGCCGGTCACCGGTCTGACGATTGTCGGATTGCCCTTTGTGCCGATTGTCGTGCTCGGCATCATCGCGGCATGGACGCTTGGCTATGCGCTTGGGGCCTATGCGGTGGCGATGCGTGTCTGGGTTGGCTTCGGGGGCGATCCCGAGGCCGGGACGGCGGCCCGCCTCGTGGTGTTCGCGGGAGCGATCATTGTCATCGCCTTGTTGAACTTTATCCCCTTTGTCGGCTGGGTGGCGAATTACACCCTTGTTCTCCTGGGGATCGGCGCGATGACCACGACGCTATTGACCCATTTCATAGGCAACTCGGGCCAGTCGCTTGATGTCGACATGAAGCCTACCAAAACTTGACCCCGCAAAAGGAGAATACGCATGTCTGCCCAAGGTCTCGAAGTGATTGACCACACGGTTCACCTGACCCACGAATGGATCAACGACCTGACCGCGCGTCTGGGGTGGTATTCAAGCCGCAGCGTGCTGCGGCTGTTGCGGGTGACCTTGCAACATCTGCGCGATCACCTGTCGCCGGATGAGCTTGCACAGCTTTCCGCGCAGCTTCCTCTGTTGATCCGGGGCATGTTCTTTGAGGGCTGGATGCCCAAGAAAACACCGATCAAGGAGCGCAGGGCTCAAGCCTTCGCAGGTTATATCGCCTCACAGATGGAAAACACCGATGAATATCGCGGAGCGGAAGATATCGCATGCGTCTTTGCGCTCTTGAATGACCGTCTGAGCGCGGGCGAAATTCACGATGTCCGCGTCAGCCTGTCCGAAGATATCCGGTCGTTGTGGCCAGCGCCCTGAGGGCGCTGGCGGGCGTGTTTGTGACGTCAGAGCATGTCCGAGACGCTCAAAACCGGTTCCCGCTTTTGAGCAACATGCTTTAGCAGGCCCGCGCGAGACCGTGCAGGTCGGGCTTTGTCGGGCAATCCATGCCTTCATGCCCTTGCGACAGCCCGAACAGCGCCTGGGGCTGCAAGACCATGATTGTATGGATATTGTTGATCGCAATGATCCCGCGTTTGCGAAGCTGGCTCAGGGTGCGGCTGACGGTTTCCGTGGTCAGGCCCAGAAAATCGGCAATGTCTGAGCGGCTCATCGGCAAGAACGCCTGATTGCGTGGCCCTGTGTCCCTGCTCATTCTTTCAGTCAGGACGCACAAAAATGAGGCAACCTTTTCGATGGCGGATTTACGCCCAAGCATCATGAAGTGATCCTGCATGGCGCTTATCTCGCGCAGGGCCGCCTGAAGCAGTTCCTTGTGAAGCTCCGGGTTGCCGCTCTCACCTTCCAGCGCCGACAAATGGTAGGCCTGCAACCGCGCTTCGGTCAGAACGTCACAATCGGTATGATACCGCCCATCACAGGGAAATCCAACAATATCACCGGGAAAGCCGAAGGCGATCACCTGACGGCGGCCATCCTCGAGCAGGCGAGTGAGGCGCAGGACGCCAGAGCATACCTGGTAAATGCGTTCGACTCTGTCGCCTTCGAAATAAAGGTTGGCGCCAGCTTTGAAAGCCTTGGCAATAGGTGTCGGCTGCTTGCTTGCAGAGCGAAGCGGCCGCGCATTGTTTGCTTGTTCAGATGAAATAGTGACATACATTGGCAGGACCCCCTAAGGTTTAATGAGGTCAACTTGGACAGCCATTGTAATAGGGGTTAGGCTGGATGTTATGAGTTTTGCATCAATTTGTATCGAAGGGGCATATATCCCCTGATTAATGGTTCGACTGTCTGTATCTGCAAATTTCCGGAGAAGGCTGAGCGATGACGCGCAAGACGATTCTTGTTGTTGATGACGATCCAAAGATCAGAACCCTCCTGCGCAATGTTCTGGAGGGTGAAGGCCTCGGCGTGTGCGAGGCCATGAATGCCGAAGAGGCATTTGAGCAAATCAAGGCCTTTGCGCCCGACCTTGTCACGCTGGATATCAATCTTGGCGCCGACAACGGTATTGAAGTGGCGCGCGCGATCCGCGCCACGTCGCAGGTGCCGATCATCATGGTGAGTGGCAAAGACGATGTGATTGACCGCGTCGTCGGCCTGGAAATCGGTGCTGACGATTACATCACCAAACCGTTTCACACCCGCGAAGTGGTGGCCCGCGTGCGCAGCGTTCTGCGCCGAAGCAGTGGCCCCGCCGTATCGGACGACCCCGTTGACGCCGCACCTGTGACGGCACAGGGCGAGAGCGGCGGCAGGTATTGCTTTGACGGGATCACCGTTCTGGCGGATCGGCTTGAGGTGCTGGACAGGGATGGCACCGACTGTGGGCTGACGACGGGCGATTTCAAGCTGCTCAAGGTGTTTCTGGAACGCCCGAAACGTGTCTTGTCGCGCGATCAGTTGATGGATCTGGTGGGCGGTATCGAATGGAGCCCGCTTGACCGCACCATCGACAATCAGGTCGCGCGCCTGCGCAAAAAGATCGAACGCGATCCGTCAGAACCCAAGCTGATCAAGACCGTGCGCGGTATCGGCTATACCTTTGTCGGCGATGTGGAGATCACTCAATCCTCGGATGGCGCAACCAAAAGCGCCTGAAGCCGCTGCGCCAGATCGGCGTGATGGTAGGGCTTGTGCAGGATATTCTGGCTTTGCGAATGCTGCATTTTTGCGGTGACCACATCGCTTGCATAGCCGGATGTCAACAGGACCTTGATTGACGGAAATTCTGTTTGAACCTTTGCGGCAAGCTCGTATCCGCTCAGCTTGCCGGGCATCACGAGATCGGAAAACACGATATCCGCCTGCAAGCCCGCCTGTAGCCTTTCAAAGGCGGCATCGCCGGTCTCGGCCTCTTCGGTGTGATAGCCAAGCTTGCGGATGCGATCGACCGCAAGCTGGCGCACTTTGGGATTGTCCTCGACAACAAGCACGACCTGGTCATGACCATGTGGCAAGGCGCCCTCGCGCTGTTGAAAGACCTCGTCGCTCTCGGGGGCGGCACAAATGCCGGAGACCGGAAAATACAGCCCGAAACTCGTGCCGTGGCCGAGTTCGCTATAGAGCGTGATATGGCCACCGGACTGGCGCACGAAGCCGTAAACCATGGACAGGCCAAGCCCGGTGCCGCCGCTTTCGGTCCTTGTGGTGAAAAAGGGTTCAAAGGCGCGTCGCTGGGCCTCGGGTGTCATGCCTTTGCCATTATCGCTTACCGAAAGGCGCACATATTCGCCGGACTCTATGTCGGTTTCCTGCGCCATATAAGTGTCGTCGATCGTGACGTTGGCAAGGGAAATCAGCAATTCGCCCTTTTGCCCCATGGCGTCGCGTGCATTCAGCGCAAGGTTGATCAGCGCCGCTTTCAATTCGACCGGATCGACCATGACGGGTTTCAGATCCGCCGCGAAATCCGTTCTTATGCGATAGGCTGCACCAAGGGTGCGCTTGAGGAGGTTCAAGGCCACCTTGCAAAGGTCACGTAGGTTGGATTCCACCGGTTTGAGGTTGCTTTTACGCGCAAACACCATCAGCCGCGAAGTCAGATCGGCGCCAAGTTCGGCGGCATCCATCGCGTCGCGGATCAGCGGCGTCTGCTTGTCCGTTGGCCCGCGCATTTCCAGCAATTCGAGATTTCCGATCACAACCGTTAGCAGGTTGTTGAAATCATGGGCAATTCCCGCTGTCATCTGGCCGATGGCGTCAAGGCGTTGTGACCGGGAAAGGGCCGCCTGGGTCGCATGGCGATAGGTCAGGTCATGCATGATGCTGACGAACATCGCGCCGCCCGCCGTCTCTGTTTCGCCAACGGAAATATGCAGGGGGAAAACGCTTGCGTCCTTGCGCTGACCTTTGATATCGCGGCCGGTGTCGATGATATGTTTCTCGCTGGTCCGGGTGTAATGCGACATGAACCCGTCGTGCAGGCTGGCAAACGCTTCGGGCATCAGAAGGTTGATGGTTTGCCCGATCATCTCGGTGATATCGTATCCAAACATCTGCGCTGCGGCCCGATTGGCACGCAGAATCACGCCCCGCGCGTCCGATATGATCATCGCGTCAACGGCGGCGTCCATGATTGCATTCAGCAATGCGCTGTCCTGGGCGGTGTTTTCCACGTTCTGTCCCGTCTTGTTTCCCAAGCGTGCCAACATCTCGAGGTTTAACGCAAGTCACAATTGATATTGCTCAAGGTCCGGGCGCCATCATCTGCGACAAAGGACGAAGATATAAATTCTGGAGTGTGACATGAAACCGATTGTGACTTGGGTAGTTTTGGCAGACGCGCGCAATGCCAGTGTCGTGGTCAATAGAGGGCCGGGCAAAGGGCTTGCCGTCTTGGAGGATAAGGCCTGGAGTGCTAAACCCGCGACCGGGTTTTCATCCGAGGCCGGGGTTGGCCACAGCAGCGCCGGGCCGGGCATCAGCGCGGTCGATCAGGGTGACCCGCAAGAATACGCCGATCAGGTCTTCGCCAAGGAGATTGCCCGTGATCTTGAGGTCTCGCTTGCCAGAAAAGACTTTGACCGGCTCGTGATGGTATCAGGCCCGCATATGCTCGGGGTGATGCGCAAGGCGCTTACGCCGCCAGTGCGAGGCGTGATTGTGGGTGAAATCTCCAAGGATCTGTCGAATGTGCCGCTGGACAGCCTGCAAAGGCATCTGGACGACATCATCGCCACCTAGCTCGGCCCTGAAACGGTCGAGATGAATTCTGTGATCGGGGGCTTTACGAGTGGCCCCCGAAAACGGTCAGCGGGCGCGCAGGCCAAGCTGTCTGGCCTTTGCCAGAAACCGGGTCTGCGCCCGTCCGTTTGGGTCTTCGGCATGGCCGAGGATGCTCCAGCGGACCGGGCGGATGCCGCAGAACTTTAGGATATTGCGATCAAGGCTGCGCAGGGAATGCGCGAAAAAGAACCATCGGTAAACGAAGCCCGGCATACCCATGGTCACGATCACCCGCGCCGATTTTCCGCGAAGTGCAGGATGCCATCCGTGCCGGTCCATCTCAAAGGCAAAGCCCTTGCGAAACACCTGTTCGATCCAGGCTTTCAGCAGGGCAGGAACATCCCCTATCCAGAGAGGGTAGACAAAGACCAGATGCTCTGCCGCCGAAATCGCGGCCTGCGCCGGGGCGCAGATAGGTGGCCAATCCGAGCCTTCCCACTCCGCCTGCGTGCGCAGAAAAGGCACATCCTGCTGGGCGATATCAATCACCGTCACGCGGTGGCCTGCGGCCTCGGCGCCGCTGCGATATTCCTCAGCTATCGCATGGCGCAGATGAGTCTCCGAGGCGTCGGGATGGCCCTGGATGATCAGGATTTCAGTCATGACCTCAACCGCCCTTGGATGGATGGGCAAGCATTGCCGAGAGGTGGAGATAGGCCGTCAAATCCGACAGGGTGATCACCCCGAGCAAGGCGTGATTGTCTGTCACCAGAAACTTCCGCCGCCCGGTCTTGGCGATAAGCGATATCAGATCCCTGATCGGCAGGTCAGAGCGCACCCTGGTTGACACGTCCAGCGTGGTGAAAACATCGCCGACGCGGGTGTCGGCCCAGTTTTCCCGGTCGATCCCGGTAAGAACCGCCGTGTCGATATGACCAAGCAGAACGCGATCCTCGACCACCGGAACAAAGCTGATGCGGTGTTTCAACATGATCAGGTTGAACATGTCGTTCAGCGTCATGTCCGGCCCGACAACAACCGGATCTCTGGTCATCAGGGCCTTGACGGTTTTGCCGTCAAAGGCGCTGCGCATCAATTGCGCCTGATAGCTTCCTCTTGCGGCAAAAAGCACGAAACCGCCAATCAGGATATGCCAAAGCCCGGTCACCGTCGCGCCCTGAAAGAGCGCCAACAGGCCCAGGGCCATCAGGGCATAGGCGAAAACCGCGCCTGATTTCGCCGCCAATTCGGTCGCGCGAAGGATGTCGCCGTTGCGATGCCACAGATAGGCGCGCAACACACGACCGCCATCCAGCGGAAAGGCCGGGACAAGATTGAACAACGCCAGCACAAGGTTGATGACCGAAAGATAGGACAGAACCTCGATGATCGGTGCAGGCATCGACGCCATCGCCACGACCCCGGCAAACACCCAAAAGCCAAAGGCCAGTGCAAAGCTCATCACCGGGCCGACCAGGGCCACCTGAAACTCCACGGCGGCGGTTTGGGGGTCGGATGCAAGCTCGGCCACGCCGCCGAAAAGAAAGAGGGTGATGCTTTTGATCTGCAACCCATAGCTTCGGGCCACCACCGAATGGGCCAGCTCATGCAGCAGGAGCGAGCCGAAAAAACACAGCATCGCGGCAATCGCCATGACCAGATAGACATCGCTTGTCTGCCCCGGAAGGACGTTTGGAAAATACTGGCGTGACAGGCTCCAGGTGATCAGCGCGGCAATCAATAGCCAGCTTGGATCAACCTTGATGTCAAACTTGTTGAGTGTGAATATCTTGACGGCGTTCTTGAACATGGCCACCCCTCATTTCTTGCTGCCAGTCTAGCGAGACGATGCGTCGATTTGTTGATCTTGCTCAAACGGCGCAGTCTTTTTGTTGTGCCGGGGAAGAAGCGAATTTGCGCCTTGCGGCGGGTCTAGGGGCGGTCTTGGCTGGGCGGGATTTGCGTGCTGTGCTCAAGTTGATCGCCCGAACCCGCCGCCCCGAACACAAACAGAGGACAGCGCGCGACCTCAAGCACTTGACGCAGCTGATCCGGAGTGCGGACTGGCCCGTGCGCGAGGTCAAGCAGGACCGCCTGAACATTCATGCGCGCCAGAGCCGCCAGTGCGCCGTCGAGGTCGGCAAAGGCATGTGACCGGGGTGTGGTATCGGATTGGCCACCGACCGAGAACAGGAGATGGTCGACTGCCAGGGCGCTGGCCAGCTGATCGGAAAACGCCTCAAGCGCGTCATCCGCCACCGGCGCGGCCCTGAGCGAAATGATCTTGCCGCGCATCGGATGCACGCTTCGGTGCCCGACCACGACGATGTCCCACCCGGCAGAGGCCGTCAGGGCTTGCTGCACAAGATCGCCGATAGAATGCTCAAAGCTCCAGGCGGCACCGGCAGGCCCGGCAATCTCTGCGAGGGAGCGCTGAAAGGCCTTTGCATCGGCCTCAAGGACGGTGCGAAGCTGTGCCGGGCTTGGGGCGAAGACAAGCGTGCCGCTGGCCGACACAACCCGTTGATTTGGAATCTGACAGATGTTCAGCATGTCCCGGTCTTCGATCAACAGCCCGCCAAAGGCGACATTCACCCCCCCCGCCAATCGGCCGAGGATCTTGAGGGCGGCGGTTGCATCGGCAAAAGACCCGGCGCCAATCAGGATGCGGGTTTCGGCGCGCGGCGGGGTGGTCACGTCCTATCCTCCGGCTTTGGCGGGGCCGCGACATCCTTGACAAAGCGGCGTCGGGTCTCGGCAAAGGTCTTTAGCTGCGCCTCCACAAGCGCATTTATGCTGCCCTCGGGAAAGGCGCCGCTGCGTTTGCGTTTGCCGGCCACGCGCCCGGTCAGGGCCTCGATGCCTTCATCGATGGTCTTGATCGCAATCACCCTGAATTTACCGGCTCTTGCCGCCTCGACGACATCGCGGCGCAGCATCAGATGCTCGACATTCGCCGCCGGGATAAGAACGCCCTGATCGCCGGTCAGCCGCCGCGCCTTGCAGGTGTCAAAAAAACCTTCGATCTTTTCATTGACGCCGCCGATGGCCTGAACCTCGCCATTCTGGTTGACCGATCCGGTGACCGCAAACCCTTGCCGGATGGGCACGCCGGACAGGGCCGAGAGCAGCGCGTAAAGCTCGGCGGACGAGGCGCTATCGCCGTCGACACCGCCATAGCTTTGTTCAAACACAAGGCTGGCATGCAGGGACATCGGCACGTCACGCGCATAGCGAGAGGCCAGGAAACCGCCAAGGATCAGCACGCCCTTTGAATGCAGCGGGCCACCCAGTTCAACCTCGCGCTCGATGTCGATCACCTTGCCGGCCCCCATCCTGACGCGCGCGGTGATACGCGACGGGCGGCCAAAGTAATGCTGGCCGGTGCCGACCACCGAGAGGCCGTTGACCTGTCCAACCACCGATCCGGCGGTGTCGATCAGGATGGTCTTGCGCGCGACCGCCTCTTGCAGGCGCTCCTGAATGCGCGAGGCGCGTCTGTCGGCCTGATTGATGGCCTGTGCAATATCGGCGTCGGTGATCTGCTCCTTGCCCGCTTGCCCGGCATAGTGATCCGCCTCGCGCATCACGTCCTTGAGCGCGCCAAGTTGCAGGGTGAATTTCGTGCTGTCATCGGCCAGCCGCACCGCCTGATCCAGAAGCGCCGCGACCGCCGCCGCGCTCATCGGGCGCAGGTTTTCCTGTTGGGCATAGCCCGCGACGACCCGCGCCATAAGGCGGGTGTTCTTGGCGGTTCTGGGCAGGTCATCCTCAAAATCGGCCTGAAGCTTGAACAGCTCGTTGAACTCCGGGTCGAGCAGGCAAAGCAGCATGTGCAGGCGCCGGTCGCCGATCAGAACCACCCGAAGGTTGAGCGGGATCGGGTCCGGCTCAAGCGAGATGGTCGACACAAGGCCAAGCCGGTCGCTAAGCGAGGTGATCGAAATCGACTGGCTTTGCAGGCTGCGCTTGAGCGCCTCCCAGGCGTAGGGCTCGGACAAGAGGCGCACGGCGTCAAGCACGAGAAAGCCGCCATTCGCGCGGTGCAGGGCGCCGGGCTTGATCAGGGTGAAATTGGTCACCAGCGTGCCCATTTCCGAAATATGCTCGATCCGGCCGGTCAGGTGATGCAGGGTTGGCAAGTCTTCGCTGACAACCGGCGCGGCGACGTCCTTTGAGACATCATGCGAGACCATGATGTTGACGGCGTATCTGTCAAACTGTGGCTCAAGGTGGAATTTTCGGATCACTTCGGGGAAGGGGCCGTTGTTCTCCTCTTCCTTGGAGATCAGAAATAACTCGGCGTTCGAGATCATGTCCTTGCGGACATGTTCGAGATAGGTGCCGACCTCGGCAATTTTCCTGAACTGATCTGCGACCTCTTTGACCCGAAGCGACACGACCCGCTCGGCCAGCCCGGCATGCAACTCTTCGATCCGCTGGCGGTATTCCTTTTCAAGTTGCGGCCCATGACGAAGCACGTCGGCAAGCTGGTCTTGCAGCCGCTCCACCTTGGCGTCGATTTCTTCGCGTTCTTCTGGCGCGAGCGCCTCATAGACCTCGGGCTTTATCGGCTTGCCATCAATGATTGCGGCCAGCATGAACCCCATCGGCGTGCGCAAGAGGGCGACACCGTCTTTCGCGGCACGCTCGGCAAATTCCGCAATCGGCTCTTCGTGTCTTTGCCCAAATTCCTCTTCAATGGCGCGGCGTTGGGTCTGATATTCCTCGGATTCAAACAGCGCCGGAATCTCGTTGGCCAGATCGTCGACCAGATCCTGCATGGCGGATTTCAAACGCGACGCCGAGCCCGCCGGAAGCTGCATGGCGTTGGGTTTGTGCGGCGCGTCGAAATTGTTGACATACACCCAATCCGAAGGGGCAGGGCGGTCAGCGGCCTGTTCGGAAATCAGCTTGGACACGGTTTCATGACGGCCCATGCCCATGCGGCCCAGAACGTAGATGTTGAAATCCTTATGCGCGATACGGGCCGCAAGGTTGATGGCGTCGATGGCGCGGTCCTGCCCGATCATGGTTTGCACGGACCGCAGATTGGCGGTGGTCTCAAAGCCAATGTCGCCCGGATCGCATTCCACTCGCAGCACCTCGGGCGCGAGCCCTGTCGGGAGCAAATCTGCCTTGGGTTTCTTCTTTGCCATGATGAGGGCCTCTGATCTCAGGCGTCTGTTGCCCCTCGCCAAAATGGGGTGCGATCTGACGGGCTTGCGCCCTTCCGCGAGACCTTTTGTGTGACATGGATCGCGCCGCAGACCCTTGATGTTGATCAATCAGGCCGGATTTCGATCTTTGCGGATGATCAATCGGTGACCGGCTCTGAGGACGCGATGACAGCGTCCAGAAACACGGCATCGGCAAAGCAGCCGTCTTTTTCCTGGCCGCCAATGACGAAAATCCTGTTGTCCGGCGCAAGGACGGCCGCGTGATCCATGCGCGCGCCCGGCAGGTCGGGCAGAGGCGACCAGCTATCGGTAGTTGGATCGTATTTCTCGGCCCATGGAATTGCGGCGCCCATGCTCATGCCGCCGAAGGCGTAGATGTGGCCGTTTGGCCCGACCACGGCGTCGAACTGGCGGCGCGCCATGAGCATGGGCGACCGGGTTTGCCATGTGTTCGCGGCGGGGTCATAGGCCTCGACCGTGGCGAGCGCACCGGCATCGTTCATCCCGCCGAGGGCATAGATTAACCCATCCTTGCCCACGACCGCGCTCAGCCCATAGCGCGGCGTCGGCATCGGGGTGTAGGTTCCCGGCCAGGACGACAGGTTGTCCACGATATCCTGACGATAGACGTAATTCGAGTGGTGAAAGCCGCTGGCCTCGCCGCCAAGGCCACCAAAGGCGTAAATGTAGCGATCCTCGATCAAGACCGCCGCATAAAGGGTTGTCGGCATCTGGATCGTGCCGCCCGAGGACCAGGTCTTTGTGGCGACATCGAAGATCTGGATCGCATTGCTCTTTCCCCAGGAATAGGGCTCTTTTGAGAACCCGCCGACGACACAGATCTTGGTGGCGCCGTATCGCAGGGCCGCACAATGCGAGCGAGGCGTGGGCATCGTGCCTACCGTGCTCCATGCCCCGCTCGCCATGTCGTATTCCAACACGTCCGCGCCCGGGATCGTGATCAGGTAGCCATCGACATATTTTTCAAACTCGTCGCCGCCGAAGACATAAATCTTGTCATTGACCACAACCGCACTTGGGTTGCGGCGCGCCACCGGGAGCGGGGCTTGCGTGTGCCAACTCAGAAACCGCAGCCCGAACAATTTGTTCAGCCCATTGTAGAAAATCGGCTTGAGCGGCACGTACTTCCAAAACACAGATGGCATGATCACCCTCCTTGCAATCCGATGCGCCCGCCCGGTTTTGCGGTCATGGCGCGGAGGCCATGGTGGCGCATTTCCAACACCCTCAAGTTGATTCGCATCAATCGGTCGAGGCTCGCGATGGGTGCGCCGGGCGGCGGCCTTTGGCGGCCCTTGGGCGGGTGAAACATCAAACAGGCAAAGTTTCGCCAGTTTCCGTTAGGCGGTAGTCATTCCTTGGTTGAAACAACCCTGCATTGATTGCGGTCAATTCCGACAAAAAATTTCCGCCTACCCTTGGCGGCCTCAGAGGATATTTATTGGAGGACCTCGCTATGTCGATGAGTGTTCAATACGTCTCACACCACAGTTTCCGATTGAGGCCGTTGTTGGCCGCAGCCTTCGGAGGGTTTTTCCTGGCGGTCGCCGGTTTGCCGGGTGGCGCCCTTGCACAGGACGATCCGTGCAGTGGCCTGTTGTTTTCAACGTCCGAGGATTTTCTGACACGAGGGCCGAAACCCGCGGATGGCAATCCGATCATCTCGGATGGCGACCTCTTGGCCTGGCATGTTTCCACGGGCGCGCGGATTTGTCGGCGCAACGCCGATCTGATCCGCCGGTTCGATATTGCGCGGGTCGACCTTGGTCTTGATGCGGTCGCGGCGGTCGATGAAAAACGTGAATTGATTGCCTTTTCCACCGAACTCGATAGCCCCAACGGCGATCAGTTCACGGCGGGCGATCTGTTGTTCACCAATGGCGGGATTATTCCCAACGCGGCGCTTCTGGCGCGGTTCAAGCTGCCGCGTTCCCTTGATCTTGGCCTTGATGCGGTCACGCTCATCGGCAAGGAGGATCGGCTGCGCCGTCTTGCAGAGCTGGCCCGCACCGGCAGGCTTCGGGACAATCCCGATCAGCTTGCGGGGTTTTTGAAGGAACTGGATATCGACATCTGGTTTTCGACCGAAGGCACGCCGCCGGAAATCGGCAAGCCGATGTTTCTGGATGGGGATCTTTTGTCGGCGCGTGACGGCGTGATTGTGCGCTCGAATGCCTCGCTGCTGCCGGCCCTTCCTGCCGGTGTTCCGGTGCGCGGCGCCGATTACGGGCTTGATGCCTTTACCCCGGCGCTCGACCCGATTGAAAACGTCCCGGTCGAATTGATGTCGACCGAGATCGTCGGCTTTGGGCGGGTGCCCTTTACCGATGGCGATGTGCTTCAACCGGGGCCGTCGATCTGGCTCAAGGCGGGGGATCTGCTGAAAACACTGGAACCGGCAACCCGCGATCTGGGCCTTGATGCCCTGCATGAGACCGTGGGGGACGTGGTGCAATGCGCGCCCCCGTCGATCACCTTCATCAGCAACGTCGAGGTCGGGGTGATCGACCCTACAACCGGGCTTGCCGATTTTGCGGGGGTCACGCAGCGGCCTTTTGCCAATGACATCCGCATTCAGGGCTCGATGCCCGAAGTGGTGAACTGCCCGGAGCTTGCCAAGTACGAGTACCGGGTAGAGATCGACCAGGGCGCGGGGTTTCCGACCTTTGCCGATCCCGGTGTCGTGCATCCCGCAAGCGACAACTGGCGCCGGATAGTGCGCCCTACTCCCGCGTCGCCCTGTCCGATTTCACGCAACGATGTCTATGACAGCGACCCGCTTGGCTGGTTCGCGGTGACGGATTATCGCCGCTTTGATGGCTGCGGTGATCCGCCGAGCCTGGCGGTCTGGGATTCGACCGCCGGGGCAAGTGATGCCCTGGTGCGGGTGCGCCTCGTGATGCGTGAAATCGGGGCTGCGAGCCCCACCTACGTGAGCGGCGCGGTGAGCGTTCAGATCGACAATGACCGCATCAGCCTGCCGGACAACCTGTTGCAGACCTTCTCGGGCACCGGCGATATGTGGTTTGACATCTACCGCGCCTCTGCGACCTCGCCGCTTGGCGATCAATGCAAGGTCGAAGGCGATGGCAAACCTGTGGTTCTTGATATGAAGGGCCGGATCAATGACGATCATTTCTGGAAATATGATCTGCGCTGGTCGGGTGGATTTGTGGTTGGTGCCCATATGATCACCACTGCGGCCGATCAGCCCGAGTTTGATGACGGGCGGGCCGATCTTGATGGCACGGGTACACAGCCGCCGAATTCAATCCTTGTGCCGCTCAAGACCGGGTTTGATCTGACGGCGGCCTATGCAAGCGTTGCGGCGGCGCAAAGCGTTCCGACCGAATTGCCGGATGTGTGCGGTTTCACGGTGCATTTCCGGGCCTGGGATCGGGCGATCCAGCTCAACTTTGTCCCCGCCGCGAATTACTTTAGCCCCGTTAGTCGGCACACGACGATGTGGCGCTCGTTCTGCGTCTCTCGCTAGGGCGGTGCGCGATGCGAACGGCCCCTGTTCCCAAGCGGAACGGGGGCCGTTTTTCGTGTGCATTCGGTCGATCAGCCCGCCAGATACCGCGCGATCTCGGTTGAAATCGGCTGACCGGTATTGGCCTCGTAATAGGAATAGGCCGGGCTTGGGTTGACCTCGAAACACACCCAATCGCCGTCGGGCGTTTCGCGCAGATCAATGCCCGCCAGCGGCAGATCAAGCATCTGCGACAGGGCAACGGCCCGCTTCGCCACCTCGGGCGGAAGGTCGAATGGCTCAAGCTCGGTAGAGCCGCCCTCGTCGCGGCTGGCATAGCGGTAATCGACGCCCGTGGTGGTGATGCGCGTGGCAAAGACCTCGCTCCCGACCACATGCACCCGCACATCGCGGCCCTCGACACGCTCCTGAAACTGCACCGGGCAGATGCGCAAATGATCAAGCCGGGCCAGATCATCGGCCGTGACGCTGCGCACAATCGAGCGCACTGCACTGGCGGATTTGAAGATCACCTCGCGGCCCTGCGTCGTTGCATCCTCTACAAATTCGCGGGCGCGCTCCGGGGCATTGGTGATCAGGGTGCGCGGAATGCCAAAACCGGCGCGGGCAATGATTTGGGCCTGAAACGGCTTGGAATTATTGGTGCCCATCCCCGGTGTCCGGTTCAGAACCCTGCCGGTGCAGAGGTCGGAAAACACCGTGAAAAGCGTCACGAAACGCGAAAACCGTTGCCGCGCCGGATCGTCCTGCGCCAGCTTGCACAGCTCGGGAAAACTCTCGTCGGAATGCAGCCGCTGATAAAGGCCGGTGACCTCTTCAAGGGCGATATCGTCTTGTCCCGCACAGCGCAGATTGCCCTGCAAGACGCCCTGCGCGCCCGCCGGATCAAAGGTGAGATGCAGATCGGCGTGGCGGCGTTGGTCAATCATGCGAAAGGCAATGCCGAGATCATCCAGCGCGGTCGCGACGCGGGCAAGGGGCGGCTCATCGGGTAATCCGGCCAGCACGATCATGGCGCACCCTCCTGAAAGATGTGCGCCACCTGTGCCAAAAGGCCGGGTTGTGCGCGGCCAAGGTCAGGGATCGGCGAGGCATGCGAAAACACCGCGCCCGACGGCCCCTGACCGAACATCACCTCAAGCATGTCGAGCCCGGCAAGGCGTGCCAGATCGCAGCAGGCCCCGAACAGACCGGGCGGCAGGGATGCGCCGTGGCATTGGTCCTTGCAGACGATCACCGAGTGCATCGGTGCGGGCGCCACCGGATCGGGCAGATCAACGTCATAGAGCATCGGTGCCGTCGGCAGGCCCGCCGCGGCGGCGTGGTGCTGCCAGATGGCGGGGTGAAAGAGCGGCCCGGTCACGCAAATCGCCGTTGGCCGGTTGATGACGGGGCAGGGCAGCGCACTTATCCAGCTTGACCAGATCGCCAGCAACTCCTGCTGACTATAGGCGCGGTCCGTGGCATTGACCCGCGCCAGATGCGCGTCGGGCAGAAACTCCAGCCGGTTGACCACGCCGGTGATCGAACGGCTGTCGAGCGTGCCGTGCGATTTTAGCGTCACGCTGCTAAAGGTGTCGGTGCCGTTTAGCCGATGCTCCATATCAGGGGCATAGACCAATTCCTGCGGGGTGATGATCTGAGCGGCGAGACCATGATGGCGCCGCAGGCCGGTCACGAAATGGCGCGCCGATATATCGTTGGGCGAGCATAAAAATAGTATCATATCAATGGCTTTCACCTAAAGGGCTGGCCCCGCCAAGATCGCGGCGGGGCCACCGGGATGGGATCAGAAGGTTTCGGTGTCTTTGCTGTCCTTTTCATCCTTGGCCAGTTGCGCCGCAAGTTCGGGGTCATCGTAGTCCCCCGCGTAATCCTGCGCGCCCTGTGCCAGATCGGGGCGCAGTTCCGAGGTGATGAAATGCGTCAGGTCGCCGACCATCGCCTCAAGCGAGGCAATGCGGGTCTCGATGTCACCACCGCCCGGTGTCAGGCCGCCTTCACGTTGCTTTTCGGCCTGCTTCTCGATCTGCTTTTCAACCTGTTTTTCGGCCTGTTTCTCAAGCTGCTTGTCAAAGCGCTTTTCAAGGGCCTTTTCAAAGCGATCCTTGTCCTTCTCCTTGAATTCCTTGATCTCCTTGTTGTCCTTACCCTCCTTGAATTCCTTCACCTTGACCTCTTTGCGGTCTTTTTCCTTCAGCTCTTTGATGAACTCTTTGCGTTCCTTGACCTTCTCGATCTCTTTCACCGTTTCCTTGGTGATTTCCTTGGCCTTGATGACCGGGCCGAACGCACAGCGATGCAGCGCCTTGAGGTCGGGGCGGTTGCCGATGCGCTGAGTGCGCGGGCGCCCCGGTCCGTCGGTTTGCGCGGCCCCTGTGGTGCGCAGGCACTGGCGCACCTTGGCCGGGCTGAGAACCGCCGTGCCACGGGCGCGGGCCATGCCCTGCAACGAGCCGATGGCCCCCACCACGATCGGCGAGGCAGAGGATGTTCCCGAGAAGGTATCTGTGTACCAGACGTCTTCGCTCCCGCCCTGAAGCCCGCCGTAACCGCAGGTCGTGACCTCGCGGCCCCAGCCCTGGGCATCGATCAGCGCGCCATAGTTCGAGAAGTCGAGCCGCGAGCGATCCGGCCCGTGGTTGCGCCCATGGGTGCCGGGCGGCGGCGCGCCTGCCCCGACGACAATCGCCCCGGAATCGCGGTTCGAGCGACGGAACGGGTTGGTCCAGCTGCCGGGAAATCCGGCGGGGCGCACCTGATAGAGGTTGTCATCAAGGTTCTCGGCGCCGTTGCCGGCGGCCTCGACCACGATGATCCCGCGCCGGGTTGCGGCGAGGATGGCCGCGAAATCGTCCTCCCACCACTCAATCGCGATATAGCCTTTCTGGTCGCCGCGTGACTGAAAGTTGTGACGCGGCCCCGGACGGTGCAGTTCGAGCAGCATCACATCGCCGCGCCGCAGCCGCGATGTGGCATGGCGGATCGCCCCCGCCGAACCCATGCCGCCAAAGATCGACACCGCCGATGCCGTGGCCTGATCACAAATGCCCGAGATGCCAAAGCTGTTGTGATCGCCGGAAAATTCGCCAAGCACCGCAGTGCCGTGGTTGCGCCAGCCGATATTGGTGGATTGGGTGCCGCCGACCACGCCGCCCTGCATCTGGCGCAGGTCCTCGTGCGTAAAGCGCCAGGCGCCTTCGATGTCGATGATGCGCACGTTCTGGCCGCGCCCGCCGCCGCGTGCCCAGGCCCACCTTGCATCCACACCTGTGGGCGAGGGATCGAGGTAACCCTGACGCGACACGTAATTCGGCGTCACGGGCGGCTCGTCAAGGCCCGGTACGGGGTCGTCATCCAGCATCACCGGGGGCTCTGCGCCGGGTTTGACATAGGCGGCCTCGACCTGGCTTAGCTTGACCAGGGCCTCGGCGGCTTCTTCGGCTTTGGCGTCTTCGACGTCGAGCCTGTAGAACCGGTTCAACTCTGGCATCGGGGCATCGCTTTCGGCGGATTCCTCCATCATTTCAAGTTCGACGCGTTCTTCGGTGCTGCCGAACATCGGCAACATGCTGGCCTTGTATTTCTTCAGAACCTTTTCCAGGTCCGAGACCGGCTCGGCCGTGGTTGTCTCAAATCGTCCGGCAGAAGACCGCAGGCCCGCGTCGGGCTGCATCACAACGATGGTTTCGCGCGGCGATGGCGGCGCGGTGTTCAATGTGTCGTCAGTCATGTCTTGACCTCCTCCTTGGTTGAAAATGACCTAGGGAAGGGCGTCAGCTGGCTTTCTGTAACTGGTGTCAACGAACGCCTTGCCCAAAAGATCCGCAATCAGCGCGTCTGCCTGAGCCTCATCAGAGGTCAGAACAGCCGCAAACCGCAGGGTTTCAGCGTCAGTATTTACAGGGGGCTGCACAGTCACATCCTGTGTGGCTGCCCAGTCGTTCAGCATGGCAAAGGCATGAGCCATCGTTGTCGTGCCGGACGGGTCCGGTACGGGTTTTAAAATCACTGTCACTAACACGGGCTCAGTCAACTGAAACACTCCTGTCGGACGCGTGGTGAATGCACGTTTGAGGGTAGTGATGTTGCGATCGCACCACTTGATAAATATCAGTTCAGGCCGCGATTTTCGACCTAGGCTTTGCTTTACCGGCAAAAATTGGCCGATCTGCCTGCGGTTGCCGGATCACGCCGCGAATTTGGCGTTTTCCGTGGCATGATCGGTTTCAGTCCCAGGTCATGTTTTTGGGAATACAAGTATTAAGGGTTTTTCACGCCGGTTTTTTGCCCGGTTTTCCGGGCCTCACCCATAGACCCAAAGGTGCCTTATGACACAGCAAATCACACTGTCGGAGCTTAAAGCCAAAATTCGCGATATCGACACCCCGGACGAGGAGATCGCCGCCTATCTTGTGGAGGCGCCCGACGTTTCGGATGCCTTTGCCCCGCAGGTGCGGATCAATCCGGAACTGGTGGATGACGAGGGCGTCGAGGCCGATGTCGCCATGCGGTTTTTCAATGCCATGTCCAAACGCCGCCGCCAGAAAAGGTATCAGCGCAAGATCGACAACGGCTGGAGTGGACTTCGCATCGTGTCCGAAGGCGATAGCTGGTTTCAGTATCCGTTCCTGCTGCGCGATGTGATCGACCAGCTGTTCGACGATTTCGCGATCTATAGCCTCGGGGCGGCTGGTGATCTGGTGCAGGACATGCTGGATCAGGACGAGATAATGCAGGCGGTGCGCCAGCAAAAGCCGCATGTGTTCCTGATCAGTGGCGGCGGCAATGACCTTTTGGGCGACGGCATGCTGAAGACCGCAGTGCATCCGTTCAAGGCGGGCAGGGCGGCCAAGGACTATCCCAACGCCACCTTTGGCAAGCGCCTCAAGGATATCATCGGCGTTTATCGCTCGATCTTTACCGCGCTGCTCGCCGAATTTCCGGGGCTGAAAATTCTCTGCCACGGCTATGATTACGCCCAGCCCGACAACGCCCGCTGGCTCGGCAAGCCGATGGCCAGCCTCGGCATCAAGGACAAGGCGCTTCAGGCGCAGATCGTGGCCGAGATGATCAACCGCTTCAACGCGGCCCTCGTGACGCTGGCGGCAGAGTTTCCGGGCTCGGTCGTGCGCGTCAGCTGTTTGAATGCGGTGGGCGACAACTGGCACGACGAGTTGCACCCCAACAACCGTGGCTATGCCGACGCCGCCGATAAATTCCGCTCGGTGATTGCCTCGATGTTCGGCTCAGTCACCGAGTTCGAGACCACCGCGCCGCTGTCGCCCGGCAAAGAGGCGATGATCGACGCGCAGGATCTTGAACCGCAGGCCTTTCGCGAGTTGGTCGATTTCCGGGGGCGCGAATTGCTGGAAACGCCCCTGCCGCCGACCGAAGACGAAGGCCGACGCAGGGAGATCGAACAGGACATCTCGCAGCACTTCGAGAAAATCTCGGGCGGGGCCGATTTCCTGCCGGCCAGCTTTCTCTATCGCGGGGCCGATGCGGCGGCTTCGGTCTGTCGCATCAACCTGCCGGGCGGGTCCGGCACCGGGTTTCTGATCGGCACCAGCAAGTTCATCATGACCAACAACCATGTCATCGCCGACAAGGAGGAAGCCCGCGAAGCGATTGCCGAGTTCCGGTTTGAAGAGGGCGGCGCAAGCCTGATGGTCAACCTTGATCCGGACCGGTTTTTCGTGACTTCGAAAGAGCTGGATTTCACCATCGTCGGCTGTGACGATCCCGCGCTGGACGAGTTTGATCCGATCCCGCTGTTGCGCAGCCCGTCGACGGTGACGCGCGGTGAAAAGGTCAATATCGTGCAGCACCCGCGCGGCCGCCCGAAAGAGGTGGCGCTTCACAACAATGACGTGCAGCGGGTCAAGGACAAGGTCGTCTGGTATGAAACCGATACCGAGCCGGGATCGTCCGGCAGCCCGGTGTTCAATAACGCCTGGGATCTGGTCGCCCTGCATCACGCCGGCTGGATCGAGAATGGCGTCACCACCAACGAGGGCGTGCGGATCGCGGCCATCGTGTCGCATCTTGTGGCCCGCCAGCACAGCGAGGCGACCGGCTCACCGGGGTTGTTGGAGCTGCTCTCGACGGTCCCCGACAGTTCGCCGCATCTGGGGTTCTTTGATATCGCGGGCATCACCGGGTCGAGCACCCAGGAAGTCGAAATTCCGGAATACAAAGGCTCGCTTGAATTTGCCGATATCGGGTTCTGGAACATCGAACATTTCAACGACGCGATTTCCGAGACGCGGGTGGAAGCGGTTGCCGGTGTGCTGGGTCATCTGTCGCTTGATGCCATGGGGCTTGTCGAGGTGCAAAAGGACGCGATGGACCGGCTGATTGCCTCGCTTCAGGCGCTTGGGCAGAGCTATGATTACAAATACCTCAACGTCAGGGGGCGTCAGGATCTTGCCGTTCTCTATGACAGCAAGACCACCGAGGTGAACATTTCCGCCAAGATCATGAACCGCCACAAATCGGCCTGGGCCGCGACAACCGGGACCGGGCGCACCGCCTTTCCGCGCCGCCCGTTGATCGCCAACGTCAAGGTCGCGCCCAACACCAAGGGCGGCGAGCCGGTGGAGTTCATCATGATCCTGCTGCACCTCAAGGCGTTCGGTGATCCGCAAAGCAAGGCCCGCCGCCGCCTTGCTGCCGAAATCCTGACCGAGGTGATTGCCGATATCCGCGAGACCGAAAAGCTGCCTGTGGTGCTTGGCGGCGATCTTAACGAGACCCTGAACAATGACGTGCTCAGCCCTCTGACCGATGCGCCTGACCTATTCACGCTGACCACCGATGATGCCGCCGACAACGCGCTATCTTATGTAGGCGCGCGGTATCGGTCGTTGATTGATCACATCGTGGTCAGCAATGATGTGCGCATGTCACCGATCAGCGGCGATGACGCGGCCATTGTGCGGCTTGACAAGACGGTGGCGGATTTCACGCGCGATGTCTCGGATCACGTGCCGCTTGTCATCCGCATGGTCAGCCGCGACGCGCCGATGCAGATTGGAGAAGCTGGCAAGGATTGAACGCGGCCAAGCCACGCAAAATTAGAGATCAGAACAGGACGAATGGTCAGGTCACATGCGGCGTCATTCAGGGTAAGCTTAAACCCGCATGCCACCTGTTTCGAAGGACCCACGCGATGAAAGACCATGCCATGGCCTATGACGCACTCCCGCACTGGGACAGGCGCACGGCGCGCATGGCGGGCGCCCTTTACCTTGCGATTGCGCTCTGTGCTGGCTTCAGCATCGGCTATGTTCCGGCGCAGCTTGTCGTGGCGGGTGACGCTGCGGCCTCTGTGAGCAACCTGCTTGCCCGTCAGGGGCTGTTCAAGCTGGGCGTTCTGGCCGATTGCGCGGTGATCCTGTTCGAGATTGCGATCACCGCCATCCTGTTTGACCTGTTTCGCCCTGTCGGGCCGAAGATGGCGCTGATTGCCCTGATTGCACGCGCGGGCATGATCATGGTGATGGCGATCAACCTGTTGATCTGGGTGATGCCCTATGCTTTGGCGAGCGGGGCGGACGGGCCGCAGAGGGCGCAGGTCAACGCGCTTGCACAGGTCTTTTTTGACGCGCATGCGATGGGCGTTTTCGTCTGGCAGTTGTTTTTCGGGGTGCACCTGCTTGCGCTTGGCTGGCTGATCCTAAGGTCAAGCGGTGTGCCGCATGCGTTGGGCTGGGGCCTGACTATCGGCGCGTTCGGATACCTTTTGCAGGGCATTGTCGAGCTGACCTTCACCGATATCGCCGCGCTCGATTATGCGAGTATCGCGCTTCTGGTAATTGTGACGCTGAGCGAAGTCGGCTTTGGGCTCTGGCTGGTGATCTGCGGTGGCCCCGGGCCGGGCGGTTATCCGGGATAGTCGAAATCGGCGATGGATTGCCAGATATCGCGGTTGATCTGGGTCAGCTCGGCGATTGCGTCTTCGACCTGTCCGGCGGCGGCGGTATCGAGGTCATTGACCTGTCCCATCATCAGCTTGTCCTTACGATCTGCTATGCGCATGAGGATCGTGCGTGGATTGCTGCCCTCGCCGTCGAAGGCGTAGATACAATGGTTATAGCGATTGCGCAGCGCCGATTGCCCCTGAATCCGTTTGGTCAGCATAAGCATCCGATCCCGCTCGGCCTGGCTGATCCGGGGAAGTTTGGCCAATCGCTCGACCATGTCGATGCGCGCGCGCGTGGTGTTGAGAGTCAGGAAGACGACCGTGGCCGTTTCCTTGTCCATACCGGACAGCCCGGCGATCAGATGGATCAGCAGGCTCTCGGTGTTGGTCCAAGCGTAGTTGAGTTTGCCAATCAGCAGCAAAAAGGCATCAAAGTCGATCGGCTGTCCCGGCTCGGACATGATCAGCGCCTTTCGATCTTATCTTTGTTTCCCAGGAACCAGACCGCGGCCTCGGTGCGGTTGTTCACCCCAAGCTTGGCGATGACGTGATGCAGGTGAAGCTTTACCGTGTGCTGCGACAGCTTGAGTTCGTCGGCTATTATCTTGTTTTGCTTACCTTCCGCGACCGAGCGCAGAACCTGCAATTCCCGATCTGTCAGATGCGCGTCTTGCGCTGTGGCTTCGGCGTCGGCGGTCTCGCTGTGTGAATTGGGCCTCGGGCCGGGCGACAGGGCATGGGGCGATTGTTCAGGCGAAAGCAGTTCTGACGGCACGTAGCGTTCGCCGCAGACAAGCAGGCGCAGCACCGACACCCAGCGATCCACCTCTATTTGCATCGGCAAAAATCCGACATGCCGTAGGTCCGGCGTTTTATGGGTGGACTCGACAATTTTGCAGGCACTGCTTGCATTTCGATAGGCCAAGGCGAAATGCGTGTTCGGAAATTCGGCGCGCAACTTGACAATCAAGTGTTCAAGGTCACCAACCATTGTTTCATCCACCAGGATGATCCGCACCGATGTGCGCTCCTCGGCCTCGATGTCAAACAGGTCGCCGACTGCGGCGATCCGGGTAAAGTTGAGGTACCCGAGTTCACGTTCCGCCAGATTCAGAACGGCATCCGAAAAACTGAGTGGACTGCCGACAAAGAAACCGTCGAAAACTCTGCCGTTTGGCATTTCTCCACTTAACATAACGATATTTCAAACCCCCTCGAGTTTGAGCATCTGTTGTCTCCCCAGCGTAAGCACCCCGAGTAAAACAGGTTTTCACGGCCATGCTTTTGATAATTGTCAGTCGTCGCTAAGCAACTTCCGGTAGAGCCGCTGATCTTGAATGTTTCATCGATGCACGGATCCAAAGCGCTTTTTCTGTTGTGCTTGCCTCACAACCAATTGTTTTTATGAGAATTATTAAAAAAATCTACTCGGTAAATTGAGGTCACGGCCTTATTGAAACGGCGTGATCTCACGACAATGTTAACATATCTTTCGGTCAGTATCCGCCTGTTTCCACATTTTCGCCGGTGAGAACACAGCCACGCGCGCCGGAAAACATGTCGTTTAGGACTAGTAGATTCGGAGTAATTCTTCGGTTTCCACACAGGTGAGATTCAATTTATCTTTTGAAAGCAGAAGGATGCTGGCGCTCGGCCGCTTAACCTTTTGTGCGGCTTACCGGCGCCGTCATATTTTGTGAAGCTTATCAAGTCACGACCACGTGATGGCAAATGCTGGGGGGCTTTGCCGGGGAGAGACTTGGGGCGTTATCTCAAATCAAACCGATGCAGATCCTCTCGACGCAAGCGAAAAGGGGGTATGCTTAACGGATATCGGCACAATCGCACTTGGGTGACCTTTGGATCGAGTCATCGTCCGACGCGCCCGACACCACATTCCAATTGAAAACCACATCTGCACGTTGATCGCTTTTGATAGAGTGGCGATCCCGTAGATGTCTTTGACGGAGATACCACAATGTCTGGTAACAGAAATCTGCTTTTCCCAATGGGCGGTCATGGTCATCAGCACCAGGACCAAGATCAGGGTCAGGGTCAGGGTCAGGGCCAAGGTCAGGCGCAAGCCGAGCTTCAGGCCCAGCTTCAGGCTCAGGCGCAGTCATCCGAAAATGACAACGACAACGGCAACCTGAACGGCAACGGCAATGGCAACCTGAACGGCAACGGCAACCTGAACGGTAATGGCAATGGCAACCTGAACGGCAATGGCAATGCCAACGGCAACCAGAACGCCAGTTCCAATGGCAATGCCAACGGCAACGGCAACCTGAACGGTAACGGCAACCTGAACGGCAATGGCAACATCAACGCCAACGGCAATGCGAACGCCAACACGAACACGTCTAACACCGACGTCAACGTGGACGTCGATATCGGTCTGACCGGATATGAGCCGACCGATGACGACTTTGCCGACATCGACTTGGATCATTCCAACGCCGGTGATTTCATCATGGCCAGGGGCGATATCAACTATAGCCCCGGCAATGACCTCAACCTCGAAGACATCCTCAACGATGCGCTGAACGGGGCGGGGAATGATTCTGCGACGGTCAACGCGCAATCCAACAACCTCTATGACAACGACAGCTTGAGCGGCGTATCCAACAGCGGGTCGCTCAGCCAGACCAACACATCCACGGGCGGCTATGCCGAAGCGGATGACGGCATCGCTGCCGGGTCTGATGGCGGTTCGGCCAGCGGTCAGGCCAATGCCAATAGTGGCGCGGCCCTTGGCGGTCTGGGGATCGGCGGCGCAGGTGGCGCAACCGGTGGCGCAAGCGGTAACGGCGGAAATGCCGGTGCGGCTGGCGGCACGGGCGCCAATGGCGCCGGGGCGACATCTGTCGGTGTTGGTCTCGGGCTCGGCGGTGCGTCGTCCGGTGCCGGTGCGACCGGCGGTGAAGGCGGCGATGCGGGCTCGCTCGCAGCAGGCCTTGGCGGCGGCGTCGGGCTTTCGGGTGCAAATGCCGAAGGTGGTGACGGTGGCGATGCCGGTGCGATCGGTGCTGGTGGCGGTGCGGCGGGTGCCGGTGCTGACAGCAGCAATACCGGCGATGCCGGAGCATTGGGTGCCGGGCTTGGCCTGTTGAACCTCGGACTTGCCGGGGCCAACAACGGTGAAACCGGCGATGCCGACGCGGGTGCCATTGGCGCCGGTCTTGGCGCTGCGGATGCCGCAGGTGGGGACGGCGGCAACGCCGGTGCGGCCTCTGGCGCAGCGGGTATGGGCATCGGACAAGCGACCTCCGGTGACTCGACCGGCGGTGACGTCGGTGGTGCCTATGCAGCCTCGGGTGCATTGAACAGCACCGCGGGCTACGGCGGCCAGAACGGCGCGGTCGGTGGTGACGGCGGCGACGGCTATGGTGGCCATGCATGGGGCGGTGATACCGGCGCAGGCTTTGGCGGCCAATCGTGGGTCGGCGGCGTCCAGGCCGGTGGCGGCACATCCGGCGCAGGCGGTGACGCCTATGTTGGCGGTGGCGGCAACGGTGGCAACGCCGGAATGTGGGGGTCGAACAACGGTGATGATGGTTTCGTGACCGGCGAATCCTTTGCATCGGCTGCCTCGCAGATCGACACCACGGCGTTCAACCAGAACATCGTCATGGGTGCCAACGTGCTTGGCAACACCGTTGATATGACGGTCGTTGGCGGCTCGTTCAGCTCGAGCTTCATCGGCGACGACAGCGACGGCGCATAAGCGTCACACAACATGGTCTGAGCCCGGAGCCCTCTGGGCTCAGACCCCTTTCAGGAAAGGCGCGTTTTCAGACTGAGCGCAAAATACTGCGCACCATCAGCGGGAAACCAGCCTGAACCCGGCAACCATTTGAACGTAAAGCGAGGTTGCGATGTCTATGGATAAAGTGACGGAAATCGTCGCGCATATGATCGGTATTTTTCATACGACTCTCGAAGAGGAGCGGTTGCGCGACACTTATGACAAATTCAAAGCGCTGAAGGCCGCTGAGCCAGAGGTTAACGCTCTGGAAACAGTCGATATCAAATTCAAAGCCACTCACGAACTCAAGGACTTCAACCCCGGTCTCGGCCATTCAGAGACGCCGACGACCAATTCTGCGGGGTTCTTTGGAAATCCTCATTTCGATCCGACTGCCTTTTATGCGCCCGGTTCATACCCGTTCCCGATCCCGTTCGCGGATACATTGCCGATGATTTTCCGCAGCCTGCCCGACGCGGGACCGGCAAGTCCGTTGCTGACACTTGAGCCACCCTCCAGCGTGGTCGTCCTGTCGTTCCAGCAAGCGTTTCTTTCAGATGACGACCTTCTGTTGATGGGCCCCGGAGAGGTGGAGTTCATCTCGCCTTCGGCATATCTTGACCAGCTGGCGCAGTATCACATGATTGCAACGGCGATTGCCGCCCCGCTCAGCGCGGAGATCATCCTGCCGGGTGACATGGCGCTTGTGGATGCAATCACCCTGCGCGACCTCATTCTTACCACTGACGCCAGCACGCTCAGCGGCGTCTCCGCGACCATTCTGCTTGGGTCCGAGGCGTTGGGGATGCACGTCAATGCCGAGACCGTCGAGGAATTGCCAAGCCTTGAGGATGTCATGCCCGCATTTCAGGCGGCGCAGGCCGCTGGTGGCGAGGGGGGCGACAGTCAGGCCCGCGGGACCGACAGCACCGAGGATGCAACGCCCGGCACCGAATGGCCCGATCCCTTCGAGGCGCTGAACCCCGGCGACAGTGACAACAATCCCTTTGAGATCGACCCCGGCCATGCGGTGGTTGCCGGGGCCAATACCCTGGTCAATGAGGTTTCGATCACCTCTGCCTGGCTTGATGCGCCTCTCATTTCGGTGATGGGCGACGTGCTTAATCTTGATGTCATCGTGCAGGTCAACCTTCTGGTGGACCACGACAGCGGCCGCATTGGCGAGGCCTTGAACTCTGTCGCGATCAACGCGGCGTCGATGACATTTGAAAGCTCGGTCCCCGTGCCGGACGAGACCGAGGCCGCCGATCTCGACCCCGAGGCGGAGCCCGATCTTGGCCTGCCGTCCAACTGGGCCGTGACCCGGATCGACGGTGACCTGATCAGCATCAACCAGATTTCCCAATACACGTTTCAGACCGATCACGACCGCGCCGATATCACCTTTGGCAGCACGAACACCTATATCGCGCTTGGCGACAACACCGTCGTGAATGTGGCGCATCTGTCCGAACTTGGCTTTGGCTATGACCTGATCATCTGTGGCGGCAACATGATTTCCGTCAACTGGATCAGTCAGCTTAACGTGTTAATCGACAACGATACGGTGACCTATTCGGGCTTTGGTCCGGGTGCGGTCAGCGGCGGCGACAACCTGGTGTTCAACGGCGCGATGGTGAGCGGCGTCGGGATCGACAGCTATGGCGAGATGCAGGACAACTTTGCCGCTGCGGCCGATCATCTGGCGGCGGGGGGGCTGACGATTGATCAGAGCGTCGCCCACGATAGCGTGTTTGAAGGCGTCGATATCCTGCGCGTGCTTTATATCGAGGGCGACATGACCATGGTCAACTGGATCGAACAGACCAATATTCTGGGCGATTCCGACCAGGTGCATCTTGCGATGGACGGATTTGAACAGGCGACCGGGGCGGCGGTCAACGTCACGGCCGGGTCCAATGCGGTGATCAATATCGCCTCGATCAATGAATTCGGGGTGGATTCCGAGGTCTCGGTCGGCGGTCAGGTTTACGATGACGCGCTGCTCTATCAGGCCGAACTTATTGATACCGACGCGGATCCTTTGGGCGTGGATATGCCCGCGCTTGCGTCCGAGGCGGTGGCCTTTTTGTCCGACGACATGCTGACGCCCGATAGCGGCGCCAGCGACGCGGCAATTACGCCGACCGCCCCCGAAAGCATTTCTTCGCCCGACATGATGCAAACAATGCTTGCCTGACAGGAAACCCATTTTTATGACCTTGAATGACCCCAAAGGCTTTGCAAAAGCCGGACCCGCTTCACAGGCAGACAACGCCGAGACCGCACATAAATCAGAGGACCACTCCAGGGTGCGAGACCCTGATCCGATGCCCCTGACACCGGAGCAAAGGGTCATGCCCAAGGACCAACCCGTCATTGAAGGCAAGGGATCCGAGGCCAAGGGGTTGGGCGGTCAACAGATCGAGGGCACCGCAGGCCCGATCCTGAAGTCCGATGGCGGCGGCAAGCCGCCGAGCGGGCCGGGTGGTGGCAGCGGCGGCGGTGGCGGCGGGGGCGGCACCCCGTCGAGCTTTCATAAACGCGCCACGCCGGATCAATTCGTTGAACAGCTCAACAATGGTGTAAGGGTCGTGCGCCGGAACCTGAGCTTTGTCATGCTGTTGACCTGTGCCACGAACATTCTGGTTCTGGCGATCCCGATCTACCTGTTCCAGATTTCCGACCGGGTGCTCACAAGCCGGTCTCTTGATACCCTCGTGATGCTGACGGTGGTCATCGTGGGCGCGGTGGTTCTGCAGGCGGTTTTTGACGCGGTGCGTCGTTTTATCCTGATGCGCACGGCGGTTGAGGTGGCGGTGCGGCTTGGCGCCCCGGTGCTGAGTGCGGCAGCGCATGCCTCGCTTCAGGACAACGGGCGCCAGTATCAGACCCTTGGCGATCTGCAACAGTTGCGCGGGTTTTTGACCTCGGGCACGTTGATCTCTTTTCTGGATGTGCCGTTCGCGCCGCTGTTCATCTTTGCGATTTTCCTAGTGCATCCGCATCTTGGAATGATCGTCGTGGTCACCGCGATTCTGCTGATGATCATCGCCCTCATCAACCAAAAGGTCACCGCCAAACCCTTTGGCGAGGCGAATGTGGCGCAGAGCCGGGCGAACATGCATCTGGATTCCATGACCCGCAACAGCCAGATCATCAACGCACTCGCAATGGTGCCAGAGGCGGTGGCCCTCTGGGGGCGGGACACCGCCAATTCGCTGCGCGCACAGGTGCGCGCACAGGATCGCAACATTGTCTGGGCGGCGGTGTCACGCGGGGCGCGTCTTCTGACCCAGATCGCGATGCTGGGCTGGGGGGCGTTTCTGGCCATCGAGGGCGAGATCACCGGCGGCATGGTGATTGCGGCCTCGATCATCGCCGGGCGCGCGCTTGCCCCGATCGAAGGCTCGATCGAGGGCTGGAACGGGTTTATCCTGTCGCGCTCTGCCTATGACCGGGTGCGCGCGCTGATGCTCAATTCGGCGGAGCGTTTTGAAAAGTTGGTGCTGCCAAATCCCGAAGGCCGCCTGAATGTCGAACGGCTTTTGTATGTGCCCGCAGGCACCAAGCAGGTGATCCTGAACGGCTTGACCTTTAGCCTCAATCCCGGCGAGTCGCTGGCGGTGATCGGCAATTCGGGTGCCGGCAAGACGACCCTTGGCAAGATGCTGGTCGGCTCGATCCTGCCGACCTCGGGGAATGTCCGGCTTGATCTCATGGACCTGCGCAACTGGGACACGCGGCAACTGGGCGAAAACATCGGCTATCTGCCGCAGGATGTTCAGCTGTTTCCGGGGTCGATCAAGGCCAATATCGCCCGCATGCGCGCCGATGCGCGGGACGAGGATATCTATCACGCCGCGATGCTGGCGGATGTTCACGACATGATCGCGATGCTGCCGCATGGCTATGAAACGATGGTGCAGGCCGATGGATCGCCGCTCTCGGGCGGTCAGAAACAGCGTATCGCCCTGGCCCGCGCCTTTTTCGGCAATCCGCGTTTTCTTGTGCTGGACGAGCCGAACTCGAACCTCGACACCGCGGGCGACCGCGCGCTTGCCAATGCGATCAAACATGCGGGCGAGCATGGCATCACCGTGGTCGTGATCACGCAAAAACCCTCGCTGCTGAGTGTGGTCGACAAGATCATGCTGCTGGCGGACGGCAATATCGCCATGTTCGGTCAGCGTCGTCAGGTGCTTGAACAACTGGCGCAACGTAACAAGGGAGGCGGCAGCCTGCCAACGGCCCAAGGTAATGGCAATTCGGGAGTTGCATGAAATGAGCAATGTCACCCTCTATCACGAACCCGCCGAATGGTATGACGAGGTTCCGCGTTCGGTCTCGCGCCATATCATTTTCGGGGTGGTCTTGTTCGTCATGGCCTTTGGCGGCTTTGGCGTCTGGGCCTTTCGCGCGCCGCTGGCCGCCGCCGTCATCTCGCAGGGCAGCTTTGTGGCCACCGGGCGCAACAAGATCGTGCAGCATCTCGAAGGCGGGATCATCAACGAAATTCTGGTCGAAGAGGGCGATACCGTCATCAAGGGCCAGCCCATCCTGTTGCTTGACGAGACCGCGGCGCTTGCCAACGAGCGCGAGCTTTTCCTGCGCCAGATCCGGCTGGAGGCGATGGAAGCGCGCATTCTGGCCGAACATTCCGGCGCCGAAAAGCTGGAGTTTCCGACCCATGTGCAAAAACTGCGCTCTGATTTTGACGTGGCTTCGATGCTGGACGCCCAGACCATCACCTTTGATGCCGCGTCCCGGCAGTTGCGCAATGACATCGCCCTTCTCAAACAGAGCATCGAGGCGCTCACGGTGCGCTCGCGGGGCTATGACATGCAGCTCACGGCGACCCGTCAGCAGATCGAGATCCTGAAGGAAGATCTGGCCGGCAAGCAGCAATTGCTGGATCAGGGGCTGGTCCGGCGCACCGATGTGAATACGATCCGGCGCGCCATCGCCGAGGCCGAAGGTCAGGCCGGGCGACTGACCGCCGAAGTCGAGGAAATCACCGAAGTGACCAAACGCTATCAGGCGCAGATCGAACAGACGATCAGCGAGCGCCAAAGCGCGGCATTGGACGAATTGCAGCTTGTTCAGTCCGAACTTGAAAGTGTGCGCGAACAGGCGATCCGGGCGGAAAATATTCTGCGCCGCTCCGAGGTGCGCGCGCCGGTGTCGGGCACCGTGGTCACGCTGCACTATCACACGGCTGGCGGCGTGATCGAAAGCGGCAAGGCGATTGCCGAAATCCTGCCGTCGGGCGAGCCGCTGATCATCGAGGTCAGCATCCCCCGCAATGAAATTGATGTGGTGCACCAAGGGCAGGAGGCCACCGTGCGGCTGACCGGTCTGAATGCGCGCACCACCCCGATCCTGTCGGGGCGGGTGTTTTATGTCTCGGCGGATGCGATCCTTGACCGAAGCCAGGACCAGCCGCAGGAAATCTATGTCGCCCGCGTGTCTGTCCCGCCATCCGAGCTTGAACGCGTGCGCGGCTTTACCCCGACACCGGGCATGCCCGCCGAAATCATGATCCAGACCGAGGAACGGACCTTCATTCAGTACTTGATGAAGCCGGTGGTCGACAGCATGAACCGGGCTTTCCGAGAGCAGTGAGCGGTTCGTCCGGTTACAGCGGCCAGACGATCAGGATAGTCGGCAGGCCGACCGCGATGACAAGGATTTCAAGCGGCAGGCCCATCCGCCAGTAATCCCCGAAACGATAGCCGCCGGGGCCAAGAATGATCGTGTTGTTCTTGTGCCCGATCGGGGTCAGAAAGGCGCAGGAGGCGGCCACCGCCACCGTCATGAGCCAGGCATCGGGATTGGTGCCGGTCGCGCTCGCCATGCCGATTGCGATCGGGGCCGCGATCAGGGTGGTCGCCACGTTGTTCAGAAAATCCGACAGCGTCATGGTGACGATCATCAGCATCAAAAGCGAGACCCAAGCCGGAAACCCCTCTGTCAGCGAAAGGATGTGCGAGGCGATAAGTTCTGCGCCGCCCGAGCGTTCGAAGCTTTCGGCCAGCGGGATCAGGCTTGCCAGAAGAACGATCACCTTCCACTCGATTGACTCGTAAACCTCGCGCCCGGACACAAGGCCGCTGGCGATAAAGGCCACGACGGCCGCAGAGAGGGCGACCGGCAAAGACACCCAGCCGAGCACTGCCGCGCCGATGGCGGCGAGAAATATCGCGATCGACAGCCCGGCCTTTGAGCGCTGCACCACCTGGGTTTCGCGGCCCTTGAGCGGCAGCACACCCAACCATGAGGCGGCGGCGGCGCTGCGCTCGGGGGCGCCGAGCAGCAAGAGAACGTCGCCGGGCTTGATCGTCAGAAGGCGCACCCGGTCCAGAAACTGGCGGCCATTGCGCGACACCCCCAGAAGAGTGACGGAATGCTGGTACAGCAGGCTGAGGCCGCGCGCGGTGCGCCCGGCAATGCGCGCGCCCTCCGGCACAATCGCCTCGGTCAGGATCAAGCCGCCCGACGCCACGCCGCCGGAATGCTTTTCAGAGCCCGAAAACTCCAGCGCGCCTTTGCCCATGAAGGTTTCAATCGCTTTTGGTTCGCCTTCGACGACGATGAAATCACCGGGGCGGATTTCCTGTCTCGCGGCAAAGCCGGGCTGTCGCCTGCCGCCCCGGACAAGCCCCAGAATGTGCAGGTCGTGTTCGTCGGCAAGCGGGTAGAGATCGGCGACCGTGGTCGCCTCTTCGAGGGATTTGTCACCGACGCGCAGCTCGGCGATATAGCGGCCCTTGGCGAATTCGGCTTCCTGATCAAGCGCGCCCTTGCGCGTCGGCAGCAGGCGCCAGCCGAGAAGGGTGACAAAGGCGATCCCGGCGATGGCGACAGCCAGGCCGACCGGCGTAAAATCGAACATTCCAAAGGGCGCGCCAAGCACATCCTGACGGTAGGCGGCGATCACGATATTGGGCGGGGTTCCGATCAAGGTGATCATCCCGCCAAAAATTGTCGCGAAAGAGAGCGGCATGAGCGTCTGGCTGGCGGCGCGTTTCGCCTTGGTCGCGGTGTCGATATCAAGCGGCATCAGGATGGCAAGGGCGGCCACGTTGTTGATGACGGCCGACAGGCCCGCGCCGACCACTGCCATGATGGCGATATGCAGCGGCAGGGGGCGTTCGGCATCCAGCAAGCGCGCCGCGAGTTTTTCGATCGCGCCAGACCCGACAAGGCCGCGCGACAAAATGAGAACCAGCGCGATGATGGCAACGGCGGCATGGCCAAACCCGGAAAACACCTCGTCCTTGGGCACCAACCCAAGGCCGGACGCCAGAACCAGCGCTCCGAATGCGACAAGGTCATATCGGATGCGGCCCCAGATCAGGAGCACGAAGAGAACCGCGAAAATTCCGAAGATCAAGGTTTGGTCAGACGGCATTTGGTACATTTTCTCCCGCTTGCACAATGGTTAGTAGCGAAACTTCCAGAAAGCAAACTTCGCTGGTCGGTTGGCAGAAATGACCTGCAGATCGCACGTTGTCTGCGCCGGTCGCGGCAAAACTCAAAATGGTCGAGAGAAACCAGAATTTGGCGTTTCACGTTTTTGTGTGTATACTGAAAGAATTATGAGTACGTCCTGTGAGACGTTCCTTGCAGAACATACTTAAAGTTGCTTGTTTTTGATATATGTCACAGCGTCCAGATACTTAGCTGTGCTTTAATGATATTATGGGCCTGTCAATAGGCAGCGCGCGCATTACTTCGGGGGAGGATTATGCGACACTTTACTTCAAGTGGGTTTCGGGGGCTTCTGGCCTCTTTCGTGGTGGCGGCGTGCATGGCGATGCCTGCAAACGCCCAGTCTCTGGATGTGAACGATCTCAAGATCAGGGCCGAGGCCGGCGACCTTGCGGCGCAGCGCGATCTGGGTGAGGCGCTTTTCTATGGATTTGGTGGCGTGTCCCAAGATGTGACGGCGGGCAGGCGCCTGCTTGAACAGGCGGCAAATGGCGGTGACATCGTGGCCTCGCGCGTTCTTGGTGAAAACCTTGTCGGCGGTTGGATCATCGAGCGCGATGTCGACGCGGGCCTGCCCTTTCTGGAACAGGCCGCAGCGGCGGGCGACACCAAGGCCAAGGTCGCTTTGGGGTCGTTTCTTTTGTACGGCGACTGGTTGCCTCAGGATGTCGAGCGCGCGACGGCTCTGTTTGAAGAGGCGGCCAAAGATGGCAATGGCGAGGGGCTGGAAAACCTCGGCGCTTTCCTGATGTGGGGCGAACGCGACGCCAAGGCAGGCGAGACCTATTTGCGGCGCGCGGGCGCGCTTGGACGGGGCTCGGCCTGGGTGACCTTGGCGGAGGGGGCGATGTACGGCTATCTCGGTGCCGGGGCGCGGGGCAAGTTCGATGAGTTTGCCACGCTGGCCCGCGAGGCCCGGGCGCCCAGGATCGAAGTGCTTGATGCCACCCGCCAGATGTGGGGGATCAGCATGCGCGCCAGCGGCCCCAAGACGATTGCAAAGCTTGAACAGGCCGCAGAACAGGGCAACAAGCCTGCGCTGAAGCATCTGGTGAGCCTTGTCAGGGACGGCAACAAGCTCAACATCCGCAAGGAGCCCAAGCGCGCCGAAGGCTATCTTGAGCGGTTCTCCGAGCTGTTGACGCCGACGGAGATCGCGCAATTCAAGCTTTCGATTGATGCGGCGAAAACAAAGATCGTCGGCAATTACAAAGCGCTCGCCGACCATTTCTTTGCGCATGAGGAATACGCCTCGCCGTGGTTCGGCAAGCAATTATATGCGGCCAATCCCAATTTCGCGATTTACCTGTTGCAGGCGGACATGAAGCGTCGCGGCCACTATCAGGGGCAGGTGAACGGACTTGCCACGCGGGCGACCCTTCGGTCGATCTGGCGCGAATGCCAGTCTTTGAAGGACAACCGTCGATGTGGTGACACGGTCATGCATCCGGATGTGATTGGCGGGCTTTTGGCGATGTGATCAGGGAGAGGCCGTGCCGGTCCGCCCTTGGGGGGGGCGGTCCCGTTACGAGTGCCTTAAGGGCTTCTTCTTGAGGTTGTTTCGGTGTTTGCTTGCGCACGTTAGGATTGCCAAGTGCATGAAATTAAAGCCTCACTTGTGATCTATATCATTGCCGATTCCTGAAAACCTTTGACGATGAGGTTGTCTGAATTTGGGGAGGACGCGGGGGGAAATGGCTGGAGTTTAGTATTTGCCAGGTCTTTGTGCCGTCGAAATGATTTGGAGTTTTAAGCATGTTGAAGACGAGTCAAAAAACAGTGGTGGTTACTGGTGGAAGCGGTTTTCTGGGGTCGTGGCTATGTGAACGCCTGCTTGGTGACGGTTGTCGCGTGATTTGCATCGACAGTCTGATTTCAGGGCGGTTGGAGAATAATAAAACTTACAGCGGGCACCCCAATTTCAGCTTCAAGGAACATGATGTGATCAACCCGATCACCATCAATGAACCTGTGGATGAGATTTACAACCTGGCCTGTCCGGCGTCGCCTGTGCGCTATCAGGCCGACCCTATTCACACGTTCAAGACCAGCGTCATTGGCGTGATGAATATGCTGGAACTCGCCGAGAGCCATGGTGCCCGGCTCTTGCAGGCCTCGACATCCGAGGTCTACGGCGATCCGGCGTTCAATCCGCAGACGGAAACCTATTTCGGCAATGTGAATGTCTATGGGCCGCGGGCTTGTTATGATGAGGGCAAGCGCGGTGCCGAAACGCTGATCCATGATTATCATCAGGAACGCAATGTCGACACGCGGATTGCCCGTATCTTCAATACCTACGGGCCGCGCATGCGACAGGACGATGGCCGGGTGGTGTCGAACTTTATCATCGGGGCGTTGCAGGGCAGGGACATCACGATTTACGGCAGGGGCACGCAGACCAGGTCTTTCTGTTTTCACGAGGATCTTATCGGCGGCCTGATGCTGCTTATGGCGTCTTCGCCCGAGACCCATCATCCCGTCAACCTTGGCAATCCGGAAGAGTACTCCGTTCTGGACCTCGCGGAACGCGTGCTGCGCATGACCGGGTCAAAGTCGCGCTTGGTCTATTGCGATTTGCCGGTTGATGACCCTCAAATCCGGCGGCCCGACATCACCTCTGCCAAGCAAAAACTGGGCTGGACGCCTAAAATCGGCATTGAGGAGGGGCTTGAACGCACGATCGCGCACTTTCAAAGGCAGCTTGAGGGGCAGAGCATGAGCGAGTTGATCCAGTGACGGGCAAACCTGTACTTGTGACAGGCGGGGCGGGCTATATCGGTAGCCACGTCTGCAAACATTTGTCGCGCAGCGGCTATACCCCCGTGGTCATCGACAACTTGTCGGTGGGCCACGCGACGGCGGTGAAATGGGGCCCCCTGATCGAGGCCGATATCCGTGATACGGCGGCGGTTGCTTCGGCGCTTGCAAAATATGGGATCGAGATGGTGATGCATTTCGCCGCCTCTGCCTATGTTGGCGAGTCCGTGAAGCACCCGATTACCTATTACGACAACAACGTCGGCGGGATGATTTCCTTGGTCAAGGCCTGTCAGGAGGGGGACGTCAGAACGTTCATCCTCTCAAGCAGTTGCGCCACCTATGGCACCCCCGAGATCATCCCGATTTCCGAGCAGACACCGCAACGCCCGGTCAATCCTTATGGCGAGACCAAGCTGATCTGCGAACACATCCTGCGCGACGTCGAGGCGGCACATGGCATGCGCTTTGCCGCGCTACGGTATTTCAACGCTGCCGGTGCCGATCCCGAAGGCGAGCTGTGCGAAAGACATGCGCCGGAAACCCATGTGATCCCCCTGGCGCTGATGGCGGCCTCTGGGCGGATCACCGAGTTCGAGGTTTATGGAACCGATTACCCCACGCCTGACGGTAGCTGTGTGCGCGACTATATCCATGTGCAGGATCTTGCGCGTGGCCATGTTGCGGCCTTGGCCCGCCTTGAGGCCGGGGCAGAGAGTTTCGCCGTCAACCTCGGCAGTGGCAAGGGCCACTCTGTGCTGGAGTTGCTGGCCTTGATCGAACGCCTGAGCGGCAAGCGGTTGCCGGTCAGGCACCAGCCGCGGCGGATCGGGGATCCGGCGATCCTTGTGGCCGATCCGTCAAAGGCGCGGGCGCTACTTGATCTGACTGCAGAGCGCAGTGATCTTGAAACGTTGATCCGCGACGCGGCGCCAAGCTTTGGGGTGGAGGTGGCATGACTTTTCCAGTGATCCCGATCCTTGCCCCAAACCTCGACCCGGCCCCGGTCGCGCTTTTGCTCGGGTCAGGCCCCGATACGTCATGCTTGCATCGGGTCTTGGCCTTTGATGCATCCCAACGGGATGGCGGCACTGCCGTTCACTCCCCCCAAAAGGTAAGGAGAACAAGATGAGAAGCATGTCCTCAGTGCTAAATGCAATGAAACCAGGCTGGTGTTCGGTGCTGCTACCGGCATGCGTCGCGCTCTTGCCTTTCACGCCGGTTTCGGCCGCGCCTCCGGGCGAAATGCCGTTTGGGGTCTACGATCCGAACGGCGACTTTGAAGCCGACCCGGAAGTGGCCATCGAACATCTCTTCCTGCCTTGGGAGGATGTGTTCCTGCCTAGCCTCGTGGATGCCGATCTTTATGCCATAGAGAGAGATCGCGCGGTGCTTGCCACGATCGAACCCTGGACCTGGTCGCGCTCCGAGCGCAATTCGCCCGATATCTTGCGGCGCAATCTCTTGTCGGGGGAATATGACCAATACATGCGCGGTATCTGCGCGGTGCTTGGCACGATGGACAGTTCCGTTACCGTTCGCTGGGCGCAGGAGATGGATGATTACACCAGTCAGTTCATCTGGGCGGGCTGGAAACCCGATGATTACATCGCCGGGTATCGGCGCGTCGTCGACATCTGCAAGGCCGAAGCGCCGAACGCAAAGTTCATGTGGTCGCCGCTGGGGTATGAAAATCTTCCTGAATTCTATCCCGGTGACGACTATGTCGATCTGGTCGGGCTTTCGGTGTTCGGGCTTCAGGCCTGGGAGATTCAGAAGTTCGGCAAGGAGCTGAGCTTTGTTGATATCCTGACGCCGCGTTATGAGCGCGCGGTGCAATTCGGCAAGCCGATCGTGGTGGCCGAGTTGGGCTATGTCGGCAATCAGGCCTATGTGGACAAATGGGAAAGCGAAGTGCGTCAGATCTATCCCCAGTTTCCCAGCCTTGTCGGTGTGGTCTATTTCAACCAGCACGAAGTTTACCCCTGGCCGGACGGTTTTGGCCTGCCGGATTGGCGCATCGGCAAACGCGTGACGGAATAAATTCGGCCCGAATTGGCCGCTTGCTCAGGTGGGGCATCGCGTAAAGCGGTGCCCTTTTTTGCGTTTGAAGGGCGGGCCGGCAATTTTTTGCCGACGAGAAGCGGGTGTATGTTCCACCGTAAATGCGCTGCCGGGTCTTCATAATTCATTAATGAAAACCGGCGACTGTGGCGTGAACCTGGTTTGCGCAGGGCACGGTTTTGCCCGGCAATGGCCGCAAAAACGCCACGGTGATCTGGTGTAATTCCAACTAATGGTTGTTTGCGCCGGTGGTTGCACTGTATCCGTTGTCATAGAGGCAGTGTTCAAGCTGTACAGGCAAAATCGACGGATGATCCGTGGACAACAGGAACGTTTTTACCCGCTTTTTGCGGCGTGCGGAGCTTTCTCGAAGGTCATGGAAAAGGAAGAGTCAATGAAACCGATCAGCAAGACCCCGAAACATGCAATGGCTGTCGCGGTTGCGACTGCCCTGATTTCTCTGGCCGCTCCTGCGGTTGCAGGCGGTAAAACGGCGCCGGACGCGCAAGCCACGGCGGTGAAATACGATTGGCATCACGTTTCAAAGCCGGCTCGCGCCCTCAAGGCCCGGCTTTCGACGCGAGAGCGCAAGCGTTTGGCCGCGAACGTCGCGCGTCACGGTAACGGGTCATACATCTGTTCCCCCTCGGGATTTGGCAAGAAATCGCAGTGCTATACGCGCTGATGGTTTAGTATCCACGCCGTGGAGCAAACCCTCCGACTTCCAGTCGGACCCGCTTCAGCGTGAAAGAATCGCTTTATGATCGTACCCTCAGAAAAATGAGCCGCAGCCGGGTCGGAGGCTCATTTTTCTGAGG
>NZ_FWFJ01000141.1 GCF_900172365.1 Roseovarius gaetbuli
GCTTGCGATCGCTGTATAGCTGCTCTGACAGCGTGCGTGGTCGTGGCGCTCCCGTGACGAACTTGGCCCATAATGCTTCCTTCCATTCCTGAGAAAGGATCGCACCATCAAACCATCGGATCAAACAACTAGAAAAGGGAGAAAATTACAAAGCCGAATTGGCCATCTGAGCACAAGAGAAGATTACGGCGACTGACATCGCCGCAAAGAGATGCAAGGGCAGAAGTGAGTGATGATGATCAAACGGGACCGCTGCCGAGACACCCCGAGGTGCTGTCTGGGCTCACAAGCTCGTTAGTCTGATTGGGACCCGGTACGCGGACTTCATCAAGGCCAGCGGTCAAACGTACCGCGTCAACAGGCCGGACAAATGACCGCAACCTGCGACGTTCAACTTCAACTGAACCACTACCGGCTGGCGCCGGTAGGATCAGCGATGTGCTGTTCCAGGTACTGAAGATGGGGTGGTTGCCGCCCTCCCCTGACGGCATCGCAATGTGCCAAGATGGTGGTCTGTAGACCATCTAACGGAGAGGACGGCAAAATGAAGGATACAATGATTGGTGTAGATCTGGCGAAGAGTATTTTCCAGGTTCACGGGGCATTGCTGTCGGGGAAGGAACAATTCCGCAAAAAACTGACACGGCCCCAGTTCTGGAAATTCATGT
>NZ_FWFJ01000019.1 GCF_900172365.1 Roseovarius gaetbuli
TCTTGTGCGCATTGGATTTTCCTTCTGTGTTATTTGCCCCAACCATGCGGCAAGCGCGCGGTGGTTTCAATATGAGGGCGGCATCGAAAGTGGCATTAACGACGAATTCTGGGCGCTCAATGCTTCTCTTTGCGGTATTTCTGATGGCAGTCAAGGCAGGTATTGCCAACGCTCAACAGCGTGCTGCGCAGGCCGTCAAGGCTATGGGTGTCAAGTGCAGAAACGGCGAGGTAGGCGCTGTTGCCTTTCCGCTCGAAGTCGGCCCGGTTTTCCCAGATCAGCGGAAGCGCCTCGGATTTCGGATCGCTTTGAGCGTCACGAAAGAGGACCGGAATATCCTTCATATGGGTTTTCAGGGCCTGTTAGGCGGTGTTGGCTGCGGTGGCGTCAAACGCGCTCTGGCCTTTGACCATCGCAACGAGGCGTTCAGTCGCTGTCTCGGAGCTTGGCATCGCCTCTATACGCATCATCACGGCGTGGTTGCGCACCCCCGAGTGGGCCAGTGCGGTGGTGGCAAGAGCAAGGCAGAGGCAGACCACAAGGGCCGGACGGGCAATGGGTGTCATCGAATGTTTACTGGTGCAAATGCCGATAGTCTAACATTTTGGATGCTCAAGGGAGGGGGGACTCGACTCATTTGTGCGGCCAATTTAAAAAGAACAAAAAGTGAACAATATACGTAATGTCTGCCCGCCGTATCCTGTCTGTCTGGTTTCCCCGGCTTGGGGCCGAACGCCTTTTGCGGCGCGCGGGGGATATGGGGGATTTGCCCTTCGCGGTGGTGGGCGATGCGGGGCAAAGCCAGGTTCTGGTGTCGCTTTCGCATCGCGCCGAGGCGGCGGGGCTGTCGCCCGGACAGCCGCTGCGCGATGCCCGCGCGCTTTGTGCCGCTCTGGTGACAGAGCCACAGAACCGACCGGCAGAGGCGGCGTTCTTGCGTGGGCTGTGCCGATGGGCCGGGCGCTTTTCGCCTTGGGTGGGGCTTCAGGGCGAGGCCGGGCTTGTGCTTGATATCACGGGTTGCACACATCTTTTCGGCGGTGAGGCGGCGATGATGGAGGGGCTGGCGCAGGGGGCGGTGGATCTTGGGCTTAGCGCGCGCTGTGGGCTGGCGGATACGGTGGGGGCGGCCTGGGCGCTTGCGCGTTTCGCCGGAGAGGGGGGGCAAGCGATCCGGTCGGGCGACGCGATCGACCAAGAGGCGCGCGCCACCCGCTCGCGGGCTGCCAAGCGCCGCTCGTGGGAGCGCGGCGGCGCGGCGCCGGTCGTGCGGCCAGCGGGGGCGGTGGGACAGATTGCGCCGCCAGGACAGATGCGCGGCGCGCTTGCCCCCCTGCCGGTGGCGGCCTTGCGTTTGCCGCAGGATATGGTGCAGGAACTGGGCCGCCTTGGCCTGCGCCGGATCGGGGATCTGAGCGGACAGCCGCGTGGGCCTCTGGCGCGCCGCTTTGGGCCTGAGTTGCTGTTGCGGCTCGATCAGGCGGTCGGGCTGGTGCCGGAGCAGGTCTCGCCTCTGATGCCGACACAGGCGTTCGCAACCCGGCTCAGCCTGCCCGAGCCGATCGGATTGCAAGACGATCTGCGCGCCGGTCTGGATCGGCTGGCGGATCGGCTCTGTGCCCTTTTGCGTGACCGTGGGCATGGCGCGCGGCGGGTGCGGTTCGAGGTGTTTCGCGTCGATGGCACGGTGCAGGCGGTGCAGGTCGGGCTTGCCCGCCCTGCCGACACAGCCCAGGGCATCCTGCCGTTGCTGGCGATGAAGCTTGACGAGATCGAGGCGGGGTTTGGCATTGATATGCTGCGCCTTGAAGCGGTTGAAACCGAGCGGATTGAGGCGACGCAGATGGCGGGGCACGTCACCGCCCTCGGGGCTGCGGAGCGGCGCCAATCACAGGCCTGCGCGATTGAGGACCTGATGGGGCGGCTTGGAGCGCGCATCGGGCTTGAGGCGATCACTCGCCGCCACCCCGGTAGCAGCCATGTCCCGGAAAAGTCGGCGCAGGTTTTGGCGGCGGCCTGGTCGGGCCCGGCCCCCGGAGCGTGGCCAACCCCGGCAATCAAACGCCCCTTGCTGATCTGGCGGCCAGAGCCGGTGCGCGCCCCCGAGACGCCGCACCTCAAAGAGCGGTTTCATTGGCGGGGGCGCTCGCATGAGGTGGTCTGTGCCACGGGGCCTGAACGGATTGCGCCGGAATGGTGGCTTGACGATCCCGAGTGGCGCAGCGGGGTGCGCGATTACTGGTGGGTGGTTACCGCGCGCGGCGAAGAACTCTGGCTTTATTACGCTTACGGGGCCGCCCTGTCGCCCGGCTGGTTTTGTCAGGGTCGGTTCGCCTAGCAGAGGGATTAGAAAATTCGCCGAATTTTCTTGGCATTTTCTTCGCCGAAGAAAATGGGCCGCGCGCGAATTCGCTTGATTCGCGAGGGCTTTGGGGCAACTCTATAGCCATGACCTTTCAGTCTTTCAGCCCGATCCAAGTGTCCGGCACGCCGATGCAGGTTGCGTTTCATCGCACTGAAATGGCGGTCATCCTGTCGCTTTATGGGCGCATGGTTGCGGCTGGGGAATGGCGCGATTACGGCATTTCCTGTCTGCGCGACGTGGCGGTTTTTTCGATCTTTCGGCGCACAGCGGAAAACCCGCTTTACCGGATCGAAAAGCGGCCCAAGTTGCGTGCAAAACAGGGGCAATATGCAGTGATTGGCATCGACGGACAGGTTTTGAAGCGCGGTCACGATCTCAAGCCCGTGCTGCGCGTCTTGGAGCGCAAGCTTATCCGCGCTGTGGAGTGAGCGGTTGAGCGTGCCTGCGCCAGACACGCCAAAAGCGCGCGCAGATTTGCGCCTGCGGCTGGTGTTCGGGGGCGGCGCGATGATTGGGCCGGGCAAGGCCGATTTGCTTGAACTAATTGCCGAAACCGGATCAATCTCGGCGGCGTGTCGCGCGATGAACATGAGCTACAAGCGCGCCTGGATGCTGGTCGAGACCATGAATGCCATGTTCCGCGCGCCGGTCGTGCAAAGCGCGCGCGGTGGCGCCAAGGGCGGCGGCGCGGCCCTCACCGCAACCGGGGAAGAGGTCTTGCGCCACTATCGCGCGCTGGAACGGCGTTGCGCCGATCAGGGCGCGGCCGAGATCGCGGCCATCACTGCCCTGCTTGGCGATATGTCTGGCGAAAAATAGCGCTTGTCATCGGCTGCGCTGCGCGGGATATTTCCCTTCAAACATAACGAGACCGGGAAGGGCCGCCAATGCGTGCCGCCGTCACCATTTTGCGCCGCCTTTGCGTGCTGCTGTTGCTTACCCTCGGCATCGGCGCGGCCCAGGCCGGAACGGCGACGATTGCGGTGGCGACGAATTTTGCCGAGGCCGCGGAAGACCTGATTGCACGGTTCGAGGCGCAAACCGATCATCGGATCACGCTTGTCACCGGCTCGACCGGAAAACTGTTTGCCCAGATCATCCAAGGCGCGCCCTTTGACGCCTTTCTTGCCGCTGATCAGGCCCGTCCCGCGCGGCTTGAGGCCGAGGGGTACGCCGTTGCAAAAACGCGCTTTACCTACGCTGAAGGGCGTCTTGTGCTCTGGAGCGCGACGCCCGGCGTCATCACGCCCGACGGCGCAACCGTGCTTCGGGCCGGGGACTTCGCGCATCTGGCCATCGCCAATCCCGATCTTGCGCCCTATGGCCTTGCGGCGAAACAGGCCTTGCAGGGGCTTGGTCTCTGGGAGGCGCTCAAGCCGAAGCTGGTGATGGGCCAGAACATCGGGCAGGCGTTCTCGATGGTTGCGACCGGCAATGCCGAGCTGGGGCTGGTGGCAAAATCCTACGCGATTTCAGCCCGCAACCGCCAGTCAGGGGGCCTCTGGGACGTGCCCGAGGCCCTTTACGATCCGATCCGGCAGGATGCGGTTTTGCTAACCGAAACGAATGCCGTCGCGCGTGATTTTCTGACCTATTTCAAGACACCAGAGGCGCGCGCGGTGATCACGGGGCATGGCTATCATGTGGAGTGATGGCGCGCCCTTTCCCGACCTCACGCCGCTTTGGCTAACGATGCGGCTGGCGGGGGTAAGCGTGGTGATCCTGCTGATCATCGGCACGCCGCTGGCGTGGTGGCTGGCGCAAACGCAGAGCCGCGCCAAGGTGGCGGTTGAGGCGATCACGGCTTTGCCGCTGGTGCTGCCGCCGACGGTTTTGGGGTTCTACCTCTTGGTTCTGCTCAGCCCCAACAGCATGCTTGGCGGGGCCTGGCGCGATGTGACCGGCAGCGCGCTTACATTCTCATTCACCGGGCTTGTGGTGGCCTCGGTGCTCTATTCTTTGCCCTTCACGGTGCAACCGCTTCAGGCCAGTTTCGAGGCAATTGGCCGTCACCCGATGGAGGCGGCAGCCTCGCTTGGGGCCGGGCCGATGGATCGGTTTTGCACCGTCGCCACGCCGCTGGCGCTGCGCGGATACCTCACCGCGATGGTGCTGAGCTTTGCGCATACGCTTGGCGAATTCGGCGTGGTTTTGATGGTGGGCGGCAATATTCCAGGCCAGACCAAGGTTATATCCATCGCGATTTACGAGCATGTCGAGACCTTGGAGTATGCACAGGCGCACCTGTTGTCGGCGATTCTTTTGGGGATTTCCTTTGTGGTGCTGATTGCGGTCTATGCCGCCAATCGCCGCTTTCCGGTGCATGCGGGATGAGCGGTCTGGCGGTTGATCTCACGCTCGATTTGCCGGGGTTCCGCCTTGCGGTGTCGCAGGGTTTTGCGCCCAGTGGCCTGACGGCGGTGTTTGGCCCGTCGGGCAGCGGTAAATCAAGCCTGTTGCGGGTGATCGCCGGGCTTGAAACGCGCGCGCAGGGGCGCGTGTCCTTTGATGGGCAGGACTGGCAGGGGCCGGGGTGCTTTGTGCCGCCGCATCGGCGCGCCATCGGTTATGTCTTTCAGGACGCGCGGCTTTTTGCGCATCTTAGCGTGGCTGGCAATCTCGCTTATGCGGAGCGGCGCGCGCGCAAGGCGGGGCGTAACCCTGATCGGTCGGGTATCGTGGCCGCGCTTGGCCTTGAGGGGCTTTTGACGCGCCGCCCTTCGGGCCTCTCGGGGGGCGAGGCACAGCGCGTGGCGATGGCGCGCGCGCTGATGACCGCGCCGCGCCTGTTGTTGATGGACGAGCCGCTTTCGGCGCTGGATGATGCGGCCAAGGGCGCGATCCTGCCCTATATCGAGGCGATCCGCGATGGCATGCGGGTGCCGGTGATTTACGTCAGCCATTCGGTGTCAGAGGTGGCGCGACTTGCCCATCACATCGTCATGCTTGAGGCAGGCGAGGTGCGCCGCGCTGGCCTTGCGCAGGATATCCTGTCGGACCCGGCTGCGGCCCCGGCCTTTGGCATTCGCGCCGCCGGGTCTGTCCTGCGGGCGCAGGTTCTGGCGCATCACGACGATGGGTTGAGCGAGCTTGCGGTGGCGGGCGGGCGGCTTTTGGTGCCGGGCTTTGCGGCCGTGATGGGCGCAAAGGTCCGGGTCAGGATCGCGGCGCAGGATGTGATCCTGTCGCGTCAACGCCCCGAGGGGCTATCGGCGCTCAACGTGCTTGAGGGCGAGTTGACCGATTTGCGACAGGGGCAGGGGCCGGGCGTCATGGTGCGCCTGCGCATGGGCGCGGATCAGGATGTGTTGGCCCGGATCACGCAGCGCTCTGCCCGCGCGCTTGCGCTTGCGCCGGGGCAGAGGTGTTTTGCGGTGATCAAGTCGCTGTCGATTGCGCCGCTCGATGTGGGCGGAAGCGGCCCGACCTAGGCTGCACCCTTGGCCATGACGCAGAGCATCTCGAACATGATCGACGCGCCAAGAAAGGCGGTGCCGCCAGAGGTGTCGAACGGCGGCGAAACCTCGACCATATCGGCGCCGACGATTTTAACGCCCTCAAGCCCGCGCACCACCTGAAGCGCCTGATAGCTGTTGGGTCCACCCACCTCGGGCGTGCCGGTGCCGGGGGCAAAGGTCGGATCGACAAAGTCGATGTCATAGCTCACGTAGGTGTCGCCTGTGTCGGCAATCTCGCGCGCTTCGGCCATCACATCCTCTGGGCCGCGGGCGTGAAACTCTTCGATCAGGATCAGGCGGATGCCGTTGGCGGCGGCGAAATCGCGATCTTCAGTGTCATACATCGTGCCGCGAATGCCGATCATCACCACCCGCTTGGGATCAAGCAGGCCTTCTTCGACGGCGCGGCGAAACGGTGTGCCATGGGTGTACAGGGTGCCGCCGAAATAGGAATGAAACAGATCGGTGTGGCTATCGAAATGGATCATGCCAAGCGGCGCGCGCCGCGCCAAAGAGCGCAGCACCGGCAGGGTCGTCAAATGATCGCCCCCTGCCGTCAGAGGGGTGATCCCGGCATCTGTGACCTGATCGTAAAAGGCGGTGATGCGGGCCATGCTGTCGATGATATCGGCGGGGTTCGGCCCGACATCGCCAAGATCGGCGCAATTGAGCGCCTCGAAAGGGCGCATGCCGCTGGTGGCGTGCTGGGCGCGGATCATGGTCGAGGCATCGCGCAACTGGCGCGGGCCATGGCGAGGGCCGGGGCGGTTGGTGGTGCCGCTGTCCCAGGGCACGCCAATCAGGCCAATTTGCACATCGTCGTAGCGGTCATGCCCATGCGGCACATAGGGCAGGCGCATGAAGGTGGGCACGCCGGCAAAGCGGGGCAATTCAAACCCCGACACGGGGTGAAAGAACGGATCGGATGTCATGGTCTTCCTTTCAGGCGTTTGCGCGCGGTGACGGGGCCGTCGCCCTGTGTTTCTATTCTTTTGATAGCGTCGTTGATGCCCTCATAGGCGACAGCCATGTGAAAGGCATTGGCGTGGATCAGCCTATCGGCGTCGGCCACCCATGCCACATGACCTTTCCAGAACAACAGGTCGCCGCGCTCAAGCGGGGCGTCCTCGGGCAGAATGGTGCCAAGTGCGGTCTCTTGCGGGCCGCTATCGCCGGGGCAGGGGATGGCGCAGGCGAGGCAGCCGACCTGAACCAGACCGGAGCAATCAATGCCAAACGACGAATTGCCGCCCCAGAGGTAAGGCGTGCCAAGGTAAAGCTCGGCCACTGTGACGGGATCGGCCTCGACGCTTTCAAGCGGGCTGAGATGGGCAAGCGGCACATGGCCTTGCGGTGTTTCGGCAAAGCGCGCGCCGGTGCCAAGCACGGTCAGCCGCGCGCCATGGCTCAGGCTCAGGCGTTCGGGGGTTTTGAAATCTGGCTCGGGATATAGATGCGTGGCGCGCGCGCTCACGCGATGGGTCGGCGTGCCGGTTGTCAGTGCGGCTTCGGGCAGATAGCCGTGATAGCCGTCGCGCGCGGCACTGACCTCGGCCCAGCCATCGGTGATGTCCAGCATGGTCACCGCTTCGCCCATCAAAAGCTGGCGCTCACGTGGGCCATCCGGCGCGCGGCGCAGATCGGCAATCGGGACCGAGATGAGCCGCGTATCGCTCACAGCGAGAGTACCTTCGGCAGCGCCTCGAGCAGGGCACGCGCGCCCATGCCGACGCCGCCCTTGGGGCGCGCCGGGGCTGCGGTGGGCGTCCAACCGTAGATGTCGAAATGCCCGTAAGGCAGCCCATCGGTAAAGCGGCGCAGGAACAGCGCGGCGGTGATCGACCCGGCAAATCCGCCCGAGGGTGCATTGTCGAGATCGGCGATACCCGGTTCGATCATCGCCTCGTAGGGCGTGTGAAACGGCATGCGCCAGACCGGATCGGCAACCTTTTCGGCGGCGCCTTCAAGGGCGGCGGCCATTGCCGCGCTATCGGTGTAATAGGGCGAAATATCCGGCCCGACAGCGACCCGCGCGGCACCGGTCAGCGTGGCCATCGAGATGATGAAATCGGGGCACTCTTCGGCGGCAAAGGCAAGCGCATCCGCCAGCACAAGGCGACCCTCGGCATCGGTATTGTTGATCTCGACCGTGAGGCCATTGCGCGCGGTCAGAATATCACCGGGGCGAAAGGCATTGCCGGCAACGGCGTTTTCGACCGCCGGGATGAGCACGTGCAATTGAACCGGCATCCCAAGCGCCATGATCATATGCGCAAGCCCCAGAACCGTGGCGGCCCCGCCCATATCCTTTTTCATCAACCCCATGTTTGATCCGGGTTTGAGGTTAAGGCCGCCGGTGTCAAAACACACGCCCTTGCCAACAAGCGTCAGCTTTGGCCCGCTCTTGCCCCACCGCATATCAATCAGGCGCGGCTCGGTTTCGGCGGCGCGTCCGACGGTGTGGATCAGCGGAAAATTGTGATCGAGCAGGTCGCGCCCGCAAATGGTTTCGATGCTTGCACCATGTTGCGTGGCGATCGCCGTGCAGGCCGCTTCAAGCGCATCTGGCCCAAGGTCAGAGGCGGGCGTGTTGATCAGATCGCGGGTCAGCGCCTCGCCCGCCGCTATGATTTCAAGGCGGGTGGCATCAATCCCTTCGGGGGCGATCAGCCGGGCCTTGGCCGGGCTTTGGCTGTGATAGCGCTCAAAGGCGTAATGCGACAGGAGCCAGCCAAGCGCCTCGGTCTCGGCCTGATCAGAGGGCAGCCCCTCAAGGCGGTACGTGCCCTCGGGCAGGGTGGCGGCGCAGCCCGCCAGATGAAACCGGCCACGCGCACGGGTGCACGCACTTCCATATCCGGCAAGGGCCATCTCGATAGTGCCCGCCTCGCCGGGGATCAAAAGCGTGCGCCCAAGCGCGCCGGTGAACCCTGCGGCGCCAACCCAGGCCTTGATCCGCTCGGGTTGATCCGCAAGCCATGTCTCAAGCGCATCCTCGGCAATCACATGCAAAGGAATGGCAGAGGCAGTATCCGGGGCGAAGGTAAGGGTCATGGCGACGGGCCTTTCGGGCAGGTATTTTTGCCCAGCCTAGTCGCGATTTCGCCGCCTGCAACCCATCAAATGGGGATGCTGATCAAAGTGGCAATTCCTGAAGATCCCAGATTTCGCAGAGCGAGCGTTCGCCGATCCGCAACAGCCGCGCAAAGGTGGCAGCAAGCGCATTGTGATCACCGGCGTCGATACAACCGGTGACGTCGCCCGCGACCCGCGCCAAAAGCTGCATCCCGATCTGATCGGCGATGGCGATCAGGCTTCGGGTGCTTTTGCGCATATCCTCAAGCCGCCCCTCGCGGTGGCAGCGCTCGGAATGCGACAGCCGCGCGGCGAGTTCTTCCAGCGCGCGACACACCACATCCTCGGCATTTGATTCGCCAAGCTGAAGGTAAAGCGCCTCTAGCCGGTCGGCATCAAGCCGGACCGTTTCGTCTTGTTTAAGCAATGTCACCTGTTCCACATTCTCACCCGAATTCTGAGTTCATAGTAATCCCCACGACTGCGAGCATCATTGCATTTTCAGGGTTCCCAAATGGTTTCGAGCGCGGCGATTTATCTCTCGAATTCTATGCGAATTCAGACTATCCAGCACCCGAGTGCCCCAAGACCCGGAGAGATCATGGAACACGCCCGCCCCCTGCCCAGCTATCTGGTGCAACGTTTTCACGGCTGGAAGGCCACCGCCTATACCGAAAATCAGGCGTGGTATCGCCGCCTTGCTACGGATGGTCAGCATCCGCGCGCCATGATTATTTCGTGTTGCGACAGCCGCGTGCATGTCACCTCGATCTTCGGCGCGGATCAGGGCGAGTTCTTCATTCACCGCAATATCGCCAATCTTGTCCCGGCCTATTGCCCGGATGGCGCACAGCACGGCACCTCGGCCGCGGTGGAATATGCGGTCATGGCGCTCAAGGTGGCGCATGTGATCGTGCTGGGTCATTCCAATTGCGGCGGGGTTCAGGGCTGTCTTGATATGTGTTCGGGCCACGCCCCCGATCTTGAGGCCGAGTCAAGCTTTGTGGGCCGCTGGATGGATATCCTGCGCCCCGGCTATGAACGGGTACGCGAGATCAAGGATGAGGCCGAACAGCGTCGGGCGCTGGAAAAGGAATCGGTTGTCGTATCACTTGAAAACCTGATGACCTTTCCCTTCGTGGCCGAGGCGGTCAAGGACGGCTCGCTGACCATTCATGGTCTTTGGCATGAAATCGGCTCGGGTGATCTGGAACAGTTCAGCGCCGCGCAAAAAGAGTTTATCCCGCTCTAAGACAATCGGTTCGGCGCGCAAGGCTTGCACGTGCGTATTCACCTGCCTAACCTGCACGCAGCGTTCGGGGCAATTTTGCCCTGTACGACGACATAAGGCACGGGAAAACGCCGTGCCATGAGTTCAGGGAGAACCGAATGAAACCTATGACGAATTTCATGCGCACGCTGGCGGCGGGCGCGGTTGTGGCCGTGGGCCTTGCAGGCGCTGCCGCAGCGCAGGACCTCAAGTTTTTTACCATCGGCACCGGCGGAACCGCCTATACCTATTATCCGGTCGGCGGCGTGATCGCCAACGCCATTTCCAAGCCCCCCGGCTCGCGCCCCTGTGACGAAGGCGGAAGCTGTGGCGTGGATGGGTTGATTGCCTCGGCGGTATCCTCGCGCGGCTCGGTCGATAACGTGAACGCGATCAACTCGGGCCTTCGCAATTCCGGCTTTGCGCAATCGGACGTGGCCTATTGGGCCTATACCGGCACCGGTACCATGGACGGCCAGCCGCCAGCGACCGATCTGCGCACCATCGCGGCGCTGTTCGAAGAGCATATCCACCTTGTGGCCCGCGCCGATAGCGGCATCAACTCCGTGGCCGACCTCAAGGGCAAGCGCGTCTCGCTCGACGAGCCGGGCTCGGGCACCTATGTCGATGCCGGTTTGATCCTTGAGGCAAACGGTCTTTCGGCTGACGATGTCACAGCAGAGGCTCTCAAGGGCAACGCCGCCTCGGATGCGCTGCGCAATGGGCGGATTGATGCGTTCTTTGTGGTCGCCGGATATCCGACCGGCTCGCTTGTCGAACTCGCCTCGGCGGCGGATATCAAGCTTGTGCCGATTGAGGGCGACGGCGCCAGGGCGCTGACCGAAAAATATGGTTTTTTCGGCCAGAGCGATATCCCCGAGGGCACCTATGAAGGTGTCGGCGCGACGACAACCGTTGCCGTTGGCGCACAGTGGTTCACCTCTGCCAAAGAGGATGACGACCTGATCTATGAGATCACCAAGGCGCTGTGGAACGACAATTCGCGCAAGCTTTTGGATGTGGGCCATGCTAAGGGCAAGACCATCACGCCCGATACCGGGCTGAACGGCATTGGCGTGCCGCTTCATGCCGGTGCCGAGCGTTTCTATCGCGAAGCGGGCCTCTTGAAGTAAGCCTTGGGGGCATCTCTAGTGCCCTGACCGGCGGCCCTTACATGGGGCCGCCGGTTTTTGTCCCGACCCCTGCCAGAGGCACCCCGGCCATGACCCATGATACCGATCACGCGCTCAGCGTAGATGAGCTTCACGAGATCGAGCGCAAGTTCGATCCCGAACTGGCGTTTCGCCCCACCGGCCCCTTGATCGCCGGGGTGATAAGCGTCGCTCTGGTGGCGATGTCTGCCTATCATTTCTACGCCTCGGGCTTTGCTCTTGTGCGTGAATTGCTGCACCGGGGAATACATTTGTCCTTCGTGCTGGGTCTGGTGTTCTTGCTCTTCGCCTGGCGGCGCAGCTTGAGTACGTCGCTTCCCGGTCCGGCGTGGTATCGCATAAGCGGCGTGCCGGTCTGGGATCTGGTTCTGGCGGTTCTGGCGGTGGCGGCCTCGCTTTACCTGCCGCTCTTGCCGCCTTCGGTGGTGTCGGTGCGGGTCGGCAACCCCTCGGGGACGGATGTGTTCATGGGCACAGCCTTGCTGGTGTTGACGCTAGAGGCGGCACGCCGCTCGGTTGGGCCGACCTTGCCGATCATCGCGCTGATCTTTGTGGCCTTTGCCCTGTTCGGGCCATGGGCGCCGGGTGCTCTCAAGCATGGCGGGGTAAGCTGGCAGGGGTTGATCAACCACCTCTACATGACGAACCAAGGCATCTACGGCATCGCCATCGGGGTGATGGCGCAGTACGTGTTCCTGTTCATCCTCTTTGGCGTTTTGGCCACGCGCATCGGGCTTGGCCAGTTGTTCATTGATCTCGCGATGGTGATTGCCGGGCGCTATGCGGGTGGCCCGGCCAAGGTAGCGATCTTTTCCTCGGCCTTCATGGGCACGATTTCAGGATCAAGCATTGCCAATACGGTGACCACCGGGGCGCTGACCATTCCGGCGATGAAAAAGGTCGGCTATCCGGCGCATTTCGCCGGCGCGGTCGAGGCAACGGCCTCGACCGGCGGACAGATCACCCCGCCGATCATGGGGGCGGCGGCGTTTATCATGGTCGAATATCTCGAAATTCCGCTGCGCGATGTTCTGGCGGCGGCGCTGTTTCCGGCCTTGCTGCATTATTTCGGCATCTTCATCATGGTGCATCTTGAGGCGCGCAAGCTTGGCCTGCGCGGGCTGAAGGCCGAAGAACTGCCGAAAATGGGTCTGGTGCTGCGCCAGCATTGGCTGTCGGTCATTCCGCTGATCATTCTGGTTTATATGATCCTGAGCGGGCGCACCCCGGATTTTGCCGCCGTTTACGGCATCATCGCCTGTGTCGTCGTCGGCTTTCTCAACCCGGTCAACCGCCTCACGATACAGGACCTGTGGCAGGCGCTGGGCGACGGAGCGCGCAACACGCTTGCGGTCGGCGCGGCGGCGGCGACGGTGGGCGTGGTCGTGGGTGTGGTCACGCTGACGGGCGTCGGGTTTCGGCTTGGCTATGTGGTGGTGCAGACGGCGACCGATATCGGCAACACCTTGGGTGGGCTCTGGCCGCTGAGCTATTTCAGCGTGATGCAATGGGCGCTGTTCGTGTCTCTGATCCTGATCGCGGCGTCCTGCATCATCATGGGTGCGGGGATACCGACAACGGCGACCTATATCATCCTCGTGGCCGTTGCGGCCCCGGCGCTTGCGCAGCTACAGGTCGAGCCGATCGTGGCGCATTTCTTTGTGTTCTATTACGGCGTTCTGGCCGATATCACGCCGCCCGTGGCGCTTGCGGCCTATGCGGCGGCGGGAATCGCGGGGGCCAATCCGTTCAAGACCGGCAATACCGCGTTCCGGCTTGGGATTGCCAAGGCGCTTGTGCCGTTTGTCTTTGTCTATTCCCCGGCGCTTTTGATCGTGACCGACGGGTTCACATGGAGCGCCTTCACCATCACGCTTGCGGGCGCGATGATGGGGATTGGCGGGCTTGGCGTGGCGTTCTCTGGGTTCTTCCTGAGCCATATGTCAAAGGCCGAGCGGTGGTGGGTCGCCATCGTGTCGCTGCTGTTCATCGCGCCGGGGCTCAAGACGATGGCGCTTGGGCTGGTGCTCTGGTTGCCGATCCTGATCGTGCAACTGCGCCGCCGCTCTACGCAAGCGGCGTGAAACGCAAAACGCGCGCCCCGGTGAAAGGGCGCGCGTCTTTTTCAACGGGGTTGGATCAGGCTGCGTCTGCCTGCGTGTCAAAGCGGCCATAAAAGCTCTGACCCTTATCGGCCATCTCGCGCAGCAGCGCCGGTGTGGCAAAGCGCGGTCCGAATTTTTCGGCCAGTTGATCACAGCGCTCGGCGGCATAGGGCGTGCCGATGATGTCAAGCCAGCTGAACGGACCACCCGACCAAGGCGCAAAGCCCCAGGCGAGAATGGCGCCGACATCGCCTTCGCGGATATCCTCAAGCACACCTTCCTCAAGCGCGCGCACCGCTTCGAGAACCTGCGCGAACATCAGGCGATGCTGCACCTCGTGCAGGTCGGGCTGATCCTCGGCGCGGGGATATTTCGCCGCAAGACCGGGCCAGTAGCCCTGACGCTTGCCCTTGTCGTCATAGTCAAAGAACCCGGCGTTGGATTTGCGGCCAAGACGGCCCTCGCCCTCCATCCAGAAGATGACCTCGTCCACCGCCTCGTCGGGATAATCGGCGCCCATCGCGGATTTGGTGGCGCGGGCGATCTTGGCGCCGAGATCAATCGAGGTTTCATCAACAAGTTGCAGCGGACCCACAGGAAAGCCCAACTGACGCGCGGCATTGTCGATAAGCGCGGGCGCGACGCCCTCGGCCACCATGCGGATGCCTTCGTTGATATAGGGAATGATGCAGCGGTTGCAGTAAAAGAACCGCGCGTCATTGACCACGATCGGCGTCTTGCGGATCTGGCGGACGTAATCAAGCGCCTTGGCCACGGCCCGTGGGCCGGTCCTCGCCCCCTTGATGATCTCGACCAGCATCATCTTTTCCACGGGGCTAAAGAAGTGGATGCCGATGAAATCTTCGGGCTTGTCGCTGGCCTTGGCCAGTTCGGAAATCGGCAGGGTCGAGGTGTTGGTGGCAAAGATACAGTCATCGCCCACGACCTTGAGCACGTTTTTGGTGACCTCGGCCTTGACGGCGGGGTCTTCAAACACCGCCTCGATGATAAGATCACACCCCGCAAGCGCGGCGTAATCCGTGGTTGCCGTGATCAGGTCAAGCGCGGCGGCCTTTTTCTCTTCGGTGGCCTTGCCGCGTTTGATGCCTTTGTCCATGTAATCGGCGGTATAGGCCTTGCCCTTGTCGGCGGCCTCTTGTTTCTGGTCGATCAGAACCACCTGCATCCCGGCCATGGCCGACACCAACGTGATCCCGGCGCCCATCATGCCCGCGCCCATGACGCCAACCTTTTTGACCCGCTGGTCAGGCACATCGGGGCGGTTGGCGCCTTTTTCAAGCGCTTCCTTGTTGATGAACAGCGAGCGGATCATCGCGCTTGAACTTGGGTTCATCAGAACATTGACGAACCAGCGCGCCTCGATCTTGAGGGCGGTGTCAAACGGCACCAATGCCCCCTCGTAAACCGCGCTCAGCAGCGCCTTGGCGGCGGGAAACGCGCCTTGGGTCTTGGCGTTGACCATCGCGCTTGCGCCGACAAAGGTCATGAAGCCGGCCGGATGATAGGGCGCGCCGCCGGGCATCTTATAGCCCTTCTCGTCCCAGGGCTTGACGATGCTGGGGCTGCTGAGAACCCATTCTTTGGCCTTTGCGATCAACTCATCCGCCGGGACAACCTCATCCACCACACCGGCGGATTTGGCCTTTTTGGGATCGTTCAGCTTGCCCTCAAGCAACAAGGGCGAGGCCGCCATCGCGCCAAGTTTGCGGACAAGGCGGGTGGTGCCGCCGGCACCGGGGAAAATGCCGACCATGATTTCGGGCAGGCCGATCTTGGCCTTCGGATTGTCGGCGGCAAAGATGCGGTGACAGGCCAGCGGAATTTCCAATCCGATGCCAAGCGCCGTGCCGGGCAGGGCGGCGGCAATCGGCTTGCCGCCCTTGTTGGTCTTGGGGTCCATGCCGGCGCGCTCGATCTTGCGCAGGATGGCATGCATGCCCATAACCCCGTCAAACAGGCCCTTGGCCGGCTCGTCGCCCGCATCATCGCGCATCTTGGCGATCACGTTAAGGTCCATGCCGCCCGCGAAAGAGCCCTCTTTGCCGGATGTGATGATCACGCCCTTGACGGCGTCATCCGCCAAGGCCTTGTCAATCAGCGCCTCGAGGTCCAAAAATCCCTGGCCGTTCATCACGTTCATCGACTTGCCGAGCGTGTCCCATGTGATGATGGCCACGCCGTCGGCATCGGTTTTCATTGTGAAATCAGTCATGTCTTAGATCTCCGATCTGGTCAGCCGTCAGGGGGCTGCCGTCTTTGCGGGTAAAGGTGTAACCGGAGGCATCCATCGTCACCTTCATGTCGAGGTCGCTGTAATATCCGGTCTCTGTTTCGGTCCGGGTGCCCACCACCAGAAAAACGGCAGGCGCCTCGGTCTTGTTCACAAGGTGATGGCCATTGGCCTCGCCCGCCGGGAAGGTGGCGCAATCGCCAACCTGCATCAGGTGCTCGCCGTGGTCATCAATCAGGGTGCAGGTGCCTTCGGTCACCATCACGAACTCGTCCTGCTCCATATGGTAATGGCGCAACGACGAAATCGCGCCGGGGGCAAGGCGCACAAGGTTGACACCATACTGGCTTAAACCGCCTGCATCGCCCAAGCGCTGGCTGGTGCGCCCGGCCATGGCACCGGCCAGCTTGCCGGGATAGGTCGAGCCGCCCTTGACTGGGATTTGCGAGAGATCGAGCCTTGGCATCAGACGCGCTCGATGATGGTGGCAGCGCCCATGCCCGAGGCGATGCAGAGCGTGGCAAGGCCGGTGCTCTTGCCGGTGCGCTCAAGCTCATCCAGAAGCGTGCCGATGATGATCGCGCCGGTCGCGCCCAGAGGGTGGCCCATGGCGATCGAGCCGCCGTTGACGTTGACAAGTGAAGGGTCGACATCAAACGCCTGCTGAAACCGCAGAACAACGCTGGCAAAGGCCTCGTTCACCTCGAACAGATCAATGTCGGAAATCGACATGCCGCTATCGGCCAGGATTTTCTCGGTCGCAGGCACCGGCCCGGTCAGCATGATCGTCGGATCGGTGCCGATCTTGCAGGTCTGACGGATGCGCGCACGCGGCTTGAGGCCCCACTTTTCGCCAAACGCCTTGGAGCCGATCAGCACGCCAGCGGCGCCATCGACGATGCCAGACGAGTTGCCGGCGTGGTGGATGTGGTTGATCTTTTCCAGATGCGGGTACTTGAGCTTGGCGACGGCATCAAAGCCGGGCATCACCTCGCCCATCGCCTGAAAGGCGGGGTTCAGCGCGCCTAGGGTCTGCATGTCGGTGCCCGGGCGCATGTATTCGTCGCGATCCAGAATGGTCAGCCCGTTCTGATCCCGCACCTCGATGATAGACTTGGCGAAGCGGTTGTCCTCCCATGCGGCGGCGGCGCGGTTTTGCGATTCAACCGCCAGGCTGTCGGCATCATCGCGGCTAAAGCCGTATTCGGTGGCGATGATATCGGCGCTGATGCCTTGGGGGACGAAATAGGTCTCCATCGCGATGCTCGGGTCAACGGCAATCGCCGCGCCGTCGCTGCCCATGGCCACGCGGCCCATCATCTCGACACCGCCGGCGATATAGGCCTCACCGGCACCGCCCTTGATCTGATTGGCGGCCAGATTGACGGCCTCCATGCCAGAGGCACAAAAGCGGTTGATCGCGAGGCCGGGGATGCTCTCATCCAGATCCGAGGCCAGAACGGCGGTGCGCGCAAGGCATCCGCCCTGTTCCATCACCTGGGTCACATTGCCCCAGATCACATCCTCGACGGCATGACCGCTCAGACCGCTGCGCTCTTTCAGGGCGTTCAGCACCTGCGCGCTCAACCGGGCGGCGGTCACCTCGTGCAGGGCACCATCCTTGCGGCCCTTGCCGCGCGGGGTGCGCACCGTGTCATAGATATAGGCATCGCTCATTTTGGTTCTCCTCATTTAGGCGCGGTCAGCGGGGCTGCCGGGCATCAGATCGTAGGGATGTTTCCAGCCCGGTGTGTTCTCGATATTGCTCAGCCAGCGGTCGATATGCGGCCAATCCTTGCGCTCGAACCCGAACGGTTCGGGGTAGAACAGGTAGCCGCAACAGCTCAGATCGGCATTGGTGATCGCGTCGCCGACGATCCAGTCGCGCCCCTCAAGATGATCGTTAAGCGACGCGTAAGCGGCTTTGAGGCGGCCTTGGGTAAAGGCGATGACCTCGGCCGGGCGTTTGTCCTCTGGCAGGAAGTTCATAAGGAAGCGAGCCATGCCGACCTGACTGGACAGCTTGTGATTGTCCCAGAAGACCCATCGCATCACCTCGCGCTGCTCCTCCGGGGTCTTGCCGCCGAATTTGCCGGTTTTCTCGGTGATATACATCTGCATGACGCCGGATTGGGTCAGCGTCGTGTCCCCATCGACCAGCACCGGCACCTCGCCCATCACGTTGATCTTGCGAAACTCGGGCGTGCGGGTCTCGCCACCGAAGAAATCGACATAGACCGGCTCCCACTCAAGCCCGCCAAGTTCCAGCGCAAGCGCCGCCTTGTAGGCGTTGCCGCTTTCTCCCATGCAATAGAGTTTGGTCGTCATGTTCCTGCTCCTGATGCTGCGCCTGTGGCTCGCGCGGATTTTGAGTATTTTTGCCAAGAAGAAGCAGGGGATTCACCTGCCATTAACGTTAATGCGGTTTGATTATCGGTGCGGTACAGGCTGGAGAGCCGATGACCGCCCAAGGAGAAGCCCTGCCCCCTCGCCGGTTTGCGCCGTGCCGGAGGGCGGGGTGGACTTGGCCCTTCTTCTTGGCGAAAATACTCTCGCCGAAGGCAATCCGACAGTAGGGCCGTGCACTGGCTCATGCGGCATTCCCCTTCGTGAATCCGCGCGAAATCAGCTCTTTCATGATCTCGTTGGTGCCACCATAGATGCGCTGGACGCGGGCATCGGCCCACATTTCGGCGATGTCATACTCGGCCATATAACCATAGCCGCCATGCAGTTGCAGGCAATCATCCAGCACCTCGCACTGCGTATCCGTCAGCCAATATTTTGCCATCGCTGCCTTTTCCACGCTCAGCGCGCCGCGCAGGTGGTCGGCAATGCATTCGTCAAGAAAGGCGCGCGCGACGGTGGTCTTGGTCTGGCATTCCGCCAGTTTGAACCGGGTGTTCTGGAATTGGGTGATCGGGCCTCCAAAGGCCTGACGCTCGTTGCAATAGGTGATGGTGCGCGCCACGGCGCCTTCCAGTGCACCCTGCGCGCCGCAGGCGATGATCAGGCGCTCTTGCGGTAGCTGTTGCATCATCTGGTAAAAACCCTGGCCCTCTTCGCCGCCCAAAATATTCTCGGGCGGGATCTCGACATTGTCGAAGAACAGCTCCGAGGTGTCCCCGGCATGCAGGCCGATTTTTTCAAGGTTGCGGCCACGGTTGAACCCTTTTGCATTTTCAGTTTCCACCACCACAAGCGATGTGCCCTTTGCACCCGCCTTGGGGTCGGTCTTGGCGGCGACGATGATCAGGTCGGCATGCTGGCCGTTGGTGATAAAGGTCTTTTGCCCCGACAGGCGATAGGCATTGCCGTCGCGCACGGCCTTGGTCTTGATCCCTTGGACATCCGAGCCGGCGGCGGGTTCGGTCATGGCAAGCGCGCCGACCATCTCGCCCGAGACCATCTTGGGCAACCATCGCTTTTTCTGCTCTTCCGAGCCATAGGCGAGAATGTAATGCGCCACGATGCCAGAGTGGATCGGGTTGCCCCAACTGGCGAGATTGGCGCGCGATTGCTCGATACAAATCACCGCCTCATGGCCAAAATCGCCACCAGCGCCGCCGTATTCCTCGGGGATCGACGGGCAGAGCAGACCAAGTTCGCCGGCCTGTTGCCAGGTATCGCGATCCATCTGGCCTGCCTTGCGCCAACGCTCGAAATGCGGGCGCCATTCATCGGTGATGAATTTCGCCGTCATGTCAGAGAGCATCTGGTGCTCGTCGGTCATCCAAAGTGACATTGCCAGCCTCCCCGCTTAGCGTTTGCGCGCGTCCAGTTCCGAATTGAAAATCCGCAGCCGGTGACCAAAGGTATCCTCGTCGATCACGCTGTCGAAATTCTCAAAGAGAAACGACAGCGCCTCACCTTCGTCCAACCCCGACTCGGCGGCGAATTTGCGCAGGCGGCGATAGCCGTCTTCGGTCATTGCCGCGTTAAAGCGTCGGGTCAGGCGAAAGCGTTTCGGCATCTGTCATCCCTCTCATCATACCGTAGGGTGGGTGAAACCCACGCTGGCTCAGAACTGTTCGGCGTCAAGCTCCATCACAAGGTCGGCGCCCGATTCAATCCGCGCCAAGTGCATCGACGTCGCAGGCAGGCGGCGCTTCATGTAGAACCGTCCGGTGGCCAGTTTGGTCTTGTAGAACATCTCATCCGCCGCCCCGTCTTCAAGGGCGGCATAGGCCGCTTTGCCCATCCGCGCCCACATCAGCCCAAGGCAGACATGGCCGAAAAGGTGCATGAAGTCATATGATCCTGCAAGGGCGGCATTGGGGTTCTTCATGCCGTTCTGCATGAAATACATCGCCGAGGCCTGAAGATGCTTGGACGCCTCTTTCAGCGGATCGAGGAAATCGGCCTTGAGCGCCTCGTTGCCCTCGTTTTCCTTGATGAAGGTTTTGACCATCTCGAAAAAGGCCATCACATGCTTGCCGCCGTCCTGCGCCAGCTTGCGACCGACAAGATCAAGCGCCTGAACGCCATTGGCGCCCTCATAAATCATCGCGATGCGGGCGTCGCGGGTGAACTGCGACATGCCCCATTCCTCGATATAACCATGGCCGCCGTAAACCTGCTGGGCGAGCACGGTCATGTCATAGCCCTCATCGGTCAAAAACCCCTTGATCACGGGGGTCATCAGGCTGATCAGACCTTCGGCGGCCTCGTCATTGCCGCGATGGGATTGGTCGATAAGCTGTGCGCCCCAGAGAAGGAAGGCGCGCGCGCCCTCAACGAATGACTTCTGATCCAGAAGCGAGCGGCGGATATCGGGATGCACGATCAGGGGATCGGCCGGGCCATCGGGGTTTTCATCGCCGGTCACGGCGCGACCCTGAAGGCGGTCCTTGGCATAGGCAACGGCGTTCTGATAGGCGACATCGGCCTGTGCCAGACCCTGCATGCCAACGCCGATCCGTGCCTCGTTCATCATGGTGAACATGGCGCGCATGCCCTTGTGCTCTTCGCCCAAGAGGTAACCGGTCGCGCCGTCATAATTCATCACGCAGGTCGAATTGCCGTGGATGCCCATTTTCTCTTCGATCTTGCCACAGGTCACGGCGTTGCGATTGCCAAGGCTGCCGTCGTCGTTGACGTTGAACTTGGGCACGATGAAAAGCGACACGCCCTTGATGCCCTCCGGCCCGCCGGGGATCTTGGCCAGCACAAGGTGAATGATGTTTTCGGCCATGTCATGTTCGCCGGCCGAGATGAAGATTTTCTGCCCGGTCACCTTGAAGCTGCCATCGTCCTGCGGCTCGGCCTTGGTGCGCATCAGCCCAAGATCGGTGCCGCAATGCGGCTCTGTCAGGTTCATCGTGCCGGTCCAGTCACAATTGGCCATGCGCGGAAGATAGGTCGTTTTCTGCGCCTCGGTGCCATGCGCAAGAATGGCCGAAGCCGCGCCATGGGTCAGGCCGTGATACATGGTAAACGCCTGGTTGGAGGCCGAGAACATTTCGCCCACGGCGGTGCCAAGAACGTAAGGCATGTTCTGGCCGCCATATTCCTCGGGCAGATCAAGCGCGGTCCAGCCGCCGTTGCGCAGCTCGTCAAACGCCGCCTTAAAGCCGGTCGGCGTGCGCACGACGCCGTTTTCAAGAACACAGCCCTCGGTATCGCCCACCGGGTTGAGCGGCGACAGAACCTCGGAGGAAATCTTGCCGGCCTCTTCAAGGACGGCCGAGGTGAACTCGGCATCAAGCTCGGCGTAGCCGGGGGTGTCGGATGTCGACACGCTCAGCACGTCGTGCAGCACGAACTGCGTGTCGCGGGTGGGGGCGGTGTAGCTTGGCATAGGTCTCTCTCCCTGAAACGGTTGCGCGGCGGCGTTACTCGGCGGCGTTCTTTGTGGTTCTGAGCGACGCGATCATGCGCGTCCCCCAGGTCATCTGTTCGCGAAGGTCCGCAATCGCGGCGTCAAGTTCTTCGCGTTGCTTTTCCATGTCGACCAACCGCTCGCTGGCCACATCAATGGCGCGGCTGATCTGGGTGAATTGCTGATCGCCCTTGTCATAGAGGTCGAGCAGCTGGCGAATTTCCTCAAGGCTGAAGCCAAAGCGCTTGCCGCGCAGGATAAGCTTGAGCCGGGCCCGGTCACGGCGGGTGAACAGGCGCTTTTGCCCGACCCGCACAGGAAAGAGCAGCTCTTTTGATTCATAAAACCGCAGGGTGCGGGGCGTTACATCGAACGCCGTGCACATCTGGCGGATTGTAAGTGTGTCATCGGTCATGGCTTTGCCTCTTGTCGCAACAGGTTTGCGGCAATTTGCGTCTCGGTGACCATCGTTACAACACCAGAGAAGGTTTACGTAACCGATACGTCGCGTCACTTTCAGGTTGACGTAAGATCAAGCAAGGTAAGCTGGGGTGCCGGGCAATTTTCTTGCGGGCACACCGACGGAGCGCCGGTTATCCGAGGGTGGCGGCGGTGCTGTCGCGCAGCTTTTTCAGCTCGGAAATCGACTCGTCAAGCTGGGCGCGCTGTTCGGCGAGGTCGGCAAGCTGGCGATCGGCAAGTTCGATCCAGCTTTGCATTTGCGCCTCGGTGCCGTCATTTTCATAGATCAAGAGCCACTGGCGGATATCTTCGAGGGCAAAGCCGAATTTGCGCCCCCTGAGGATAAGGGTCATGCGGGCGCATTCGCGCGGCCCATAAAACCGCGACCGGCCTTCGCGCGTCGGCTCAAGCAATTCGATATACTCGTAATAGCGCAGGGTGCGCGGCGTCACCTCGTAGGTCGCGCACATTTCCTTGAAGGACAGTCGTTTTTCCGTCATGGCCAAGCCCCCTCTCGCACCAAGGTTAGGATCAAGCCGCGCCAAGCGCAACTCCTGCCCTTGCAGGTGCTGCGGATTAAGGCCCATAAAGGGCGCAAGAGCATCCCAGAGGGCCAGAAATGAGCGCGGACAAAAGCAAAATCGCCAAGCAATTCATGCAGGCCCTGCCGCATGCAAAGGCCCTCGGGATGCGGCTTAGCCATATGGGCGATGGCACGGCCGAGATCGAGATGGAGTATGACGAGCGCTTTGTCGGCGACCCCGAAACCGGGGTCATTCATGGCGGCGCGGTTTCGGCGCTCATGGATACCTGTTGCGGGGCGGCGGCGATGTGCCATCCCTCGTCGCCCGGTGGCACGGCGACGATTGATCTGCGAATTGATTACATGCGCCCGGCCACGCCGGGGCAAAAGATCAGGGCGCATGCCGAATGCTATCACATCACCCGCTCGGTCGCCTTCGTGCGCGCACGCGCGATGGATGATGACGATGACCGCCCTGTCGCCACCGCGACCGGCACCTTCACCGTGGAGGGCAAATAATGGCGCGCCCCCGTCCCGAACCCGTGCAGGTGGTCAAGCAGCGGCGCGATGCGGCGCTTAAGGCGCTGGTGGATGGCGTGCCATATATCCGTTTTCTCGGGGTTCAGTTCGACCGGCGCGGCGACGAATTGACGGCGATCATGCCGTTTCAGGAAAAGCTGATCGGCAACCCGCTTTTGCCCGCCCTGCATGGCGGCGCGACGGCAGCGTTTCTAGAGATCACGGCGATCATCGGGCTAAGCTGGGGCACGCTCTGGGAAGAAATCGAAAGCGGCGCGTTCGATGCCGAGGCGCTTGTCGGGGGCGATCTTCCGCGCCTGCCCAAGACGATTGATTTCACCGTCGATTACCTGCGCTCAGGGCTGCCGCGCGATGCCTATGCGCGCGCGCAGATCAACCGCTCGGGGCGGCGTTATGCGAGCGTTCATGTCGAGGCCTGGCAAGACAATCGCGGGCGTCCCTTTGCGCAGGCAACGGGGCATTTCCTGATGCCGCGTCGGGATGGCTGATACAACCATGTCGATGACCCACAGGCGGGTTCTCAGGATTGCGCTTCCGATTGTGATATCCAATGCGACGGTGCCGATTTTGGGCGCGGTCGATACCGGCGTGGTCGGACAGCTTGGGCTTGCCGCACCGATTGGCGCGGTTGGCATTGGCGCGGTGATCTTGACCGGCATTTACTGGATTTTCGGCTTTTTGCGGATGGGCACCACCGGCCTGACAAGTCAGGCGCATGGCGCGGGGCAGGTGGGCGAGGTTGCCGCGCTTTTGACCCGCGCCCTGATGATCGGCTTTGCCGGGGGCGTCGCGCTTATCGCGCTTCAGGCACCTATTTTCTGGGGCGCGTTTCAGCTCTCTCCGGCGAGTGCCGAGGTCGAGGGGATGGCGCGCGAATATCTCGCGATCCGGGTCTGGAGCGCGCCGGCGATGATCGCGCTCTTTGGCATGACCGGCTGGCTTATCGCGCAAGAGCGCACGCGCGCCGTGTTGTTCATTCAGGTGCTGATGAATGGCGCCAATATCCTGCTTGATCTGTGGTTCGTTCTCGGCCTCGATTGGGGCGTGGCCGGTGTGGCGCGGGCCACGGTGATCGCGGAATGGAGCGGGCTTGCGCTTGGCTTCTGGTTTTGCCGCGATGCCTTTGCGGTGCCTGCCTGGCGCGATTGGCCGCGGGTGTTTGACGCCGAGCGCCTGCGCAACATGGCGGCGGTCAATAGCGACATCCTTTTGCGATCCCTGATGCTTCAGGTGATTTTCGTGTCTTTCCTGTTCATGGGAAGCGGCTTTGGCGATGTGACGCTGGCGGCCAATCAGGTGTTGCTGCAATTCCTGAGCATCACCGCCCATGCGCTTGACGGCTTCGCCTTTTCCGCCGAGGCGCTTGTCGGTCAGGCATATGGCGCGCGCAATCGCGCGGTGTTGCGGCGCTCTGCGATCATGGCAAGCCAATGGGGGCTGGTGGTGTGCCTCGCGCTTGCGGCCTGCTTTGCCGTCTTTGGCGGGGCGATCATTGACGTGATGGCCAAGGCCCCGGCGGTGCAGGATGCGGCGCGCACCTATCTGATCTACATGGTGTTGGCGCCGGTGCTGGGGCTGGCGGCCTATATGCTGGACGGGGTGTTCATCGGCGCCACGCGCAGCCGCGACATGCGCAACATGATGGTGGTCAGCCTTGTGATCTATGGCATCGCGGTTGCCGTGCTTTTGCCGGTGATGGGCAATCACGGGCTATGGCTGGCGCTGTTGATAAGCTTCATTGCGCGCGGAATCACGCTTGGGCTGCGCTATCCGGCGTTAGAGCGGGACGTGGCGGAACAGGACGAAAGACCCGCCGCGAGCAGTGGCAAGAAGAGCGCCACCTGAAGCCCGCCCTGCGGCAGGTTGTTAAGTTCCAGCCGCCCGCCGGATTGTTCGGCAAACCCCTTGACCATCGAGAGGCCAAGACCCGGCCCTTCGCCGACCGGCTTGTTGGTGAAAAACGGCTCTGTGACGCGGTTCTTGATCTCGTCGGCCAGACCGGGGCCGGTATCCTCGACAACGAGGGCAAGCTCTCCCCGGCCGGAGGCATGATCGGCGCGCAGGCGCAAAGTGCCGCCCTGCGGCAGCATCGCGTCCCGCGCATTCAGGGCACAGTTCAAAAGCGCGGCTTCCAGCAGGTGCTGGTCGGTCCGGATGGTCAGATCAGGCAGAGGCGTGGCAAGTTCAACCTTGATGCTTTCGGGGAGCATGGCGCGCAGCGAGCCGTGCAGGGTGGTCAGGAACGGCGCCACCTCCAGATCGCGGCGCATCATCTGGGATTTGCGTGAAAAGGCCAAAAGCTGGCGCACAAGATGCGCGGCCCGGTCCACCGAAGCACGCGCCTCGTTCAGCATCACATCGCGGTCATCGGCCTCTGGCAGCTCGGTCAGAAGATCAAGATTGCCACGGATCACCGTGAGGATGTTGTTGAAGTCATGGGCAATGCCGGTCGTGAGCTGATCCACCGCGCGCATTTTCTGCGCTTCCGCCTCGGCCTCTTGGGCAAGGCGAAGGCGGCTGCGGGTGCGCATCATCTCGAAAAAGTTCAGCGAGTAATACGCGCTTATCCCGAGCCCGGCAAAGGCAATGGCCACCATGCCCGCGGTGCTGTCGGATTTGCCGATATAGGCCAGAACCGCGCCAAGGATGCCCAGCGACATAAGGATATTGTCCCAGATCGCCAGCAGCGTCAGGTCGCTGTGGCGGCTGAGATAATAAAGCCCAAGCCCGATGATGCCGCAGATCCCGAAGAACTCGTAAACCCTGCTGTCCAGAGTGATCAGATAGATCATCGCCGAGACATACCAGCACGACAGCAGAATGCTCAGGCATAGGAAGGTGAAATAGGTGCGCAAGCTTCCCGATAGCCGACGCGAGGCAAGGAAGAGGATATAAGTGCCGCTCATGCCGATATAACCAAACCCCCAGACCAGCATGGCCGGGTTTTCGGTCGTGGCCCAGAGGATCAGGCTTGTCGCGGCAATGAGAACAAACCGCAGGCCGATTTCCGTGACCGACGATGCATCGGCACGGCGCAGCGCGTCGAGTTGAGGGCTGTATTAGCGCGTCTTGGTCATAAACTGCCTGACGGATAAATAAGACTAACAGTCCGGTTCGGTGTGAGACTAAAAAAACCGGGATAACGTGACAGGCAGGATAGGCCGTTTTATGTCCTCACATCTACTGAATTTCTCTTTATCTGCCGCAACTTGAGCGGATTTACGCGAATTCGGCGGCTCTGGGTTGTGTTCAGTCCGGGGTGCGCAAGCGTGAGTTTTGCACAAGTGTCACCGCCACCAGCGGAAGCCCCACCGTAAGCGCCGTCACAAGGATCAGAAGAATCCCAAGGTCGGTGTAATCGGCGGGTGTTGTCACCGCACCGCTGACCGGATCGGTGACTTCGCGGGTGATCACGAAGACCTCGTTGAGGTACTTGGTAAAGAGCGAACTGGCTGATAGCGCCAGATTGGTAAACGACGCCATCACGGCAAAGAAAGTGGCCTTGAGGTTCGAGGGCGCATTGCGCGCGATCCAGGCCAGCATCGGGATCATCGCGATCTGTCCCAGGGGCGATTCAATGGCGGTGTCGAGAATAGCGATAAAGCGGGCATCGACCACGCCACCGGTCATCGCGGCGGTGATTTCCTGAATCCCATAGTAAAGCCCGATATTGGGCAGCGACATAAGCCCCCCCGCCAGCGTCAGAAGCACGACGATATAGACAATCGGACGGTGCGCCATCAGCGGGCGCAGCACGACCATCCCGACCAGCGTCAGAACCGAGGTGATCAGCGACAGGATCGACAGGAATTGCTGGTCGAATTTCAGCACGTCAATCTCGAACCATGTCAGGCCATCGCCGGGGCGCGGCGTGGCGCGAAAGATAAAGATCACAACCGCAGTGCCGATCAGCGCGCGCGCCGATGCCGGGGGCAGCACCGACACCAGTTGGCGCATCAGCAAGAGGACAATCGCCATCGACCCGGCAAAGATGATCTCTTGGCCATAGGGCACATCGCCAAGGCCGACGGTCAGCGACAGCGCCACGAACCCTGCGCCGCCGATGAAATACCAGGGGTTCGGGGTGGTTTCCTCGTCTGGGCGTTCAAACAGGGTATCAGCCTCGGCGTCGCTCAGGCCACGGCGTAACAGGTTACGGCGCATGCGGATTTTCTGAACCGCAGCCAGAACCACGCCCGAGACCGAAACCAGCGGTATCAAGAGCGCAACAAGGTAAATGCCGGCATAGGTCGCGGTCTTGGCGGCATCGTCGAGCGCCTCGATCCCCGAAAACATATAGATGTTGAGCATGGCCACCGCGACCGTGCCGGAAATAAGCGCAAAGCGGCCAAGGGTCTGCATCGTGGTATGCATCGCGCGCGCATCTTCAAGCGGGATCGCGTCGCCCTTGGCGTCAAAGCGCGGCACCGCCTCGACCGACATGGCATCGGCGACCGCGTCCTGAATGACAAGCCCGCTTGGCGCCAGAAGGTAAGAGGTCACATACCAGGCGCTGATCGGCATGATCGCCTGCATCATCGTGGTCTGGGTCAGCACAAGGTACATGATAAAGACCGACAGCCCGATAAACCCGGCGCCGAGATAGACCAAAAGCCATTTCCAGCGCCAGAAGATATCGACCAGATGCCCAAGCGGCATCTTGAGCGCCCAGGGCAGACCGGCCCAAAACGCAAGCCCGGCAAGATAGGCCGCCGAGAGATCAAGGTATTCCTTCACGAAAAAAGTGCCGACAATCATCGTCAGCCCGGAAAACCCGGCGGCGAAATAAATCATCAGTGGCGGCAGGAAGGTCCAGCGCATCTGACGGCCAAGATCAAAGACAACCGCGTCAATCCAGGTGCCGATAAGTTTTAGCGGGGTCATGCTCTGTCTGTCCTGCCTTTTTTGGGCTTAGTTTAACGCACGCGCGGGCCTGTGCAATCGCCCCGCTTACGGGCCGGGCCAGCGGGTCTTGCCGGCGCTGAGGGCGCGGGCAGCGTCCTCAAGCGTGGATTGCGGCAGAATCACAAGCATTTTAGGCGCGGTCACCGAAAGATGCACCGGCCCAAGCGCGGTGTTCGAGGTGCCCACGCGCCCATCGGGGGCAAAGTTCAGACCGCCGATCGGATAGGCAAGCCCGTCCGAGATACCCTCGACCGCGCCCATCGGGAAAAGAGAAACCGGACAGTCGGCCTCAAGGTCAATGTCAATCGACGGCGGGGCGAGAAACACAAGTTCCTCACGGCCCAGCAGGATGCAGCGCTGCCAGGGGTGGCGCACGAGGGTGTTGTAGGCCGCCAGCTGATGATCAAGGCGATCCCCGGAAAACCCGATGCCGATGATCAGCGGACTGGCGATGTTGCCCAGGCATTTGTCAAAGTCGGTGCTGTCCTGATCGGCAATGGGGTGTTGCGCGGTGTCGGAGATGCGTGCGCGTGCGTCCTCGGAGATGCTGTCAAAGTCGCCAATCACCGCTTGGGGCATGGCGCCATGGGCAAGGGCGGCATCCGCGCCGCCATCGGCGGCCACCACTATCGGGGCAAGGGCACGGGCGCGCGCCAAAAGGGTTAACGTGACCGCTGCCCCGCCGATCAGGGTGATTGGTTCATTTTCGCGAACAATCATCGTATTGTCACCTTATCGTTGCGCTTAAGGACCAGATGTCACATTCTGACCATGAAATGATACGGTAAAAATCTAGGAATCGAGCGTCTTTGGTCTTGGGTGTCATGGTAAACCCTGTCTTTGCAGGCAAGCAAAGCGAGCAATTAATATGGTTGGTTCAAGCAAGATTCTAACAGTCTCCTACGGCACGTTCTCGTGTACGTTGGAAGGTTTTGACGATTCATTTGATACAATGAAAGCGATTGCGGAATATTTCCGCGATCTGGCGGCGGATGACCGGTATTTCGGTGCCGAACCGCCCACCCCTGATGCAGAGATGCTGGCGCGCATCGCCGAGCGGGAAATCGCACGGCGGGTCGAGGCCCATGAAGAGCAGGGCAAGATCGTGCTGCGGGCAGAGGCCGGGACCGCCCTTGGTCAGGCCGTCGCACTGGCCAATGCGCCAGAGGCACAAGCCCCGGCCCCCGAGCAAGCCCCCGAGCCCGCCCCGGAGCCGGTGCAGGACGTCGCGCCAAGCCCCGAGCCGACACCGGAACCGGAGGTCGAACAATCGGCCCCCGAGCAAGAGGTCGCTGCGCCTGAGGTGGTCGAGAAAGAGATTTCCGAAGACATCCAGACAGAGGTGGCAGAGGCCGCCCCGGTCGAGATGCCCGAAGGTCTGGAAGAAGAAGCCGTGGCCGAGCCGGAGGCCGTTGAAGACGAACAGGCCACTGCCGAGCCTGAGCCGGTTGAAGAAGAACAGGCCGTGGCCGAGCCCGAGCCGGTTGCGCAGGACGATGTGCAGCCCGAGGTCGAGGCCGAAGACGTCGCGCAGGATCTGGAGCAGGTGCAAGAGCCTGCTGCGCCCGGCGATAGCGAGAGCATCGCCGCCAAGCTGAGCCGGATTCGCTCGGTCGTGTCCGGTGCCGAGCAAAGCTTTGGTGCGGATGAGTATAATGAAGACGAGCACGCGCAGGGCTTCATCGACACCACGACCGCCGATCTGAATGCGGCCCTGGCCGAAGATGATGCGGCCCAGAGCACCGACGCAAGCTATTCCATGGTCGAAATCGACGACGATGAACTCGCCGCGATCATGGCCCGTGCGAATGCGATGGAAGCCCCCGAAGACGAGGACGCGCTGCAAGAGGTCGAGGCCGAGGATCAGGCGCAAGAGACCGCACAGGATGACGTCGCCACGGACGAGCGCAATGAATTCGAGGATACACTGGCCAGTTTGCTGGCCGATGCAATGCCCGTCGAAACAGCCAGGGTTGAAATCGAAGAAATCACCGAGATCGAAAGCGTCACCGAGATCGAAGAGACCGTCGCGCCAGAGGCCGAGCTATCGGTGGCGGCCGCTGCGGAAGACGAGCCTGCGCTGACAAATGCGCGGGTCATCAAGATCAAGCGCGCCGAGTTTGAGGCGGCTGTGGCAAGCGGGCTTTTCCAGGAAGACGATGACACGTCCGAGGAAAGCGATAGCAACCTCTTTGAAGAGGGCGACTCTTTCCTTAGCCCGGAAGAAGAGGCCGAGCTTCAGCGCGAACTGGCCGAGGTGGAGGCCGAGTTTGAAAACGATCTGGCTGAAGATTTTGCCGAGATTGAAGATGAGATTGAAGACGCGGCAGAAGATGCTGGCGATGATCTCGAAGACGCAGCCGAAGACGATGCTGCCGAAGCCGAAGATGAAGATGACGCGGAGATTGAAGAAGAGACCGCCGCCGACTTCGAGTCCGAAGAGGAGCAGGATGAAGAGCCGCAACAGGGGCGCCGCAAGCTTGAGACTGCGGAAACCCCGTCTGATCTGACGCGGATTTTTGACGAGACCGACAATCAGCTTGACGCACCGGCGTCAAGCCAGCGCCGCAATGCGATCCAGCATCTGCGCGCCGCTGTGGCCGCAACCCGTGCCGAAACCGAAGCAGGCGCCAAGCCGAGCCGCGGTGTTGACGACACGGCCTATCGCGACGATCTTGCCAACGTTGTACGCCCGCGTCGTCCGCAGGTGGTGTCCGATGCCGGGCGCTCTGCCCGCCCCGAAGAAGTACGCCCTGCGCCGCTCAAGCTGGTTGCGGAACAGCGGATCGATACCCCGCGCGAACCGATTCGCCCGCGCCGTGTGTCGACCTCTGACATCGCGCCCGAAATGGAACAGACCGGCGGCGATAGCGGATTTAGCGCCTTTGCAGAGGAAATGGGCGCTAACCAGCTTCCTGAACTGCTTGAGGCGGCGGCAGCTTACCTTGCCGATGTCGAAGGGCGCCCGCAATTCTCGCGCCCGATGCTTATGGGCAAGCTCAAAGAGGTCGAGCAGGAAAGCTTTTCTCGCGAAGACGGCCTGCGGTCGTTTGGCCAACTGCTGCGTCAGGGTAAGCTTCAAAAGCTGGCCGGTGGGCGGTTCTCGGTCACCAACGCGACCGACTATCGCGATCCGGGCGCCCGCAACGTCGGTTGATCCGCACCAAGATATCCAAAGCGAAACCCTCGGCAGGCAATGCCGGGGGTTTTGTTTTGCGCTGCCTGCGGTGATTTGGCCCTTTCTTGCGCCTGTCCGGTCTATAGGATTGGCCCGGTAACGACCGAAAAAGGGGTCAAGGCATGCGGGTGATCGCCCTGGGCGGCGTTTTGGTGATGCTGACGGCAAGCGCGCTTTGGGCGCATGCCTCGGAGCAGGGGTTTGTCCTGCTCTTGCCAACGGATGCCTATATCGCGGCGGGTGGTGCGACCGTGGCCTTGACGATCGTGCTTTTGGCGCTCTTGCCTGGCGGGCTGGCGGCGGCGCTGTTTCGGCCTCTGGCGATGCTACGCACGCGCGGCGTTCCGCTGCGCCATGTGACAAGCGTTCTGGCAGCGGTGGGTCTTGGCGTTCTGGTCTGGCGCGGGCTTGTCGGGTCACGCGATCCGCTGGTCAACCCGATGCCGCTTTTTGTCTGGGTGGTCTGGTGGATCGCGATGGTCTCGGTGCAGGGGCTTATCGGCAATCACTGGCGTTGGAGCAATCCATGGACCGGCCCGGCGGCGGCAATTGCGCGCCTGACGGGGATGCGCGCGCCGCTGCGCTATCCGCGTCGGCTTGGGGTGTGGCCGGGGGTGGTGGTTTTTCTCGCCTATGCCGGTTTTTTGCTGGCCGATCCGGCCCCGGCCGATCCGGGGCGATTGGCGGTTATTGTCGGGCTTTACTGGTACGTCACGCTGGCGGGGCTCTTGCTGTTCGGGCCTGTCTGGATGGTGCGGGCCGAGCCGCTGAGCATTTTGATGCGGGCCTATGGACGCATGTCCCTCTTGGCGCGCGCGCGTGGACGGCTGGCGATTGGCCTGCCCGGCTGGAAGGTGCTCTGTGCCCCCAAGGTTGGGCTTGGGTTGGCGGTGTTCATCCTCTTGATTCTCGGCAGCGGCAGCTTTGACGGGCTGAACGAGACCTTTTGGTGGATGGGTGTTCTGGGGATCAACCCGCTTGAATTTCCGGGCCGTTCGGCGGTGATTGTCCCCAATCTGGTCGGGCTTCTGGTGGCCAATGCGGCGCTGATTGCCGGGTTCATGGTGTGTTTGTGGCTGGGCGAGCGGGTTGCCGGGGGGAATGAGCCGCTGGCGCGCGTGTTTTGCCGCTATGCGCCGACGATCCTGCCGATCGCGCTTGCCTATCACATCGCGCATTACCTGACCTCTTTTCTGGTGGATGGGCAATATGTGCTCAAGGCGCTGAATGATCCGCTGGGGCGGGGGGCGGACCTTTTGGGGCTTGCCGACTATCATGTGACGACGGGGTTTTTGAACACGCCGGGCACGGTAAAGGTGATCTGGCTGGCGCAGGCGGGAACGGTGGTGGCGGGGCATGTGATCGCCATTCTTCTGGCCCACGCCGTGGCGATGCAGCACATCCACAGCACCCGGCGCGCGGTGCTCGGGCAGGCGCCATTGGCGCTTTTCATGGTGCTCTATACCGTTTTTGGCCTGTGGTTGTTGGCCTCGCCGCGCGGGATGTGATGCGCAAAAGGCTGGACAAGGGGCGCAATGCTTCGCAGACTTGGGCGCAACCGGCAGATTTGCCGCGTGTTTTGAGATCAGTGCAGAGGAACCCAGCATGAGCACCCCGAAAAACCGCCCCGAGACCAAGCCTGCAGGCACCACCCGCCGCGGCGCTATGAAAACGCTGGCTGCTGGTCTAGGCGCGGCGAGCCTGCCGATGTGGGCGCGCTACGCCGGTGCGCAGACCGCCGAGCCGATCAAGATCGGCTTTCAGGTGCACCGCACCGGCATCGGCGCGGCCTATGGGCGGTGGTACGGGCGCACCACCGAAGCGGCGGCCAAGCTGATCAACCAGGGCGGCGGTATCAATGGCCGCATGGTCGAGATCGTGGCCGAAGATGATGGTACCGATCCCAAGCGCGGTGCCGAAGTGGTCGAGAAATTCGCCAATCAGCACGGTTGTGATTTGGCATTCGGGACCCTGTTCAGCCATGTGGTTATCGGCTCTGCGCCGCGCGCGGGCGAGCTCAAGATGCCCTATTTCGTGGTTTCTGAAGGGCATCACGTCGCCAGTGGCATGCTCAACCGCTATACGTTGCAGCCCGGTATCACCGACGTGAAAAGCCAGGTGCAGGCGATGGCGCCATTCGTGGCGCAGAACCTTGGCAAGAAGGTCACGATGGTGTTCCCGGATTTCGCATTCGGCCATGATCACCGCGATTTCTTCACCCAGGCGATCGAGGCGCAGGGCGGCGAGGTGCTGGCGCATATCGCGATTCCGCCGTCCGAGACGTCATTTACCAAGTATTTCCCCAAAATTCCGCGTGAAACCGAGGTTCTCTATCATGTGATGGTGGGGCCTGCGGTTCTGACCTTCGTTAAGGAGCTGGGCGAATTCTTTGGTCCCTCGCGGCCGGAAATGTTCGGCTTTATCGACAGCCTTGAAGCGGTGGCCATCGACAGCCCTGGGCTTGAGTATCTTGAAGGCACTTATTTCTGGGAGGGCAACCCGCGCCACGCGCAGGCGGATCAGTCAGAGCACGACAAGTTTTTCCGCGCCGCTGTGGGGGTGAATGATGAAGGCGCCTCGATCAGTGATCCGAGCGATGTGTCGACCTATGCGCATATGTTCGGATGCTGGGAAACGCTGCATGTGATCAAGGCCGGGATGGAAGCGTCTGGGTATAGCGGAACGCAGGATCGCGCCGCTTTGATCGAGGCGGTCGAGGCGATGACCGATATGCCCGAAAGCCTCGCGCATCCGCAGGGCGCCAAGCGGTTCAATGGCAAGACCCACCAGGTGTTCGGACATCAGTATATTTCCAAGGTCACGGGTGGAAAATTGCTGTGCGTTCACAAGACCTCTATCGAGGACACGCTTTACCCGGATGAGACGGACTACACGACGCAATCGTTCTGAGGTGTCATTTTCTTCTGCGAAGAAAATGATCCAGAAAATTCGGCGAATTTTCTGGGGCGTTGCGCTTGTGGCGGTGGCGGGCTGTGGCGCGCCGCCGCCTCCGCCCGAGGCAAGCGATGTGACGCGCCTGGCGGCCGGGATCGCCGCTTTGGGTTCTGAGGTTGACCCTGAAGAGGCGAAGCGCGCGGCGAAGGTGGCCTATGAGTATTCCCATCAGCTTGCGCAGGAGTATCAGATCACTGATCCGCCGATCATCCATAACACCAAAGTCAATCTGGGCCTGAAGCCGCGCGGGCTCTGCTGGCATTGGGCGCGCGATATCGAGGCGCGTCTAAAGCGGGAGAATTTCCAGACGCTTGAGGTGCATCGTGCCGTGGCCAACAGCGATAACGCTTTTCGCCTTGAGCATAGTACCGCAGTGATCTCCCGACGGGGTGATTCCTTTGCCGAAGGCATCGTGCTTGACCCCTGGCGCAAGGGGGGCACGCTGACCTGGGTGCGCACCAAAGACGACGCATGGTACAACTGGGAGCCGCGAAACGAGGTGGTCGCCCGCCAGCTTGAACGCAAGCACGGTCAGATCGTCACCGTGACCAAGGATCAGCGTATCGTCATGGGCCAAACCGAGTTTAGCGCGCAATAATCGCATGTCTTGCGCGGAACGGGCTTGCCCCCTGTGGCGATGCCGGGCAATCCTTATGCCAGAATGGATTTGGGCCCTTACATATTGCTGGCCTCGCTTGAGGGCGCGATCACGGCGGCGGTGCTTGCGCTGACGGCGGTCGGGCTGTCGCTTGTTTTCGGCGTGATGCGGGTGGTCAATATTGCCCATGGCGAGTTTTTCATGCTGGGCGCAGTGATTGCCTGGTGGATCGCGCATAGCTTTGGCGGCCATCCGGCGCTCGGGTTTGGTGTGGCGCTGATCGCGGCGCCGCTTGTCGTGGGCGCGCTTGCCGTGGCCGCCGATATGACCATCCTCAAACGGCTGAACTATGACCCCGAGCGCACCATCGTGGCCACCATCGGTGTGCTTTATATCATCCAGCAAATGACCCTGATGGGCTATGGCCCTGATGCGCGCCCGGTCGAGGCGCCGTTCAACACACGTCTGGCGATTCCGTGGTTTGAGCATGGCGCCGACGGCTGGGCGATGATCTGGCCCTGGGGGCTTGGCACCACGAGTTACAAGTTGGCGGTGATCGGCGCGGCGGTGGTCCTGTTATGCGGTGTCTGGCTCCTGATGTCGCGGACGCGCTTTGGTCTTGTGATGCGGGCCACGCAGGCGGATCGTGACATGGCGCAGGCCTTTGGCATCCCGGTCGAGAGGGTCTATGCGCTTGTCTTTGGTCTTGGGGCCGCGTTGGCGGCGCTGGCCGGGGTGTTGATCGTGCCCATTCAGCAGGCGCATTACCTGATGGGCGCCGATCCACTTTTGCTGTCGTTCATCGTCGTGATCATCGGCGGGCTTGGAAGCCTGCCGGGCACGGTGCTGGCCGCCGTGTTGATCGGGCTTAGCGATGGCATCATCTCGGTGTTTTTCTCGCCGACGCTGGCGAAAATCCTGGCGACGCTGCTTGTTGGCCTCGTGCTTGTGTTTCGCCCGCAGGGCCTGTTCGGGGCGCGATCCGAATGAGCGGCGGCGCGCGGGTGATTGCGCTTCATGGCGGGTTGATCGCGTTGTTGTTCGTGCTGCAATTCGTGCTGCCCGCCTATCACCACGGCAATCTTGCACGGATCATGGTGCTGGCCAGCTATGCGGTCGGGTATAACATCCTGTTCGGCTATACCGGGTTGCTCAGCCTTGGGCATGCGCTGTTCTTTGCGGCGGGCATGTATGGCATGGGCCTTGGGATTCAGCACCTTGGCCTGACACCGGCACCGGCGCTTGTGCTTGGGCTTGTGGCGGGGGCGGTGGTTTCGGGGGGGCTGGCGCTTTTGGCGCTACGCACGACCGGGGTGGCCTTCATGATCGTGACGCTGATGTTCGCGCAGGTCGGTTACCTGACGATCCTTTATTTCGGCGAATATACCCGTGGCGACGAAGGGTTCGTGATCCAACAAGCGCAGCGCGTGCTTTGGGGGATCGACCTTAGCGATCCGGGTAACCGGTATTTCGCCGCGCTGATCCTGTTCGGAAGCTGCCTCATGCTGAGCCTTTGGCTGGTGCGTGCGCCGTTTGGCAAGGTTCTGGTGGCGATCCGCGAGAATGAGGAACGCGTGCGCATGCTGGGCTATGACATCTTCGCGCATAAGTTGGCGGCGATGGTCATTTCGGGCACCATCGCGGCGGCGGCGGGGGCGTCATACGGGCTGTTGTTCGGCTATGCGGGGGCAAGTTTTGCAAGCGTTCAGTATTCGATCTTTCCGCTTTTGTGGGTACTTTTGGGCGGCGCAGGAACGGTTTTGGGCCCCTTTATCGGCACGCTGTTCATGTTCTACCTGATTGATCTTAGCTCGGGCGTGACCACCGCCTATATGCTGATCGCCGGTGTGGCGCTTGTGCTTTTGACGCTGTTCGCGCCGCAAGGATTGATGGGCGAATTGCGCCGCCGGGTCTGGCGGGGGCTGCCATGACGACGCTATTGGCGACGCGGGGATTGTCGAAACACTTTGCCGGGCTGCGCGCGGTCGAGGGGGTGGATTTCGATCTGCCCGAGGGTGAAGTGCGCGCGCTGATCGGCCCCAACGGCGCGGGCAAGACCACGCTGGTGAGCATGATTTGCGGGCGGATTTCCCCCTCGGAGGGGCAGGTGATCTTTGAGGGGCGCGATATCACCGCGCTTCCGGCGCATAAGCGGATCATGCTTGGCATGGCCTATACCTTTCAGATCACCTCGGTCTTTGACGGGCTGAGTGTTGGCGAAAACGTGGCCCTTGCCGCGCGCCGCCGCCTTAAGGGGGCAAAGGTCACCCCGGCGGTCGATGACGCACTTGCGCGGGTCGGTCTGCTGGATCGCAAGGCGCAGGAGGCGGGGGATCTGTCCTATGGCCATCAGCGCCTTTTGGAGATCGCCATGGGCCTCGCGCAATCGCCGCGCCTGTTGATCCTCGACGAGCCGACGCAGGGATTGGCCGAGGGCGAGATTGCCGAGTTCAAGACGCTGATCCGCGAGTTGGCGGGCAAGACCACGATCCTGTTGATCGAGCATAACATGAGCGTGGTGATGGAGCTTGCCGACCGGATCACGGTGCTGAATTTCGGCGAGGTTCTGGCCGAGGGCACGCCAGATGAAATCCATGCCAATGGCGCGGTTCAGACCGCCTATCTTGGGGGGGATCATGCTTCGGCTTGAGGGGATCAACGCCGGATATGGCCGCGCGCAGGTGCTGCGCGACCTGAGCCTTGAGGTGGCCCCCGGCGAAATCCTGTGCCTGTTGGGGCGCAACGGCGCGGGCAAGACCACCACCATGCAGGCGATCATGGGGCTGTTGCCGTTGATGTCGGGCCGGGTCATGCTTGACGGGCAAGAGGTCAGCCGCCTTCCGGCCTATAAGGTGCCGCGCGCGGGCATCGGGTATATCCCGCAGGGGCGGCGCTTGTTCGCGGAGCTTACCGTGGCGCAGAACCTTGAAATCGGGTTGCGCGCGCGCAAAAGCGGGCCAGAGGTTCTAGACGAGGTGCTCGCGCTTTTCCCGCGTTTGCGCGAGCGTTATGGTCAGCGGGCGCAGACCCTCTCGGGTGGCGAGCAGCAGATGCTGGCGACGGCGCGCGCGCTCTGCCTGCGCCCCAAGGTGCTTTTGCTGGATGAGCCGACCGAGGGGCTTCAACCTTCGATGATCGAGGCGATCCGGCAGGTGATCGTCAAGATGCGCGACGAAGGCGTCGCGATCCTGTTGGTGGAACAGCGGGTTGATGCGGTTTTATCGGTGGCCGACCGGGTGGCGTTTATCGAGAACGGCCGCAACACCGAGACATTGCCCGCCGAGGCGCTGCGCGCGGATCATTCGATCGTGGATCGCTATATCGGGGTTTAGCGCTTGAAGCATGTCGCGTTCACTCAAAATTCACGCGACATGCTCTGACCTAATGATTTCGCATGTTCGAGAAGCTCAAAACCGGGTCCCACTTTTGAGCAACATGCTCTAAAATCAGCGGGTGTATTTGATGAAAGGCGTCAGGGTGCCGATCCGGTCATAAAGCTTGCGCGCCTCTGCGTTGAACTCCTGTGTGAGCCAATAAACCGAGGGGCAGCCATCGCGATCGGCCTGCGCATAGACCGCCTCGATCAGCTTGCGCCCGACGCCCATGCCGCGCGCCTCTGGGGCGACAAAGAGATCCTGCAGGTAACAGGCCTTTTCGATCCGCCAGTTGTGCGGATGATAGATATAATGGACAAGGCCCACCGGATTGCCACCGCTGAGCGCCAGAAAGCCGTTCTGATCCGGGTGATCGGGCGAGCAGAGCCGCGAAAACGTGGTCTTATAGATCGTGTCGGGCAGGGTGGTTTCATAAAACGTCAGATAGTCGCGCCAAAGCGTCGTCCACTTGGGTTTGTCACCGGTCTGGATGGGGCGGATCGTGATGGTCATGTGCGGCCTGATCTTTGGGAGCGTGAAAGATCAGTTTGTGCCTAAACCCGTGTCAGGGAAAGTAAAATCGCGCCTCATTTCGAGGCATTTTTTTCGCCAAGGCGCGCGCAAGCATCCACCATTGCGGGTGCCGCGGCGCGCCCTGACAGGCATGGCGTTACTGCGCCGCCACCGCCTTGGGGTCGGCGAGGGTTACGATATCCATCATTATGGTGTTGAGCTCAAAGTCCTTGGGGGTATAGACCCGCGCCACGCCCATTTCGCGCAGGCGCTTGGCGTCATCCTCGGGGATGATGCCGCCGACGATCACCGGCACATCGCCAAGCCCCGCCTCGCGCATCCGCGCCATAAGGTCTTCGACCAGCGGCATGTGGCTTCCCGACAGGATCGAGAGGCCGACAACATGGGCCTCGTCCTCAAGCGCGGTGCGCACGATTTCCTCGGGGGTCAGGCGGATACCGGCATAGCCGATATCCATGCCGCAATCGCGGGCGCGAAAGGCGATCTGTTCGGCGCCGTTGGAATGGCCATCAAGCCCCGGCTTGCCGACCAGAAACTTGAGCCGCCGCCCAAGGCGGTCGCTGACCGTATCGACGGCGGCGCGGATATCATCAAGGCCCTCGGTCATGTTCGAGGGGTTGGCCGAGACGCCGGTCGGGCCGCGATATTCGCCAAAGACGGCGCGCATCTGTGCGGCCCATTCGCCGGTGGTCACACCGACGCGGGCGCAGGCAATCGAAGGCTCCATCACGTTGCGCCCCTCGGCGGCGGCGGCGCGCAGATTGGCGAGCGCCTCTTTCACGGCCCCCGCGTCGCGGTTGTTGCGCCAGTCGTTCAACCGGTTGATCTGTTCGGCCTCGACGGCCGGGTCGACCACCATGATGCCGCCATCCTCGGTCTGCAGCGGCGAGGGCTCTCCCTCTTGCCAGCGGTTGACGCCGACAACGATGGTTTCATTGCGCTCGATCCGGCCAAGGCGTTCGGCGTTGCTATCGACAAGGCGGGCCTTCATGTACTCAATCGCATCGACCGCGCCGCCCATGCTGTCGATATTGGCCAGCTCGTGACGCGCGCCGTCCTTGAGCGCTTCGACCTTGGCATCGACCGCCGGATTGCCTTCGAACAGATCGTCGAACTCCAGAAGGTCGGTTTCATAGGCCAGAATTTGTTGCATGCGCATCGACCATTGCTGATCCCAGGGGCGCGGCAGGCCAAGCGCTTCGTTCCAGGCGGGCAATTGCACGGCGCGGGCGCGGGCCTTTTTGGAGAGGGTCACGGCCAGCATCTCAATCAGGATGCGGTAGACGTTGTTTTCGGGCTGTTGCTCGGTCAGGCCAAGGCTGTTGACCTGTACGCCATAGCGAAAGCGGCGGAATTTCGGATCGCTCACGCCATAGCGGGTTTCTAGGATTTCACCCCAGAGATCGACAAAAGCGCGCATCTTGCACATCTCGGTGACAAACCGGATGCCGGCGTTCACAAAGAACGAAATCCGCCCGGCAAGCGCCGGGAAATCCTCGGGTGCGACGCGCGGTTTTAGCTCGTCAAGAACGGCGGTGGCGGTGGCCAAGGCAAAGGCCAGCTCTTGCTGCGGTGTCGCGCCGGCCTCTTGCAGGTGATAGGAACAGACGTTCATCGGGTTCCATTTCGGCACGTTCTTATAGCAATATTCGGCCACATCCCCGATCATCTTGAGGCTGGGTTTCGGCGGACAGATATAGGTGCCCCGGCTCAGGTATTCCTTGATCAGGTCGTTTTGCACGGTGCCCTGAAGCGCGGTGACATCCGCGCCCTGTTCCTCGGCGACCGCGATATAAAGCGACAACAGCCAAGGCGCGGTGGCGTTGATCGTCATCGAGGTGTTCATCTGATCGAGCGGGATATCGGTAAACAGCGCGCGCATGTCGCCAAGGTGGCTTACCGGCACGCCGACCTTGCCGACCTCGCCGCGCGCCAGAATATGATCGCTGTCATACCCGGTCTGCGTCGGCAGATCGAAAGCCACCGAAAGCCCGGTCTGCCCCTTGGCAAGGTTGGCGCGATAAAGCGCGTTCGAGGCCGAAGCGGTGGAATGGCCCGCATAGGTCCGGATAAGCCAGGGACGATCCTTGGTCTGGTCTTTCTGCGTCTGCGACATGATGGGGCCTCGTGAATCGGTTTGGGTAATTTTGTTACGTTCGGCTTCGGTTATATGCAATAAAATGCCGCTGTCAATTCGCTGCATCGCGGCATGGCTTCATTTACACAGGCATTTACGCGGGGTGCAAACCCTGCTTTGCTGCGCGCATGGGGAATGTGGTGGAAATGCCCGTTTGGGCGCTGATCTTGCTTGTTGCGTTTGCGGGTGTGACATTTGCCTCGCATTTCCTGTTTCCGTCGGTGCGCTGGTTTTTCCGTCGACGCATGGAAAAGGTGGTGGCCAAGCTCAACACCCGGCTGGAGCGCCCGATCGAGCCGTTCAAGCTTGCGCGGCGCCATGACATGATTCAGCGGCTGATTTATGACCCCGAGGTGAACCGCGCAATTGTCGCCCATGCCAAGGCTCAAGGCATCCCCGAGAACGTCGCCTTTGAACAGGCCAAAGGCTATGCCCGCGAAATCGTGCCAAGCTTTAGCGCCTCTGCCTATTTCGGCTTTGCGATCCGTGCCGCGAAATGGCTGAGCTGGTCGTTATACCGCGTGCGGCTTGGCCATTTCGATGCCGCCGCCTTGAGCGCGGTGGATAAAGAGGCGACGGTGGTCTTTGTGATGAACCACCGCAGCAACATGGATTACGTTCTGGTGACATGGCTTGCGGCGGAACGCTCGGCGCTTAGTTATGCGGTGGGCGAATGGGCGCGGGTCTGGCCGCTTAGCCGGTTGATCAAGGCGATGGGGGCCTATTTTATCCGCCGCAAATCGCGCGGTGATCTCTATCGCAGGGTCCTGGCGCGCTATGTCGGGATGGCCACCGATGGCGGCGTGACCCAGGCGATGTTCCCGGAAGGCGGGCTGAGCCTTGATGGCGCATTGGCGCCACCCAAGCTTGGTTTGCTGAAGTACCTTGTCGAAGAGCGCACCCCCGGTGTGCGCGATGTGGTGTTCGTGCCGGTCGCCCTTAATTACGACCGGGTGTTCGAGGATCGTCTTTTGGTCGCCGCAGGACAGGCCGGCGGGCGCAAGTTTCCGGCGCGTATAAGTGTGATCGGGCGCTTTATCCTCAAGCAGATATGGCTGCGCCTGCGCGGGCGATATCACCGGCATGGTTATGCGGCGGTCAGCTTTGGTGCGCCGCTATCGCTCACGGCGTTCGAGCGCGATCATCCGGGAGCGGGGATCGAAGGCCTTGCCGCGCTTTTGATGGAGCGGATCGGCCAAGAGGTTCCGGTGCTGCCCGTGCCGCTTGTGGCGCGGGCGATGTTGCTGGCCAAGGCCCCGCTGAGTCTGAGCGAGATTGAGGAACGCGTCGCCGCCATGGCGGCGGATTTGCCCAACGCCTATCTGCATCTGCCGCGTGACGATATCGGTTATGGCGCGCGGTTTGGTCTTCAGGCCTTGACCAAGCGCGAGATGGTGCAAGAGGCCGATGGTAAGTATTCGGTGGTCGAGCATGAGCGGCCCATCGTTGAGTTCTACGCGGCCTCGATCGCCCATCTTTTTCGCGATTGCAGCACGAAATAGCGGTAATTTCTGCGTTCGCTCGGTCATAAAATTACAAAAATGCACCCTTTGGCATTGCATTGTTGCGTTTCGACGGATATTTCAAGGGCAGAGAGGCGCGATTCTGCGTCGCGGCAATTTTGTGACAGGAGGCTATCATGGCTTTGGATACAGAACCGGGTATTGCGCCCTACGAGGCACCCGAAAAAGACCTGTACGAGGTCGGTGAAATGCCGCCCCTGGGCTATGTCCCCAAGCAGATGTATGCCTGGGCCATCCGGCGCGAGCGCCACGGCGAGCCCGACAAAAGCTTTCAGATCGAGGTGGTCGATACCCCCATTCTGGACAGCCACGAAGTGCTGGTTCTGGTGATGGCGGCAGGTGTTAACTATAACGGCGTTTGGGCCGGCCTCGGTGTTCCGATCAGCCCGTTTGACGGCCATGGCGCCGATTACCATATCGCAGGTTCCGATGCCTCGGGCATCGTCTGGGCTGTGGGGGATCGGGTCAAGAACTGGAAGGTGGGCGACGAGGTTGTCATTCACTGCAACCAGGATGATGGCGACGACGAGGAATGCAACGGCGGCGATCCGATGTTCTCGCCGAGCCAGCGGATTTGGGGCTATGAAACCCCCGATGGGTCGTTTGCCCAATTCACCAACGTTCAGGCGCAGCAATTGCTGCCGCGTCCCAAGCACCTGACATGGGAAGAATCGGCGTGCTACACGCTGACGCTTGCCACCGCCTATCGGATGCTGTTCGGCCATCACCCGCACGAGCTTAAGCCCGGTCAAAACGTTCTGGTCTGGGGCGCCTCGGGTGGTCTTGGGTCGTTTGCCATTCAGTTGATCAATGCCGCAGGCGGCAATGCCATCGGCGTGATCTCGGATGAGGACAAGCGCGAGTTTGTGATGGACCTTGGCGCCAAGGGTGTGATCAACCGCAAGGACTTTAGCTGTTGGGGGCAACTGCCCACCGTGAACACGCCGGAATATGCTGCGTGGTTCAAGGAAGCGCGCAAGTTCGGCAAGGCGATCTGGGACATCACCGGCAAGGGCAATAATGTCGATATCGTGTTTGAGCACCCCGGCGAGGCGACCTTTCCTGTGTCCAGCCTGGTGTGTAAAAAGGGCGGCATGGTGGTGATCTGCGCCGGGACCAGCGGCTTTAACTGTACCTTTGACGTGCGCTATATGTGGATGCACCAAAAGCGCCTGCAGGGCTCGCACTTTGCCCACCTCAAACAGGCGGCATCGGCCAACAAGCTGATGATCGAGCGCCGGATTGATCCCTGCATGTCGGAAGTGTTCCCTTGGGACGAGATTCCAGCCGCGCACCTCAAGATGCTGCGCAACGAGCATAAGCCGGGCAATATGGCGGTTCTGGTTCAGGCCCCGCGCACCGGGTTGCGCACGGTCGAGGACGTGGTCGAGGCCGGCCGTTCATAAATCAGCTTTGGGTTTAGCGACCTGAAACCGCCCGCGAATCGCCCGATCGATTCGCGGGCGGTCTTCGTTTTGGTGCATCTCAATGCGGCCAAATACTTAGCTAAGGACCGCCTCGCTATTTCTGGGGAGTTGTTATTCGCGAATAACACCGCATTTCGATACGTGTTATGGTTGTGTTAACTCTTTATTAACCAGTGTTACGCGAGGCTGATAGATGCGAAACGAATGGATACTCGACGTTCTTGCCGATCTACAGACATTTGCCCATGAAAACGGGATGAGTGTTTTGGCCGAACAGCTGGATTATACACGGCTGGTGGCCGCGACCGAGCTTGCGTTGACTGGGGAAGGACATTCCGCGAATGAGCGCAACCCCGCCCGTGCGGCTGGAAACGTTATTGGAGGTCTTGGAACATGCCTCTGATCTGGAGGCTTTGCAAAGGCTGATCGAACAATTTCGCGATCTGCTGAGTGTCGATCATATGGTTTATCACTGGGTCAGCGGCGCCGGTGAGCAATACGGCTGTGGCACCTATTCCCCGACTTGGGTGCAACGCTATCTCGATCAGGAATATGTGCGCATCGACCCGGTCATTCAGGGCTGTTACAAGCGGTTTCATCCGGTGGATTGGAAGCGGCTTGACTGGTCAAGCAAGGCGGCCCGCGCCTTTCAGGCCGAGGCGATAGACTTTGGAATCGGAAATCAGGGCTATTCAGTGCCGGTGCGCGGGCCAAACGGCCAGTTCGCGCTTTTTACCGTTAGCCATAATTGCGATGATCTTACCTGGGCGGCCTTCACCGAAGACCACCGGCGCAATCTGATCCTGATCGCACATTACTTCAACCAGAAAGCGCTTGATTTCGAGCCGGATCGTAACCCCGGCCAGGTTCAACCCCTGTCGCCACGCGAGGTTGACGGGCTTACCCTTTTGGCAATGGGCTATAGCCGGGCGCAGGTGGCGCAGACGCTCAGCATCTCGGAACATACCCTGCGGGTTTACGTTGAATCGGCGCGCTTCAAGCTTGGGGCGGTCAACACCATCCATGCGGTGGCGCGCGCCACCAGCCGCGGCTTGATCGTGGTCTGAGTCCACGAAAAAGGGGCGCAGACGGCGCCCCTTTTCCAAACTCTTTTATCGCCCTCAGATCTTGAGGTTGGGGATGATCTGTTTCTTGCGGCTCATGATGCCGGGCAGAACGACAGCATCGCCCGACACGGTCGCGCCAAAGGATTTCTCGGCGAGGGTTTTCACCAGATCGTTGGGCACCAAAAGCGTGGCTTCCTCGTTGAGGATGTCGACCACGAACAGCAAAACCTGATCCACGCCATCTTCGGCGGCCACGGTTGTCATGGTGTTCATCAGGCTGGCCTTGCGGTCAAGCACGGTCGCGGGGGCGGTGGTTTCAAGAACGCTGACGCGAAGCTTGGTCCCACCAACAGCGTATTCTTTCGAATCCATCCGCAGCAGTTCGGCGTCGGAAAAGGCCGAGACATCGGATTTCGCGGTGAACATTTCGGCGGCATAATCGGCGATCACGATGCCAAGGTCTTCGGCAAGCGCATGCGCGATGGCCTTGTCTTCCTGCGTCGTGGTCGGCGAGCGGAATTCAAGCGTATCGCTCAGGATACAGGTCAGCATCGCGCCTTTGATGGCGGTCGGCATCTGCGCCATATCCTTGCCGATCATCTTGTACATGATCGTCGCGGTGCAGGCCAAAGGCTCGATCCGGATGTCGATGGGGCCTTTGGTTTCGAGGCCGCCGACAAGCTTGTGATGGTCGATGATGCCACGGATGTCGGCGGCATTGATATCGGCCGGAAGCTCGGCCGGGTTGTTGGTATCCACGATCACCACCGGCGCATCGGCGGCGACGCCATCTATGATTTGCGGCTTGTCGAGATTCCAGCGCTCAAGCATGAACAGCGCCTCGGTGTTGGGTTCACCCAAGAGGGCGGGCGCGGCGGGAATGCCCTTTACGTCGTTCAGATACCAGGCCCAGATGATGGGCGAGCCGGTTGAATCGGTGTCGGGCGATTTATGGCCAAAAACAAGTGTTGTCATGTGGGATCATCCTGTGGGTCTGTCTGATTTGCGCGCCTTATAGGCGGGCGCGGACGGTTTGTCACCTCCAATGCTGCGCTGCGGCATGGCTTCCGGTGGCAAACGCCGGTCAAAGCGCTGAATTTTATGGACCATTGGTGTTGACTCCGTTTCGCGTGGTCCCTAGCTATGCGTCGTTAGCACTCGGCGAGACTGAGTGCTAACGACCCCCTCGGAGGGGTCATAGGGAGAAACTTTGAGCCAAGGAGCCTCAGAGATGGCATTTAAACCGCTGCACGACCGCGTGCTTGTTCGCCGCGTTGAAAGCGAAGAGAAAACTGCCGGCGGACTGATCATCCCCGACAGCGCAAAAGAAAAACCCAGCGAGGGTGAAGTTGTTTCCTGCGGCGAAGGCGCACGCAAGGACAACGGCGAGCTGATCGCAATGGCTGTAAAAGCCGGCGACCGCATCCTGTTCGGCAAATGGTCGGGCACCGAAGTGACGGTTGATGGCGAAGAGCTGTTGATCATGAAAGAAAGCGACATTCTGGGTCTGATGGCATAAGGCCCGGTTTTCAAACCGCCTTATTTTCCCATCAACACTAGATACACAAAAAACGGGAGCACCTGAAAATGGCTGCAAAAGACGTACGTTTTTCTACAGACGCCCGCAATCGCATGCTCAAAGGCGTCAACACCCTGGCCGATGCGGTTAAGGTGACACTTGGCCCCAAAGGCCGCAATGTGGTTCTGGAAAAATCCTTTGGCGCACCGCGCATCACCAAAGACGGTGTATCGGTTGCCAAGGAAATCGAACTGGAAGACAAGTTCGAAAACATGGGCGCGCAGATGGTCAAAGAAGTGGCCAGCCGCACCAATGACGAAGCAGGCGACGGCACCACGACCGCCACTGTTCTGGCCCAGGCCATCGTCAAAGAAGGCATGAAATCGGTTGCCGCCGGCATGAACCCGATGGACCTCAAGCGCGGTATCGACATGGCGACCAACACAGTGGTTGCCGCGATCAAAGCCGCCTCGCGACCTGTCAATGACAGCGCCGAAGTTGCCCAGGTCGGCACCATCTCGGCCAACGGCGAAGCGGAAATCGGTCGTCAGATCGCAGACGCGATGCAGAAAGTCGGCAACGAGGGTGTCATCACCGTCGAAGAGAACAAAGGCCTGGAAACAGAGACCGATGTTGTCGAAGGCATGCAGTTCGACCGCGGCTACCTGAGCCCCTATTTCGTCACCAACTCGGACAAGATGATTGCCGAGATGGAAGACTGCATGATCCTGCTGCACGAAAAGAAACTTTCGTCGCTGCAGGCCATGGTTCCGCTGCTCGAGCAGGTGATCCAGAGCCAGAAGCCGCTCTTGATCATTGCCGAGGACGTTGAAGGCGAAGCGCTTGCAACCCTCGTGGTCAACAAGCTGCGTGGCGGTCTGAAAATCGCTGCGGTCAAGGCCCCCGGCTTTGGCGATCGTCGCAAGGCAATGCTTCAGGATATCGCAATTCTGACCGGTGGTCAGGTGATCTCCGAAGATCTTGGCATGAAGCTTGAATCCGTCACCATGGACATGCTGGGTTCGGCCAAGAACATCACCATCACCAAAGACGAAACCACCATCGTCGACGGCCACGGTGAAAAAGCCGAGATCGAAGCACGGGTCACACAGATCCGTCAGCAGATCGAAGACACCACAAGCGATTACGACCGTGAAAAACTGCAAGAGCGCGTGGCCAAACTGGCCGGTGGTGTTGCTGTTATCCGCGTTGGCGGCATGACCGAAATCGAAGTGAAAGAGCGTAAGGACCGCGTCGACGACGCCCTGAACGCCACGCGTGCGGCCGTGCAAGAAGGTATCGTTGTGGGCGGCGGTGTTGCCCTCGTTCAGGCGGCCAAGACCCTTGCGGGTCTGGAAGGCGCCAACAGCGACCAGAACGCCGGGATCATGATCGTTCGCAAGGCGCTTGAAGCGCCGCTGCGTCAGATCGCCGAGAATGCTGGTGTTGACGGTTCGGTTGTTGCGGGCAAAATCCGCGAGAGCGAAGACCTCAAGTTTGGCTATAACGCGCAGACCGACGAATATGGCGACATGTTCAAGTTCGGCGTGATCGACCCGGCCAAGGTTGTGCGCACCGCTCTGGAAGACGCATCCTCGATTGCAGGCCTGCTGATCACCACCGAAGCGATGGTTGCCGACAAACCCGCCAAAGAAGGCGCAGGCGGTGGCGGCATGCCCGACATGGGCGGCATGGGCGGCATGATGTAATCTGCTGCACATCTGTGCTAGTGCATTGGGGTCGCCTTCGGGCGGCCCCTTTTTATTGGTGGGTGGACAAGTGAAACATACGCAATTCAGCCGCGAGATGCGGCGCGGGGAAGAACCGGCCGTGGCCGCCCTGTTAGAGCGCGCCTTTGGCGGGCAGGCCGAGGCGCGCCTTGTTGAAAAGCTGCGTCGGGCGGGGGATATCGCGGGCGAAACCGTGCTGCCCTCTGACGATGGCATCGTTGGATATTACGCCCTCTCGGTGATGCGCAGCCCCAAGACCTGGCTTTGCCTTGCGCCGGTGGCGATTGATCCCGACTGGCAGCGACAGGGGCATGGCCGCCGGATGATCGGCCTGTTGGCGGAATGGGCGCGCCTGAGCGGGTGTTATGTTGTCGTGCTAGGTCAGCCCGCGTTTTACACCCGCGCCGGGTTTAGCCTTGAGCGCGCCGCCAAACTGACCTCGCCCTATCCGATCACGAACACGTTGCTGGCGGGGCCGGGGACGGATGTGCCAGAACAGACCCTGATCTATCCCAAGGCGTTTGAGACCCTGTAATGCCCCTGTTTTTCCTCACGACATTGACCATGATCGCCTTTGCGGCCAATTCGGTGCTGAACCGTCTGGCCCTTGCCGGGGGCAGCATTGATGCCGCGAGCTTTGGCGCGATCCGGCTTGTGGCGGGGGCGGTGATGCTGGCGGGTTTATGTCTCGCGTTGCGCGGGCGGATTGACTTGCGCGGGCCGGGGCGTGTCGCCGGGGTGCTGGCGCTCTTGGTCTATATCTACGGGTTTTCCGGGGCGTATAACGCGCTTGATGCTGGGATCGGTGCGCTGATCCTGTTTGGCGTGGTTCAGATCACCATGTTCGCCGGCGGGCTTTGGGCGCGTGAGGCGATGCCGCCGCGCCGCTGGATCGGGGCGCTTGTGGCCTTTGGCGGGCTGGCCTGGCTGCTCTGGCCCGGTGCCGGCCCGGTGATAAGCCCGCTGCACGGGCTGTTGATGGCGCTGGCCGGGGTCGGCTGGGGCATTTATTCGCTGGTCGGGCGGCTCAATTGCGACGCGCTTCAGGCGACGGCGGCGAATTTCATTCTGGCGGCGCCGGTCGGTGTGGTGCTCACCCTACTTTGGCCAAGCGGGCCGGGCGGGGCCGAGATCGGGCGCGACGGGATTCTGCTGGCGATTGCCTCGGGCGCGCTGACCTCGGGGATTGGCTATGCGATGTGGTATTCGATCCTGCCGCGGATCGGCGCAAGCGTGGCGGCGGTGGCACAATTGACTGTGCCGGTGATCGCCATGGCGGGCGGCATGATCTTTCTCGCCGAGGCGCTTGATATGCAATTCGTGATGGCGACGGCTCTGGTGCTGGGCGGGGTGGCGATCTCTGTTCTGCCGCTTGGGCGCGTCAGGCGCGATAGCTAACGCGCAGCACCTCAAGCTCGACCACGCCGGTGGGTTTGGGCCATTCCACGATATCGCCAACGCGGGCCTCGATCAGGGCGCGCGCCAGCGGCGAAAACCCCGCGATCAGGCGTTGCGCGGGGTCGGATTCATCCTCGCCAACGATGGTATAGCTGGTCTCGCGCCCGTCTTCATCGGCGACGGTGACGGTCGCGCCAAACAGCACCTGATCGCAGGGGCCTTCGGGCGGGGGCACAAGGATCGCGGTGTTCAGCCGCGTCTCGACATAGCGCAGATCGCGTTCGGCTACGGCCAGCGGGTGGAGGTCATCGAGGAATTCGCGCCCTTCGCGCAAACGGTTCACCTCGGCCTCAAGGCTGGCGTGGCGTGCCTTGAGCGCGGCCAAACCCTGCGGCGTGACGTGGTTGGGATGCCCGCTGATCGGCAGGTCGGGCAGGCGCTCGGGCGTGCTGCCGTCATCCTCTTTGGTAAAGGCTTTGTTCATCGTGTCACCGTACCAGCGTTTCAAGCGGATCATAGCCCATGCCGCGCGCAAAGGCGACATGCGCAAGGCTGTCGGGCTTGACGCGCAGGTCGGCCATTTCCTCGGCGCTGACAAAACGGCGACGGTTGACGACGGCCTCGGGGTCTTGCCAGTCATCGCTTAGCGCGCCGTCGGTGATGGTGCAGCGAAAGAAGATCTCGACCTGATGAAAGCCGCTTTTCGGCTCGTGGAATTCGTTCACAAGGCAGGGCGGGCCGACCCGGATGCGCAGCCCGGTTTCCTCAAAAACCTCGCGTTGGAGGTTGTCGGGAAGCGACGCGCCCGCCTCTGCGCCGCCGCCGGGGGCGCACCACAGATCGCTCTGCTGGTCCGGAAAGGCGTTGACCAGCAAAAGCCGCTGATCCTTGACGATCACGGCGCGGGTGGCGATGCGGATGCTCAAAGTGGTGTCTCCGAGTGGGAAAAGGGGCTGTTCAGCAGGGGCAAATATACCTATCTGAACCACATGAAACAGATGCTTTTCGTCCTTGGCCTTTGCGTCGGCATGTTCGCCACGTCCGCGCGCGCGGATTGCGTGGTGCTTTTGCATGGCCTGGCGCGTTCCGATACTTCGCTATTGGTGATGCAAGAGGCGCTTGAGGCGGCGGGCTATGACGTGTTCAGCCCCGATTACCCCTCGACCGAAGAGCGCATCGCAGAGCTTGCCGAAGAGACCCTACCATTCGGCGTGCGGGTCTGCGGCGAGACCAAGGTGCATTTCGTGACCCATTCGATGGGCGGCATTCTGTTGCGGTTCTGGCTCAAGGACAACCGCCCCGAGGATATGGGCCGCGTCGTCATGCTTGCGCCGCCCAATCACGGCAGCGAACTTGTGGATGAGTTGGGCGGGCTTGAGCTTTTCCAATGGATCAACGGCCCGGCCGGCGCACAGCTTGAGACCGGGCCCGAGGGTCTTCCGGAACAGCTTCCGCCGGTGGATTTCGAGCTTGGGGTGATTGCCGGCACGCGCTCGCTCAACCCCTATTATTCGAGCGTGATCGAGGGTTTGGATGACGGCAAGGTGTCGGTCGCCTCGACCAAGGTCGAGGGCATGGCGGATCACCTGACCCTGCCGGTGACGCATACCTTCATGATGAACAATCCGCTGGTGATCGCGCAGGTCGAGACTTTCTTGCGCGATGGCGCGTTTGATCACGACCTTACCCTTGGCGATGTGCTTTGGGGCTGGGTCGAGGAATGAGCGCGCTTTGCCTGACATTGACCGGGGCAGAGGTTCTGCGCCCCGAGGGTGTATCGGTTGAACCGCTCGGCATAAGCGACGGCGTGATCACCGATACCCCGACCGGGCGCGAGGTTGATCTGAGCGGTTTCATGGTGCTGCCGGGGATCGTCGATGTGCACGGCGACGGATTTGAACGCCACCTTGCCCCGCGCCGCGGGGCGATGAAGGACCTTGGCGAGGGGCTGACCGCCGCCGAGGCAGAGCTTGGCGCAAACGGCATCACCACCGCCACGCTGGCGCAATTCTATAGCTGGGAGGGCGGTATGCGCGGCCCGGAGTTTGCCGAGCGCGTTTTTACCAGCATCGCAAGCCTGCGTGCGCGCGTGGCAACCGACCTGCGCCCGCAGTTTCGCTTTGAGGTGGCGATGCTGGACGATTACGCGGCGGTGGCCGAGATGATCGCGCGCCATGATATCGGCTATGTGGTGTTCAACGACCACCTGCCGCATGAGGCGCTCGACAAGGGCAAACGCCCGCCGCGTCTGCATGGTCAGGCGCTTCGGATCGGGCGCAACCCCGAGAAACACCTGGAATTCATTCAAGGCCTGCATGCGGCGATGGGCGAGGTGCCCGCCGCACTTGACCGGCTAAGCGCCGAGCTTGTGGCGCGCGGTGTGCGCCTTGGAAGCCATGACGACCGCCGCGCAGATCAACGCCGCGCAGGCCGCGCGCGCGGTGTGGCGATCGCCGAATTCCCCGAGACAATTGAGGCCGCCGAAGAGGCCCGTGCGGGCGGTGACGCGGTGATCATGGGCGCGCCCAATGTGGTGCGCGGCAACTCTCACAATGGCAATGCCAGCGCGATCGAGCTTGTGGCGATGGGGCTGGTGGATGCGCTTGCCTCGGATTACCACTATCCCTCGCTGAAACGGGCGGCGTTTCTGCTGGCGGATGGCGGGCTGCTTGATCTGGCTGGGGCCTGGGGGCTTGTGTCGACAGGGCCTGCGCGGATTTTGGGGCTGTCTGACCGAGGGGCGCTGCGCGCCGGGCTTAGGGCCGATCTTGTTGTGCTTGAGGCAGGCAGCCGCAAGGTGGCCGCGACCATGGCCGCCGGGCGGATCAGCTATATGTCCGGCGAGGCGGCGGCGCGCTTTATTGGCTAGCCGCGCCGCAAGGGGCCTGCGGCGCGATGTGAGTATTTATGGAACGATGAAAGGCCTGTCGTCGCTTTACGTAACGATGCGGTTCACATGGCCCATTTTGCGGCCGGCTTTGACCTCGGCCTTGCCGTAAAGGTGGATTGCGGTATTGGCGGTTTTGGCAAGGTCCGGGACGCGGTCCATGTCATCGCCGATCAGGTTTTCCATCACCACGTCGGCATAGCGCGTTCCGTCGCCCAAGGGCCAACCCGCAACGGCGCGGATATGCTGTTCGAATTGATCAATCGTGCAGCCCTGTTGAGTCCAATGGCCGGAATTATGCACCCGAGGGGCGATTTCGTTGACGATCAGGCCTTTGTCGGTGACGAAAAGCTCGACCCCCATGACGCCGACATAGCGCAGCGTGTTGAGGATCTTGGCGGCCAGAAGCACCGCATCGGTGCGCTGCGCGCCGCTCAGGCGGGCGGGCACGGTGGTGGTGCGCAGGATGCCACCCTCGTGGACGTTTTCGCCGGGGTCAAAACAGGCCACATCGCCGGCCTCGTTGCGCGCGGCAATCACCGAGACCTCATGCGAAAACTCGACAAAGCCTTCGAGGATGGCGGGGTGGCCGCCCATGTCGGCCAGGGCCGTTTCGGCGTCTTCCGGGGTCATGATCCGGGCCTGGCCCTTGCCGTCATAGCCAAAGCGGCGGGTCTTGAGGATCGCAGGCAGGCCGATTTCGGCAATCGCCTCGGCCAGATCAACGGCGTCGTCGACGGCGGCGAAGGGCGCGGTTTGCAAGCCAAGATCGCTTAGGAAGGCCTTTTCGACAAGCCGGTCCTGGCTAATGCGGAGGGCCTTGCGACCGGGGCGAACGGGTTTGATCTTTTCCAGGATATCGAGGGCCGAGGTCGGGATATTCTCGAACTCGTAGGTGATGACATCGACGCTTTCGGCAAAGGCGCGCAGGGCGTCTTCATCCTCGTAGGCGGCGGTGGTGACGGCATGGGCCACGTCCGCCGCAGGCGGGTTGGCGCCCGGTTCGAAGATATGACAACGCAGGCCAAGGCGCGCGGCGGCCACAGAGAGCATCCGGCCAAGCTGACCGCCGCCAAGAATGCCGATGGTCGCGCCGGTGGGAAGGAGGTCAGTCATCGGTGGGTTCATCCGGAATTGAGGCCGAGAGGGCAATGCGCCAGTCGTCAAGCCGGGTGGCAAGGTCGGCGTCGCCATTGGCAAGGATCGCGGCGGCCATCAGGCCGGCATTGGCCGCCCCTGCGCCGCCGATGGCCATGGTCGCCACCGGAAAACCGCGCGGCATCTGCACGATGGAATAGAGGCTATCCACACCCGAGAGTGCCTTGGTCTGAACCGGGACACCGATCACCGGAACGCGGGTCTTGCTGGCCATCATGCCGGGCAGATGCGCGGCCCCGCCGGCGCCTGCGATGATCACCTGAAGCCCGCGCGCGGCGGCGGTTTTGCCATACTCCCAGAGCCGGTCCGGCGTGCGATGCGCCGAGACGATCTTGGTCTCATAGGCAACACCAAGTTCATCGAGAATTTGAGCGGCTTCACGCATGGTGGACCAGTCAGACTGACTTCCCATGATGATGCCGACTTTGACCTCTGTCATATCACGCCCCTTGCAATGAAGCGCGCACTATACTGATCGGCGGGGGTTACGCAATGATGTCCGGATAAAGCCGGTCTTCGATGCGGGCGATGATATCGCGCAGGTAAAGTTTCTTCTTTTTCAGGCGTTGCAGGGTCAGCGGATCGGCAATGCCATTGAGATGCAGGGCGCGAATTGCCTCGTCAAGATCGCGGTGTTCGCGGCGAAATTCCTCAAGCTCGACCCGCAGGACGTCTTCGGATTTCATCGACAGATCGCTATAGGCATTCATTTCTGGCGATTCCCTTGCACCGTTGAAGCCATAACATACTGAATTCGCGCCGTTTCGCAAAGCCCTTGCACGCGCGTTTCACAATCCCCATATTTCAGGGGCAGGTCGCCAAAACGGGGCCTGCGCAACGGACGGTCGCTTAGAGTCAAGGACGTGTCGATGACAAAGCTTACACTGGGGTCACACCCCTACATGCTTGGGTTTGAACAGCTTGAGCGGATGCTGGAACGCAGTGCGAAATCCGGCAATGAAGGCTACCCGCCTTTCAATATCGAGCAGACCTCGAATAATTCCTATCGGATCACGCTTGCCGTGGCCGGATTTGGCGAGGATGACCTGTCGATCACGGTCGAGGACCGCCAATTGGTGATCCGGGGCCGTCAGAATGACGAGGCCGAGGCCCGGCTATACCTGCATCGTGGCATTGCTGCGCGGCAGTTCCAGCGCTCTTTCGTGCTGGCCGATGGGGTCGAGGTGGGCGAGGCGATCATGGAAAACGGTCTGTTGCATGTCGACCTGACCCGCGCCCAACCGGAACCGGTTGTGCAGCGGATCAAGATAAACAAGGGGTAAGCCAAGATGGATACCAAATACGAATTCGACGCCAATGAGGCGCCTGCGATTGTCTATGTGCGGCCGGTCGAGGTTAAGGACCTGCCTGCGGAGATGCGCGAACAGGCGGGTGGGTTGACCACGATCTATGCGGTTCATACCGTGGATGGCGAGCGTCTGGCGCTTGTGGGCGACCGCAAGCTGGCCTTCATGCTGGCGCGTCAGAACAACATGGACCCGGTCGCGGTTCACTAACTCCAACGATAGGCAGGGCCCGCGATGACCAGCTATGAGTTTGATTGGGTCGATGCCTTTAGCGATTAGCCGTTCGGCGGCAATGGCTGTGCCGTGGTGCATGATGCGGGGGCCCTGAGTGGCGAGACCTGTCAGGCTTTCGTGCGTGAAACGTCACTTGTGGAATGCACCTTTCTGGAACCCTCCGATGTGGCCGATATCAAGGTGCGTTATTTTCTGGCGAGCCGGGAAATTCCCTTTGCCGGGCATCCGACGATTGCGACGGTCGCCTCTTTGGCGCGGCGCGGTCTGACGCGCGGGGCAGAGCTTGTGCTGGAAACCGGCGCGGGGCTTGTGCCGGTGACGATTGACGCAAGCGAGGACACACCACGCATCACCATGACGCAAGTGGCGCCCCAATTCGGGCCTGACCTGCCGCGCGACCTTGTGGCGGCTGTGGGTGGCATCGAGCCGGACGATATCATTGCCGGGCCACAGCTTGTGTCGACCGGCCTACCGTTTTGCATCACGCTTTTGCGCGATCACGAGGTGCTGCGCCGGGTGGCGCTTGATCACGGCGCCCTGACGCGGTTGGCGGCGCATCTGGGGTATGATGGCATTGATATGCTAGAGCCGTTCTGGGTTACCCTGAATGGCGCGACCGCGGCGGGGGATACATTTTCACGCCTCCTTATTGCGCCGCCGAGCCCGCCCGAGGATGCCTTTACCGGTTCGGCGACCGGTGCGATGGCGGCCTATCTCTGGCGGCACGGATTGATCGACAGCCCGCGGTTTGTGGCCGAACAGGGGCATTGGATGGGCCGTGCAGGGCGCGCAGAGGTCGAGGTGCTCGGCCCGCCAGAGGCCATTACCGGCGTGCGGGTGTCCGGTCAGGGGCGGGTGCTTATGTCAGGGCAGTTGCATTTGTGAGGCTCTGACAAAGCCGATTGCCCAAGCGGGGCATTGCGCCTATCACCCTGCAAAAGCGAAGGTTGCGCATGCAAAGACCCACCCCCAGAGTTGCCATTTTGCCCTATGGCATGCCGCTTGGCTGGCGGCCTTCCCGGATTGGTCTTGATCGGCTGATCTGGCCCCTTGGCACGCCGGAGGGGATCGCGGGGCAGACGTTGGCCGATCTGACGCCCGATGATCACCTGATATTGCCGCCACGCGATACGCTGCATTTTCGGCTTGGGTTCGGGACGCGGGCGAAGGTGTCGGTGATGTTCATGGAGCCGCGCGCCATTCACAGCCATCACATGCATTTTTTGCGGCTTAGCCATCGACGGTTTCACCGGGTTCTGTCGGCCGATGAGGTCTTGCTTGGGCAGATACCGAACGGGGTGTTTTTCCCGTTTGGTGACAGTTGGGTCACGGATTGGCGCGAGGTTACGACCGAAAAGACCGCAATGTGCTCGTTGATCGCCTCGGCCAAACGCTCGCAAGAGGGGCATAGATTGCGCCATGAGGTTGTCGAGTGGGTCCGCGCCGAAGGGCATGATGTGGATATCATGGGCATGGGATATAAGCCCTTTGCGGCAAAGTCCGAAGGGCTTGCACCCTATCGGTTTTCCATCGTGATCGAGAATGTGCGCGAGCGGAATTACTTTAGCGAAAAGCTTGTGGATGCGATCTTGTGCCGGTGTGTGCCGATCTATTGGGGCTGTCCCAATATCGGGGATTTCTTTGATCCGGCGGCGATTATCCAATGCGAAAGCGCCGCTGATGTGCGCCGCGCGATCGAGCAGATGTCAGAGGCGGAATTCGAGGCGCGCGCACCCGCGCTTGCCGCGATGCGTTCCCGCGCCGGAGACTTCGCCGATCTGCACCGCCGCGCGGCCGAGGCGGTTTTGGCCAGCAGTTGAGACATTCAAAAGGGCCGCCCCAAAGAGGCGGCCCTTGGTTGATTGATCGAAAGGGGCAATTCAGCCCGCGATAAGGCCCATCTGTTCAAGCTTGAGGATCACCTGATGGGCGGAGTTGTCGACATCGGCGCCTTCGGTTTCCACGCGCAGCTCGGGCATCTCGGGCACATCATAGGGGTCTGAAATTCCGGTGAATTCCTTGATCTTGCCTTCGCGCGCCAGCTTGTAGAGACTCTTGCGGTCGCGGCGTTCGCATTCCTCGATGGTGGTGGCGACATGCACTTCGATGAAGGCGCCGAATTGCTCGATGTCTTCGCGCACGGCCCTGCGTGTAGACGCATAGGGGGCGATCGGCGCACAGATCGCGATGCCACCATTCTTGGTGATTTCAGAGGCAACATAACCGATCCGGCGAATGTTGAGGTCGCGGTGTTCCTTGGAAAAGCCAAGCTCTGAACTCAGGTTTTTGCGCACGATATCACCATCGAGCAAGGTTACCGGGCGACCGCCCATTTCCATCAGCTTGACCATAAGGGCATTGGCGATGGTGGATTTTCCCGAGCCGGAAAAGCCAGTGAAGAACACGGTAAAACCTTGCTGCGAGCGTGGCGGGCGGGTGCGGCGCAACTCGGTCACCACCTCGGGGAAGGAGAACCATTCGGGAATCTCAAGCCCCTCTTGCAAGCGACGGCGCAACTCGGTGCCCGAGATATTCAGGATGGTCACGTCATCCTTGTCCTCGATCTCGTCCATCGGCTCGTATTGGGCGCGTTCCTGCACATAGACCATATGTTTGAAATCAACCATCTCGACGCCGATTTCATCCTGATATTCGCGGAACAGGTCCTGTGCCTCGTAGGAACCATAAAAATCCTCACCAGCCGAATTTTTGCCGGGACCGGCGTGATCGCGACCGACGATGAAATGGGTGCAGCCGTGATTGGCGCGGATAAGCCCGTGCCAGACCGCTTCGCGGGGGCCGGCCATGCGCATGGCCAGGTTCAAAAGGCTCATCGTGGTGGTCGAGCCCGGATATTTGTCAATCACCGCCTCGTAACAGCGCACGCGGGTAAAGTGATCGACATCTCCCGGCTTGGTCATGCCCACAACCGGGTGGATCAACAGGTTGGCCTGTGCCTCTTTCGCGGCGCGAAAGGTCAGCTCCTGATGCGCGCGGTGCAGCGGGTTGCGGGTCTGAAACGCGACGACGCGACGCCAGCCCAATTTGCGAAACAGCGCGCGCAATTCGTTGGGGGTGTCGCGGCTGCCGCGGAAATCGTAATGTACCGGCTGCTGAATGCCGGTGACCGGTCCACCAAGATAGACCGACCCCGCCGTGTGATGCAGGTAGTTCACCGCCGGATGCGCATGATCGTCGGCGCCAAATACCTTTTCGGCCTCGCGGGCCTTGTTCGGGGTCCAGCGGTCGGTCACTGTCATCATGGCCAGGATCACGCCCTCTTGGTCGCGCAACGCGATATCCTGTCCAAGCTCCAGCCCTTCGGCGAATTTATCGCTGACATCAAGGGTGATAGGCATCGGCCAGAGCGCGCCATCGGCAAGGCGCATATTGTCGACAACGCCGTCATAATCGGCCTCGCTCAGAAACCCTTTGAGCGGGTTGAAACCACCGTTCATCAAAAGCTCCAGATCGCAAATCTGGCGCGGGGTCAAATCCCAGCTGATGAGGTCCGCAGCCTCGATTTTCAGCTTCCGGGCGCTTTCGTGCGAAACATAAAGCTCTGGAATCGGGGTAAGGTTTTGGTGCTGCATGGAAACCCTCGGGCAAATTGTAACGTGACTTGGGTTGCCGGATGCAACCGTGATTGCCCGTGGGATAGACCCGCAAAAGCGGTGAGATTCAAGAAAAACCAAGGAATACTGGCCAAAAGAGGCGAAAGTGACGCCGTGTTGCCGTTTGGGAGGACAAAGTTTCGGGCCGCGCTTGGGCCGCAACACAGATGTTTGGCCGCCGGTATGACCGGCGACCAATGCCGGGCCTGTGTTCAGTCGTCCTGCTCGGCGAGAAAGCGTTCGGCGTCAAGCGCGGCCATGCAGCCCATGCCGGCGCTTGTGACGGCCTGGCGGTAAATGTGGTCAGTCAGATCGCCGGCGGCGAAAACGCCGGGCACGCTGGTGCGGGTGCTGCCCGGTTCGACCTTGACATAACCGCCGTTGTGAAGCTCAAGCGTATCGGCCACAAGCTCGCTTGCGGGCGCGTGGCCGATGGCGATGAACACGCCCTTGCAGGGGATTTCGGTGATCTCGCCGGTGTCCACATGGCGCACGCGCACCCCTTCGACGCCCTTGGGGTTGGCGGTGCCGGTGACCTCGTCCAGCGTGTGATGCCAGAGGGTTTCGATCTTGGGGTTCTTGAAAAGCCGGTCCTGAAGGATTTTTTCAGCACGCAATTCATCGCGGCGGTGGATCAGCGTCACCTTCGAGGCGAAATTGGTCAGGAAAAGCGCCTCTTCCACGGCGGTGTTGCCGCCGCCGATCACGACAATCTCCTGGCCGCGATAAAAGAAGCCGTCGCAGGTGGCACAGGCCGACACGCCAAAGCCCTTGAACGCCTCTTCACTGGGCAGGCCAAGCCATTTGGCACGCGCTCCGGTCGAGAGGATCACCGCATCGGCGGTATAGACCGTGCCGCTATCGCCGCGCGCGGTAAAGGGGCGGGTTTTGACATCAAGTTCGGTGATGATATCGCCGATGATCTCGCATCCCATGGCCTTGGCGTGGGCCTCCATCCGAAGCATCAGGTCGGGGCCCTGCACCTCGGTATCGCCGGGCCAGTTTTCGACCTCGGTCGTGGTGGTCAATTGTCCGCCCGGCTCGATGCCCTGTACGAGGATCGGTTCCAACATGGCGCGGCTGGCATAGACGCCGGCGGTATAGCCAGCGGGGCCAGATCCGATGATGAGGCATTTGGTGTGACGGGTTTCGGACATGGGATATCTCTTTGATGTGCGGTTGCAATTCGGTTGGTCAAAGATATAGCGGCGGCGTGCCCGGCATGTAACCCCTTGCAACCCGGCTTTGCCGTTCCATATCCAGCCGGGCGTGCTGGGGAAATGATCTTGCGCAAGCGCGAAACATTATTGCGCGTGCCAGCCGGCGTGGTATAACAATCGCGAAGTCTGAAGGGGATGTAACATGGCGGTTTCCCGTCTTGATCCGATTGATCGCAAAATTCTGGCAGAGTTGCAGGCAGACGGTCGCATGACCAATGTCGAGCTGGCCAAACGCGTTGGCATTTCCGCGCCGCCCTGCCTGCGCCGGGTGCGCACACTTGAAGAATCGGGATACATTCGCGGCTATCACGCCGAGGTGGACGCCCGCGAGCTTGGCTTCGAGGTTCAGGTGTTTGCCATGGTCGGCCTGCAAAGTCAGGCCGAGGCCGATCTGAGCGCCTTCGAGACCCGCTGCCGCAACTGGCCGCTTGTGCGCGAATGTCACATGCTCAATGGCGAGGTGGATTTTATCCTCAAATGCGTCGCCCCCGATCTAAGCACCTTTCAGCGCTTTTTGACCGAGGAATTGACCGCTGCGGATAATGTGGCGAGCGTCAAGACTTCGCTTGTCATCCGTGTCGCCAAGGACGATCCGGGCGTGCCCTTCGATATCCTTGAGGCGCGGCTGACGCAGTCGGCTTAGGCGATTTCCAACCCTTCGGGCGATGACAGCGGCAGGCGCAGATGCGCCATGGCGCCGAATTGGTGCGGCTCGCGGATATGCGGGAACAACCCCAGAAACAGCCGGAGCATGTTCCGCCCAAGCGTGCGCTCGAATCCCGGCGCGGGATGAAAGCTTTCGGCTTCAAGGCCGTTGGCGATGATCGTGGCATGACGGCGCAGGCAGAGGTGATAGACGCTCACCGGGCGCTGTGGGCGGATCTCGATCGCATGGACACCATCGGCAAGGTTGCGCGCAGGGGTCAAGACATGATCCCCGCCGATATTTGCGCGCATGTTGCGCGGACGGGTCAGGATACGCGCGCCCGGTCCGGCCAGAAAATCCGCCATCGGGCGACCAATGCCAAAGGAATCGGCCATGATCCGCGTCAGGATTGTCGGCTCAAACCCTTGGGCGTCATGCGCCGGGGCCAGGGTCATCGAGCCGATCCACATCACCGGCATAGGCCCGTGTTCGGCGGTCACAAGCTTGGTGCCGGGGGTCAGATCCTCGATCGCGACGGGGCCCTGCGTGGTGGTGATCAAGGTGCCGCGGGCAAAGGCGGAAAATGCAGCTTCAAACAAAGGCAGCGCCGGGCCGACCTGTTCGTCGTCGATGATCCGGCCGTCTTCGGCCTGCCAGGACGTGCGGTATTTGCGCATCAACATGGCCTTGCACTCGGGGGCAGCGGTGCGATCTGGCATGCGGGAAACGGCAGTGTTTTGCGCAGGTTGCGCAGTCCAGCGGGGAATCGTCATGTTGTGTCACCATACTTGGGTCGTCACAACCGCGTCGGCCCCCACCGACAACGACAGAAGGACAAGTTCTGTTTACGTTATGGTAAGAATATGCCGCGCGCCGCCAATTTGGGTCAAGTTTTAGGGGGTATTGTTCCGGCTCTGCGGGCAATCGCAGGGATGCGCGGGTTTTGTTGCGCATCGGGCTTCAGGTTTGCCACATTCCGAGTGAATGGCCCCCGAATCGTAGGGCGCATCACAAAAGGCCACCCTCTGGAGATGGGTGGCCTTTGAGTGGTAAGCAGTTACTGAGCTACTGAACTGAAGGTACACAGGCCATGACGGCCTATGCAGTTTTCACAGCCGCGGGCAAAGACACAAGGCGTGCGCGCTTGGTGGTCTGCCGGATGCTGCGGTGAAAGGGCAGGGTCGGGGCCTGTTGTTTGCTGTTGTCCACGACCGATTTCAACCATCGTTTTTTCATTGCTCTCTCCTCGGGTCGTCTTTTGGCGCTTGGGCGCATTGTTTCGTTATCAGCAACTATGCCCCCGGTTTGGGGCCAAGTTTTGGCAGGGATAAAGAAAACCGAAAAAACCTGAGACTTTTTGAAGAGGTGCCCAGAGAGTGATTTGAATTTTAATTAAGGTGTTGAAAAATTGCGGAAAATCTTGGCGACATGTGGCCAATCCAGAGGTTCTCGGGGGATTGTTTCCGTTAAATGCGGCGGCAATCTGCGCGCCCGCGCCTAGGTGTTGCCCCAATCAGAGCCGGATCACCGAAATCAGCCGCCCATAATCGGCCTCGCCTGCATGGGTGGTGCGGCGATAGGAATAAAACCGGTCAGGATCGCCATAGGTGCAATGGCGGGTCCATTCGGCTTGTCCCACCCCGGCGCTGCGCAGCCGGTGCAGGCCATAGGCCGGCAGGTCGAATTGATAGTGACCATTCAATCCATTGGCGAAAAACCGGCTGTTCTGCGGGTCTTCGATCATGAAGGTCTCAAGAAACTCGGGACCGACCTCATAGGCGCTCTGGCTGATCGAGGGGCCGATGACGGCGCAGATATCTTCGCGGTTGGCGCCAAGCGCCTCCATCGCGTCAATCGTGGCCTCAAGCACACCGTCAAGCGCCCCGCGCCATCCGGCATGGGCGGCGCCGATCACGCCGGCATTGGCATCGCCAAACAAAACCGGCTGGCAATCGGCGGTCAGCACCGAGAGCGCAAGCCCCGGCGTTGCCGTGACCAGGGCATCGGCGCGCGGGCGTTCGGCCAATGGGCCGGTCGCGGCGATGACATCGGCGGAATGCACCTGATGCACACCAAGCATGTGGTCGGGCGCCACCTGCATCGCCTCGGCAACGCGGGCGCGGTTGATGCTGACGATTTCGGATTGGTCCGACGACCCGGCGCCGCAATTCAGCCCGGTAAACACGCCCGAAGACGCACCGCCCCGCCGGGTAAAGAACCCGTGGCGAAAATCAGAGAGGCTATCGGCGGTCAGGATTTCGAGCGTCATGTTTCAAGTCCCGGTGGCGGGCTGGCAGATTTGGGAAAAAGCCCAAGCACTTTAAAGAGCGTCGCCATTTCCGCAGGGTCGGTCAAGCGCCGATGTGCCGCGATGTGATTTTCCAGCGCCTCGCCGTCAAGGTTGCGGGCAAGCGCCTGCGCCCGCTGGGTGATGCCAAGACGTTCCAAAAACACGCCCTGCGGCGTCAGGCGGGTATGGGCGGCGGGGCTGGCGGCTTTGGCCAAAGCCTCGAAATCCACATGCGCGGTCAGGTCGGCATTGCCCGGATTCGCCAGCGGATCGGCGGCGGCGTGGCCCTCAAGCGCCTGAAACGTGTCGCCAAGCGAGCGCCAGTCGCCGTAATCAATCACCAAGGCCGCGCCGCCGTGGGCATGGATACGCGCGCCGATGGCTTTGATGCCCGCCTCGGCAGGGGCGCAGGTCTCGACCAGATCACCGGGTTTCGTGTCGTCAAGGCGATGGGCAAGCTGCGGCAAAGCGGTTGGCCCGCCGAGACCAAAGGCAAGCTGGCCCTCTTTCAACCCGATCAGCCGCTCGCGCCAGCCGCCGCCGTCACGTTCGAACTGGCGGATCGGCAGGGCGTCGAAGAATTCGTTCGCCACAAGGAAAAGTGGCATCTCGGGCAGGGCGTCGGCGCGCTCGTGAAAGGTGATGTCGGGCCGAGCAATCACCTTGCTCTGGATATCGCGCAGGGTCGGCGAGGTCTCGATCAGGTGAAGCTCTGCGGCGTCGTGAAACCCCGGCACACCCTTGGTGGCGCGCAGGATATCTGCCATCAGGGTGCCGCGCCCCGGCCCGGCCTCGGCGAGGGCAAAGGCGTCGGGCGCGCCCTGATCCAGCCAGCATTGCGCAAGGCACAGGCCGATAAGCTCGCCAAACATCTGGCTGATTTCCGGCGCGGTGATGAAATCGCCGCTCGCGCCAAACGGATCGCGGGTGGCGTAATAGCCGTGCTCGGGATGCATAAGGCAGCTGGCCATGTAATCGGCCAGCGTGATCGGCCCGCCCTCGCTTATCCGGGCAATCAGGTGGTCACGCAGCCCCCTCATGCAGGGCGCGACCGTTTCGCCCAGGCGACCATCGCAAGGCCAAAGGCGATCATCGGCAAAGACAGCAGCTGTCCCATGCTGAGGCCCAAGCCGCCCATTTGCACCGCATAGCCCATGGGGTTGTCGGGGGTGATGAACTGCGCGTCGGCCTGACGGACAAATTCGACGATAAAGCGAGAGACGCCGTAGCCTGCGAAAAACAGGCCGGTGATCCGGCCGCGTTCTTTGAGGGCGTCGCGGCGATAGGCCAGAAAGACAAGCACCGCGCCAAGGATAAGCCCTTCAAGCGCCGCCTCGTAGAGTTGCGAGGGGTGGCGCGCGCAAATCCCGATCACATCCGGGCAATCCTGTGCCGCCGCGCCGGGAAAGGCCACGCCCCAGGGCAGGCTGGTCGGGCGGCCCCAAAGCTCTGCGTTGATGAAATTGGCGATCCGCCCCAGCAAAAGACCGATCGGCGCCACCATGCAAAGCACATCCGCCACCGAAAGCCAGGGCGCTCCCTGACGCTTGGAGTAGAGGATACAGGCCGTCACGACCCCCAAAAGACCGCCGTGAAACGACATGCCGCCCTGCCAGACCTGAAGGATCTGAAGCGGGTTTTGCAGGTAATAGGCAGGTTGATAGAACAGCACGAACCCAAGCCGCCCGCCTAGGATCACGCCAAGGATCACCCAGGTCAAAAGATCCTCGACCTGCAAGGGCGTCATCGGGGCGCTTGCATCGCGCCACAGATGCGGGCGCTTGACGCTGGCCACCACAAGCCGCCAGCCCAGAAGAATGCCGACGATATAAGACAGCGCATACCACCGCAGCGCGAATTCAATCCCGAAGAGGGAGAGGGTGAAAATCTCGGGCGAGATATCGGGAAAGGGGATCATGGCCTGCATATGCGTCTCTGTGCCTCTGGTCGCTGGGGGAAGTCAACCTTGTGATGCGCGCGTTTTGGCCCATATAAGGGGGAAGTGTAACGCCGGAGAGACCCATGCAAACCCGTAACAAAGTGCTCGATGATATTTCGCAACTCATGACCAACGCCATGGGCGTGGCGCAGGGCGCCAAGACCGAGGCCGAAACCGCGATGAAATCCATGATCGACCGCTGGCTTGCGGACCGCGATTTCGTCACCCGCGAAGAATTCGACGCCGTCCGCGCCATGGCGCAAAAGGCGCGCGAAGAGAACGAAGTGCTCAAGGCACGTTTGGACGCGTTAGAGACGGCGGGCAAATAGGCGACCTATTGGGATTTGGCGGTCGTTTCGCCAAGCCGCCCAGCCCGGAAACAAGGCGTTTGCGCCGCCGGGCCAGCGACGGCCCGTTCCGGCGGGCTGGCGCTTTGATGAAGTAAGCACTCCGATCTGAGATTTGATGCATTTGGCACGCATTAAGTGCCCCACTCAAATGGTGCGGCGCAATCCCACGGGCCGTCGCTGGCCCGGCAACCTTGCGAAAGAGGCGGCGCCTTGCAGAGGGGCGATCCTGCCATCCGCTTAAATGAAAAACGGCGCTTTCCTTACAGGGTGACGAGCCGATAAATCCCGCTCTCCCTTGTGGGAGTTTCGATTTCATCCACAACTTATTGTGGTTATCCACAACAAATGGCTTTACAGGCTACGCGAAAGACCGCACCATATCTTGTATTGGCGGTGGGACTAGCCCCCGTTGATAGAGCAGGCACCTAGCGCTTGGGGTGCATCGCGATCCCCGCGCTATAGCAAAAGAGGTGGTGCAATGGCCCTTTCCGAGCAGTTCTTGCAGGACGATATTCACCCGATTGATATCGTCGAACATATCGCTGAGCATCACGACTGGGATTTCGACCGGATCGGCGATGATCAGATCGCAATGGCCGTCGAGGGCCAGTGGCGCACCTATTCGATCACGCTGGCCTGGTCGGGCTATGACGAGACCCTGCGCCTTGTCTGTACCTTCGAGATGGAGCCGCCAGAGCACAAGATGCCGGTGCTCTACGAGATGCTGAACGACGTCAACGATCAGTGCTGGGCCGGGGCGTTCACCTGGTGGGGCGAACATAAGCTGATGGTCTATCGCTATGGTCTGGTGCTGGCGGGTGGGCAGGATGCCTGCCCCGAGCAGATCGACACGATGATCAACGCCGCCGTGATGAGCGCCGAGCGCTATTACCCGGCGTTCCAGCTTGCGATCTGGGGCGACAGATCGCCCAAGGATGCCATGCAGGTCGCCATTGCAGAGGCCTTTGGTCGCGCGTAACACTTGCCTCCGCAATGTGATGAATGCAGCGGGGACGATACGATGAACATGGATCATGTGGCCGAAAACGGTCTGGTTTTGCTGGGCTGTGGCAAGATGGGCGGTGCCATGCTGCAAGGCTGGCTGGCGCAGGGATTGCCGCCGACTTCAGTTTCGGTGATTGATCCCAACCCGTCGGACTGGCTGCGCGGCACCGGGGTTGGCATCAACGGTGATCTGCCCGAAAATCCCGCCATCGTTCTGATCGCTGTCAAACCGCAAATGATGGGCGAGGCTCTTCCGACATTGGCGGCGATGGGCAATGGCACGACGTTGTTTGTGTCGGTCGCGGCCGGCACGCCGATTGCCGCCTTCGAGGCGGCGCTGGGTGCAGAGAGCCCGATTGTGCGCGCCATGCCCAACACCCCCGCCGCCGTTGGGCGCGGCATCACTGCAATCATCGGCAACGCCCATGCAAGTGCGGCGCAGGTCGATCTGGCCGAGATGCTGTTGCGCGCCGTCGGTCAGGTGGTGCGGCTAGACACCGAAGATCAGATGGATGCGGTCACCGGCGTCTCGGGCTCTGGTCCGGCCTATGTGTTTCACATGATCGAATGCCTGGCAGCGGCCGGCGAGGCGCAGGGGCTTGCCCCGGCGCTTGCCATGCAGCTTGCGCAGGCGACGGTGGCCGGGGCCGGTGCCTTGGCCGAGGCCGCCGATGAAACCCCGGCGCAATTGCGGGTCAATGTCACAAGCCCCAATGGCACCACGCAGGCCGGTCTTGCGGTGCTGATGGACGAGGAAACCGGCCTGCCGCCGCTGATGCGCAAGACGGTTGCGGCGGCGGCGGATCGCTCGCGGGAGCTTGGGCAATGACCGAGATCACGTTTGACGATTTCCTCAAGGTCGATATCCGCGTTGGCCGCGTCACCCGTGCCGAGGCTTTTCCCGAGGCGCGCAAGCCCGCGATCAAGCTCTGGGTCGATTTCGGGGGTGAGATTGGCGAGAAGAAAAGCAGCGCGCAGATCACCGCGCATTACGATCCCGAGACGTTGATCGGGCGTCAGGTCATGGCGGTGGTCAATTTCCCACCACGCCAGATCGGCAAGTTCATGTCGGAAATTCTCGTTCTCGGGTTGTCCGATAGCAATGGCGAAATCGTTCTGGTAAGCCCCGATCAAGAAGTTCCAATCGGAGAAAGATTGCATTGAAACGTGTCCTGCTGACCCGGCCGCTGCCGGATCGCGTGGTGGAAGCCGCGCGCACCCATTTCGAAGTTGAATTGCGCGACGATCCCGCGCCCCTGAAGCTTGGCCAGATGCGCGGCGCATTGGCGCTTTATGATGGGGTATTGCCGACGCTGGGCGATATGTTTTCGGCAGAGGTCTTTGCCGATGCGGAGAACCCTCGCTGTAAGATCCTGGCGAATTTCGGGGTTGGGTATAACCACATTGATGCGGCTGCGGCGCGGGGCGCGGGGATCAGCGTGACCAATACGCCGGGTGCCGTGACCGACGCCACCGCCGATATCGCAATGACCCTGATCCTGATGAGCGCGCGGCGCGCGGGCGAGGGCGAGCGGATGGTGCGGGCGGGCAAATGGCCCGGCTGGAACCCGACGCAGATGCTTGGCCTGCATGTCTCGGGCAAGACCGTGGGCATCATCGGCATGGGCCGGATCGGTCAGGCGATTGCGCAGCGCTGTCACTATGGCTTTGGCATGGATGTGATTTATTACAACCGCTCGCCGAAACCGATGGAGTTTCCCGCGCGTCAGGTCGAGAGCCTTGAGGCATTGGCGGCGCAGGCCGATATCGTGGTGGTGGCGGTGCCCGGCGGGGCCGAGACCCATCATATCGTCGGCAGCTCGGTGTTCGAGGCGATGAAGCCAAGCGGGCATTTCGTCAATATCGCGCGCGGTGACGTGGTGAATGAGGCCGCGCTGATCGCCGCGCTGCAAGCGGGGGCCTTTGCGGGCGCCGGGCTTGATGTCTATGAAAAAGAGCCGATCGTGCCCGAGGCCCTCAAGGCGATGGAGAACGTCACGCTTCTGCCGCATCTGGGCACTGCTGCGCTTGAGGTGCGCGAGGCCATGGGCCTTATGGCGGTGGAAAACCTGCGCGCGTTCTTTGCCGGTGAAATCCCGCCCAATCTTGTGAACTGACCCAAGCCCCCGGCCATCGACCGGCGCGCCCGGTGGCGGACGGGGGATTTGAGTGCAAGTCGCACGCCGCTTGCGATCACCCCGATCAGCGACAGCACGGTGATCGACCTTGGCGCGCGTGCGCTTACGCTGGTGCCGTGGGAAACCGCGCATAGCGAAAGCGATCTGACGGTGTTTGATACCGCAACGGCGACGCTCTTTGTCGGCGATCTGCTGTTTGATGAGCATAGCCCGGCGCTTGATGGCTCACTGCTTGGCTGGCTCAGGGTGCTTGACGAGATGGGCACGCCGCCCCCCGCCCGCGTGGTGCCGGGGCATGGCGGGCCGGTGTTGGATTGGCCCAAGGGCGGCGAGGCCTTGACGCGATACCTTGAAACCCTGCGCGACGAGACCCGGATTGCCGTGGCCGAGGGGCTACGCCTCTCGGAAGCGGTGGCAACGGTGGGAAAGGACAAGGCCGATAATTGGCATCTGTTCGAGCTGTTTCACCGGCGCAACGTGACGGCGGCCTTTACCGAGTTGGAGTGGGAATAGCGGCGCTAGAGCATGCCGCGTTCACTCAAAATTCACGCGGCATGCTCTAACTTATTGATGGCGCATGTTCGAGAAGCTCAAAACCGGTTCCCACTTTTGAGCGACATGCTCTAATCGCCAATTCGCGCCGCCAGCATCTGGGCAATCGCATAAAGCCGCTTTTCCAGAAGGACCGGCGTTTCACAGGCATAGGTTAGCGACAGCGCGCGGTCGCGAAACACCCGTTCACGCCAATCAAGGTCGGCCTCGATCTGATCGATTCGGTCAAAATCGGGCGTCTCGGCGGCGGTCAGGCTGGCAATCTCATTGCGCATGGCGCCGATTTCATCGGCCATCCGCGCCTGATTGCGGGCATAGCGGGTGATTCCGCTCATCAACAGGCTGCGGCGTTGGTTGAGGCGCTCGAACACATCCGCAAAAATCGCGTTATAGTCGGCGCGCCCCAGAGGAGGCGTGCCATTGGCGGCCTCGTCAATCGCCTTTTCGGCCTCATCAAGACTGATTCGCCGTAGTGCCAGAAGTTGAGCGAGCTCGGCCGTGATTGGCGCCAGTTCTTCCGTGTCCCCCTGATTTTCACCTTGATAGGGCCACATCACTGCGGCCGAGAGCGTATCAACCCTACGCTGAACGCAGGGCCAGTCAGGATCATGCGATCCCGCCGCGTAAAGCGGAGAAATCCAAATAAAACAAATACCTAATAGATTTGGTAAGAACTTCATTTCAACCTCTACGACTAAGGTCTTACTGAGCGATAGAGCAATCTTGGCACATATTGTCACAGTAAGAAACAGGCTGATTTGAAAACCTTGCTTTGAGGCGAATCGCCAAAGGGTTGTATCGTAAAGATACGAGGGAGGATGAACTTTATGAGGACACGC
>NZ_FWFJ01000025.1 GCF_900172365.1 Roseovarius gaetbuli
CCCGGTGACAACCTGAAGTTCACCGTCGAACTGATCGCCCCGATCGCCATGGAAGACGGCCTCCGCTTCGCCATCCGCGAAGGCGGCCGTACCGTCGGCGCCGGCGTCGTCTCCAAAATCATCGAGTAACAACCTATTAAGGGTTCGAAGAGGAAGGCCGGGTGGTCCGGCCTTCCTCCTATCAACTCCAACGCCGCGAAAGGCTAACCAATGCAAAGCCAAAATATTCGCATTCGGCTGAAGGCATTTGACTACCGCGTACTGGATGCCAGCACGCAGGAAATCGTCAATACCGCCAAACGGACCGGTGCCGAGGTTCGTGGGCCTATCCCGCTGCCGAACAAAATTGAAAAGTTCACAGTTCTGCGTAGTCCCCACGTGAATAAGAAATCGCGCGATCAGTTTGAGATCCGGACGCACAAGCGTCTTCTCGACATCGTTGACCCGACGCCCCAAACGGTAGACGCGCTGATGAAGCTCGATCTTGCCGCCGGCGTTGACGTCCAGATTTCGGTTTAAGGAGGGCTACTGATGTTGCGCTCTGGTGTAATCGCAAAAAAAGTCGGCATGACCCGGCTTTTCATGGAAGACGGCAAGCAGATTCCTGTGACCGTTCTTCAACTCGACAAACTTCAGGTTGTTGCTCAGCGCACAGCCGAGTTGAACGGCTATACCGCTGTTCAGCTTGGTGCTGGCACCGCCAAGGTCAAACGCACAAGCCAGGCCATGCGTGGCCACTTTGCTGCGGCCAAGGTTGAACCCAAGCGCAAGATCGCGGAATTCCGCGTTGCGCCGGAGAACCTGATCAACGTGGGCGAAGAGATCACTGCTGACCATTACTTTGAAGGTCAGTTCGTGGACGTCTCTGGCACCTCGATTGGTAAAGGCTTCCAGGGTGCCATGAAGCGGCACAACTTTGGTGGTCTGCGCGCGTCGCACGGTGTGTCTGTGAGCCACCGTTCGCACGGTTCGACCGGTCAGTGTCAGGATCCGGGCAAGGTTTTCAAAGGCAAGAAGATGGCTGGTCACATGGGTTCTGCCCGCGTCACCACGCAAAACCTTCAGGTCATCAAAACCGACGCCGATCGTGGTCTGATCATGATCAAAGGCGCCGTTCCCGGCTCCAAAGGTGGTTGGGTGACGATCAAGGATGCGGTCAAAAAGCCGTTCCCCGAGAACGCGATCCTGCCCGCCGCTCTGAAATCGGCTGCTGAAGAAGCTGCTAAAGCTGCTGAAGAGGCTGCCGCACAGGCCGCCGCCGAAGCAGAAGCAGCCGCAAAGGCCGCCGCTGAAGAAGCTGCCGCCGCGGAAGAAGCAGCCCTGAAGTCGGCTGAGGCCGAAATTCAGGCTGAGAAGAAGGAAGGCGAAGAATGAAACTCGACGTCATCAAACTGGACGGCGGCAAAGCTGGCTCGGTCGATCTGGGCGAAGACATCTTCGGCCTGGAACCGCGCGCAGACATTCTGCAGCGTGTCGTCCGCTGGCAGCGCAACAAGGCGCAGGCCGGTACTCACAAGGTGAAAACCCGGTCCGAGGTCAGCTATTCGACCAAGAAGATCTATCGCCAAAAAGGCACCGGTGGCGCCCGCCACGGCGCCCGCTCGGCACCGATCTTCCGCAAGGGTGGTATCTACAAGGGCCCGACGCCCCGTAGCCACGCCCATGACCTGCCGAAAAAGGTCCGCGCGCTTGGTCTCAAGCATGCTCTGTCTGCCAAAATGGCAGCGGGCGAGCTGGTGATCATCGATATCGCAGATTCGACCGGCAAGACCGCTGCTCTGGCCAAACAGGTTCGTGACCTTGGCTGGAAGCGCACGCTGATCATCGACGGGGCCGAAGTGAACGCCGAGTTCGCCAAGGCCGCCCGCAACATCGAGGGTCTCGATGTGCTGCCGTCGATGGGCGCAAACGTCTATGACATCCTCAAGCGTGACACTCTCGTGCTCACCAAAGCGGGTGTCGAAGCACTGGAGGCTCGTCTGAAATGAGCGCGAAACCGCAACATTACGATGTGATCCGCAAGCCGATCATCACCGAAAAGGCCACCATGGCCTCTGAAAACGGTGCTGTGGTGTTTGAGGTGGCAATCGACGCCAACAAACCCCAGATCAAAGAGGCCGTCGAGGCGCTCTTTGGTGTCAAGGTCAAGGCGGTCAACACCACCATCACCAAGGGCAAAGCCAAACGTTTCCGGGGCCAGCTTGGTCGCCGTAACGACGTTAAAAAGGCTTATGTGACCCTGGTTGAGGGCAACACAATCGACGTGACCACAGGTCTCTGATCGGATGGTGGGGTTACACCCGCCCTACGGTATCAAGATTTTAACCCCGGCTGCCGAAAGGTGGCCGGGGTTTTTCATTGAGTTGCCGCACGCCGCCCTGCGATTGTGCTCAGAGCGGGACGTCATCGTAAGCGCGGGACATTTTGGAGGTGGCTTCCTTCAGGCTCTCGCCTGCCGCGTCGTTCATGATATCGAACAGGCGATGCGCCTCGGCGGTGTACTGTTCGATTGCCTTGCGGAAGAGTTCGGATTGCAGTTGTACCACTTCAACCGGCTTCTTGCAGCGCAACAATGCCTGCTGGCCTTCAAGGTCTTCCTGAAGCCGCTCAGAAACGAAACGCGTGCTTTCGGCCATGATATCAAGCCAGAGCTTGGACGCCACCGGGTGCCCCGCGATCATGGCGGCGGAGAACGCAGAGACATCGGGGTTCCCAGTGTCGGATTTCTTAGTAGATTTGGTCATTTTCTTCCCTTTTCCTGAGTTATCGCGAACCGTAGGCGCGACGCGCGCGCGGCCCAGATCGCGATCCTTGCAAGGCGCATTCTAGGCTGGATTCGCCGCCGATGAATTGATCTGTGTCGTGTGGCGGGAAATCGGGCGGTTGCCCTTGGCGTTTTCGCGCCCCACCCCCTTGACCGCAAAGGCCCGCTCCCCTATCAGACCCCATCGGCAAGGCCCCGGATTCGTCCGGGGCTTCGCCTTTGTTCGCAAGAGCAATCCAACCGGGGACCTTTGGGGCCCTAAACCTTGCCACCTTCGGGGGGCTACAACAGCGGCGGGTCTGACCTGCTGCAAGAAAACGGAAGACAGAAAGCATGGCACTTAAGTCGTATAAGCCGACGACGCCGGGCCAGCGTGGGCTGGTGCTGATCGACCGTTCGGAACTTTGGAAAGGTCGTCCCGTCAAATCTCTCACTGAGGGTTTGTCGAAACATGGCGGTCGGAACAACACCGGACGGATCACGATGCGTCGCAAAGGCGGCGGGGCAAAACGCCTTTACCGGATCGTTGATTTCAGACGGAACAAATTCGATGTGGCGGCCACCGTCGAGCGGATCGAATATGACCCGAACCGGACCGCGTTCATCGCGCTGATCAAATATGAAGATGGCGAGCAGGCCTATATCCTGGCCCCCCAGCGTCTTGCTGTGGGTGACAAGGTTCTGGCCGGCGCCAAGGTCGACATCAAGCCGGGCAACGCAATGCCGTTCTCGGGCATGCCGATCGGTACGATCATCCACAATATCGAGCTTAAGCCCGGTAAAGGTGGTCAGATCGCACGCGCCGCAGGCACCTATGCCCAGTTCGTGGGTCGTGATGGTGGCTACGCTCAGATCCGTCTGAGCTCGGGCGAACTTCGCCTGGTGCGTCAGGAGTGCATGGCCACCGTTGGTGCCGTCAGCAACCCCGACAACAGCAACCAGAACTACGGTAAAGCGGGCCGCATGCGTCACAAGGGCATTCGCCCGTCTGTGCGTGGTGTGGTTATGAACCCCATCGACCACCCGCATGGTGGTGGTGAAGGTCGTACATCGGGTGGTCGTCACCCTGTTACGCCCTGGGGTAAGCCCACAAAAGGTGCTCGTACCCGGAACAAGAACAAAGCGTCGCAAAAGCTTATTATCCGCTCGCGTCACGCCAAGAAGAAGGGACGTTAATCTATGTCTCGCTCTGTATGGAAAGGCCCTTTTGTCGATGCCTACGTGCTTAAGAAAGCCGAAGCATCGCGCGAATCCGGGCGCAACGAAGTTATCAAGATCTGGTCGCGCCGCTCGACGATCCTGCCCCAGTTTGTGGGCTTGACGTTTGGTGTCTACAACGGCCGCAAACATATCCCAGTCAACGTCACAGAAGACATGATCGGTCAGAAGTTTGGTGAATATTCGCCGACTCGTACCTATTACGGTCACGCTGCTGACAAAAAAGCGAAGCGGAAGTAAGTCATGGGCAAGGAAAAGAACCCCCGCCGCGTGGCAGACAACGAAGCAATGGCAAAACTGCGCATGCTTCGCACCAGCCCGCAAAAACTCAACCTTGTTGCTGCGATGATCCGCGGTAAGAAGGTCGACAAAGCGCTGAACGATCTGACCTTCAGCAACAAGCGTATCGCCGCAGACGTCAAGAAATGCCTGCAATCCGCGATCGCCAATGCTGAAAACAACCACAATCTCGATGTGGATGGTCTTGTCGTTGCCGAAGCTTACGTCGGTAAGAACCTTGTGATGAAACGCGGTCGTCCGCGGGCTCGTGGCCGGTTTGGCGCTCTGCGCAAGCCGTTCTCGGAACTGACAATTAAGGTTCGTGAAATTGAGGAGCAAGCCTAATGGGTAACAAAGTCAATCCGATTGGCATGCGCCTTCAGGTCAACCGCACCTGGGACAGCCGCTGGTACGCCGACACCAAGGATTATGGCAATCTTCTGCTTGAAGATATCGCCATGCGCAAATTCATTGGCAAAGAGTGCAAGCAAGCCGGTATCAGCCGCGTGATCATCGAGCGTCCGCACAAGAAGTGCCGCGTTACGATCCACACTGCACGTCCGGGTGTGATCATCGGCAAAAAAGGCGCCGATATCGAAGGTCTGCGCAAGAAGCTGGCGGCGATGACCGACAGCGAGCTGCACCTGAACATCGTCGAGGTCCGCAAGCCGGAGCTTGACGCGGCTCTGGTCGGCGAAAGCATCGCGCAGCAGCTTGAGCGTCGTGTGTCCTTCCGTCGCGCCATGAAGCGCGCCGTGCAGAACGCAATGCGCATGGGTGCCCTTGGTATCCGGGTCAACGTCGCGGGCCGCCTTGGTGGCGCCGAGATCGCCCGTACCGAATGGTACCGCGAAGGTCGTGTGCCCCTGCACACCCTGCGCGCCGACATCGATTATGCACCTTATGAGGCGCTGACGCCTTATGGCATCATCGGTATCAAGGTCTGGATCTTCAAGGGTGAGATCATGGAACATGATCCCGCGGCACGTGACCGCAAAGCCCAGGAACTCCAGGATGGTCCCGCGCCCCGTGGCGCCGGCGGCCGCCGTTAAGGAGGAATGACAGATGCTACAACCAAAGCGCAGCAAATTCCGTAAGATGCACAAAGGCCGGATCAAGGGAGAAGCCAAAGGCGGCTCCGATCTGAACTTTGGGACTTACGGCCTTAAAGCGACCCAGCCCGAGCGTGTGACTGCACGTCAGATCGAAGCTGCTCGTCGTGCCATGACACGTCACATGAAACGTCAGGGCCGGGTCTGGATCCGGATTTTCCCGGACCTTCCCGTGACCAGCAAGCCCACCGAAGTTCGGATGGGTAAAGGTAAAGGTTCAGTTGATTTCTGGGCCGCCAAGGTCAAGCCGGGCCGGATCATGTTCGAGATCGACGGCGTGTCCGAGGCCATCGCATTCGAGGCCCTGCGCCTTGCCGCGATGAAATTGCCGATCAAGACTCGTGTCGTGGTTCGCGAAGACTGGTAAGCGCGTGGGTTTTACCCACCCTACATGAAATCGAGAAGCCCCTGCCAAGCGATTGGTGGGGGCTTTTTGTTGTGAGCGGCTCAAGCCCTCTCGCCACGCGGGGGGCGTTGGTTTAAGACGGGGACATGACAAAGATATCCTCACTTTTCGTGACCCGCCTCTATCATGCTGCCCTGTCCGAGCAGGGCAAACCCATTGATGCCGCCGAGCTTGAAACCTCGTGTTATTCCATCGCCGAGGATGACGAGGCGGGCCAGGAGTGGTGCGAGGAGAACGGCTATCCCGGCTATACCTCTTACGCCTCGCTCACCGATCTTGGCTGGCGGTTCCCGATCTTCAAGGATCTGGTCAAGGTGCTCAACAAGCATGTCGCCGCCTTTGCCAAGGATCTGGAATTTGATCTCGACGACAAGAAGCTCAAGCTCGAGGACATCTGGATCAACATCCTGCCCGAAGGCGGAACGCATTCTAGCCACATCCACCCGCATTCCGTCATCAGCGGCACCACCTATGTGGCGATGCCCGATGGTGCAAGCGCGCTCAAACTCGAAGACCCCAGATCGGCGATGATGATGGCCGCGCCGGCGCGCCGCAAAGACGCACGCGAAGAGTTGAAGACCTTCATCTATGCCAAACCCGCCGTCGGGGATGTCCTGCTCTGGGAAAGCTGGCTGCGCCATGAGGTGCCGATGAACATGAGTGAAGAAGACCGGATTTCGGTGAGTTTCAATTACAGTTGGGGCTGAGTGCGGCGGGGCGGAGACGCGCGTGGGTTTCACCCACCCTACGCAAACAAACTTATCCCTTGCCCTCTAGCGTCACCTCCCCTATAGACCCCCAATCCACGATGACCCGGACCTCTGGGGATTCGTGTGTTTGCAATTCATCCACCAGGTTTCAGGTCACCCTGTAAGAACCGACAGGGGCCGGCTGGTGTTTTGAGAAAGGAAAAGAGCATGAACGCTCAAGAGCTACGTGATAAGACACCCGATCAGCTCCGCGAAGAGCTGACCAGCCTGAAGAAAGCGCAATTCAACCTGCGTTTCCAGGCCGCGACCGGCCAGTTGGAAAACCCCGCACAGATGCGCGTTGCCCGTCGCAACGCCGCTCGCGTGTTGACCATCCTGAACGAAAAAGCCGCTAACGCGGCCACAGAATAATAGGGAGCCTCTCAGATGCCCAAACGTATCCTGACTGGCACCGTGACCAGCGACGCAAACGAACAAACCATCACCGTGTCGGTTGAACGCCGTTTCAAGCACCCGGTTCTGGCAAAAACGATCCGTAAGTCCAAAAAGTACCGGGCTCACGATGAAAAGAACGCTTTCAAGGTCGGCGATTCCGTACGCATCATCGAATGTGCGCCGCGCTCGAAAACGAAACGTTGGGAGGTGCTTGAGGCGTAAGCCTCTGGCCCTTTTCGGCATAATCGAAACCCTGGGGATCAGGCACTGCATCGCCCCCCATAGGTCGGGAGAAACCAAATGATCCAGATGCAAACCAACCTGGATGTTGCTGACAACTCCGGCGCTCGCCGAGTTCAGTGCATCAAGGTTCTGGGTGGTTCCAAGCGTAAGTACGCTAGCGTTGGCGACATCATTGTCGTCTCCGTCAAGGAAGCCATTCCGCGTGGTCGCGTTAAAAAGGGTGACGTCCGCAAGGCCGTCGTCGTACGCACCGCCAAGGAAGTTCGTCGTGATGACGGCACCGCAATCAAGTTCGACCGCAACGCCGCCGTGATCCTGAACAACGCAGGTGAGCCGGTCGGTACCCGTATCTTCGGGCCGGTTGTTCGCGAGCTGCGCTCCAAGAACTTCATGAAAATCATCTCGCTCGCGCCGGAGGTGCTGTAAGATGGCTGCTAAACTGAAAAAAGGCGACACCGTTGTCGTTCTGGCTGGCAAAGACAAAGGCCAGAAGGGCACGATCACCACTGTTGACCCCAAGGCCGGCAAAGCCGTCGTTGATGGTGTTAACATGGCCATCCGCCACACCCGTCAAAGCCAGACCAGCCAAGGTGGTCGCGTCCCGAAAGCGATGCCGATCGACGTGAGCAACCTGGCTCTTCTTGACAAAAACGGCAAACCGACCCGCGTTGGCTTCAAGATCGAAGGCGACAAGAAGGTACGTTTTGCCAAGACCACGGGGGACGTGATCGATGCTTGATACAGCAGCTTATACCCCGCGCCTCAAAACCGTTTTCCGCGACACCATCAAGCCCGCTCTGAAAGAAGAGTTCGGCTATAAGAACGACATGCAGATCCCGCGTCTGGACAAAATCGTTCTGAACATTGGTTGCGGTGCCGAAGCGGTGCGCGATTCCAAGAAAGCCAAGTCGGCTCAGGAAGATCTTTCCACCATCGCAGGTCAGCACGCGGTTATCACCAAAGCGCGCAACTCGATCGCGGGCTTCCGTGTTCGTGAAGACATGCCGCTTGGTGCCAAGGTAACCCTGCGCGGCGACCGGATGTTTGAATTCCTCGACCGTCTGATCACCATCGCAATGCCCCGTATCCGCGACTTTCGCGGCGTGCCGGGCAAATCTTTCGATGGCAATGGCAACTATGCCATGGGTCTCAAGGAACACATCGTCTTCCCCGAAATCAACTTCGACAAGGTCGACGAAGTTTGGGGCATGGATATCGTTATCGCAACCACGGCGAAGACCGACGCTGAAGCTAAGGCACTGTTGAAGCACTTCAACATGCCTTTCAACAGCTAAGCCGCGGGAGGATAGATTTATGGCTAAAAAAGCAATGATCGAGCGCGAAAAGAAACGCCAGGCTCTGGTGGATCGTTTTGCCAAGAAGCGCGCCGCGCTCAAAGAGATCATCAATGATCAAGACAAGCCGATGGAAGAGCGTTTTCGCGCGTCTCTGAAGCTTGCGAAACTGCCGCGCAACAGCTCGGCCACACGGCTGCACAATCGGTGCCAGCTGACTGGTCGTCCGCATGCGTATTATCGCAAACTCAAAGTGTCGCGGATCATGCTGCGCGAGCTCGGCTCAAGTGGCCAGGCTCCCGGCGTCGTGAAATCCAGCTGGTAAGGGAGAATTAGTATGAATGATCCTATCGGCGATATGCTCACCCGTATCCGCAACTCGCAGATGCGTGGAAAATCCACGGTTTCGGTGCCGGCCTCGAAAATGCGCGTGCGCGTTCTCGATGTTTTGCAATCCGAGGGCTATATCCGCGGTTATGAGATGAGCACTGGCAAAGATGGCCACCCGGCAATCGAAGTCAGCCTGAAATATTTCGAAGGCACCCCTGTTATTCGCGAAATGAAACGGGTTTCGAAACCCGGTCGTCGCGTCTATCTGGGCGTCGATGACATCCCGCAGGTCCGTCAGGGCCTGGGTGTGTCGATTGTCTCCACCTCCAAGGGTGTGATGTCGGATGCATCTGCGCGCGCAGCCAACGTTGGCGGCGAAGTGCTCTGCACTGTATTCTAAGGAGACCCGGAAATGTCTCGTATCGGCAAACAACCCGTACCGCTGCCTGCTGGCGTCACCGCGACGCTCTCGGGTCAGACAATCGAAGTCAAAGGCCCGATGGCCACCAAGACCTTCACCGCGACCGATGATGTTACAATCACCATCGACGACGGTCAGGTTTCGGTCACGCCCCGTGGCAAATCCAAGCGCGCGCGCCAGCAGTGGGGCATGACCCGTACGGTCATCTCCAACCTGGTGCACGGCAGCAGCCAGGCCTTCAAGAAAGAGCTTGAAATCCGTGGCGTGGGTTATCGTGCCCAGCTTCAGGGCAACGTGCTCAAACTGAACCTCGGCCTCAGCCATGATGTCGATTTCCACATTCCGGAAGGTGTAACTGTTACTGTTCCCAAGCCCACTGAAATGGTGGTTGAAGGCACGGATAAGCAGCTCGTCGGTCAAGTCGCGGCAAATATCCGCGATTGGCGTCGTCCCGAGCCCTACAAGGGCAAAGGCATTCGCTACAAAGACGAGTATATCTTCCAGAAGGAAGGCAAGAAGAAGTAAGGACGCGACAGATGGCAAACAGCAAGAGAAAACTGTTCCTCAAGCGCCGCATGCGCGTTCGGAACAAACTTCGCAAGGTCAACGCAGGGCGTCCGCGTCTTTCGGTGCACCGCAGCAACAAGAACATCAGCGTACAGCTGATCGACGACGTCAACGGTGTGACGCTCGCCAGTGCCTCGACCCTCGAAAAGGATCTTGGTCTGGTCGGGAAGAACAACGTCGAAGCCGCAGCCACAGTCGGCACGGCGATCGCGGAGCGGGCCAAGAAGGCCGGCATCACCGAGGCGTATTTCGATCGTGGTGGCTTCCTGTTTCACGGCAAGGTCAAGGCAGTTGCCGACGCCGCACGTGAAGCCGGGCTGAAGATCTAAACAGCGCAGGCGGCCCCGCAACGGGCCGCCTCGATGATCCGGGGGCTTTCGGGCCCACCTGGATTGAGACAGAATTGGTGCCGATGGCGCCGCAATGAAAGGACGCCAAATGGCAAGAGATGAGAACCGCCGTGGAGGTCGCGACCGCGACGAAACGCCGGAATTCGCAGATCGTCTAGTCGCGATCAACCGGGTCAGCAAAACCGTTAAAGGCGGTAAACGCTTTGGATTTGCGGCGCTCGTCGTCGTCGGCGATCAGAAGGGCCGCGTTGGCTTTGGCAAAGGTAAGGCGAAAGAGGTCCCCGAGGCCATTCGCAAAGCGACCGAAGCCGCCAAGCGCGCCATGATTCGCGTACCGCTGCGCGAGGGTCGTACCCTGCACCACGACATGGAAGGTCGCCACGGCGCCGGCAAGGTCGTGATGCGCACAGCACCGCAAGGTACCGGTATCATCGCCGGTGGTCCGATGCGTGCCGTCTTCGAGATGCTGGGGGTTCAGGACGTTGTTGCCAAATCCAACGGCAGCCAGAACCCCTATAACATGATCCGCGCCACGCTGAACGGGCTTCAAAAAGAAAGCTCGCCCCGCATGGTCGCCCAACGCCGAGGCAAAAAGGTCGCTGACATCCTGAAAAAGGGTGACGAAGCGCCTGCAGCCGAAGCCGCGGAAGCGTAAGGAGTTCTGATCAATGGCAAAAACCATCGTAATCAAACAGATCGGGTCTCCGATCCGTCGCCCCGAAAAACAGCGTCAGACGCTGATCGGGCTGGGTCTTAACAAAATGCACCGCGTTCGCGAACTTGAAGACACGCCCGCAGTGCGCGGCATGATCAACAAGATCCCGCACATGGTCGAGATCCTCGAAGAAAAAGGCTGATCGTAAGGTGGGTTACACCCACCTTACCTTTGGCGCGCACCCCGGTCAGAGATGACCGGGGTGTTTTCGTTTGAAAAAGCACATAAGCCAACTATCTATTGTGGGACGGAACATCTTGAACACAATATCCATGAAATTCAACGGTATTCAGCTGCTACCGCTAGAGCGTGCGACAGGATGAAAAACTGTAGTTCGGCTTCGGATCTTAGAGATGCTTGGGAAGATTTTCTGGGAGCGTTTGGGCGATGCATCGGTCGATTGATTAGCTTTGGCCAAAAACATGAGATCTCACGTGGATGGGCCCATCGTTTAAAAAATGCTTCAGCGGGTGACGATGAAGGGCTCTACTTTCTTCGAGAAGCCCGTAATCATGTTGAACATGGATTAACACCCTTCGCTGACTTTTCTGACTCATATGTGGACATTGGTGGCGGCTTCATAGCGCTTGGTGGCAATAGTTCGGTGAAAGTTAAGAATTGCTCGATTAATGGCGTCCCTACTGGAGATTTCGAAGTTTCAGCTGAAAATGGAAAAGTCAAAAGATTTTCAGGGAGCCCTTCGGTGCCGATGTACGAAGTACCAGCTTCTGTTCGGTTGAAGGATGTTAAAAACGCTGAGAACGGGCGCGTAGCTATTGTTCCCAAAAGTCTAAAAGGCATCGAGATAACATCTGATAGACCCGATGATCTGGCTTTAATTGCGACCACATGCTTATCGGAGATGGTTGCAAATCTTGAAGCTATTTGGCGGCAGAAGGCTTTGGAGAGAATAGACGATAACGTTTGCTCCCAGAATCCCCCTTGAACCTGTGGGGGGCTGGGTTTATACGCCCCCGGTGGCCTGTTTTCGGGCTGCGATATTTGTATCAAGCCGCGTTCGGCCGCTCCCGTCGCTGGGGGTCGCATCCGGCATAAAGGAGAAGCGACATGAAACTGCATGAACTGCACGACAATCCCGGTGCAACCAAGAAACGCAAGCGCATTGGCCGTGGCCCGGGTTCGGGCATGGGTAAGACCGGTGGTCGTGGTATCAAAGGTCAGAAATCCCGTTCGGGTGTGGCGATCAAGGGTTACGAGGGTGGCCAGATGCCGCTCTATCAACGTCTGCCCAAGCGCGGCTTTACCAAGCCGAACCGCAAATCCTATGCGGTGGTGAACCTTGGCCTGATCCAGAAATTCATCGACGAAAAGAAAATCGACGCCTCTGCAGCAATCACCGAAGACGTGCTTATCGCCTCGGGTCTGGTGCGCCGCAAGCTTGACGGCATCCGCGTTCTCGCCAAGGGCGATATCTCGGCCAAGGTCACGCTTCAGGTCACCGGTGCATCGCGCTCGGCGATCGAAACCGTCGAAAAAGCCGGTGGTTCACTGACGGTCACAACCGCGCAGGCCGCTGAATAAGAGGTTGTGAGTGGCGTTCGCGCCGCTTACATATGCTCCGAGTTTTCCTTTGACGCCGCCTGAGCTGGAAAACAGCTTCTGGCGGCGTTTTCATATGAAAGAGACCCGCGAATGGTATCTGCAGCAGAGCAAATGGCGGCCAACACCAGCTGGTCAGCGCTTGGTAAGGCCTCCGATCTTCGCAAACGCATCCTGTTTACGCTGGGGCTTTTGATCGTCTATCGTCTTGGCACCTATATCCCGGTGCCCGGTATTGACGGCGCGGCCCTGCGCGAATTCATGGAAGGCGCACAGGCCAGCATCGGCGGCATGTTGTCGATGTTCACCGGCGGTGCGCTTGGCCGGATGGGTATTTTTGCCCTGGGGATCATGCCCTATATTTCGGCCTCGATCATCGTTCAGCTTCTGACCGCGATGGTGCCGCAGCTTGAACAGCTGAAGAAAGAGGGCGAACAGGGCCGCAAGAAGATCAACCAATACACCCGTTATGGCACGGTTGGTCTTGCGACGCTGCAATCTTACGGTCTGGCCGTCAGCCTTCAGTCGGGCGATATGGTCACCAATCCGGGCGGCTTTTTCCTTGCATCCTGCATGATCACTCTGATCGGCGGCACGATGTTCCTGATGTGGCTTGGTGAACAGATCACCGCGCGCGGCATCGGCAACGGCATCTCGCTGATCATTTTTGTCGGCATCATCGCCGAAGTCCCCGCCGCATTGGCGCAGTTCTTTAGCCAGGGCCGTTCGGGGGCAATCAGCCCGGCGGTGATCATTGGCGTGATGATCATGATGGTGGCCGTGATCGCCTTTGTGGTGTTCATGGAGCGCTCGCTTCGCAAGATCCATATCCAGTATCCGCGCCGTCAGGTGGGCATGAAGGTCTATGACGGCGGTTCGTCGCATCTTCCGATCAAGGTAAACCCGGCCGGCGTTATCCCGGCGATTTTTGCCAGCTCTCTGTTGCTTCTGCCCGCGACGATCACGACGTTTTCGGGCACCCAGACCAGCCCGGTGATGTCGACGATCATGGCCTATTTCGGCCCCGGTCAGCCGCTCTATCTGTTGTTCTTCACGCTGATGATCGTGTTCTTCACGTATTTCTATACCTTCAACGTGGCGTTCAAGACCGACGATGTGGCGGACAACCTCAAGAACCAGAACGGCTTTGTACCGGGCGTGCGTCCGGGCAAGAAAACCGCCGAGTACCTTGATTACGTGGTCAATCGCGTGCTGGTGCTTGGTGCGGGTTATCTTGCGCTTGTCTGTCTCATGCCGGAAATCCTGCGCAGCCAGTTTTCCATTCCGTTCTACTTCGGCGGCACCTCGGTTCTGATCGTGGTCTCGGTGACGATGGACACGATCCAACAGGTGCAAAGCCACTTGCTTGCGCATCAATACGAAGGTCTGATTGAGAAATCACAGCTGAGCGGTAAAGGTAAGAAACGCTCGCGCAGAAAAGGGGCAGCACGCCGATGAACATTATCCTTCTCGGGCCCCCGGGGGCAGGCAAAGGCACGCAGGCGCACCATCTGGTCGCCAGCCGCGACATGATCCAGCTTTCGACTGGTGATATGCTGCGCGATGCCAAGGACAGCGGCTCTGAGATGGGCAAGGTCGTGGCCGATGTGATGGCGCGCGGCGACCTCGTGACCGATGAGATCGTGATCGGGCTGATCCGCGAAAAGCTTCAGGGCGACAAGAAGGGCGGCTTTATCTTTGACGGCTTCCCGCGCACCCTGCCGCAGGCCGACGCGCTTGGCGATCTTCTGGCCGAGCAGGGCGAAACGCTTGACGCGGTGATCGAGCTTCGGGTTGACGACGAGGCGCTTGTAGAGCGCATCACCGCGCGCTCGACCTGCGGTGGTTGTGGCGAGGTCTATAACGACATCACCAAACCCTGGCCCGCCGATGGCAAATGCGCCAAATGCGGGTCTTCGGATGTCAAACGCCGGGCGGATGACAACGAAGACAGCTTGCGCAACCGGCTGATGGAATATTACAAGAAAACCTCGCCGCTGCTTGGCTATTACTATGCCAAGGACAAGCTTGCCTCGGTCGACGGCCTTGCCGAAATCGCGCAGGTTCAATCGGCAATTGCGTCGGAACTTGACAAATAAGGGGGCAGGGCTTGACGCCCCCGTGGTTTCCCCCTAACCAGCCCTATCTCGCGAGAGAATTGATTCTGATCGGGTCGCGCCCGGACTGAATCGCATCACCTGAATTCAGCTGCGGCCCGAAGCGTAAACGCCTCGGGCTTACGTTGTGAAAAAAGGTTCTGGAGCTACGGAACCGCAACGAAAAGGAACTTACATTTGGCACGTATCGCCGGCGTAAACATCCCGACCCACAAACGGGTCCCGATCGCCCTGACATATATCACTGGTATCGGCCACACATCGGCCAAGGCCATCTGTGAAGCCGTGAACATCGACGCATCGCGTCGCGTGAACGAGCTTTCCGACGCCGAGGCCCTGGCCCTGCGCGAGCACATCGACGCCAACTACACCGTCGAAGGTGACCTGCGTCGTGACACGCAGATGAACATCAAGCGTCTGATGGATCTTGGCTGCTACCGTGGCCTGCGTCACCGTCGCAACCTTCCGGTTCGCGGTCAGCGCACACATACCAACGCACGCACACGCAAGGGCCCCGCAAAGGCCATTGCCGGCAAGAAGAAATAAGGGAGGGCTGATCAATGGCACGCGATACCAAACGCACCAAAAAGAAGGTCTCCAAGAACATCGCCACCGGCGTTGCTCATGTGAACTCTTCCTTCAACAACACCAAGATCCTGATTTCGGACGTGCAGGGCAATGCGATCGCATGGTCGTCGGCCGGCACCTGCGGTTTCAAAGGCTCGCGTAAATCGACGCCCTATGCTGCCCAGATGGCCGCAGAAGACGCCGGCAAGAAGGCCCAGGATCACGGCATGCGCACCCTCGAAGTCGAAGTTCAGGGCCCCGGTTCGGGTCGTGAATCGGCACTGCGCGCTCTGGCCGCCGTTGGCTTCAACATCACCTCGATCCGTGATGTGACCCCGATGGCGCACAACGGTTGCCGCCCGCCGAAACGTCGCCGGGTCTGATCTGAGACACACCAAGTGGGGCCGCGCAGTTTTGCGCGGTCCCCTTTTCGTCATTTTAATACCTCGGGCGTTCTGAACATTTGGACATGGGAACGGAACTGGAATGGAGGGACGCATGATCCACAAAAACTGGGCTGAATTGATCAAGCCGACACAGCTTGACGTAAAACCGGGCAATGACCCGCTGCGTCAGGCCGTTCTGACCGCCGAACCGCTTGAGCGCGGCTTTGGTCTTACGCTTGGCAACGCTCTGCGCCGGGTGCTGTTGTCGTCGCTGCAAGGCGCGGCCATCACCGCCGTGCAGATCGACAACGTGCTGCATGAGTTTTCAAGTGTTGCTGGTGTGCGCGAAGACGTCACCGACATCGTGCTGAACCTCAAAGGCGTGGCGCTTCGCATGGAAGTTGAAGGGCCCAAGCGCCTTTCGGTCAATGCCAAGGGTCCGGGCGTCGTCACCGCTGGCGACATTTCCGACAGCGCGGGCATCGAGATCCTGAACAAGGAACACGTGATTTGCCACCTCGACGAGGGTGCCGATCTGTTCATGGAACTGACCGTGAACCAGGGCAAAGGCTATGTCGCGGCCGACAAGAACAAACCCGAAGATGCGCCCATCGGTCTTATTCCGATCGACGCGATCTATTCGCCGATTTCCAAAGTCAGCTATGACGTTCAACCCACCCGCGAGGGCCAGGTTCTGGATTATGACAAGCTGACCATGAAAATCGAAACCGACGGCTCGATCACGCCGGATGATGCCGTGGCCTATGCCGCGCGTATCCTTCAGGATCAGCTTTCGATCTTCGTCAACTTTGACGAGCCCGAAGCCGCCGGTCGCCAGGACGAAGACGATGGTCTTGAGTTCAACCCGCTTCTTCTCAAGAAGGTGGACGAGCTTGAATTGTCGGTGCGCTCTGCCAACTGTCTAAAGAACGACAACATCGTTTACATCGGCGATCTGATTCAGAAGACCGAAGCAGAGATGCTGCGCACGCCGAACTTTGGCCGCAAGTCGCTGAACGAGATCAAAGAAGTTCTCAGCGGCATGGGCCTTCACCTCGGCATGGACGTCGAAGATTGGCCGCCCGACAACATCGAGGATCTGGCCAAGAAATTCGAAGACGCGTTCTAAGACACGCGTGGGTTACACCCACCCTACGGATCGCTTCGTAGGGTGGGATAAATGCCCGGACTGCCGGGGAAAATATGGGCCAATGCCCCAAGGAGAGCGGCTGACACGCATCAGACCGCCGGACAAAGCAAAACACGCTAAGGAGACCATCAAATGCGTCACGCAAGAGGCTACCGCCGCCTGAACCGTACCCATGAGCACCGCAAGGCGCTTTGGGCGAACATGGCCGGCTCGCTCATCGAACATGAGCAAATCAAAACCACCCTGCCCAAGGCAAAAGAACTGCGCCGGATCATCGAAAAGATGATCACGCTTGGCAAACGGGGTGATCTGCACGCGCGCCGCCAGGCTGCTGCTCAGCTCAAGCAGGACCAGTATGTCGCGAAACTGTTCGACGTGCTTGGCCCCCGCTACAAGGACCGTCAGGGCGGTTACGTCCGCGTTCTCAAGGCCGGTTTCCGTTATGGTGACATGGCGCCGATGGCGATCATCGAGTTCGTTGAGCGCGATGTGAATGCCAAGGGTGCCGGCGACAAGGCCCGCGTTGCCGCGGCTGAGGTTGAGGCTGACGAGGCCTGATACCCGGCCTGTCCCAACAGAATTTGAACGCCGCTGACCCAAGGGTTGGCGGCGTTTTACGTTTGCCCGGCTCTGGCTTGCATTCCGCCCCCTGCCTGCGCATATCTACGTGCGCCGCATCGGTCGGCGCGCTAGGATGCACCCATGGCTGATCTCTTTCAAACACCGGGCGACACGCCGCCTGACACCGCGCCGCGCCCGCTTGCGGATCGGCTGCGCCCGCGCAGGCTTGGCGATGTGATCGGACAGGATCAGGTGCTTGGCCCCGAGGCGCCGCTTGGGGTGATGCTGGCCTCTGGCAGTCTCACGTCGCTGGTCTTTTGGGGCCCGCCCGGTGTGGGCAAAACCACCATCGCGCGGCTTTTGGCGGATGAAACCGACCTGCATTTCGTCCAGATCAGCGCGATTTTCACCGGCGTGCCGGACCTGCGCAAGGTCTTTGACGCCGCCAAGCATCGCCGCGCCAACGGGCAGGGCACGCTGTTGTTCGTCGATGAAATCCATCGCTTCAACAAGGCCCAGCAGGACGGCTTTTTGCCTTATATGGAGGATGGCACGATCCTTTTGGTCGGCGCCACCACGGAGAACCCGAGTTTCGAGCTGAACGCCGCCCTGATGAGCCGCGCGCAGGTTCTGGTGCTGGAGCGGCTGGCGCTTGCCGATCTTGAGCGGCTGGCGCAACGCGCCGAGGCCGATCTTGGCCGTACCCTGCCGCTTGATGGCCCGGCGCGCGAGACGCTTTTGGAGATGGCGGATGGCGACGGGCGCGCCCTGCTGAACCTGATCGAACAGGTGGCGGCGTGGAAGACCGAGGTCAAGCTTGATAAAACGGCCCTGTCGACCCGCCTGATGAAGCGTGCGGCGAAATATGACAAGGGTGGCGACGAGCATTACAACCTGATTTCGGCGTTGCATAAATCGGTGCGCGGATCAGACCCCGACGCGGCGCTTTACTGGTTCGCGCGGATGCTGACCGGCGGCGAAGACCCACGGTACCTCGCGCGGCGCATCATCCGCATGGCGGTCGAGGATATCGGGCTTGCCGACCCGCAGGCGCAAACCGTCTGTCTGCACGCCTGGGAAACCTACGAACGATTGGGAAGCCCCGAGGGCGAGTTGGCGCTTGCGCAGGCGGTAACCTATCTGGCGCTCGCGCCGAAATCGAATGCTGGTTACGTGGCCTATAAGGCCGCCATGCGCGAGGCCAAGAAAACCGGAAGCGAGCCGCCGCCCAAGCACATTCTGAACGCGCCGACCAAGCTTATGGCCGAGCAGGGCTATGGCGCGGGCTATGCCTATGATCATGATGCAGAAGACGGGTTTTCGGGCCAGAATTACTTTCCTGACACCATGAAACGCCCGGTGCTATACCAGCCGGTCGAACGCGGTTTTGAACGCGAGCTCAAAAAACGACTCGACTACTTTTCCAAGTTGCGCGCGCGGCGTGGCTAAGCTTTTTACGCGTGTTGCGCCGGAAATATGTGAAATTTTTGGTCCTGAAACTTTGTCGGCTTAAGGATTAAGGGCTGGAAACGCGGCCAGTTTCGTGTTTTGCTTGAAAAATGTCGTATCTAAGCATCCTTCTAAACCGTCGTAACAGGAAGCTTTTGGTGAGGGTCAGCAAAATGGCCTCTCCAATGACAGATCACACAACAAACAGGGAAATCTTATGACAAAGAACAAGGACCAGATCCTTTTGGACAAGCTTGCCGATGCGGCCCGTACCGGGACCATCTCGCGCCGCTCGTTCATGAATTATGCGGCCGCAGCAGGCGTAACAGCCTCGGCGGCTACCGGCCTTTGGGGCACGTCCGCCAAGGCGGCCCCGTCGCGCGGCGGCATCTTCCGCCTCGGCGCCCATGACGGCAACACATCCGATACCCACGATCCCGGCACATATGTGACTTTCTCGATGATTCAGGTGGCGCATACCTTCCGTTCGTATCTGACCTTGATCGAGCCCGACGGCTCTCTGGGGCCGGATGTCGCCAGCGAATGGTCGGCAACCCCGGACGCCAAGGAATGGACGTTCACGCTGAACCCCGGTGCCACCTGGCACAGCGGCGGCAAGGTGACTGCGGCTGACGTGATTGCCTCGCTGAACCACCACCGCGGTGAAAGCTCGACATCGGCGGCCAAGGCGCTTTTGACCGATGTTCAGGATATCGTGGATAACGGCGATCACTCGATCACCGTCAAGCTGGGCTCGGGCAATGCCGACCTACCGTGGCTGATGACCGATTATCACCTGGCCATGGTGCCCGCGAATGACGATGGCACGGCAAGCTGGAAATCCGGCGATGGCTGTGGCCCGTACAAGCTTACCAACACCGAGTTCGGTGTCGGCTATACGTTTACGCGGCACGAAGACTGGCACCTTGACGGCGCCTATTTCGACGAGGTCGTGGTCACGGTTCTCAACGATCCAAACGCCCGTCAGACCGCGCTTGTCACTGGTGACGTGGATGCGATCACCCAGCTCGAGCTCAAAACGCTCGCACTGCTTCAGCGCGATCCCAACATCGTCATCGACAACGTGCCCTCGGCCGCTGCGATCACCATGCCGATGCTCTGCGACGTGGCGCCGTTCGACAACCCCGATGTACGCAACGCGCTCAAGCTGTCGATCGACCGCAACGAGATCATCGAGAAGATCGCCTTTGGCGCGGCTTCGGTCGGCAATGACTTCCATCATTCGCCTGCCATGCCCTATTGGCCCGATGATATCCCGCAGCGCGAGTATGACCCGGAGCAGGCCAAGTCGCTGTTGAAAAAGGCCGGGGCCGAAGGGCTTTCGGTCAACCTCAGCGTGGCCGACTCGGTCTATTCGGGGGCCGTCGACATGTGCGTCCTCTACTCCGAGCAGGCCAAGCAATCGGGCATCGACATCAACGTCATCCGCGAGCCGAACGATGGCTACTATTCGGATGTCTGGCTGAAAAAGCCATGGTGTGCGGTTCAGTGGGGCGCACGTCCGACGCCGGACGTGATGTACAGCCTTGCCTATAAGGACGATGCATCCTGGAACGAGTCGCATTGGCAGAACGCCCGCTTTAACGAGCTGCTTTTGGCGGCCAAGGCGGAACTGGACGAAACCCGTCGCGCCGAGATGTATCACGAGATGGCACTGCTGGCGCGTGATGATGGCGGCACGATTATCCCGTTCTTCCCGAACTTTGTCTACGCGCGCCGCAAGAACGTCCAGCATGGGCCGGATCTTGCTGCAAGCTGGCAAATGGATGGCGCCCGCGCCGCCAGCCGCTGGTGGTTCGAAGGCTAAACACAACACCGAAACCCGGCGTCACTGGCGCCGGGTTTTCGCTGCTGCGGCGCATCCGAATGATTTCCCAAACTGCGTCGGAGCCACAAGCCAGAACGGGGCGACACCAAATCCCGGTCAGAGCAAAAAAAACGAATCTGCCAAATCGGCAATCTGTGTTCATATGAAACAGCGGATGCCAGAGCAGACAGCAGGAGGGACAAATGGGAGATATTCTAAGGCTCGTTGGAAAACGGCTTGGATTAGGACTGGGGATTTTGCTGATTATTTCGGCAATTATCTTCTTCATGGTCGAATTGCTGCCGGGCGACATTGCCCAGGCGGTTCTTGGACAGGGCGCAACACCGGAAAACCTTGCTGCTTTGCGCAAGGAAATGGGCCTGGATCAGCCAGCCCTCGTGCGGTATTTTGATTGGCTCACCAGTGCGGTCATGTTCGACTTTGGCAATTCCATCGTGACCGGCGAAAGCGTCGTCGATACGATCAGCACGCGCTTTGCCAACACGCTTTTCCTGGCGGCCTATGCGGCCGTTATCGCGGTGCCGATCTCGATTGTTCTCGGTGTTCTCGTGGCGCTTTTGCGCAATTCGATCTTTGACCGGGTTGTCAACGTTCTGACGCTCACCTCGATCTCAAGCCCCGAATTCTTTCTCGGCTATATCCTCATTCTCTATCTTGCGGTCAAAACCGGCATGTTCCCGGCGATTGCCAGCCTGAGCAACGACATGACCTTTGGCGAGCTGTTGCATCGTACCTTCCTGCCGGCGCTGACGCTGGTGCTTGTGGTGACGGCGCATATGATGCGCATGACCCGAGCGGCGATTATCAACCTTCTCGCCTCGCCTTATATCGAGATGGCGCGCCTCAAGGGCACACCGCCCTGGAAGGTGATCGTGAAGCACGCGCTTCCCAATGCCTGGGCGCCGATCATCAACGTTGTGGCCCTGAACCTCGCCTATCTCATCACCGGCGTGGTGCTTGTCGAGGTGGTCTTCGTCTATCCCGGTATCGGGCAGGCGCTTGTCGATTCGGTGTCAAAGCGTGACTTCCCCGTGGTACAGGCCTGCTGCTTGATCTTTGCGGCGACCTTTATCCTTCTTAACCTTGCGGCGGATGTGGGGGCTATCTTGACCAACCCGCGCCTGCGGCATCCGAAATAAGGGGGCAGAGACATGAATGTTTTCGTCATTATCTACTACACTCTGCTTCTGGGCGGGTCCTGTCTTGCGGCGTTCTACAACAAGCGCTCGGCGTTTCTGCTGTTGTTTTCGCTGACTTTGGTCTCGTTCATTCTGGGTATCGTCGGCGGGGTTGGCGCGTTGCGCATCGTCGCAATCTGTGCCGGGCTTCTGGCGCTGTCGGCGATGGTATCCTATGCCTTCCGAGAGTTTCTGGTGGCCATTGCGCCGACCAACCTTGCCAAGGAATTGCGCACCGCACCGCTGACGGCAGGGTTTGGGATGTTCATCATCTTCACCTATGCCATCGCCGGTATCTTCGCGCCCTGGATTGCGCCGTTCGGCGAGGCTCAGATCATTTCCTCGGCCTTTGCGCCGCCGGATGAAACCATGCTCTTGGGCGCGGATCAGCTTGGCCGCGATATGTTCAGCCGGGTCATCTTTGGCGCGCGTAACACCGTTGCCCTTGCTTTGGCAGGGACCGTCATGGCCTTTTTGCTGGGCGCGCTTGCCGGGCTTTTGGCGGCGACAACCGGGGGCTGGTTTGACCAGATCCTGGCGCGCACCTCGGATGTGATCATGTCGATCCCCTCGCTGATCTTCGCGCTTTTGATGCTGTCGATCTTTGGTGGCGAGCTGGCCAACAACACCACGAGCTTTGTCCTGTTGACCATCTTTGCCGGCGTTACCGGCCTGTTGGTGGTCACGGCGGTATCAGAGCGAAGTCTTCTTGGCTGGATCATCGGCCTTGCGGTGCTTGCCGGGGTTTCGACCTCCTTTGCGCTTGGCATGTTGGTGATCTTCAACCCCTCCGAGATCATCCTCGTTCTCGTGGTTGCGGTGATCTATAGCCCTCGGGTGTTCCGCCTGACGCGCGCGGTTGCGGGCAACGTGGTGGTGATGGACTATATCGAGGCCGCGAAACTTCGTGGGGAACGCACCTGGTATCTTATCCGGCGTGAAATCCTGCCCAACTCGACCGCGCCTCTGGTGGCCGAGTTCGGGTTGGAATTCTGTTTCGTGTTCCTTCTCATTGCCGGCCTAAGCTTCCTCGGCCTTGGCATTCAGCCACCGACGGCGGACTGGGGTTCAATGGTGCGTGAGAACGCGACGCTGATCTCGTTCGGTGATGTCACACCGCTCATTCCTGCGGGGGCTATCGCCTTGCTGACCGTCGCGATCAACTTTGTGGTCGACTGGATGCTGCACCGCTCCTCTGGCCTGAAAGGGTAATCGGATATGACAAAGAATAAAGACGTTCTTCTGAAGATCAGGGACCTGAAAATTCAGGGCTATTCCGATGAAAGCTGGGTCGACATCATCAAGGGTGTCGACCTGACCCTGCACCGCGGCGAGGTCATGGGCCTTATCGGTGAATCGGGTGCCGGCAAATCGACGATCGGGGCGGCCTGTATGGGCTATGCCCGCGATGGCACGCGTATCTCGAACGGCTCGATCGAGTTTGACGGGATGGAGTTGACCACTGCCACAGAAAGCGAGCGGCGCGCGTTGCGCGGCTCGCGGATCGCCTATGTGGCGCAATCGGCGGCGGCCTCGTTCAACCCGGCCCATAAGATCATCGACCAGCACACCGAAGCCCCCTTGCAATACCGCATTAAAAAGCGGGTCGAGGCGCAAGAGGACGCGATGCAGCTTTATGAAAAGCTGCGCCTGCCGAACCCGACCGAGATCGGCTTTCGCTATCCTCACCAGGTGTCTGGCGGACAGTTGCAGCGCGCAATGACCGCGATGGCGATGTCATGTCGCCCTGACCTGATCATCTTTGACGAGCCGACCACCGCGCTTGACGTGACCACCCAGATCGAGGTTTTGGCCGCGATCCGGGACATCGTCGAGGAATACAACACCGCCGCGATCTATATCACCCACGACCTGGCGGTGGTCGCGCAGATGGCCGACACGATCAAGGTTCTGCTCAAGGGCGAAGAGGTTGAAGAGGCCTCGACCAAAGAGATGCTCGACAACCCGCAGGAGGAATACACCAAATCCCTCTGGGCCGTGCGCAGCTTTGAAAGCCCGCAGAAGTATCGCCCCAAGGATGGTGTGCCGCTGATTTCGGTGCGCAATGTCGATGCCTCCTATACCGGTGGCGACAAGGTTCTCGATGACGTCAGCTTTGATATCTACGAGGGCATGACCGTTGCCGTCGTGGGCGAATCCGGCTCGGGCAAGTCGACCACGGCGCGTTGTATCACCGGGCTTTTGCCGCCCTCCAAGGGTGAAATCCTGTTCCGGGGCGAGCCGTTCCCGCCGGATTATCGCAACCGCACCAAGGATCAGCTGCGCCAGTGTCAGATGATCTATCAGATGGCCGATACGGCGCTCAATCCAAAGGTCAAGATATCCGAGATCATCGGGCGACCGGCGGCGTTCTATTCGGGGTTGAAGGGCGCCAAGCTCAAGAACCGGGTAGATGAACTGCTTGATCTGATCGAGCTTGAGCCGTCGCAGTATTACAACCGCTATCCACCAGAGCTTTCGGGTGGGCAGAAACAGCGGATCGGCATCGCCCGCGCGCTTGCGGCCGAGCCAAGCTTTATCGTCTGCGACGAGGTCACATCGGCGCTCGATCAGCTGGTGGCCGAAGGCATCCTGCGCCTGCTGGACCGGCTTCAGGACGAGCTTAACCTGGCCTATATGTTTATCACCCACGATCTTGCCACGGTGCGGTCCATCGCGGATGAGGTGGTGGTGATGCAGCACGGCAAGGTGGTGGAGCAGGGGCCCAAGGACGACATGTTCACGCCGCCCCACCATCCCTATACCGACCTGTTGCTAAGCTCGGTGCCCGAGATGGACCCGAACTGGCTTACCACGCTGCTTGAAGAGCGCGGCATCGACAATGTCGGTGATGCGGCAGCGGCGCGGATTGATCCCAAAGACAAGAAGGTCAGCACCACCTAGGCCAGTGGCCACCTGTGGCATAAAAAGAGAAATGGCGGATGGGGAAACCCACCGCCATTTTGCATTTCAACAGGGTTTGAAGGGCGCGTGCAGCGCGATCAGAGGATCGCCATCGCCGACAGGGCCATGGTGCCAACGATCATCCCATAGACGATCAGCACGGCAGGCCAGCTTGCACTATGCATACGCAATTCGCGGTTCAGTTCGTCGCGGGTCATGTTGGGCCTCCGTCCTTGGCGTTACAGCTACAGTCGATATTTCATCTGTGACCAGCACATATGCGAATTTTTCCATGGCGCAATGGGTAAAATAGATAAAATTCATGCAGTTGCCGCAACTCTGCTAGGCGTATGGCGCATGGCGGCCAGAGTCGTCGTAACGATGTCAAAAAACGACAGGACATGCGCGGTGCAGGCCGTTGACGACCTGCACCGGATAATCAGGTGTTGCTGCCCTGCAACGGCATCACCTTCAACTCACCTTCTTCGCGGGCCTTGATGGCCAGAGCGGCGGCATGCGAGCCGGCGGCGGTGGTGAAGTAGGGAATCTTGTCATAAAGAGCGACCGAGCGGATTTCGCGGCTGTCTTCAACCGCTTGCGCGCCTTCGGTGGTGTTCATCACAAGCGCGATCTGGCCGTCCTTCAGCATATCAACGATATTTGGGCGCCCCTCGTAGACCTTGTTGACCACCTCGCAGGTGATGTCCTGCTCCTTGAGGAAGGTCGCCGTGCCGCGCGTGGCGACGATGCTAAAGCCAAGATCGACAAGCACGCGCGCGGCCTCAACAAGGTCCGGCGTCTTATCGGTATCCTTGATCGAGATAAACACCTTGCCGCTTGTGGGCAGGTCAACGCCGGCCCCCATCTGCGCCTTGAGGAAGGCCCGCGGGAAGGACACATCCCAGCCCATAACCTCGCCGGTCGAGCGCATTTCCGGGCCAAGGATCGTATCCACACCGGGGAAGCGCGCGAAGGGAAGCACCGCCTCTTTGACCGAGAACCACGGCATGTTGGGATCGGCCAGCGTCATCTGATCGGCCATCGGCAGGGTGCCGGGCTTGGTGTCCTTGGGGTAAAAGCCACGGAACGGGAAGGCCGACATTTTCTCGCCCGCCATGAGGCGCGCGGCAATCGCGGCGATGGCCGAATCGGTGGCCTTGGCGACAAAGGGCACCGTACGGCTCGCGCGCGGGTTGACCTCGATCAGGTAGATTTCATCATCCTTGACCGCGAATTGCACGTTCATCAACCCGACCACGTTCAGCGCCAATGCAAGCGCTTCGGTCTGCACCTTGATGCGCGCGATCATCTCGTCGCTGAGCGAATAGGGCGGCAGTGAACAGGCGCTGTCGCCCGAATGCACGCCGGCCTCTTCGATGTGCTGCATGATGCCGGCCACATGCACGGTTTCACCGTCACAAAGCGCATCAACATCGCATTCGATCGCGCCCGACAGATAGCTGTCAAGCAAGACCGGGCTATCGCCGGAAACCACAACCGCCTCGGCGATGTAACGCTCGAGATGGGCCATGTCGCGCACGATCTCCATCGCGCGGCCACCCAGAACATAAGAGGGGCGAATGACCAGCGGAAAGCCGATATCATCGGCAATCGCAAGCGCCTGTTCGTCGGTGCTGGCGATGCCGTTGTGCGGCTGCTTCAGGCCAAGTTTGTTGACAAGCTCTTGAAAACGCTCGCGGTCTTCCGCAAGGTCAATGGCGTCTGGCGTGGTGCCGAGGATCGGGATACCTTCGGCCTCAAGCGCGCGGGCAAGCTTGAGCGGGGTTTGACCGCCGAACTGAACGATGACGCCATGCAGGGTGCCGTTTTCCTGTTCGGTGGTCAGGATTTCCATGACGTGTTCGAATGTCAGCGGCTCGAAATACAACCGGTCCGAGGTGTCATAATCGGTCGAAACCGTCTCGGGGTTACAGTTGATCATGATGGTTTCATAGCCCGCCTTGGTTAGGGCGAAACAGGCGTGACAGCAGCAATAATCAAACTCGATCCCCTGGCCGATCCGGTTCGGACCACCGCCAAGAATGACCACTTTCTTGCGATCAGAGGGGCGCGATTCACACTCGACCTCGCCCATCATCGGCGATTCGTAGGTGGAATACATATAAGGCGTCTGGGCCTCGAATTCGGCGGCGCAGGTGTCGATCCGCTTGAACACGGCCCGCACCCCAAGGTTACGACGCGCGCGCCGGACCTGGCCTTCGTCACGCCCGGTCAGAGTGGCCAGCCGCGCATCGGTAAAGCCAAGCATCTTGAGCGCGCGCAGGCCCTCTTCGGTCAGCGGAAGGCCATCGCGGCGAATGTCTTCTTCGGCCTCGACAATCTCGCGGATGCGGGCAAGAAACCACGGATCAAAGGCGGTCGCGGCGTTGATCTCGTCATCGCTAAGACCATGGCGCATCGCCTGGGCGATGGTGCGCATCCGGTCGGGCGTGGCCTGGCTGATCGCCTTGATCACGGCGGCCTTGCCCGAGGTTGCGTCCGTTGCGCCCTCGATCACCACCTCGTCAAAGCCGGTAAGCCCGGTTTCCATGCTCGCAAGCGCCTTTTGCAGGCTCTCGTGGATGGTGCGGCCAATCGCCATTGCCTCGCCGACCGATTTCATCGCGGTTGTCAGATGCGGCTTGGCGCCGGCGAATTTCTCAAAGGCAAAGCGCGGAATCTTGGTGACGACATAGTCGATTGTCGGCTCAAAGCTCGCGGGGGTGACGCGCGTGATGTCGTTATCCAGCTCGTCCAGCGTATAGCCGACGGCCAGTTTCGCGGCGATCTTGGCAATCGGAAAACCCGTTGCCTTGGAGGCAAGAGCAGACGAGCGCGACACCCGCGGGTTCATCTCGATCACGACCATGCGGCCATCGGCGGGGTTCACCGCCCATTGCACGTTCGAGCCGCCGGTTTCGACGCCGATCTCGCGCAGCACGGCAATGCTCTGATTGCGCATGATCTGATATTCTTTGTCCGTCAGCGTCAGGGCCGGGGCCACGGTGATGCTGTCGCCGGTATGCACGCCCATCGGATCGACGTTTTCGATGGCACAGACGATGATGGCATTGTCGGCCTTGTCGCGCACGACCTCCATCTCGAATTCTTTCCAGCCCAGAAGCGATTCGTCGATCAGGATCTGGCTAACGGGCGAGGCATCAAGACCGGTCTTGCAGAAATGCTCGTAATCGTCGCGATTATAGGCCACGCCGCCGCCGGTGCCGCCAAGAGTAAAGGCGGGGCGGATGATCGCGGGCAGGCCGACATAATCAATCGCGGCCATGCATTCTTCCATGGTGTTGGCAATCGTCGCCTTGGGGTTCTCTATGCCAAGCCGGTCCATCGCCTCGCGGAAAAGCTTGCGGTCTTCGGCCATCTCGATGGCGGCGCGATTGGCGCCGATAAGTTCGACACCGTATTTCTCAAGCACGCCCATATCGGCGACGGCCAGAGCGGTGTTCAACCCGGTTTGCCCGCCCATCGTGGGCAGCAAGGCATCGGGGCGCTCTTTCTCGATGATCTTGGCGATGATCTCGGGGGTGATCGGCTCGATATAGGTGGCATCGGCCAGTTCGGGGTCGGTCATGATCGTGGCCGGGTTCGAGTTGACGAGGATAACGCGGTATCCTTCCTCGCGCAGCGCCTTGCAGGCCTGAGCGCCGGAATAGTCGAATTCACAGGCCTGACCGATGATGATAGGCCCCGCTCCGATGATCATGATGGATGAAATATCGGTTCTTTTTGGCATGGGGCCCCCGGGCAGCTAAATGGGCGCAGGCAGAGGCCTGCACACGCAAATTGGAGCGGGTTATATCCATGATCCTGCGGTGTGCAAGGCCTGATCCGCGATCTATCCGCCAAACCCGGCCAAGGCTCAGGTTTTCAAGGCGGACATCGCCCCCGCATCAGAGGTGTCTATCGCCTCGGATGGCTCGTCAAGCACAACCTTGTCAAGCGCGCCCATGCCAAGCCTGTTGCGCTGTGGGTAAAGCACAAGCTGATCAAGCGTCACTCCGGCAAGAAGATTGGCGCGGAAGGTGACAAAGCCGCCCTCTGCGGCACTTTGCGGCAGGGTGAATTTTTCGGTCCCGATCAGGACATCCCCGAAATAGCCCTCGACCACGACACTCGGCGCGCCTTTCTCGGATTGCCAGTCGAGCGAGATGAATTGAAACGGCGCGCCGGGGCGCTGAATCATCACGCCGCCACGGGCGTTCATCACGCTTTCGATCTCGTTCGTCCCATCGGTGCCATCGCCCGATTTTTCCGCCGAGGAAATCATCATGTTCCGTGTTGCGACCAAATAACCATCTTCAGGCATCTCGGCGGGGGCAGGGCCGTCGCCCGGTCCCTCGAACCCGATTGAGACCCGTTCCGCCAGGGCGGGCGTGGCAAGCGCCAAAGAGGCGAGAATGGCGGCGGGCAATCCATGCGTCATCTGATACACTCCTAAAAATGGCTCTCGGGTAAGCGTTCTCTGCAATGATGATCCTGTCAAGCGCGACGCACATCGCAAAACCGGGGCAAACCGACGTTTTTGAGGGTGTGTTTTGGGCCCATGCGGCCTAGATACCCCAGCACCAGCCAAGGAATGCGCAAAGTGCAGATTCGTTTCGATCATGGGCCCGAGGGCGCCGCCTGTCAGTTTGCACAGGCGCGGCGCCGGATCGTGGCCAATGATCCCGCTGACTTGCCTGAGGCCCTTGCGGCGCTTGACGCTGCGCGCGCCGAGGGGTTCTGGCTTGCGGGCTATGCCAGTTACGAACTTGGGTTTGCTATTGAGCCGCGCCTTTTGCCGCTTTTGCCGCGTGAGCGCCGTTTGCCGCTTTTGCAGTTCGGCGTATACGACGCGCCGCAGGCGGCAGGGGAATTGCCCAGGGATCCGGCGGCTCTTGGTGATTTGCGCCCGCTTTGGGATCAGCCCCGCTATGCCCGCGCGTTCCAGACGGTCCATGATTATATCTGTGCCGGTGATATCTATCAGGCCAACCTGACCTTTCCCATTCGCATGTCGGCGACGGGCGGGGCGCGCGCGCTTTACGCTGCGCTGCAACGGGTGCAGCCGGTGCGCTATGGCGCGTTGATCGAGGATGACAGTGGCCCGGCGATCCTGTGCCGCTCGCCAGAGCTTTTCTTTCGCACCCAAGGCGATGGGCGGATCGAGACCCGCCCGATGAAGGGCACACAGCCCCGAAGCAGCGACCCGACAGAGGATGCCCGCCGCCGGTTCTTCCTGCAAAGCGACGCCAAAAACCGCGCCGAGAACCTTATGATCGTTGATCTGCTGCGCAACGATATCTCGCGGGTGAGTGTGCCCGGCAGCGTGTCGGTGCCCGAGCTTTTCTCGGTCGAAACCTATCAGACCGTGCATCAGATGACCTCGCTTATCACCGCGCAGATGATGCCCGAGACCGGCCTGTCGGACATTTTCACGGCGCTGTTTCCCTGTGGCTCGATCACCGGGGCGCCGAAACTTCGGGCGATGCAGATTTTGGCCGATCTGGAACAGGCCCCGCGCGAGATTTACTGCGGCTCGGTCGGTTGGGCCGCGCCGGATGGGCGGGCCGAATTCAACGTCGCCATTCGTACCCTGATGGTCGAGGACGGCGAGGCGGTTTTGAATGTCGGCGGCGGTGTGGTCTATGACAGCACCGCGACCGGCGAATATGAAGAGGCGCTCTGGAAGGCGCGCTTTGCCCGCGCCCTTACCCCGGCCTTTGCCTGAACGGCGCGACTATTCCGCGACCTGTTGATGCCCGAAACCGGGGCCCTGATAAAGATAATCGCGCGTCAGCGGCACCGCCTCCTGGTCAGGTGAGAGCTGAAACTGGAACACCACCTGATTGTTGAGCCGGAAGGTAAGCTCGCTGGCAATCAGGTAATAGCGCCACATCCGGCAAAACCGATCGTCATAGAGGGCGCGTACCTTGTCGATATTGGCCATGAACCGATCATGCCAATGGCGCAGGGTTTGCGCGTAATGCAATCGCCAGACCTCGACATCGGCGGTCACCATATTGTTGCGTTCAATCGCCGTCATCGCCTCTGACATGGACGGGCAATAGCCACCGGGAAAGATATATTTCGTCACCCAGGGGCTTGTCGCGCCCGGCGGCCCGGCGCGCCCGATGGTATGCACAAGCGCCACGCCCGTCGGCGTCAGCAGGCGGTGAAGCCTATCAAAATAGGCGCTGTAATGGGGCAGGCCGACATGCTCGAACATCCCGACCGAGACGATGCGGTCAAACTGTCCGGTGACGTGGCGGTAATCCATAAGTTCGAATTTAGCGCGCCCGGAGAGGCCGGCCGCCTCGACCCGTTTGTTGGCCATTGCGTGCTGCTCGCGCGACAGGGTGATGCCGGTGACCTGCGCGCCATAATCGCTCGCCAGCGTAAGCCCCATGCCGCCCCAGCCACAGCCGACATCAAGCACCCGCATGCCCGGCTCTATCAGGAGCTTGCCCGCGATGTGATGCTTCTTGACCTCTTGCGCGGCCTCAAGGGTCATGTCGGGGCTGCGAAAATACGCACAGGAATATTGCCGGTCGCGATCAAGGAACAGATCGTAAAGCTCGCCCGAGAGGTCATAATGATGCGCCACATTGACCCGGGAGCGCGTCACCGGGTTGAATTGATCCATCCGTCGCATGAGGAACTTGGCCACCTCAAGCGGGCGGCGAAACCACGGTTGCCCCTGCGCCGCGATGTTGCTGATCGCGAGGCTGAGAAAGCCGTAAACATCATCATTCTCGACCGTCAGGCGACCATCCATATACCCTTCGCCCACTGCCATATCCGGCGAGAGCACGATCTTGCGCGGCAGGGCCGCGTCATGCAGCGCAATCGCCACATCCGCCCCGCCAAGGCCGTCGCCATAGGAATAGATGCTGCCATCAGGGAAGGTGACGCTTAGCCTGCCGCGCCTGATCAGATGCGTCAGCAATTTGTCCAGAGCTTTGGTCCACATGTTCTACCCCACACTTTCGGCGCCTGACATTGGCGCGATAATACGGTGTACTCAAACCTGTCCCTTGGCCGGTTTTCTCGGCGGTGCTTCTCCTCTAAGGGCTATTTTTATCCAAAAACCCTTTTATGTAAACGGTTTTGCAAGGCATGGACGGGTCGCAGCCCTTGACTTTGCCGCCCCGCCAAGGTGTATCGGCCCGGACCATGACAGATGCCCCCGCGGGGCCGAAAGAGGACGCCATGCACGCATATCGCAGCCATACTTGCGCCGACCTGACCAAATCCAACGTGGGCGACGCCGTTCGCCTCTCTGGCTGGGTGCATCGCATCCGCGATCATGGCGGGGTTCTGTTCATTGATCTGCGCGATCACTATGGTGTGACACAGCTTCTGTGCGACCCCGACAGCCCGGTTTTCGCCGAGGTGGAAAAGCTGCGCAGCGAATATTGCATTCGAATCGACGGCTCTGTGAAGGCGCGCGACGACAGCCTGATCAACGCCAAGATCCCCACCGGCGAGATCGAGGTCTTCATTCGCGACCTCGAGGTTCTCGGGGCCTCTGCGGAATTGCCGCTGATGGTGTTCGGCGATCAGGAATACCCCGAGGAAACCCGCCTGCGCTATCGCTACCTCGATCTGCGCCGCGAGGCGATGCAGCGCAACATGACGCTGCGCTCTGATGTTGTGGCCTCGATGCGCCGCCGCATGTGGGACAAGGGCTTTCGCGAATACCAGACGCCGATCATTACCGCCTCGTCGCCCGAGGGCGCGCGTGATTTTCTGGTGCCCTCACGCCAGCATCCCGGCAAATTCTACGCCCTGCCGCAGGCACCGCAGCAGTTCAAACAGCTGATCATGGTCAGCGGCTTTGACAAGTATTTCCAGATTGCGCCGTGTTTCCGCGACGAAGACCCGCGCGCCGACCGCTCGCCGACCGATTTCTATCAGCTTGACCTTGAGATGTCCTTTGTCGAGCAGCAGGATGTTTTCGACACGATCCAGCCGGTTGTTCAGGGCATTTTCGAGGAATTCGGCCAAGGCGCGGCGGTCGATGCCCATTGGCCGCATATCTCGTATCGCGACGCCGCGCTTTGGTATGGCACCGACAAGCCCGACCTGCGCAACCCAATCAAGATGCAGGATGTAAGCGAGCATTTCCGCGGCTCTGGTTTCGCGATCTTCGCCAAGCTTCTGGAGCAGGAGGGCACCGAAATCCGCGCCATTCCCGCCCCCACCGGCGGCAGCCGCAAATTCTGTGACCGGATGAACGCATTCGCGCAAAAAGAGGGTCTGCCCGGCATGGGCTATATCTTCTGGCGCGACGGCGAAAACGGTGTCGAGGCCGCAGGCCCGCTCGCCAAGAACATCGGCCCCGAGCGCACCGAGGCGATCCGCCTGCAACTTGGCCTCGGCAAGGGCGACGCGGCGTTTTTCCTTGGCGGCAAGCCATCGGTCTTTGAACGGGTGGCTGGCAAGGCGCGCACTGTCATCGGGGATGAGCTTGGCCTGACCGATCAGAACCGCTTTGCCTTTGCCTGGATCGTCGATTTCCCGATGTACGAGGCCGACGAGGAAAGCGGCAAGATCGACTTTAGCCACAACCCGTTCTCGATGCCGCAAGGCGGGCGCGAGGCGCTTGACGGGGATCCGCTTGAGGTTCTGGGATACCAGTATGACCTGAGCTGTAACGGTTACGAGCTTATTTCCGGGGCGATTCGGAACCACAAGCTTGATACCATGATCAAGGCATTCGAACTGGCCGGGTATGACGAGGCCGAGGTGCGCAAGCGCTTTGGCGGCATGGTCAACGCCTTCCAGTACGGCGCACCGCCCCACGGTGGCTGTGCGGCGGGGATCGACCGGATCGTGATGTTGCTGGCCGAGACCGCCAATATCCGCGAAGTGATCATGTTCCCGATGAACCAGCGGGCCGAAGACCTGATGATGAACGCGCCCTCTGATCCCACCAGCGATCAGTTGATGGAGCTTGGCCTGCGGGTAATCCCGCAGGAATAAGCCGCGCAGCGGGCGGTAAACGGGGCCTTTACCTTTGGCGCGGCATGGGTGCATGCTCGCGCCAGAGGATTTATATCAAAGGCTTTTTATGCTGCAAGATCGCCCGCTTGGCCCGAAACTGACCAATTGGAAGGAACCGCCTGCGCCCGAGGGCGCGGTGCTTGTCGGGCGCTATGCGGCGCTTGAGCGGCTGGATGCGGATCGCCACGCCTCTGACCTGCACCGCGCCAATAGCGCCAGCGATGCGATCTGGGATTACATGCCCTACGGCCCGTTTTCCTCGGCTGCGCAATATCACCGCTGGGCGCGGCAGATCACCACCGGGCAGGACCCGCTGTTTTACGCGATCACCAATCTCGAGACGGGCCAACTGGGCGGCGTCGCAAGCTATCTTCGGATCGCGCCGCAATCGGGTCGCATCGAGGTCGGGCACATCAACCTCTCGCCCGCGCTGCAACGCACGCGCGCCGCGACCGAGGCAATGTATCTTATGATGAAATGGGCCTTCGAGGCGGGCTATCGGCGCTATGAATGGAAATGCGACGCCCTCAACATGCCGTCGCGGCGCGCCGCTGAGCGCTTGGGCCTAAGCTATGAGGGTATTTTCCGCCAGGCCACCGTCGTGAAGGGGCGCAATCGCGATACCGCCTGGTTTGCCGCAATAGATACCGAATGGCCCGCCCTGCAAGAGGCCTTTCAAATCTGGCTGGCGCCGTCAAACTTTGACGAAGAGGGCCGACAGCGCGAAAGCCTGAGCAGCCTGACCCGTCTTGTGCGCGCCGCCGGTGACCCGGCCCAAGGCTAGAGGCCCCGGATCTGCGCCGCCTTAAATCGCCAGTCGCGTCTGCAGCCGCTTTTCGATCAGCGCGACCATCGGCGCAACAGCGTCGGCACCGGTTTCCCCGGCAATCTTCGTCGCGGCCTGCACCATCGCCCCGTCAGAGACCGAGTGGGCCACGCCAGACAGAAATTGCGAAATATAAGCCAGCACCGGCGCGTCATGCCCGCCGTCAAGCAGGTTCAGCACATGTTCAAGATCATCGCGATAGGCCAGCGGATCAGGGCTTATGACCTCATCGGTGATCGCATAGGGGCCGTTCGGGCGCCGGTCGGCGGGCAGGTGACGAAGGATCTGTTGTTGAAAGGTGCCAAGGCTCTCTATCGGCTTAAGAAGAAACCCATCCGCCCCGGCCTTGAGAGCCGCGTCTTCGGCAGTTGCATCGCCGCTTGTCGCGATGATAACGCCGACGCGCGGCGAGACGCGATCAAGCTCTTCGATAAGCTCGGCACCGGGGCCATCCGGTAGGCCAAGGTCGATAATCACCACCGACGGGCGATAGACCTGAAGATGCCGCCGGGCAGAGCGCAGGCAATCCGCCCGCCTGATCCGCGCACCACTGCGCAGGCACATAAGGCGCAGCGCCTCGCTGGCATAGCGGCTATCCTCGACGGCGAGGACGGTCATGCCCAAAAGCGGGCGGCTGTTTGTGGGCGCGCGCTGGGGCGCAAGGCTGTCAAGCTCACTCATCAGGCTGATCCTTTGTTGAACCGGGTCCGCACAGGATTACGCAGGGATGGTGAACGCGGGGTTAATGCGCGGGTTGCGTCCCCCTGTCGCTTGTCACCCGGCGTTTGCGGCCCCATAACGCAGTCAAACCAGATGAAAGGAACCAGCCATGATCGGACGCCTCAATCACGTTGCAATCGCCGTGCCGGATCTGACCGCCGCCGCCGAGCAATACCGCACCGCGCTGGGCGCAAAGGTGGGCGCGCCGCAGGACGAGCCCGACCACGGGGTCACCGTCATTTTTATCGAATTGCCCAATACCAAGATCGAATTGCTCTATCCCCTGGGGGAAAACAGCCCGATCAACGGGTTTTTGGAAAAGAACCCGGCGGGAGGCATTCACCACATCTGCTACGAGGTTGACGATATCCTGGCCGCCCGCGACCAGTTGTTGAAAACCGGCGCCCGCGTGCTTGGCACCGGCGAGCCCAAGATAGGCGCCCATGGCAAGCCGGTGCTGTTTCTGCACCCCAAGGATTTCAACGGCTGCCTTGTAGAGTTGGAGCAGGTCTGATGGGAATCACCTCTGGCCTCGTCCTTTTCGCAGTGATCTGGTTCATGACCTTCCTCGTCGTGATCCCGATTCGCATTCAGACACAGGGCGATTTGAACGAAATCGTGCCCGGCACCCACGCCGGTTCGCCCGAGCACCACCACCTGCGCAAAAAGGCCTGGATCACCACCGGGGTCAGCGTCATCCTCTGGGCGATCATCGGCGGCACGATCCTGTCGGGGAAGATTACGGTGCGCGATCTTGATACCTTCATGTTCAACCGGATGGGCCCCGAGCAGAGCGCGCCGCAATAGCGTGATAGATATGGGTAAAGGTGGCCGCGCCCAGGATAGGGATCACCAGATTGATCAGCGGCACCGATAGCGGCATCGCCATAAGCGTGCCCGCTGCCCAGATCGTCAGCCGGTTCTTGCGCCGCATTTCCTTGGCGCGCGCGCGCCCGATGCGGCGCATGGCGGCCAGCTGGAAATATTCCATTCCCAGCAAATACCCGTTCAACGCCCAGAAAATGAAAAGCGCGAAAGGGGGGAGCATCGCATAGGCAATCAGCGCCAGGATGTTGGCGCCGATCAGGATGCCAAGGAAATTCACCGTATCGCGCAGCGCATCGCCAAACGCCACTTTCGGCACCGGCCCCTGGCCGGGGTAATGGCGATCCTCGACCGCCTGTGCCACCTCTTCGAGAAACATCGAGGTGATGGCCGAGGCCACCGGCACCATCAAAAACGCCGACAGCACCATCATCAGCAAAAAGCTGCTCCAGCCCAACAGGTCGTTAAGCCAGGTCACCTCGCCGATCAACGGCAGGGTGCTCGTGTCGCCAACCGCCCATTGGATAAGCCCGAGAAAAAGCGCATAGGCGGCCACCAAGAGCGCCAGCGTAAGCCCGACCCCAATCAGCAGAACACGCTGAAAGCGACGATCGCCAATTTGCGACAGGGCCTTGAAGAAGCTGGTGAATATCATGCCGAAACCCAAGTGGTGATCTGGTCGAGATCGGGGCGTGGCCGTTCCGGCGGCGCGCTGCCTTCGGTGCCGATATGGATAAACCCGGCGATCCGCTCGGGCGAGGTTAGGCCAAGCGCCGCCTCGGCAAAATCACGGTCATGGCTTGCCCAACCGCTCAGCCAATTGGCGCCCCACCCCGCCGCAAGCGCGGCGTTCAAAAGCGCAAGGCAGACACCGCCCGCCGCATAGGTCTGTTCAATCGCCGGGATTTTCTCGGAGGGTTTTTGCACCTCGATCACCGCCACCGCCAGATGCGCCGTGCCAAATTGGCCCTGCGCCTTGGCGATATCCTCGGGTGATTTGCCAAGCCGCGCGCCAACGCCCTCGATCAGCCCGGCAATCCGCAACAGCGCGCCGCGCTCCAGCACGATAAAGCGCCAGGGCTCAAGCTTGCCGTGATCCGGGCTTCGGGCGGCGGCGGTCAGAAGCGGGCGCAATTCGGCGCGCCCCGGCACCGGCAAAACAAGCGTCTTGGCCGGACGCGACCGGCGGGTTTGCAGAAACTCTAGGGCGGCGGGGTTCGGAACGGGCATGGCAACCTTTCAGCATGAATTTGGTTTACATGTCGGCAAGCCGGGCAGCGGGGTCAAGGGGCAGGGCGGTTAAAACCTCTTGGATTGCCCGAAACCAGCGGCTAATCAAACCCATGGATATCCCCGATCTCAGCCACCTCGCGCATCCCGGCACCCAGATTGCCCTGCGCGTGACGCCCAAGGCCTCGCGCAATCGCATCACCGCCGAGGCCGGTCAGATCAGGGTCTATGTCACCACCGTGCCAGAGGACGGCAAGGCCAATGCCGCCGTTCAAAAACTTCTTGCCAAGGCGCTTGGCCTGCCCAAGACGCGCCTGCGGCTCATTCGCGGGCAGACCTCGCGCGACAAGGTGTTCGAGGTGGAATAGATTAAGGACGCATGTGCGCGCTATTGAACGACGGCTCCGGTGCGGCCGGAAAATACCTCACCATGTCGCATGACGCCGTGCCGCCAAGCTAAGCTGGCCGTGATGCGGCGGCGGCACGCGCCGCTATTGGCCCGGTTCCATCCAGCCGGTATGGCGATTCACGTTCAGCCGTTGCACGAGCGAGCCGTCTTTGGTGACAATATCGGCTGTGATGGTATCGGCATCCTTTTCGTCGATATTGCCAAGTTTGAGGTTTGGGTTGTTCATCCAGCGAAGTCTATACTCCATCATGTTCCTGACATCGCCAATATCGAGATCCTCCGGCAGTGACGGCATCATGCCGGGACCGGCTCCGCCCGGCTGGTTGAAGCCCGGACCCATCATGTAGCCCGGACCCATCATATGGCCTTGGCCCATCATGTGGCCCGGATTCATCATATACCCTGGAGCCATCATGTGACCTTGGTCCATCATGTAACCTTGACCCATCATCTGGCCTTGGCCCCATCCGTTTTGCCATCCATGGGAACGGTTAAAATCGTGAGCTAGAGCGGGACCGGAAAGCGACAGGGCCGTTAGACCTGTCACTCCAAGAATTTCAATCATAAGCTTTGGTGACATTGCGTTCTCTCCCTCGGCATTGTGCCTCTGACCGGGAGAGGGTATCGAAGGACGCCTGTTGCAAACTGACATAAATCAAAGGTGACGCCAGATTTTGGAGGGGCATTTGCCTGCGTTCCGCTTGGGCAAAATACGTCGGTCCACCCCGCTTTCGCGCGTGCGGGATATATCTTCAAGTTGGCCATTTACAGGATCAGCGGCGGCCCAGGCGCCCGCTTGCGGGGAGGTTGTGTGATGTCAGGTGGCCGCCTCTAGGCAACGCCCGCGCGCAGGGCGTCATGGATATGCACCAATCCTTGTAGTTGCCCGGCGTCATCGACCGCGAAGAGCGCGCTGATCTTGTGGGTGTTCATCACCCCAAGCGCCTCGGACAACAACGCATCCGGCGAAATGCTGCGTGGGTTATAGGTGGCGATCTCGCCGGCGGTGCGGCTCATCAGGTGATCAAGATTGCGCCGCAAGTCACCATCGGTGATCACCCCCCTGAGCATGCCATTCTCGACCAAAGCCGCCACGCCAAAGCCCTTGGCGGTCATCTCAAGCAGGGTTTCGCCCATATCGGTTTCGGCCGCGACTATCGGCAGTGCATCGCCCCGGTGCATCACCGACGACACCTTGAGCAATTGCGCCCCAAGCGTGCCGCCAGGATGAAAGGCCATGAAATTCTCGCGCTCGAACCCGCGCATGCGCATCATCGCCACCGCCAGAGCATCGCCAAGCGCCAGCGTGCAGGTCGTGCTTGTGGTCGGCGCCATGCCGATGGCGCAGGCCTCGGGTGCATTGGGCAGCTCAAGCAGGTGATCGGCCTGTTGCGCAAGGGTGCTGTCGGCCTTCTTGGTGATCGCCACCAGAGGAATGGAAAACCGCCTTGTGTGGGCGATGATATCGGCAAGCTCGCGGGTCTCGCCGGAATTCGAAATAAGGATCACCGCATCCTGATCGGTGATCATGCCAAGGTCGCCATGGCTGGCCTCGCCGGGGTGGACATATTGCGCCGGGGTGCCGGTGCTGGCCATGGTCGCGGCGATCTTGGCCGCGATATGCCCCGATTTGCCCATGCCCGATACGATCACGCGGCCGCGCACCTGCAACAGCTCGGTGATCACCTGATCAAAGCGTTCCGGAAGGCCATCGCGCAGCGTGTTCAGCGCCTCGGCCTCGATCCGCAAGACCTCTCGGGCAATCTCGGTCGGCGTTTGGCTGACTGTCATGGCGTGGCTCCTCTTTGGCAGACTGATAACGCGACCCGGCCCCAAGGCCAAGCCCCGGCTTGGGCGCGCATTTTGCGGCTGGTAAGGGCGGGCGGGCCGCTCTAACGTCGCGTCCATGAGTGCCGATATCCAGATCCTTGATAGCCGCTATGCCTGGACGCGGCTTGCCGTCTCGCTTTTGATCGCGATGGTGGGCAATGTCGGCATGTGGTCGATCATCGTGGTGATGCCCGCGATGCAGGCCGAATTCGGGGTCGATCGTGCTGCGGCCTCGCTGCCTTATACGATGACCATGGTCGGCTTTGCGCTTGGAAATTTCGGCATTGGCCGGATCGTCGACCGCTTTGGTGTCACGACCGCGCTTTGTGGTGCGGCGGTGCTTATTTCCGTCGCCACCGGCCTAGCGGCGATAAGCCCCTCGGTGGTTGTTCTCTCGGCGCTGCAAATCCTGATTGGCTTTGGCACCGCCGCCAGCTTTGGCCCGCTGATCGCCGATGTTTCGCTCTGGTTCGTGCGCCGCCGGGGCATTGCCGTGGCGATCACCGCAAGCGGCAACTACCTTTCGGGGGCGATCTGGCCGGTGATCCTTGCGGGTATTCTGGCAAATCAGGGCTGGCGCGCGGTTTACCTCGTGCTCGCGGTTGTGACGGTCGTTACGGTCATCCCGCTGGCGCTTTTGCTGCGCCGACGGGTGCCGCTGGCGGCGCGCGCGCATGCCGATACGCTCTCGAATGCGCGGGCCAGTGCCGCCGGTATTCCGCCGCGCACCCTGATGTTTATGCTCGGGCTGGCCGGGGTGGGATGCTGTGTGGCGATGTCGATGCCGCAGGTCCATATCGTCAGCTATTGCGTCGACCTTGGCTATGGTCCCGCCGTTGGCTCGCAGATGCTGTCGCTGATGCTTTCGGGCGGGGTGGTGTCGCGGCTGATATCGGGGGTGATGGCTGACCGGCTTGGCGGGGTGCGCACGCTTTTGATCGGCTCGACCCTGCAGTGCATTGCGCTGTTCTTTTATCTGCCCTCGGGTGGGTTGACCTCGCTTTACGTGGTCAGCCTTGTCTTTGGTCTGGCTCAGGGTGGTATTGTGCCAAGTTATGCGCTGATCGTGCGCGAGTACATGCCAAGCCAGGAGGCCGGGCGCCGCGTCGGCTTTGTCCTGATGGCGACCATCGCTGGCATGGCGCTTGGCGGTTGGATGTCGGGCTGGATCTATGACCTGACCGGCAGTTATCAAATGGCGTTTCTGAACGGAATCGCATGGAATGCGCTCAACATCGGGATTATCGCGCTGATCCTCATGCGCACCCGAACACGCGAGCCCCAGCTTGCCTGAGAGGATGTAGATTTGAGTATTTTTGGAACAGTGAAACAAGCGGGCAGGTGTGGTCCCTCGCAGGACATGAGGCCGATATGAGCAAGGTCAAGGCGCAATACGAGGCCTATCCCTATCCAGAGCGTGACCCCAGGGACGAGAAAAAGCGGCTTATCAGCGGCTCGCCCTCGCATGTGCTTGAGATTGATCATTTCCTCTTTGGCGGTCAGCGGGATTGGTCAAAACCGCTTCGGGCGTTGGTGGCGGGGGGCGGCACCGGCGATGGGCTTATTCAACTGGCGCAGATGATGAAGACCGCCGGGCGGGCGCTTGATGTGACCTATGTTGACCTCTCAACCGCGTCGCGCAAGGTGGCCGAGGCGCGTGCCAGGATGCGCGGGCTTGAGGGCATACGCTTTGTCACCGGCAGTCTGCTGGACGCCGCCGATCTGGGGCAGTTCGACTATATTGATTGCTGTGGCGTTCTGCATCATCTGCCCGAGCCGCAGGCGGGATTCGAAGCGCTTTTGGCGGCGCTGGCGCCGGGCGGAGGCATGGGGTTCATGGTCTATGCGCCTTATGGGCGATCCGGGGTTTATCCGCTGCAAGAGGCGTTTGGCGCGCTCTACGAGGGGATGGCGCCCGAGGCGCGCCTGAAGGCGGCCAAAAAGCTGGTCGCGGCCCTGCCCGAAGGCCACCCGTTTCGCGCCAATATCAACCTTGGCGATCACAAGGACAGCGATGCGGGGTTTTATGACCTGTTGTTGCACAGCCAGGACCGCGCCTTTGATGTGACGGCCCTGGCCGAGGTGATGGCCGCGGCGGGCTGGCAGCTGAGCGGCTTTACCATGCCTGCGCTTTACGATCTGTCGCGGATCACGCCGGTGCCCGATCACCTGAGCGCGCTGGAACAGATGGCTCTGGCCGAAAAGCTGCGCGGGACGATCAAGACCCATGTTGGCTATGCGACCCGCGCAGGCGAGGCGCGCCCGCCCGCAAGCGGCAGCAATCGCGCCTTGGTACCGCATCTCAAGGGGGTTGGCGCCAGTGATCTTGCGCGCGCCGTTGCACAGGGGCAGGCGCCCCGGCTTGGCTTTGCCGGGCTCGACACATCTCTGAGCCTGCCCAAGGGGGCCGCGCCGCTGATTGCCTTGATCGACGGACGGCGCAGCCTTGCCGAGATTGCGGCGCAGACCGGCACCGATCCGATTGGCATGGGCGCGCTCTGGGGGCGAATCGAACGCGATCTCGGGGATTTCGGGATGCTGCTTTATTCCAACATTCTGCGCCAAGCCTAGGCGATGTGCGGGCGCTTCGTGATCACCCTGCCGGGGGACGCCATGGCACAGCTTTTTGGTGCAGCACCCGACAATGACCTGCCCGAGGTACCGAATTTCAACGTCTGTCCGACCAATGCGGTGCATGTGGTGCGGGGCGGCGAGGGCGATCATGATCGCAGCCTTGTGGCGATGCGGTGGGGGTTTTTGCAGGAGTGGTATGACAGCCCCAATGCCGGGCCGCTCTTGATCAATGCGCGCGGCGAAACACTGGCCGAGAAACCCGCGTTTCGCGCGGCGGCGCGGGCGCGGCGCTGTGTCATTCCGGCGGATGGGTTTTATGAATGGACCAAAGACGCGAAAGGCGCGCGCCTGCCCTGGTATATCCGGCCGCGCGCGGGCGGGGTCGTGGCCTTTGCCGGGGTCTGGCAACGCTGGGTGCGGGGCGATGAGGCGATCAATACCTGCGCGATTGTCACCTGCGCCGCCAATCAGAGCATAACGGCGCTGCACCATCGGATGCCGGTCATTCTTGCGCCCGAGGATTGGGCGCTTTGGCTTGGCGAGGCGGGCCACGGGGCGGCGCGCCTTATGGTGCCGCCCCCCGAGGAGACGCTAGAGTATTGGCGGGTCGATCGACGGGTGAATTCCAACCGGGCAAGCGGCCCCGGCCTTATTGTGCCAGTTGGGGCGTGATGGTTTCTTTCGCGCGGCCCCCCTTTTCTAACGGGCGTTAAAAGTTATATAGAAAGGTCGAACCACGCCGCGTTTTCAACACCCACCTGGCATAGCGACTGACATGATCGAGAAACTCATCAAGATGGCCGGACCGAGAGAGGACGAGGGTGACCCCTCGGTCGTGGTGGAAACACGCCCCAAGACCAAGCGCCCGCCGCTTTACAAGGTCATGCTGCTGAATGACGATTACACCCCGATGGAATTTGTCGTCGCCGTGCTTGAGCGGTTCTTTGGCATGAACCACGCCGAGGCGTTCGAGATCATGCTGACCGTCCACAAAAAGGGCCTCGCGGTTGTCGGCGTGTTCAGTCATGAAATTGCGGAAACCAAGGTGGCGCAGGTGATGGATTTCGCCCGCCGTCACCAGCATCCGCTGCAATGTACAATGGAAAAAGAATAAGTGGCTGATCCCATTCGCCTGACGCTTGCCCTTGCTGAGGGCAGCGTTGCCCTGCCTGATGCGGGACGTATCGCCGTATTTGCGCCGCGCGTCGGCACCGATTTGCGCGCCTTGCCGCAAGACCGGGTCGAGGTGATCACCGGGTTCAAGCCCGACGCCGATTATTTTGGTGGCCTTGGCTATACCTGCGTTGTGGCGCCCGAGGGGCGCTATGGCGCGGCGGTCGTCTGTTTGGCACGTGCCAAGACGCTGGCGCGCGCCCTTGTGGCCGAGGCCGCAGCGGTCACCGACGGGGCGATCATCGTGGATGGCGCCAAGACCGACGGTATCGAATCGATGCTCAAGGAATGCCGGAAACGGGTTGCAGTCAGCGCGCCGATGTCAAAGGCGCATGGCAAGATATTCAGCTTTGCCGCCGGGCCGGAATTTTCCGATTGGGCGGTCGGCACGCCAGAGCCCGTCGAGGGCGGGTTTGTCACTGCGCCCGGGGTGTTTTCGGCGGATGGAATTGATCCCGCCTCGCGCTTTCTGGCCGATCACCTGCCGGTCAAGATGGGCGCGCATGTGGTCGATCTTGGTGGCGGCTGGGGCTATCTTACGGCCCGCGCGCTTGAGCGCGAGTACATCGCGCAGCTTGACCTTGTCGAGGCCGAGCATGCGGCGCTGACCTGTGCGCGCCAGAACATTGGCGATCCGCGCGCGCGGTTTCATTGGGATGACGCCACCCGCTGGCAGCCCGAGAGCGCGGTTGATACGGTGATCATGAACCCACCGTTTCACAAGGGACGCGCCGCAGAGCCAGACCTTGGCCGCGCCTTCATTCGCGCGGCGGCGGCAATGCTGAAACCGGGCGGACAGCTTTGGCTGGTGGCCAACCGCCATCTGCCCTACGAGGCGACGCTGGCGCAAAGCTTTGCTCAGGTCGAAGAGGTGGCGGGCGATACCCGCTTCAAGGTTTTGCGCGCGGCGCGCCCGGCTCGCAAGGCCCGGTGACTTGGCTTAGGCTGCGCAGGACAGAATCAGCTTGAAAGGCGCATTCCATGTCATTTTCCATCTCTGGTAAAACCGCCATCGTGACCGGTGGTGCCAATGGTATCGGCCTTGCCATCGGGCGGCATTTTGCCGACAAGGGCGCGAATGTCATGTTCGCCGATATGGATGAAGAGCGCCTGATCAAAGAGCTGGGCGAGAATGATGAAGGCCGCAATATCCGCTATTTTGCCGGCGATTTGCGGGAAAAGCTGGCGCAGGCCAATCTTTTGTCTGCCACGATTGATGCCTTTGACGGGGTCGATATCCTGGTGAATGCCTGTCGCCAGGTGGTGCCGTCCGATGCGCTCAACCCCGATGATGATGCGGTTGAGATGCTGTTGCAGCAAAACCTGTTGACCGCGCTGCGCATGAGCCAGCAAGTTGCCAACCGGATGATCAAACAGGCCGAGGGCGCGCGCGAAGGTGTGGCGGGCACCATCGTCAACCTGTCGTCTATTGCCGCGCGGCGGACCCGGCCCGAGCTTTTGGCCTATTCGATTTCCTCGGCGGCTCTTGATCAGATGACCCGAAGCCTTGCCGTGGCGCTTGCACCGCATCGCATCCGGGTGAATGCGGTGGCCTTTGGCTCGGTGATGAGTGCATCGCTCAAGGATACGCTGCGCGAACATAGCGATTATCGCTCGGACATCGAATGCCATACGCCACTTGGACGTATCGCCTCGCCTGCGGAACTTGCCGAAACGGTGCAATATCTTGCCTGTGACGGCTCGGCCTTTATGACCGGTCAGATCATGACTGTGGATGGCGGGCGCACATTGCTTGATCCTGTGACCTCTCCGGCGCATTAATTGGGGCAGGGCTTGTCCGCCCTTACAGGCGGTCGCGCCGGGGTTCCGGGCGCGAGCGTGGCAGAACAGTAAAGAGGCTAAGATGAGCGAAGACTTTACCACAGAGAAAACGCGCGCGGCCGCATGGTTTCGCGAATTGCGCGACCAGATCGTTGCCGCTTTCGAGGGGCTCGAAGACAGCCACGCCAACGGGCCGATGGCCGACGGCGCCCCGGGGCGGTTTGACGTAAGCGAAACCCGCCGTGCGAGCGATGACGGCTCAGACGCGGGCGGCGGATTGATGAGCGTGATGCGCGGTGGTCGTGTTTTTGAAAAGGTCGGCGTGAATGTCTCCGAGGTGTACGGCACCCTTGGCGAGGCCGCGCAAAAGGCGATGGCCGCCCGCGGTGTGCCGGGCATGGACAGCGATCCGCGGTTCTGGGCCTCGGGCATCAGCCTTGTGGCGCATATGCAAAACCCGCATTGCCCCGCCGTGCATATGAACACCCGGATGTTCTGGACGCCGTCTGCCTGGTGGTTCGGTGGTGGCTCGGACCTTAACCCCTGCATTGAATACGCCGAGGATACCGCCCATTTTCACGCCACCCAGAAGGCGCATCTTGATCCGCATGGACCCGATTTATATCCGCGCCTCAAAGAATGGGCGGATGAGTATTTCTATATTCCACACCGCAACCGCGCGCGCGGCGTTGGCGGCATCTTCATGGATGACCGCAACACCGGCGACTGGGGGGCGGATTTTGCCCTGACGCAGGATATCGGCCGCGCCTTCCTTCCGGCCTTTGCGCCGCTGATCGAAAAGCGCCGGGTCCAGCCCTGGGACGAGGCCGACAAGGATACGCAGCTTATCCATCGCGGGCTTTATGCGGAATATAACCTTGTCTATGACCGTGGAACCAAGTTCGGCCTGGCCACCGGCCATGACGCCAATGCGGTCCTGATGAGCCTTCCCCCATTGGCAAAATGGATCTGATCGGCTGTCGCGTGTGAGGTTTTAAATGGGGACGCTGTCCCCAGCCGTTCTGGTTCGTGTGGTCTATACTTACGATTTGTAACTATAGGTTCTGTGCGATGCTGCTGAACGCTAACAATTCAGCTGGGCATCGCAGTTTTGAACCGCAAGGTTTACTGCATTCCCGATTGTGGCTTGCACAATTTCGACGACCTGCTTGTTGATGTCGACTGCCAGCATCGCTGGCGAGTTAATAGAGCTGCTGGATTTGAGAAGGGCAGGAAGCGCCGACATGCGTCTGTTTCGTTGAGCGCGCGTAACTGCGGCAGACACAGAATCGTCAAGCAGCTTTGACGCAGCCGTTGCGCCAATTCGCGCAGAAAGCTCTCGATAGAAAAACGAAGCATATTCCACGCAGCGATCTTCGCCGCCAGAAGTGCCCCATATCTGCAAAAGGCTTGGGCCGATTAACTGCGCTACACTCCATTTATCATTGGTGGGCAGTGTGAGCTGATCGTAACCGCGCCATTGGCACCGCCTGCCTGACGCTGTCCCCCAAGCCCCCTGGGATATTTAGGGCAAGAAGAAACAGTGTCTGGTATTGCCGACAAAAAGAAGATGCACGCGCCCTGCTTCTTCTTGGCTCAAATACTCAACGCCGAAACCGGCCAAATGCGCAAGGCGACACGGGGTTACTCTTCGTGGACCACCTTGATATGGCGCTCGCCGCGCGCCTCGGCGAGGGCCATCTGTTTCTGACGTTCGCGAAAGCGGTCCTTGCCCTCTTTCGTGGTCTCATGCGTGCACTGATGACAGGCCACGCCCTCTTCGTATTCGGGCCGCTTTGTATCCTCGGGAAGAATCGGGCGCCGACAGGCATGACAGAGCCGGTGCGGCCCCTCGGCAAGGCCATGCCCCACCGAGACGCGCGCATCAAAGACGAAACACTCGCCCTGCCATGTACTTTGCGCCTCCGGCACCTCTTCGAGGTATTTCAGAATGCCGCCCTTGAGGTGATAGACATCCTCAACGCCCTGACCGAGCAGGTAGTTGGTGGATTTCTCACAGCGGATGCCGCCGGTGCAAAACATCGCAATCCGCTTGTTGTGAAAGCGGTGCTTGTTTTCCTCCCACCAAGCAGGAAAATCGCGAAAGCTTGCGGTTTCCGGATCGACGGCGCCTTTAAAGGTGCCAATCGCCACCTCGTAATCGTTGCGTGTGTCGATCACGGCCACATCCGGGCTCTCGATCAGGGCGTTCCAATCGCCGGGATCGACATAATGCCCGACCTGCGCAAGCGGGTCGACATCGGGTTGGCCCATCGTGACGATCTCTTTCTTCAACCGCACCTTGAGGCGGCGAAACGGCTGATCGCTACTGCGGCTTTCCTTCCATTCCAGATTGCCACAGCCGGGCAGCGCACGGATATGGGCGATGACGCGTGCAATACCCGCATCCGGGCCCGCGATCGTGCCGTTGATCCCCTCGCGGGCAAGCAACAATGATCCGCTGATCTTCTCGGCCTCACAGAGCGCGAGAAGTGGGCCCTGAATCGCCTCAGGGTCGTCAAAGCGTGTGAAATGATAGAGCGCAGCAATCTTGTACATGGCCCGCGATTTACCCATTTGGGCGCGCCTGAACAAGAGGACAAAGTGGCGCCATTGACGCATGACCCGCACCTGCGTACCCCTAAGGGATAAAAGGAGGCTCCTATGACCCATGCCCTGATCGTGATCGACGTGCAAAACGATTTCTGTCCCGGTGGTGCCTTGGCGGTGGCGGGCGGCGATGAGATCGTGACTGGCATCAATGCCCTCATGGCCGATTTCGCGGCCGTGATCCTGACGCAGGACTGGCACCCGGCGGGGCATTCGTCGTTTGCCTCGTCCCATCCCGGCAAGGCGCCCTTCGAGATGGCCGATATGCACTATGGACCGCAGGTGCTCTGGCCCGATCATTGCGTTCAGGGAACGCCGGGTGCAGCGTTTCGCGACGGGCTTGAGACGACCCGCGCCGATGCGATCATCCGCAAGGGCATGAACGCGGCCATCGACAGCTATTCGGCGTTTTTCGAGAACGACCACGAAACACCCACCGGGCTTGATGGGTACCTGCGCACGCGCGGGATCAGCGCGTTGACGATGGTCGGGCTGGCCACCGATTTCTGTGTCAATTTCTCGGCGGTCGATGCGGCGCGCTTGGGGTATGATGTGAGCGTGCGGCGCGATTTGTGTCGCGCGATTGATCTTGATGGCTCGCTCGACGCGGCGCTTGCGGGTATGTGCGAGGCGGGGGTCACGCTTGTATGAGCCAGAGATGAGCACGCTTGGCGATCAAATCCGCGCCTGTACCCTGTGCGCTGACCGTTTTGCGGCCACCCAAACGGGCCACAGCCCGCGCCCCGTGGTCTGGTTCCGCCCGTCGGCGCGCATCCTGATCGCAGGGCAGGCGCCGGGCGCGCGTGTGCATCAGTCGGGCAAGCCGTTTGATGATCCTTCGGGCGAGCGGTTGCGTGACTGGCTTGGGTTGAGCGAAGCAGAGTTTTACGATCAATCCCGGGTGGCCATCGTGCCGATGGGGTTTTGCTTTCCGGGCTATGATGCCAAGGGTTCTGATCTGCCGCCGCCGCGTATCTGCGGCGAAACATGGCACGACAGGGTCATGCAAGAGCTTGAAAAGATTGAGCTCACCATTCTTGTCGGCGGCTATGCGCATAAGTATCACCTTGGCGTCAAATCCGGCGTGACCGATACGGTCAAGGGCTGGCGCGACCATGCACCGCGGCTTTTTGCCTTGCCGCACCCGTCCTGGCGCAATACCGCTTGGCTCAGGAGAAATCCGTGGTTCGAGGCCGATGTTCTGCCTGAATTACGCGCAGAGGTTCAAAGGCTTATCCATGACTGAGCTTACCCGCCTTGACGTGGCCCATGCCGCGATGGAGGCCGCCCCCGAGGACGGAGCCGCGCGCATGCGGTTCTATGAAAACCTCGCGGCGAGCGAGTTGTACCTCTTGCTGAAATCCGAGCCGGACGGCGAGGCGATTGATCCCGAGGTGTTCGACCTCTCGGATCACTCCTTTGTGCTGGTCTTCGATCAAGAGGTCCGCCTTTCAAGCTTTGCCAATCGTCCGGCGCCCTATGCCGCGCTCAGCGGGCGGGTGATCGCCTCGATGCTGGCCGGGCAGGGGATTGGCCTTGGGGTCAATCTTGAGGTGGCGCCCTCGTCTATCCTGATTCCGCCCGAGGCGGTGGATTGGCTGGCAGAGACATTGGGCAATGGCCCTGCCGAGGTTGAGGCCAAGGTTGATGGCTTTCACGCGCCCAAGGGCCTGCCGGAAAACGTTGTCGTTGCGCTTGATGCCCGGCTGGCCAGTGCCACCGGCCTTGCCTCGCTGGCCTATCTGGTGGGGGTGACCTATGACAGCGGCGCGCAGGGGCACATGCTTGGCTTTGTCGATGCCGCACCGGGCGCAGAGCGTGTCTTGGCGCAGGCCGTGTCAGAGGTGCTCATCTTTTCCGGACTTGAGGCGGCGGCGCTTGACGTGGCGTTTTTTGCCGCAAACGATCCGGCGGCTGCGCGGCTTGCCACCTGTGGCTTGCGGTTCGATCTGCCACAGCACGACGCCCCGGAACCCCGGCGCGCGCCGGGTTCGGACCCGACAAAACCCCCTATCCTCAAGTAGCGACGGCTGTCCCGAGGCGCGCCTGCAAGGGCGCTAAGAGGGGCCCGTCAGTACCCGAGCTCGCGATTGACCAGGTGAATGAACGGCTCGCCCGCTTCGCCGCGGCGGATGTTTTCCGCGATCACCTGCGAGGCGGATTTTTGTCGTGTTTCCGAGGCGATATGCGGCGTCACGGTCACCTGTGGGTGCGCCCAGAACGGGTGCTTCATGGGCAGCGGCTCTTCGCGAAACACATCCAGCGTGGCATGGCCGACATCGCCGCTGTCCAGCGCCGCCAAAAGCGCGTCATCGTCGATCAGAGGCCCGCGACCGGGGTTCACGATCACCGCGCCGTGCGGCAGATAGGCCAGCGTTTCGCGGTTCAGGATATTCTCGGTATCGCCGGTCAGCGGCAACAAAAGCACAAGGATATCTGCCGCTTGCAAGGCCGCCCGAAGCCCCTGATCGCCCGAAAGACAGGTGACGCCGTCGATCTCTTTCTGGCTCCGGCTCCAGCCGGTCATGGCAAACCCGAGCCGCCCCAAAGCCTCTGCGCAGGCCTGGCCAAGCGCGCCAAGGCCCAGCATGGTCACCCGGCGGTCTTGCGCCAGCGGCGGGATGTCCTTGCGCCAGATCCCGTCCTGCCCAAGGATATGGGCATCCATCCCAAGATGATGGCGCAGCACATGGCCGGTGACCCATTCCACCATGCCCTGCGTCAGCCCGTGATCGACCATCCGCGCCAGCGGCAGGTGCAGGGTGGGGTTGCCCACCACATCCTCGACCCCGGCCCAGAGGTTCAAAACCGCCTTGGCGCGGGTGAAGGGGGCAAAATCCTCGACCCCGCTATTGGGCGCATAGACGATGTAATCGACCTCATGCGCGGGCATTTGGGTGGCAAGGTTGGCCTCGACCCCGGCCTCGGACAAGGCGGCCCTTAGCGGCGCTTCATAGGTTTCCCACCGCTCGGGGCGGGCAGCGAACAAGACGTTTACGGGCATGAAATCTACCTTGGTTTGTGAATATGTGCGCTCTGAACAAGGCCGAAGCCGACCATCAGGACAAGCATGGCAGAGCCGCCGTAGCTCACCAATGGCAAGGGCACGCCGACCACCGGCATCAGCCCCATCACCATCGCCATATTGACCGAGAAGAACAGGAAAAACGTCATCGCCACCCCAAGCGTCAAAAGCGAGGAATAGCGATCACGGTTCGACAGTGCGGTCGAGATACAAAACAGCAGAATGAGCGTATAAAGCCCGAGGATCGAAATCGCCCCGACAAAGCCGAATTCCTCGGCCAGCGTCACGAAGATGAAATCGGTATGCTTCTCCGGCAGGAAGTTAAGCCGCGATTGCGTGCCCTGCATGAACCCGCGTCCCGTCCAGCCGCCCGATCCAAGCGCGATCTTGGATTGGGTGATGTGATAGCCGGCACCAAGCGGGTCATTGTCGGGATTTAGGAAGGTGTCGATCCGGCGATACTGGTAATTCTCAAGCATTTGCCAACTGGTGCCCCGGCTTTCAAACACCGCAAAGATCAAGCCCACGACGGCGGCGATCACGGTGGCGAAATAGGCCCAATGCACGCCGGCGATGAACATCATCACCCCACCGGCGGCCAGCAACAGGATCGAGGTGCCCAAATCCGGCTGACGCAGGACAAGTGCGACGGGAAACAGGATCAGCGCCACCGGCAAGGCCACCCAGACGGGGCGCGACACCCGCGACATCGGCAACCAGTCGTAATAGGCCGCCAAAAGCATCACCAGCGTGATTTTCACAAGCTCCGAGGGCTGTAATCGCATGAAGCCGATGTCGATCCAGCGTTGCGCGCCCTTGCCCTCGACCCCGACAAGCGCCACCGCAATCAACAACGCCAGCGAGATCAGATAGGCCAGCAGCGACATGTTGCGCCAGAACCAGATCGGCACCATCGCCACCATGAGCATGACGGCAAAGCCGAGTGCAAAGCGCTTCATCTGCGGTTCGGCCCAAGGCGACAGAGACCCGCCGGCAACCGAATAGAGCATCAGGAACCCAACCCCCGCCACGGCCATCAACAAGACCATAAGCGGCCAGTTGAGGTGAAGCATCTTGCCCGGCCCGGTCGGCGTGGTCTTGACGGTATATTCAAGATAGCTCATGCGCGATCCTTCCCGTCCGGTCCCGCTTGCGGGCGCGCGCGGCGCAGCTTTTCCTGAAGCGCCTTGATCCGGCCCCGGTCGGCGGCGGGATAGGCCTCAAGCGGCGGGTCCTCGCCATAAAGCGCCTGAAGGGTGATGTCGCGGGCAATCGGCGCGGCGGCGGTTGAACCGCCACCCCCGTGCTCGACGATCACGGCGACGGCCACCTTGGGCGCGTCAAACGGAGCGAAATCGACGAACAGCGCATGATCACGCCGCTCCCACGGCAAATCACGGTTGTTGACCACGCCGCTGGCGCGCTCGCCCGCGGTGATGTTGCGCACCTGGCTGGTGCCGGTCTTGCCGGCCATGCGAAAGGCATCTTCGATGATCCGGCTGCGATAGCCGGTGCCGCGATTGCTATTGGACACCGCGAACATCGCCTTGCGCACCTCGCGCATGAGGTTCTCATTCAGGCCAAGCGTGTCGCCATGCCCGGTCGGCTGTTCAACCCCGTCGATTGACTTGATCAGGCGCGGCGTCACCGCCCGGCTTGTGGCGATCCGCGCCGTCATCACAGCCAGTTGCAGGGGCGAGGCCAGAACAAAGCCCTGACCGATGGCGGTGTTCACACTGTCGCCGATCACCCAGGGCTGGCCCCGGTTGCTCTGTTTCCACTCGCGCGTCGGGGCAAGGCCCTTGGCGACGCTGGTCATCGGAAGGTCGAACTGTACCCCGATCCCAAGCCGCTCGGCCATGGCGCTTATCTTTTCGATGCCGGTGCGCAGGGCCAATTCGTAATAATAAATGTCACAGCTTTCGCGCAGCGAGCGGTGCAGATCGACATTGCCATGCCCGCCCCGCTTCCAGCAGTGAAACCGGCGACCGCTGATTTCCATGTAGCCGGGGCAATAGACCGTGTCATCAAGCGCGATCTGCCCGTCCTCAAGCGCGGCCAGGGCGGTGACCATCTTGAAAGTCGATCCCGGCGGGTAAATCCCCTGCACCGCCTTGTTGGGCAGCGGGCGATAGGGATCTTCAAGCAGGGCTTTGTAATCGGGAACGGAAATGCCGCGCACGAAAAGGTTGGGATCATAACTTGGCGCCGAGGCGCAGGCCAGAAGGTCGCCGGTGTCGCAATCAATCACCACCGCCGCCGCGCTTTCGCCCTCAAGGCGCGCATTGGTATAAGATTGCAGGGCGTTGTCCAGCGTCAGCTGCATATCGGCGCCGGGCTGGCCTTCCTGACGGTCAAGCTCGCGCATCACCCGGCCGGCGGCGTTCACCTCGACACGGCGGGTGCCGGCGCTGCCGCGCAATTCGTTTTCGCGCTTGGCCTCAAGCCCGATCTTGCCGATCTGAAAGCGGGGCAGGCGCAAAAGCTGTTCCGGCGCGTCGATTCGTTCAAGATCCTTGTCACTCACCGTGCCGACATAGCCGACCACATGGGCGTAATCATTGGTCGCCGGATAGCGCCGCGACAGGCCCACCTCGGGCAGCACACCGGGCAGGGCCGGGGCATTCACCGCAACCCGGCTTATCGCGCCCCAACTAACGCGGTCGGCGATGGTGACCGGCGTGTCGCCGCGCAAATCGCGCAGATCGCGGCGCGCGCGCTCAAGCTCGTCGGGGTCAAGCTCGACCAGCTTGGCCAGCCGCGCAATTACGGCATCCACATCGCCGGCCTGTTCGCGCGTCATGGTGATGCGGTAACTTGGAATGTTCTCGGCAATCACCGCGCCGTTGCGGTCAAACAGGCGGCCACGGGTGGGCGGGATAAGCTGGATGTTGATGCGGTTTTCATCGGCCAAAAGGCGAAACTGATCGGCCTGTTCGACCTGCATATAGCGCATGCGCAGCGCCAGAATGCCCATCACCCCGGCCTGAAGCCCGCCCACGACCAGCCCGCGCCGGGTAATGCGCCGCTGGCTTTCAGCGTTATCGCGGCCCGGGCGTCTCATATCCGTTTGCCCATGGCGTCAAGATCGCCGGGGGTAAGTTTGCGCACGCCCATGAGCGTATGCGACACAAACGCAACCACCGGATAGACCATCAGCGTGAACAACAGCTGCATCAGGCTAAGACCAAGCGGCGCCTGATCCACCATCAGCACCGCAAGCACCAGGCGATAAGCCAGGGTGATCGCCACCAGCGTGCTCGCAACCGAGGCCCATTCGGCGGCAAAGCTGAGATCGCGCAGGTTCGGGGCGCGGTTGCGCAGGGTCTCGGCCCCCATCACAACGCAGGCCGCCCAAAGCCCCGGCGGACGCTGGAACAAAAGATCCATGCCAAGCGCCACCAGAGCGATCAGCAGGACCGGCACGTAATCGGGCCGCCGCAACACCCAGGCAAAGGTGATCGCCAGGATAAGATCGGGCCCGGTCCAGTTGGATGGCTGGATGTTAAGCGGCAAAAGGTGCACGAATATCAAAATGATACACAAAAAAAGGTAAAGCGCACGCATCAACCAGTAGCGCTGAATGAAACTGTCAGCCATTGCCCGCCTCCGCCGCTTGGGGGGCATCGGGGGCCTGTTCATCAGGCAGCAGAACCGGCGCAATCAACTGACCGGGATCGGTCAGGTTTTCGTGCCCGTAGCTGCGCAGCACACGCAGAAATTCAAGCCGCTCGTAATCCGCCGAGATGCGCACCCGCATCCGCCCGCCGGGGTCTTCGGCAAGCTGTCCTATCAACAACCCGGCGGGAAACACCCCGCCATCCCCCGAGGTCAAAATCCGGTCGCCGGGGCGGACCTGATCGGGGTCTTCGATAAAGTCGATGGGCGGGGCCGCGCTATTGTCACCGATCAACAACGCCTGCTGCCCCGAGGGTTGGATCGTCACCGGAATCCGGCTTGACGTGTCGCTCAGAAGGATCACCCGCGAGGTATTTTGCCCCACGCCCGAGATGCGCCCGACAAGGCCAAGCCCGTCCATCGCCGCCCAGCCGTCGACGATACCATCGCGCGCGCCGACATTGATCAGCACCGACTGGCGAAACGGCGAGCCGCTATCGGCCATCACCACGCCGGTGACAAAGGTCAGACGCGGATCAAGCTGCACGTTGTTGAGATCAAGCAGCCGGGCGTTTTCCTGTTCAAGCTGAAGTGCGGCCTCTTTCCAGGCCTTCATCTGCTGCAACTCGCGGCGCAGCTCCTGATTCTGGTGATACATCCGCTGATAGCTCTGGAAATCGCGCAGGATGTTCACCGCCCCCGTCACCGGCGCCATCGCCCAGTCAAAGCTTGGCACGACCCGATCCACCACCTGCGCGCGAAACCGTTCGACACGCGGGCTGTCGATCCGCCAGACAAGGAAAAGCCCGAGAAGACACAGCAAAACGACCCCCAAAAGCAAACGCTTGAGCGGGCCGGTATAATCGTCGCCTTGTCCTCGGTCTTTTGCCAAAGGGTCCCCCTTTTAGGAAAAGGTGGGCGTCTTAGCTGTCGTAGTCAATCGCATGGCGCAATTGCTTTTCGAATTCCAGCGCCTTGCCGGTGCCAAGGGCCACGCAATTCAGGCTGTCATCGGCGATCGACACGGCAAGCCCTGTCTGTTCGCGCAGGGCCAAATCAAGATCCCCCAAAAGCGCACCGCCCCCGGTCAGCATCACGCCGCGATCAACGATATCGGCGGCCAGATCGGGCGGGGTCGCTTCAAGCGCGGTCATCACCGCTTCGCAGATTTGCTGCACCGGTTCGGCAAGCGCCTCGGCGACCTGCGCCTGGCTGATCTCGGTTTCTTTCGGCACACCGTTCAAAAGATCGCGCCCGCGCACCTGCATCGATGTGCCGCGCCCGTCGTCGGGCATGCGCGCGGTGCCGATGCTTGTCTTGATCCGCTCGGCGGTCGTTTCACCGACCAAAAGGTTCTGCTGACGGCGCAGATAGTTGATGATCGCCTCGTCCATCCGGTCGCCACCAACCCGCACAGAGCGCGCGTAAACGATGTCACCCAACGACAGAACAGCCACCTCGGTGGTGCCGCCGCCAATATCGACAACCATGTTGCCGGTCGGATCGGTGATCGGCATGCCCGCGCCAATCGCCGCCGCAATCGGCTCGGCGATAAGGCCGGCGCGCCGCGCGCCCGCCGATAGAACCGACTGGCGAATGGCGCGTTTCTCGACCGGCGTGGCGCCATGCGGCACACAGACGATGATCTTGGGCTTGGAAAAGGTCGAGCGTTTGTGAACCTTGCGGATGAAATGTTTGATCATCGCCTCGGCGGTGTCAAAATCGGCAATCACGCCTTCGCGCATCGGGCGGATCGCCTCAATGCTGCCGGGGGTACGTCCAAGCATCAACTTGGCGTCTTCACCCACGGCGAGCACTTTGCGCACGCCGTCCTTGATATGATAGGCAACAACCGACGGTTCCGACAGGACAATGCCACGGCCCTTGACGTAAACCAGCGTATTCGCCGTGCCGAGGTCAATTGCCATATCCGCAGAAAACAGACTGGGAATTTTGTGAAAGATCGACATGTGTGCCTAGCGTCCCGTCGTGAAAATAGAATAATTGCACCGCGACTCGGGGTCGGGTGCCGTTGGCACTTATAGGGGGCGGGCGGTTTGGGCGAAAGGGCCAGTTTGGCCCCGGTAAGCGTCAAACTGCCACCTGTTTGACCGCTTTCGCCCGGTTTTGCGCCCCTAGTCGTTGAGATGATCCAGCCGCGCGCGCACCGACAGGCCATGTGCCTCAAGGCTTTCGCTGATCGCAAGGGTTTCCGCCGCCGGGCCAATCGCGCGCAATGCTTCGGGCGTCATCTTTGCAAGCGTCGTGCGTTTGACGAAATCCATCACCGACAACCCGCTTGAAAACCGCGCCGAGCGCGCAGTCGGGAGCACGTGATTGGGCCCGCCCACGTAATCGCCAATCGCCTCGGGCGTCCAAGCGCCAAGGAAGATCGCCCCCGCGTGGGTGATCTTTTCCGCCAGGGCATCGGGGTCATTCACGCAAAGCTCGAGATGCTCGGGCGCGATCCGGTTGCTAAGGGCGGCGGCGTGATCAAGGTCAGGCACAAGGATGATCGCGCCGAAATCGCGCCAGCTTGCCCCGGCAATCGCGCGCCGCTCAAGCGTTTCAAGGTGGCGCTCAATCGCGGCGCTTACGGCCTTGGCAAGATCGCCGTCATCGGTGATCAGGATGGATTGCGCGCTTTCATCGTGCTCGGCCTGACTTAGCATATCAAGCGCGATCCAGTCGGGGTTTTGGCCCGCGTCACCAATCACCAGGATTTCCGACGGTCCGGCGATCATGTCGATTCCGACCTTGCCGAACACCCGACGCTTTGCCGCGGCGACAAAGGCGTTGCCGGGGCCGGTGATCTTGTCGACCGGCGCGATGGTTTCGGTGCCATAGGCAAGGGCGGCAATCGCCTGCGCGCCGCCGATGCGGTAAATCTCGTCAACTCCGGCGATCTGCGCGGCCAAAAGCACAAGCGGATTGGCCTGGCCATCGGGCGTCGGCACCACGATCGCCAGCCGCTCGACCCCTGCCACCTTGGCGGGAATGGCGTTCATCAGCACCGAGGACGGATAAGACGCAAGCCCGCCGGGCACGTAAAGCCCCGCCGCGCTGACCGGGGTCCAGCGCCAGCCAAGCGTCGCGCCGTTCGGCTCAACCCAGCTTTGATCCTCGGGCATCTGGCGGGCGTGATAGGCGCGAATGCGCTCTGCCGCCAGCTCAAGCGCGGCGCGCTCGTGATCCGGCACCTGCGCGATCAGATCGGCCATCTCCTGTGGCGAAAACCGCAGGGTTTCAGGCGTCAGCTCAAGCCGGTCAAACTTCGCCGTCAACTCGATCACCGCAGCATCACCGCGCGCGCGCACATCCTTGATGATGCCCGCCACGATATCATCGACATCAGGGCTGTCTTCGCGCTTGGCGCTGAGAAGGGCCTGAAACTGGGTTTCAAAGCCGGGATCGGTGGCGTTCAAGAATACGGGCATATCGGGTCTCCTGTCAGGCGTGACATAGCCCGAGTGCCCCGCGCGCTCAAGGCGGCATTCGCCGCAGGTGCCGAACGTCGGATTTCTTTGATCTTCACGGCAAAAACTGACCCAAAAATGAGGAAAGCGGCAAAGCTGCCCTGCTGTCGGATCACAGCGAACGTCTCGAAGATCTCAATGTTCGAGATTTTCTGCCTTGCAGCTAACGTCCGCTTCGAAAGGCCGTCATCTTCAATCGGCGGCCTCAAACCCTCACTGAATGGATGCTAGAGACCGGCTGTCTTCTTGACCTTGCTTCTCTAACCACGGGCGCTTTGAGTGGCGTCGGCTATTGCGCAGGCTACGTTCGACCTGTCCAACATTCAGGCAGTTGCGTGCTAGTGGGCCATTCAATGCCTCGTCCGAGGGCGAATGAGCGTAAACGGAACGCAACATATCCCGAATGTTGCGGGGCAAATTGCGCAACACCATCGGGCCCAGATACAATGATTCCGACAAGCAGCCATTCGCACGTACGACTTCATGGCGCTCACAAGCCAAATGATGCCAGCGCACGGATTTCTTACCACGCATCAACCGGATTCCGGGCAATGATGTAACTGATCTCGCCGGTACAAAAACCTCGTCTTCAAAGTGATCTTCCAGTTGGCCAGCAGCACCAACTAACATTCGATGCTGTGGCGAGACAATAAGATCATCGTTGGGCAGCCCCGGTGCCAACGCCCCGGCCCGGATCAAAACTGGATAGGCGTCGTTACGGACATCCTCAATGGGGACAGTTCCGTTCCAGATCCAGCGGATCGTTTGTGCACCGTTGTCCGCCGTCCATATCTGATCGCCTTCGCGTAGCTGTTCGATGCAGCGCGGTCCCAGCGGCGTGTCGATCAACGTACCTGGGGCATAGCAAGCTGGGATTGACCCTTTGTTGGAGACGGATTGCGCGAAATATGAGGTTCCACCATCATCTGACTGCACACTTTCGTCAGTGAAACCGACGTCCGTGCTGGACGTCCCATTTGCGGGGCCCTCGGTGGCAGTAACTGTATTCCCCATCCAAGACACGAACTGCAGGACCGTGCCACTGTCATCGACCAAGGCTATCGCATCATCGCGATAGAACGTGCCCGTCGGATCGCCGCCAGAGTCAAAACCAGGTGTCGATTGATCGACAACATAGACATCCTGGCCGCCAAATGTGCCGGTGAAGGACCCCAGTGAAACCGTTTTGTAGATCGTGCCGTCGGATTGATAGAGCACCAACGTATAGCTTGATACATCGGTGCCGGTCGGTACGGCAATCTCGACAAATTCCTGATCTGAGGTGCCAAAATAGTCAATCTCGGAGATATAGCCGGGCATGAGGTGATCCTTGTTTCAAGGTACACTCAACATATTCTGCTTAAAGAACGGTATGTTCTGTCGTTCCGGTTAACTGCCCAATACCTAGAATTGTAGGGAACGCTTACACGTGCGCCCACTGAAAGCGGACGTTGCCACAGCCGTGGAGAAAGGGCACTTTCCCGCGCTGCTGACCTTACTGTGCCACGCGCCGAAGAACCGGTCCGGGGCAGACATGCTTGGCGTTTCTGCCAATATTGCCGGGCGCGACCTCCTGACAGGGTTCGCAAAAATCCGCCTTATCAAGTGAAAACCTGCGCGACGGTTCAAACCGGAGCGTGATCACCGGGTAATCCCCCCATTTTTAATGGGGTCCAGCCGTAGAAATCACGTAACCGCGCCATTGGCACCGCCTGCCTGACGCTGGGGCGATGATCTAAGATACGTGTTTAACGACGTCGTTAACGACGTCGTTAAACACGTATCTTATGCGGGGTCATCGATGCGTGGTGAATTTC
>NZ_FWFJ01000021.1 GCF_900172365.1 Roseovarius gaetbuli
CCTCCGCCAACGTCATCTCCTCGCGGATCGCCTCAAGCGCAACACGGGCTTTGAATTCGGGTGAATGGTTTTTGCGTTTCTTCATACCGGATCACTTCTTTCGTCATGCGATCCACCTTAACAACTGATCCGAAATTTCGCGACCACCTCTTACTAACCATGGTAATCAAACAGTGCCACCTTATTTTCAGCGCAGCTTACTCTGAATAAATTCGCTCGACGCAAGGCGATGCCATCGCAGAGGATGGCATAAAAAATCGGCCACGACACCACGGTTGCAAAGACGTTTTTTGCGTTTGAAATGTAAATCTGAGCTTGAGGTTATCAAATGCGCTAACTGCGCATAGCTGACCTTGGTGCGTGTCGCAGAAAATGCCTGCTTTCCGCCCTTTTGGCATGCGTCACGAATGGCCCTTAGCGGTCATTCGTGATGGCCACAGCACAGGACGCGAAAGGGCTCGCGGCGTCGCGTGTCTGCGCTGCAACGTATGGTCCCGAATTTCAGCGGGTCAGCTGCCTGAGTTGATAGAGCGCGATGCCAGAGGCAAGCACGGCCAGAGACAGCCAAACTCCTCCGGACTGCTCCAGATAGACGACCCCGGAGTCACTGTCCAAGCATCGGCCCAATTCATTGAGACAGCCGCGCCATTTGAAATGAGACAGCCGCGCCATTTGAAATGAGACTCGTAATACGCAAGGCCGAAAACTGCCGCCAATCCCGCAGACACACCAAAGACCGTTTTTCGAACCCCCTGCTTCATCGCCTTAGATTACAGGCCATCGCGGCAAGTTCAATTGTTGCGTGCTCCGCAAGCCTTCTCCGCGCCAAGGCGGCTCACGGCCTGCAAGCGCGCCCTTAGTCGAAGAACGGGGTGACCTGCGCGACGATAACCGCGTTTTCATCACGGGCGCGCTGCATCAGGTGGCGCTCTTCGTCGGTAATGTCGTGGCCTTCTTCTTCGCGCTCGGCCAGCGTGCCATAGCCCGACACGTCAAGCGGCGCGGTATCGGCCTGTTTCAGGATCGCCACCGTTTCACGCACCGCCTCGGCCTCGTCCACGCCGCTGGCATAGACCATAAGCGCCGCGCCGGTCGCCTTTTCGGGCAGGCCGTCACCGTCTTTGCGACCGATTTCCACCAACAGGGTATAGACTTGCTGACGCGATGGTTTTTGCTCTTTGCTCATCCGCCCGCCGTACCCCGCCGCGCGCGTCTTGACAAGCCATAGCGCTCAACCCGCCTGCCATTTAATCAAGCGTCACGCCAAGCCCGTTTTTCAGACCCGCCTTGCGACAGAGCGCATCAAGCCTTTTGAGATCGCCCTTGTAGACCCCTGGCAGGTCCGCCTTGGGGATCACCTTGTCGGTGACGATATCATAGGGCATGGTCCGCCCCAGAGAAGGTTTGAGAACCGTCGCGCACCAGCTCAGGGTCGGGGTGGCAAAGCTCTCGTGACACTGCCCGCACCCGGTATCCGTCAGGGCCACCTTGCCGTCATTCTCCCAGCCCTTCTGGCGCACCGGCACCGGGCCATAGCGTTTATCGGGGAACTCCGAGGCCCCCTCAAGGCTGGTGCCGGGAAAGGCGATGAACACGTTTTCGCCCCGGTGACAGCCCGTGCAATTCAGCGCCAGATCATCGCCACCGCGCAGATCCTCGGGCTTTTTGCCGCGCAACTCCGCCGGGGTCGTAAGCCGCTTGCCGGTCTTTTTGTCCTGCGCCGCCCAGAAACAGGCCTTTCCGGTGGCCTTGCTCTGGCAGATAAAGCCGATTTCCTGAATTTGCGTCCCGTCATCCTTGTTGAACCGCGGCAAGGCGATGCAGGTGCCCTTCTCGGTCTTGAACTGCCAGACCTGCACCGGGTTGTAATCCGGGGCATTGAAAATCTTGTCTTTTGGCAGATCCTTGAGCCGCTTCCATGGCGGCGCGGCAAGCGGCAATGGCGGAAAGATCGGCACCCCGGCATCGCGGCAACGCTTGGTATATCCAAGCGCAAGCGCGCCTTTGGGGGCGGGGTCGTCGCCCTCTTTCGCGCCCTCGCCCGCTGGCCTGTCGTCCTCGCCAATCTCATAGGTCACCGGCCCCGGCGGCGCGCCTTTCTCACGCTCGAAATAGGTGCGTATCTCGGCCTCGTTGAGGTCAAGAAGGCGAGAGTCCTCGTCGAAAAACCGCACATGAAATTCGCCCGCGACCCGAGAAATATTTTCCATATCGACCTCAAGCGAGGCTTGCGCGCTCGCCCCTGTCACGCCGGAGGCGCTGATGAGGCAAACAATTGAAATCTTTTTGTAAAAACGCAAAACAGAGCCGGATTTACCAAACATAATCCCACTCCTTTTCATCCTGAAATACCGCCGCAGCCTACCATGATTTGGCCTTTGCGACAACGCGCCCGCGACGGCACACTCAATGCTTTCCAATCCGGGCTTGCCCAACTAGGCTTGGCCACATCAGATCAAAAAGGGACTACGCGGATGAAACACATCAAGGATATGGTGGCCGAGGCTAACAAACTAGTGGATCACGCCCCCGCAACCGAACTGCTTGATCTGCACGGCCAAAGCGGCGTGACCTTTGTCGATCTGCGCGACCCGCGCGAGCTTGAGCGCGAGGGCATGATTCCCGGCGCTTTTCACTGTCCGCGCGGGATGCTTGAATTCTGGATCGACCCCGAAAGCCCCTATGCCAAGCCACAGTTCCAGACCGGCAACCGGTTTGTGTTCTACTGTGCCTCTGGCTGGCGCTCGGCGCTTTCGGCGCGCACCGCAAAGGATATGGGGCTTGAAAACGTAAGCCACGTCGAGGATGGGTTTTCAGGCTGGAAAAAGGCCGGTGGGCCGGTCGGTGACAAGCCGCAAAAACCTGCGCGCTAAATCCCGCGCTGCGCGCTCATTCGAACCGTTCGTAATCCAGCAGGACAGTCCCTTCAACGATTTGGCCGATAAATCCGCAGGGATCTTCGCGCTGCGTAAAATGCAGCCAGGATTTGCGCGCAAAGATGTCGGGCGCCATGAAATATATCATTTGGTTCAACTCGTCCCGCGAGATTTTACTGTCAAGATCGGCCCCTTTGAGGAACTGAAGCTGCGCCTCGGGGGACAGTGACCTGATCTGCATGACATAGGCCAAGTATTCATTCGCAATCAGGCAATTGTCGAACGGGCATGGCACATCCTTGATCGCCGCATGGGTCAGCTCGTGTACGAGGATGCTCTGGAAAAAGGCGTCATCGGGCAGATCTGCGTAAATACTTCCGGGCAAATGCTTTGCCTTCATTGCAGAGGGCGACAACAGCTCGATCCAGTCTTCGCCGCAATGATATTGCCCAAAGCAATTGGCCTCTAGGGTCTCGACAAGGTCGATGCGCAGGGGCCGCGTGATCGGCGGAACATTGCAGCTTTCAAACGTCTGTTTTGCCCGTGCCACAGCCGCACAGGTCAGCTGCGCGTCTTGCGGGCGTGCGCCATACACCGTGACGTCAGAGCCGTCGCAGGAAACAGGCCCGGCCTGTGCAGACCAGGACAGCAGCATCAGAACCGCGGTCGTCGCTTTTAGCGCATGCATTGATTTCCCCCTCTGTCAGAGCCAGCAAATCACATCGTTTGCCCCCCGGCCTTGAGATTTATCAGCCCCGCCCGATTTGGGCAAACGCCCCGCCACAAAAAAACGCCCCTCGTGAAAGGGGCGCTTTGGTTCGCGAAAATCCTGAAGGCTTCAATCGCGCAACAGCTCGTTGATCGAGGTTTTCGAGCGGGTCTGCGCATCGACCTTCTTGACGATCACGGCGCAATAGAGGTTGATACCGTTCTTGCTCGGCATCGAGCCGGCCACCACGACCGACCCTGCCGGCACTTCGCCATAGCTGACCTCACCGGTTTCGCGATCGACGATCTTGGTCGATTTGCCGATGAACACGCCCATGCCCAGAACCGAACCTTCGCGCACGATACAGCCCTCGACCACCTCGGAGCGCGCGCCGATAAAGCAGTTGTCCTCGATGATCGTCGGCCCCGCCTGCATCGGCTCTAGCACGCCACCGATTCCGACGCCGCCCGACAGGTGCACGTTCTTGCCGATCTGCGCGCAAGAGCCGACAGTGGCCCAGGTATCCACCATGGTGCCCTCATCCACATAGGCGCCGAGGTTCACAAAGGACGGCATCAAAACGACGCCCGGCGCGATAAAGGCCGATTTGCGCACGATACAGTTCGGAACCGCGCGAAAGCCGGCCGTTTTCCACTGGTTGTCGCCCCAGCCCTTGAACTTGCTGTCGACCTTGTCCCACCAGCCGCCGCCCTGCGGACCGTTGTCGTGGATTTCCATATCCTTGATGCGGAAGCCAAGCAGAACCGCCTTCTTGGCCCATTGATTGACATGCCAGTCGCCATTTGCCTGGCGCTCGGCCACGCGCAGCTTGCCACTGTCGAGCGCGTTCAACGTGGCCTCGATCGCCTCGCGGGTTTCACCTCCGGTGCTTGTGGTGATGGTGTCGCGCGCCTCCCAGGCGGCTTCGATGGCAGTTTCGAGTTGTGCGTTCGACATGGTCTTATCCTCGGGTTCAACAATCAGGTTGCCCTCGGCTATATGCGCAAGCCGGGACAGGATCAATCCGCCTGCATGCAAATGCGCATTGTATACCTGCGCATTCACCGTTCCAGAAATACTCCCGCCGGAGGCATGACACGCGCGCCGCCATACCCCCGGCCCGTGGCTCAGACCTTTACCCGCTCCGAGCGCGGATCATACATCGGCCTAAGGCTCGCCTCGGCGCGCACCCGCGTGCCCGCCACGTCGATCTCATAGCTCGACGCAAGCACATCCGCCGCGCTCTCGCCCGCACAGGGCACATAGCCAAGTCCTATGGCGCCGCCAAGGTGATGGCCATAGGCGCCCGAGCTCAGATAGCCGACGATCTTGCCGTCGCGCAAAACCGGCTCGTTGTGGTAAAGCATCGGGTCGGGGTCGCTCAGGCGGAACTGCACAAGGCGGCGCTCTAGACCCGCCTCGCGCTTGCGCAGCACCGCGTCGCGACCGATGAAATCGGGCTTGTCGGTCTTGACCGTAAAACCAAGCCCGGCCTCAAGCACATGATCCTCGCAGGTGATGTCGTGGCCGAAATGGCGAAAGCCCTTTTCGATCCGGCAACTGTCCATCATGTGCATGCCGCAGAGCTTGAGCCCGTGATCCTGCCCGGCCTCAAACAGCGTCTCGAAGGCATGGCTGGCCATGTCGGCGCCGACATAGATTTCCCATCCCAGCTCGCCCACATAAGACACCCGGTGCACCCGCGCGAGGCCGAGGCCAAGCTCGATGTCCTGCGCGGTGCCAAAGGGGTTGGTGGCATTGCTGAAATCATTGGGTGAGACCGCGTTGAGCAGATCGCGCGCCTTGGGGCCCATCACCGCCAAAACGCCCTCGCCCGCCGTCACGTCGGTGATCACCACCGCGCGCTCGCCAAGATGACGGCGCAGCCATGTTTCATCCGCCAGCCGCGTCGCCGCCGGGGTGACCACAAGATAGGCGGTCTCCGTGAGCCGGGTCACGGTGACATCGGCCTCGATCCCGCCGCGCGCATTCAGGAATTGCGTATAGACGATCCGCCCCACCGGCACCGACATCTCGGCGCCACAGACGTGGTTGAGAAAGCCCTCGGCGTCGCGCCCCTCGACGCGCAGCTTGCCGAAGGAGGACATGTCATACATCCCCACCTCGCTGCGGATCGCGCGGTGCTCGGCGGCGGTGTTGTCAAACCAGTTCTGGCGCTTCCAGGAATAGGCGTACTCGCGCTCCTGACCGGGATTGGCGAACCAATTGGCGCGCTCCCATCCGGCAAGTTCGCCCATCACCGCGCCTTGATCGAGAAGCTGGGCGTGAAACGGCGTGCGCCGCACACCGCGCGCGGTGGCCTTTTGGCGATAGGGGAAGTGATCGGCGTAAAGCAGCCCCAGCGTTTCCGTGGAGCGCTCAAAGAGATAGCGCTTGTTGCCCTGAAACGGCTGCATCCGGGAAATATCGACATCGCCTAGGTCAAACGGTTTCGCGCCATCCTCCATCCATTGCGCAAGCGCCATGCCGGCCCCGCCAGCCGATTGAATGCCGATCGAATTGAACCCGGCCGCGACCCAGACGTTGTCCATCTCGGGGGCAATGCCAAGGTGATAGGCATCGTCGGGGGTAAAGCTTTCGGGGCCATTGAAGAAGGTATGAATGCCAGCCTCGCCGAGCATCGGCATGCGGTTCACCGCCCATTCAAGGATCGGCTCAAAGTGGTCGAAATCCTCAGGCAGCTGGTCAAACTCAAAGCTCTCGGGAATGCCCGCCATGCCCCAGGGCTTGGCGGTCGGCTCGAACGCGCCAAGCATCATCTTGCCCGCGTCCTCCTTGTAATAGGCGCATTCATCGGGCACCCGCAGCACCGGCAATTGGGTCAACCCGGCAATCGGTTCGCTGACGATATAGAAATGCTCGCAGGCCTGAAGCGGCACGTTGGTGCCCGCCATCCGGCCCACCTCGTGGCCCCACATGCCCGCGCAATTGACGACCATTTCGGCCTCGATATGGCCCGCGCTGCCGTCTTCTGCGGCCCAGTCAACGCCGGTCACCCGGCGGCCCTTGCGCGCAAGCCCGGTAACCTTGACACGCTCCTTGATCAGGGCGCCGCGCATCCGCGCGCCCTTGGCCAGGGCCAGCGCGATATTGGCCGGATCGCCCTGCCCGTCCTTGTCGAGGTAAACCCCCGCAACCACGTCATCGGTGTTGAGATGGGGGTATTTCGCCTTGACCTCGGTGGGGCTGATTTCCTCGACATCGACACCAAAGGCGCGCGCCATGGCGGCAGAGCGAAAGATTTCCTCGCGGCGTTCTTCGGTCAGGGCGACGGTTATCGAGCCGACTCGCTTGAAGCCGGTGGCAACGCCGGTTTCCTCCTCCAGCGCGCCGTAGAGTTCCTGGCTGTATTTCGCCAGTTTGGTCATGTTCGCGGTCGCGCGCAGCTGTGCGATGAGGCCTGCCGCGTGCCATGTGGTGCCCGAGGTCAGCTGCTTGCGTTCGAGCAGGACAACATCCTGCCAGCCAAGCTTGGTCAGGTGATAGGCCACCGAACAGCCCACCACACCACCGCCAATGATGACCACACGGGCCTTTTGGGGAATGTCAGTCATAGTCAGCCTCGCGTTATGAAGTGAGGGGTTTCGGACGCTTGCGCGTCCGACCGGCGCGAGGGGCTGCGCCCCTCGCGATTGAGTATTTGAACCAAGAAGAAGGGCGCAGGTCAGACAATCGTGTGGCCCGCCCCGGTGATGCGTCGCGCCAGTTCGGCGATGTGATCGGGGCCGACCTCGCAGCAGCCGCCCAAGATCGAGGCGCCCTGAGCAAGCCAGCCCATGGCGATATCGGCGTAGGCGGCGGGGGTCATCTCGGGGCGCTGTTCGAGGGCATCGACGGTCGGGGCGTCTTTGAGAAATCCGTCGGTGATACGGGTGAAGCCGTTGGCATAGGCACCGAAGGGTTTGCCAAAACCGGCTATGATATCAAGCGCGGGGGCGACCGCCTCGGGGCGGGTGCAGTTGATCAGCACGGTATCCGGCGCGTGCCGCGCCACCACCGGGGCAAGATCGCCAAGCGGTTCGCCCGAGCGCAGGCGCGTGCCGTCTTCGTCCATGACCGTCGCCGCGAGCCAGACCGGCATCCCCTGGCCGGTGGCCGCGCGCAAAGCGCCTTCGGCCTGATCGACGGAGGACATGGTTTCAAGCAGCAGGAGATCGACCCGCCCGGCAAGCGCCTGCACTGTCTCGGCGTAGAGCAATGCGGCCTTATCGGCAGGCGGGCAGATGTCGGGGCGGTAGGACGCGATCAGCGGCCCAATCGCGCCCGCCACCCGGCCACTGCCATGGGCGTCACGCGCCGCGCAGGCCGCGGTGATCGCGGCATCCATCAGCGCGCCAAGCTTGTCTTCCTGACCAACCCGCGCCAGCCGGTCGCGCAGCACCGCATAGGTATTGGTCGTGGCCACGCTGGCACCGGCGGCAAAGTAGGCGTCATGCACCTCGCGCACCAGATCGGGGTGCTCGATCATCACCTGCGTAGACCAGAGCGGCGTGGCCCGGTCGCCTGAGCGTTTGACGAGTTCCTGTCCGATAGATCCGTCCAGAAGGGTGATTGCGGTCATGGGAAAATCTCCGAGAATTTCTGTTCGTTGGGCGCCATCATGTCGCTCAGTGCTTTGACGTTATCATTCAGCGGCATCCGATACCTCGGCCGGGGGCAGCAAGACAAGCTTGCCGACATAACGTTTGCTCTGAAAATCGGCCTGCGCCGCGCCAATTTCGGTCATCGGATAGGTCTTTGACACCAAGGGGCGTAACTGACCGGCATTCACGCGGGCAATCAGGTCGGCGAAGACCGCGGGCGGCTGGAAGGTACAGCCGTGGATGGTGATGTCGCGCAGGTAGATGCGGCGCAGGTCGGCCGTCACCATCGCCCCGCCAATCGCCCCCGCCACCGCGTAATGCCCGCCCGGTTTGAGCGCCTCTATCAGGGCGGGCCAGATGTCGCCCGCGACCACGTCGATCACGCAATCAAACCGGTTTTCGGGGATCGGCGCACCGCGCTCGATCACCGTTGCGGCACCCTGATCGCGCACCGTTTGCGCCTTGCTGGCCGAGGCGATGCCGGTCACCTCTGCGCCCATTTTTGCGGCCAGTTGCACCGCCGCCAGACCCACCCCGCCCGAGGCGCCGGTGACCAGAACCTGCATGCCAGAGGCAACACCCGCGCGATGCAAAAGCCCCGCCGCAGTGCCGAAGGCGCAAGGTATGGCCGCGATTTCAACGTCGCTCAGCGGCGATCCGGTCACGTCATAAAGATCACGCGCGAAGACCAGACAGTACTCGGCAAAGGCCCCGTCATATTCCGAGCCGAGCGCGATAAAGCCGACCGGATTGTCGGCGTTGGGCCGCGGTTGGTTGATCGGGCAGGTCACCCGCTGGCCGGGTTCGAATTGCGTCACATCCGGCCCCACGGCCACAACCCGGCCGCACAGATCACCGCCCTGTATCAGTGGAAAGGTCAGCGCCCCGGACCAGCCACCGGCCTTGACCTCATCGTCGGTCTCCTCGGTGGCGCCGGTCACCTCGGGGGCGTACCAGCCGACGCGGGTGTTGATATCGGTGTTATTCACCCCCGCCGCCAGCACCTTGACCAGAACCTGCCCCGCCCCCGGCACCGGCACCGAGAGATCATCACGCCATTCCAGCGCCTCTGGCCCGCCGTGGCGGGTCAGGGTCACGCCAGACATGGTGGCGGGCAGGGTCATGCCCTTAGCCGCGCATTTTCGGGGTCCCAAAGCGGCGCGTCGGGTTGCACCACGGCGCGGCAACGCTCGCCATAGATCTCGACCTCGACCTCGGTGCCCGGCACAGCGAGATCGGCACGGATCATCGCCAAAGCAACCGAGGCGTTCACCCGATATCCCCAGGCGCCGCTGGTGGTTTCGCCGACGATCTCTCCACCCTGCCAGAGCGTCGACATATAGGGCGCATCGGCCTCTTTGGCGTCGACGACGAGGGTGACAAAGGCCTTTGTGCGGCCCGCCTGTTTCTCGGCCAGAAGCGCCGCCTTGCCGGTGAACTCCTGTGGCTTGTCGAATTTCACAAAGCGTTCAAGCCCGGCCTCGAGCATCGAATAATCGGTGCTGAGGTCGCCTTTCCACGCGCGATAGCCTTTTTCCATACGCAGAGAGTTGAGCGCGTACATCCCGAAGGGCTTTGCACCCGCCCCAAGCAGGGCGTCGTAGATCGCCGGGATCGCGGCGTTTTCTGCGTGCACCTCCCAGCCAAGTTCGCCGGTGAAACTGACCCGGACCAGAAAGGCCTTTTGCCCGGCCACGGTGCAATGCTGATGGGTGAGCCAGCCTTGCGACAGATCGGCATCCGTGAGACCCGCAAGCACCTCGCGGCTGGTCGGCCCGGCCACCAAAAGCGCGTCGCGCTCGGTGGTGGTTTCGCTCACCGTGACACCCTCGGGCACCGAGTTGCGCACCAATTCGCCGTCATGCCACTGCGCGGTGGCGGCGGTGATCAGCACGAAACTATCCTCGGCCAGACGGATGCAGGAAAACTCGGTCAGAACCCGACCGCGCGTGTCGGCCACATAGACTAGGTTCATCCGCCCCACGCGCGGCAAGCCACCGGTCACAAAGCCGCGCAGCCACTCGTCGGCGCCCTCGCCCGCAACCCAGAGCCGGGTAAAGCCCGGCAGATCGAGCACGCCACAGGCATCGCGCACCGCCTCGCATTCTTCGCGAATGCGCGCCTCCCAGGGGCCTTTGCGGTTCCAGGTCTGGGTGGCCTCTTCGCTGGTGTCATCACCGGGCTTGGCGAACCAGTTGGCCCGCTCCCAGCCGTTATAGGCCCCCATCACGCCGCCAAGATCCTTGACGCGGTCATGCACCGGCGACAGTTTGCGGTCGCGCCCGGCGGGCCATTCGTGCCAGGGGAAATGCATGGCGTATTCGTGGCCGTAGACCTCCAGCCCCTTGTCGACGCAATACTGGTGGTCGGTATAGTCGGTATAGCGGCGCGGGTCGCAGCTCCACATATCCCATTCGGTGACGCCATCGACGATCCATTCGGCCAGCACCTTGCCCGCACCGCCGCCCTGGGCGATGCCAAAGGTAAAGACGCAGGCCTCGAACGCGTTTTTCACGCCCGGCATCGGCCCCAGCAAGGGCATTCCGTCAGGCGCATAGGGGATCGGGCCGTTGATGATCTTGGAAATACCCGACTCCCCCAAGAGGGGCACCCGTTCCATCGCGTCGGTGACGATTTCCTCGATCCGATCAAGGTCTTCCTGCCAGAGCTGAAAGCTGAAATCGTCCGGCATAGGGTCGCTCGCGTCAGCCCAATGCGCCCTTCCCCGCGGCTCGTAGGGGCCGAGGTTGTAGCCGTGCTTTTCCTGCCGCAGATAGTACGAAACATCGACATCGCGCAACAGCGGCAACTTCTTGCCCGTCGCTTTGGTATGAGCCTCGACTTCGGGGATCTCCTCGGACAGCAGGTATTGGTGGCTCATCACCATCATCGGCACCGTCCGCCCGCCGTATGGCTTGAACCATTCGCCGACCCGCCCGGCATAATACCCGGCCGAATTCACGACATAATCGCAGTCGATATCGCCCTTCTCGGTGTGCACGATCCAGCTTCCGTCAGGCTTTTGCGTCACGCCGGTGGCAGGGCAAAAGCGCACCACCTTGGCGCCCATGTCGCGCGCGCCCTTGGCCAAGGCCTGGGTCACCTGCGCCGGATCAATATCGCCATCGTTGGGGTCATAAAGCGCGCCCTTAAGGTCATGGGTTTCGATGAACGGGTAGCGCTCCTTGATCTCCTCTGGGGTGAGGATATCCATGTTCATTCCCTGATGCAGCCCCATTCCCTTGGCACGCTCGAATTCCTGCATCCGTTCGCGGGAATGCGCCAGCCGGATTGATCCGGTCTGGTGGTAATTCATCGGGTAATCGACCTCTTCACCAAGGCGGGCATAAAGCTCGGTCGAATAGCGCTGCATGTTCATGACTGACCAGCTTGTCGAGAAGGTCGGCACATTGCCCGCCGCATGCCAGGTGCTGCCCGCCGTCAGCTCGTTCTTTTCCAGCAAGACGCAGTCGGTCCAGCCCTTCTTGGCCAGATGATACAGCGAAGAAGCGCCAACAACGCCCCCACCGATGATGACCACCCGTGCCTTGGTTGGTAAATCCGCCATTGGTACTCTCCCTGTCAGTCTTTTTGCGGCACGCCGTCCGCGATGTCGTAATAATCGCCCTTGTCGGCGACAAAGATGTGCTTCTCAATCGTTATGCCGGTGGGGTCATCGAGCGCGCCCAAGGCAAAGCTCATGGTGTCCTCGGCATGCGCCTTCCAGAACAGGAACGACCCGCAATTGGGGCAAAAGCCGCGCTTGGCCGTCGCGCTCGCCGCATACCATTTCACCGTTCCGGAAATACTCAAATCCGCCATGGCCACATAGGCCGACGCCCAGATATGCCCCGACTGCTTGCGGCATTGGCGACAATGGCAAACGCTGGCGCCTTGCGGCGTTGCATTGACCTTGAACGAGATATCGCCGCACAGGCATCGCCCCGTCGTCATCCCTCAAACTCCTGTTCCTGCGGCAAGCCATCGCCAATCCGGTAATAGTCGCCCTTTGAGCGCACCCAGACGTGTCGACCCAGCTTAAGTCCGGTCGGCTCATCAAGCGTCCCAAGAGCAATGGCAATCTCCCCGCCCTTGTCCGACCGCCAGAACAGGCTTGACCCGCAGGTCCGGCAAAACCCTCGCGATGCGCTGTCACTGGCGCGATACCAGGCAAGGCCCTCATCGTTTGCGAAAACCACATCCGCCTCGGGCGCATGTGCGGCGGCAAAATAGTGGCCTGATTGCTGGCGGCATTGCTTGCAATGGCAGGCCACCGGATCATTCAGGGCCGCACTGATGGAGAAGCTTACCGCGCCACAAAGACATGAACCGTGGTGCATTACACCCTCCCCGGCGTTGCGGCACTGCCCAGAAGGACGCCGTAGAGGATGAAGCACGCCGCAAGGCCGCGCCGCAGCCAGACGTTGAACACAGCGCCCAGCGCCGCGCGGCCAATCCCGGCACCAAGCGCCGTATAGGTGACATAGCTCAGGCAGGTGAGCGTCAGAGCCGTGGGAAATATCACCCACATCTGGCTTGTGATCGGCACATCGGCCTGGACAAACTGGCTAAAGGCGGCAAGGTACCCGGCCACCGATTTGGGGTTGATCGTGGCAATCGCGAAGGCGCGCCAATAGACCGATCCGCCGGGGCGCTCGTCGGCCCGCACAGGCCGCCTCGCCATGATCCAACCGCGAACTCCGAGATAGATCAGCACCCCCGCGCCCGCCAGTTTGGCCAGATGAAACGCCTCGGGCGAGGCCACGATAAGCGCCGTGATCCCCGCCGCCGACAGGCTCAGGAACAGCACCGCCTGCGTCAGGATCGCCAGCACCCCCCAAAGGGCGCGGCGAAACCCGATGGTCATGCCGTTGGTGATACAATTCACCGCATTCGGCCCCGGCGTGGTCACGAAGACCGCCCAGAACACCGCGAAAACAGTCCAGCTTTCCCAGTTCATCGCATCCCCCCTCAATAGACCGGCGGGGCGATGACCCAGATCGCCACAACAGGTTCATCATAAGGATTGGCCCAGGCATAGGGCTCGCCGCGAAAACGAAAACTATCGCCGGGGCCAACGCTAAAGCAGCGCTCTGCAATCGTAAGGTCAAGCCGCCCCGAGATGATATAACCGACCTCCTGCGTCGGGCGCTGTGCCGGGGTCTGCATCTTCGAGCGGGGGCGAAAGGTCGAGTGGATCACCTCAAAGTCGTCGGTCAGATCGGGCGACAACAATTCTTCGACAAGCCCCTCTTCGCCTGATCCCATCGGGCGGCGCGCGCCTGCGCGCACCACATATCCCTGCTCTTCGGCGGGTGCACTTGCATGACCGAACAAGAGCGACATCGGCACGCCAAGGGCCTCAGCAATCTGGCGCAGGTCGCTGATCGAGGGCTCGGACAGATCACGTTCCACCTGACTGAGCCAGCCAACCGAGCGGCCAAGCGTTTCGGCAAGATCGACAAGCGTCAGCCCGCGCGCCTTGCGCAACGCCCGAATATCGGCGCCAAGGCTTTGCGCCTGCCTGATTTCGCTTTGGTGCATAGCTTCCCGCTCGTGAAAAAAACTTGCCTAATTTCACGCTGCGCCGATTCCGTGAAATAATCAAATGAAATTTCACGCGCCCTGCACTTTCATCGTTCCAAAATACTCCCGCGCGGAGCGCATCCCGCCCCCTCCCCGCGCTCAGCCCTCACCAAAAGGATCGGGCGCTATGTTGCCGCCGCAGACAAGCACCGCCACCCGCTCGCCCGGCGCCGGGCGATAAGCGCCCGACATCAGCGCCGCCAAGGCCGTGGCTCCGGCCGGTTCCACCAGTTGGCGCATCTCGCGCCAAAGGGCGACCTGCGCGGCGGTGATCGCCGCATCGCTCACCAGAACGCTTTCGATCCCTTCGGCCCGCGCCAGATCGAAACAGATCTGCCCGATACGGCGCGCTCCAAGCGCATTGGCCGCCACGCCCGACACCTCGACATCCACCGGCGCCCCCGCGCTTAGCGCGGCGTGCAGCGCGCAGGATGTTTCCGGCTCGACCGCCACAACCCTGCGCCCCTTGCCAAGCCAGGCCAGCGCGCCGGCGATCAAGCCGCCGCCGCCCACGGCAATCAGCACCGTATCGGCCACAAGCCCCTGCTCTTCCCATTCGGCCATCACCGTGCCCTGCCCAATCACGGTGGTCTCGGCGTCATAAGGGTGCACCTGCATCGCGCCGGTTTCGGCCTGATAGAGCGCGGCGTGCTCTGCGGCCTCGCCGTAAGCACCGGGCACCACCACAAGGTCGGCGCCCTGCTCACGGATAAGGCCGATTTTGGCCGGGCCCGCGATGTCAGGCACATAGATCCGCGCCCTATGGCCAAGACGCGCCGCGCCGTAGGCCACCGCCGCGCCGTGATTGCCCCCCGAGGCCGCAACAAGCCCGGCCTCTGGCACCTCGGCACTCAGCAAGGTGTTGAACGCTCCACGCGCCTTGAAGCTGCCGGAGTGTTGCAGTTGCTCAAGTTTCATCTCAACCGGATAGGCCAGACCAAAGCCGTTCACCTGCACCACGGGCGTGCGCCGCACATGCGGTTTGATCCGCGCCATGGCCTTTGAAATTTCGCCCCGTCGTGTCATGCGTCACACCTCTGTCACTTCCCTTGCTCGCGCAAACCCTATACGCCTGAAACGAAAGACCCAAGCAAGGACAGCCCATGATGAAAGACGATCGCCTGAGCCAATTCCGTGATGCCCATTCTGACCGCTCCAGCGCCGAGCAGGTACCGGATACCGCCCAGACCCGTGCACCGGCCTACCGCCTTGCCTTTGCCGATCCCGACTTCATGTTGCGCGACGAATTGCGCCCGGTGCGGCTTCAGCTTGAGCTGCTCAAGCCCGAACTGATCCTGAATGAACGCGGCATCGAAAGCACCGTGGTGCTGTTTGGCGGCGCGCGAATTCCCGAGCCCGCCAATAAGGCCAGTGCCCGCACCGAAACCCTGGCTGACCTGTCGCGCTATTACGATGAGGCCCGCAAATTCGCCCGGTTGATCACCGAGAAATCCATGGCAACCTATGGCCGCGAACTGGTGGTGGCCACCGGCGGTGGCCCCGGCGTGATGGAAGCTGGCAATCGCGGCGCGGCGGATGCGGGCGGCGCGTCGATCGGGCTTAACATCGTACTGCCGCATGAACAGGCGCCCAATGAATACGTGACGCCGGGGCTGTGCTTCAACTTTCATTACTTCGCCATCCGCAAGATGCACTTCCTGATGCGCGCCAAGGCGATCTGTGTCTTTCCCGGCGGCTTTGGCACGCTGGACGAGACGTTCGAAGCCCTCACCCTTATTCAGACCGACCGGATGAACAAGGTGCCCTTCCTGCTGTTCGGCGAGGCGTTCTGGCGTTCGATCATCAACTGGGAAGCGCTTTCAGAGGCCGGCACGATAAGCGCCGAAGACCTGGAGCTTTTCCGCTTTGTCGAAACCGCAGAAGAGGCAATCGAGGCAATCGACACATGGCCAGCAAGTTAGGGGCCAGCGAGTCAGGGGCCGACAGGCCGGGAACTGGCGGGCAAATGGGCATCGGCCATCTTGCGCCCAGCCCCGGAAGGGCGGCATGATCGCTATTGATGCACCCGCGCCCCTCACCTATTGGAACCCCTGTTCGTCCAATCCGCATGAAAGACCTTGCGATGACCGTTGAAACCATCGACCGCATGCTAATGGCCCTGATTGCCGCGACGCTGGCGGCCACTGTCGTGATCGCCCTGATGTACCCGACCTATTTCCACATGGTGTTTGCCGCCGAGGACCGCCTTGTTGAAAACGGCACCGCGCTGTTTCTGCTGATTGCGAGCGGTGTTCTGGCCCGCAACGCCCTGAGCCTGCGCAGGCGCGGGCTCTGGCTGGCGACGGCGCTGACCGGGTTTTACGCCTTCCTGTTCTTCTTTGCCTCGGGCGAAGAGATTTCCTGGGGCCAGCGCATCTTCGACTGGCAGAGCGGCGATTTCTTTGCCGCGAACAATTACCAGGGTGAAACCAACCTGCACAACCTGATGGTCGGCGACATGCGTCTGGCGCGGGCGGTGTTCGGCGGGCCGCTGACCGTGGTGATCCTGCTCTATCTGGTGGTGTTTCCGCTTTTATATCCGCGCGTGCACTTTATCCGCTCCCTCGCCGACAGGTTTGCGGCGCCGGTGCCAGGGATGCGGCACGCGTTTTTCGCCGTCCTCGGCAGTGTGATCATCCTCTTGCTCGATGTGCCCCGCAAGTGGGAGGTTTACGAGCTTATTTTCGCGATCATGGCGACCTCGACCTTCCTGTTGCCGCAAAACCCGGACAAGACCCGCTAGCCATGACCGCCCAAACCCTTCATTCAGCGACGCACTCATGGCCCATCCCGGCCGCCCGTCGCCGTCTTCAGCCGAAAAGAGGTTACCCATGTTCCGCCTGAACGCGCCCTCGCGCCTTAGCGTTGCCGATAGTTTTCTCTTTGGCATGGCCAATGCCACCCTGCTTTTCACCATCATCTATTACATCACCGGGCTGCACGAACCCTTCCGCTTTGGCTTTGCCACCGAGGACGGGCCGGTGGAATGGGGCACGGCGATCTGCCTGTTCCTGTCGTCGGTGGTGCTGTTTCGCAATGCCTTTGTCCTCTGGGGCAAGCGCGGGGTGACGGTCGCGCTTTTGACCGGCTTTTACGGGTTGCTGTTCTTTTTTGCCTCGGGCGAGGAAATCTCCTGGGGGTTCCGGCTGTTCCATTGGCAGCCGAACGAATTTTTCCTGCAAAACAACGCCCAGCAGGAAACCAACCTGCACAACCTCGTGGTGGGCGATGTCAAGCTGGTGAAAACCGTCTTCGGCAGCGGCCTCACGGTGGTGATCATGCTCTATCTGCTGGTGATGCCGCTTTTGTACACGCGCCTTGGCTTTGTGCGCCGGATCGCCGATGCGGTTGCCGCGCCGGTGCCCGACACGCGGCATATGATTATGACCGTAGCGGCGACCGTAGTGATCCTGAGCGTGCAGATGATGACGAAATGGGAACCCTACGAGTTCATCTTCAGCCTGATGACCCTGTCGATCTTTCTCAAACCGCGCAACGCGGATCAGGTCACTTGAACGGGGCGGCGGCGCAGGTCTCCGGCGATTGGAAAAGTGTTAAGCCCCGCCTCAACCAGATCACCGATATAGGTGCGGGCAACCTCTGGGTTGATCGCCACGATGGTTGGCCGACACGCAAGCGACACCAATCCATGCACCGACGCCCATAACAGAAGAAAGAACTGTCGGTGCTGCTCCGATTTCGGATCGCCATCGCCCGCCCGGATCAGCATTTCCAGAAGCCCGAGCTGAAAGTCCTGAACCTTGCTATCGGGTGGCGCGTTCGATTTATACTCGAACAGCAACCACCACCGCTGTGGCTCTGCTGTGGCAAAATCAAAATATGCTTCGCCCAGGGCGACGACCCGCGACCGCCTGTCCTGTGGCGCGGTCTCTACCGCCGCGTGCAGTGTGTCCGCAAGCATCGCGGCGGATTTTGCGATGACGGCGCGAACCACCGCATCCAGATCTGCGAAGGCATTATAGAGCGAGCCGACAGAGACCTTGATATCCTTGGCAAGCCGACGCGCACTCAGCGCATTGATGCCTTCTTCAAGAACGATGCGCTCGGCAACCGTGGTTGCGCGTTCACGAATATCCGCAAGGTTACGGTCGCGTTTGGAAAGGCGGTCGGTTTGTGTCATGGCACGCTACTTGAGACAACTTTTCAACCAAGTCAATTTTTTAGAAACGCATAACCTTGTCAGGGGTGAACCGATAGACATCCTTAACCAGATTGTTTGCGGTCATGAACCGGGCGATTGACCCGAATGTGGCCGTCGCAACGCCAGAGCCGTGATCCGCAGTGGTGAGCGCTTGCGAGGCGGCCGGGGCCAGAAGCCGCTTCAATCCACCAAGGCGAATGGCCTGCGGCTTGAAATGGGCCTCTATGTTGGCTTTGATCTGGGGTACGCTTCTGGTGTTGTAAAGGCTGGCCATCAAGACATCGAGCGTGTGCTCGGTACAGTTCTGGAATTGGATGGAATTGGGATTGGCGAGCACCGAATAGTTCGCATTGTGCAAGGCGGCGTAAGTCGGGCTTGCAATCACCTTCAACAGCTTTTTCTGCAACCGCACATCAGGGATGATGATGCCTGCATCCAACTTGTGCGCGCCTGCAAAGAAATCCGCCGGGGTGTCCTGAACAAGGCGGCTCCGGGTTTTGTTGCCGTCCTCCTGGTAGAGGTTATAGACTTGATAACCCTGCCCGCGGCTTCCATCGCTGCGCGTGATTTTCGAAAAGACCCAATAGCTTACATGCGTGTATTGCACGCCGCGCGGCAAGACCCGCGGGTCGCGCCCCATCCGCGCCACGATGGCAACATGCGCACCACGCGCGGCAAGGTCCTGCTGAACACGATTTGAGAATTCCGCCACCTCGGCGGCCGGAAGGACAGCTTTTCCCGCTTCGCTGCTCCCGGCAAGTGCAAAGGATGGCAAGACAGCGACCAGCGCGATGAACATCAATGAAAAAAGACGGGCCATAAGGTTATCCTTTGAGTGGGTCAGTCGAGAACCGGAGCGCCATTCGGCTTGACGCGACCGGTTTGGACGGGCTTCCCGGTGCCGACGCGTGACAGGTCATTGCCAAGCGCAAGCGAGCCTTCACCAACCTCTTCAAGTGCGGCGCCGGACACTGCGAGCGCGGAGCCGAAGGCGAAAATCGGAACTGCGGTGACCGATGCCGCCCCGGTAGAAACGGCAGCCGAGCCGTGGCTGGAGCCCTGAGCACTATGATCGACGGACTGCGCAGAATGCTGACCGCTTGGGCCGGCAAAGGCCGGTGTTACCAAAAGACTGGCAAACACAGCGAAAGAGGTGGCGCGAATGAGCATGACAAATTCCCATTTGTGAACGTTGTTCACAAGAGGTACGCCGTCACGCTCGCTGCGTCAACGCTCTTGTGAACGCAGTTCACGAAATGCCACGCCGAGTCCCCGCGGGATCGGCTGCGCTAGCGGGTCAAATCAGGTTATTCGACAAAGCGAAGGGTATCTCGTGCAGCCAAAAGCGCGGGTTGACGTGCACCGTGAAGTTTCGACACAAGACAACCGCGACCGGCCTCTTCCACGAGGTCGAGCGCCTCCAGCGCGGCCTCGATGTTGGCGGCGTTCTGTTCCAGCTTGGGGCGGTTCGAGACATTGTTCACCGCGCCCTCGGGCGGCTCTTTCACGGAAAAATCACAGAAATCGGCGACCGCGCGCACCGCGCCGGGGGCCTCAATATTGACGGCGATGAAATCGTCGCGGCCCTGAAAATGCTCAAGCACCCAGGCGAAATAATCGGCCCGGCGATAGGCCTCGTTGATGAAATTCTGCACGCTGAACACCTTTTGATGGTGCGTTGCGATGCTGTTGAGGTATTTGCGCAAGGGGCGGAAATTCAGGATGAACCGGGCGTTGGGATAGGTCCGGTCATAGGCCGCGACGGGGCGCACCTGGCCGAAATCCGAGAACGCATCATAACGCCCGGTTTCCCAATCGCGGGAATCGTGAAAGCTTTTGAGCCCATTGGCCACGAACAGCTTGTGCATCGTGGTGGTGCCGTTGCGCGGATGGCCGATCACGAAATACTTGACCGCCTGGCGGTCGCCCTTGGGCGTCACAATGAAATGAAGCCGCATGCGCGTGCGGATCACGCCAAAGGCGATGTCGTTGATATCGGTGGTGCGTTTTGCCATGTCGTTGTCCTTTCATCCCTCCAGGCGCGGCGCGCGGGATCAGATGATTTCATCCTCGTCAAACAGCGGGGCGGCGTCCTGATGGGCGCTGATGTCTTCGGCGGCGGCCTCGCCGCGCGTGGTTTCGGCGACATGGAACAAGGCGTCGCCCTCATAGACCACCGGCATGTTGGTGCGCCCGATCACGATGCCGGCCACCTCGGCCAGCACCTCGGATTCGACATCGCCAAAGGCATTGGCAATCGCGCCAAGCACCGTGCCCGGCTGTACCGCGTCGCCAACCGCTAGATAGCCCCGGAAAAGCCCGCCACGCGGCGCGCGATACCAGCTTGAGCGGCTTGCACGCACCGGCACACCACGGGTGCGCGGCACGCCCTTGCCGCCGATCATCTGCAATTGATGCATGACGCGCAGGATACCGTTAAGACCGGAGCGCGCGGCAAATTCGTCGAACCGAAGCCCCTCGCCGCCCTCGTAAAGCAGCACATCAACCCCGGCCTCTTCGGCGGCCATGCGCAAAGACCCCTCGCGCAGCTTGGATTCCATCATCACCGGCGCACCAAAGGCAAGGCCCAGCTCGGCCAGCCGCGCATTGCCCGGCGTCAGGCGGATCTGCGGCAGGTTGGTGCGGTGGATCGCCGCAGAATGCAGGTCGATCCCGAAATCGGCGCGCTTCACCACCTCGGTCATGAAGATATGCGCCAGCTGTGACGCCATCGACCCTTCGGGCACGCCCGGAAAACAGCGGTTGAGATCGCGCCGATCCGGAAGATAGCGCGAGTGGTTGAGAAACCCGAAGGTATTGACGATCGGCACCGCCAAAAGCGTGCCCGCCACCGATTTTAGCGGCGTTGCGCGCAGCAGGCGGCGCATGATCTCCACGCCGATCACCTCGTCGCCATGAATGGCCGCAGAGACGAAAAGGACCGGCCCCGGCCGTTTGCCGTGGATGACATGCACCGACAGGTTTACCGGCGTGTGGTTGGACAGGGTGCTGACCGGGATATCGACGGTGCGGCGAGTGCCGGGTGCGATTGCCTCGCCGTTGATCTCGAAGGGGGCGCGCCGATCCATACTATCCTCGCTTGTGTCACCTGGCCAAGCGATAGGCAAAAACGGCGCAACTGTCCATGCCAGAGCAAGTTCCTCAAAAGTGGCAACCGGTTTTGGGCGTCTCGAACATGCGACACCCTCTGCCCCCGCTTGATCCCGACCCGCCCGCGGGGCTAAGGCAACGGGGCAACAGCAAGGACGCGCCCGAGATGCCACCGATCACGCCATGACAACTGCCCTGCACGAAGATCGCCTGCGCGCGATCATCGCCGCCGTGGTACAAAGCGGCGCGCGCACCCTGCTTGATCTGGGCTGTGGCGATGGCGACCTGATCCTGCGGCTGGCGCCCCTTGACCAGATCACCCGGATTACCGGGCTTGATATTCACAGGCCCTCGCTCACGGCGCTTCAGGCAGAGATGCGCACGCTGCCCGACGCCGCCCGCGCCAAGATAAGCCTTGCGCAGGCCTCGATGACCAAGGCGCATCCCAATCTGCGCGGCTATGATTGTGCCTGCCTTGTGGAAACCATCGAGCATCTGCCGCTTGGCGATCTGCCCCGGCTGGAAAACGCATTGTTTGGCGATATGCGCCCCCAAACCGCGCTGATCACCACGCCGAATGCCGATTACAACCCGGTTCTTGGCGTGCCCGCGCACCGGTTTCGCCATCCGGGTCATCATTTTGAATGGGGTCGCGAGACCTTTGGCAAATGGGCAAGAGGGGTTGCGGCGCGGCGCGGCTACGCCGTCAGCCTGAGCGATATCGGCGGCGCACATCCCCATCTTGGCGGCGCCAGCCAGATGGCAGAATTCCGGCGCGACAGATAGGGCCTAACCCGCCGCGCCGGTGGGTCGGGGCTTAGCCCGGAAGCTTGGTCTTGCGCAGATAGGGCAGAACGGCATCGAAATCGCCGAACTTGGCCTTGGCATCCTCGTTATTGACCGAGGGCGGGATGATCACATCCTGACCGACGGTCCAGTCGGCGGGCGTGGCCACGCCATTCTTGGTGGTGGTCTGAAGCGCATCAAGCGCGCGCAGCACCTCGGCAAAGTTGCGCCCCACGCTCATCGGATAGGTCATCGACAGCTTCAGCTGCTTGTCGGGGCCGATGATAAAGACGCTGCGCACGGTGGCGCTGTCGTTGGGGGTGCGGCCGTCGGGCATATAGGCCTCGGCGGGCAGCATATCAAAGGCTTTTGCCACCGCCAGCCCCTCGTCGGCGATGATCGGAAAGGTCGGCTTGGCGCCGCCATAGCTCTCGATATCGGCCTTCCATTTCTTGTGATCTTCGACGCCGTCAATCGACACGCCGATCACCTTGGTGCCGCGCTTTTCCCATTCATCGGCCAGCCGCGCCACGGCGCCGAATTCGGTGGTGCAGACGGGAGTAAAATCCTTGGGGTGCGAGAACAGGATGGCCCAGCTGTCGCCAATCCACTCATGCAGTGCAAACCTGCCCAGATCTGTTTCAACGCTCAGATCGGGGATGGTGTCATTGATACGAAGGCCCATAGGAAGCATCCTTTCTTGTGTTTCAGTCGTCCGGAAGCCCCGGAATTTGATCAAATCCCAGAGCCGCGGAGAATCCAACCTTGCAGGTCGGCATTACCCCTGACACAGTGCCGCCAAATTTATGGAGGTCAACCATGATCGAGAAACGTCAGTTCTATATTAACGGTGCCTGGGTCAACCCCACTGTGTCCAATGACCACACCGTAATCAACCCCTCCAATGAGGAGCCCTGCGCGGTGATCTCGCTTGGCGGACAGGGCGATACCGATGCCGCCGTCGCCGCCGCCAAGGCCGCCTTTCCGGCATGGATGGCAACCCCGCCCGCCGAACGGATCGCCTATTGTGAAAAGATTCTAGAGGCTTACAAGGCCCGCGCCGAAGATATGGCGCAGGCGATCAGCCTTGAGATGGGCGCCCCGATCGACATGGCCCGCGAACAACAGGTCGGCGCCGGAAGCTGGCATATCTCGTCCTTCCTCAAGGTCGCGCGCGATTTCCAGTTTGACGAACCGCTTGGCGATCATGCGCCAAACGACCGCATTATCCACGAAGCCGTCGGTGTCGTCGGCATGATCACGCCTTGGAACTGGCCGATGAATCAGGTCACGCTCAAGGTGATTGCGGGTCTGGTTGCGGGCTGCACCATGATCCTCAAGCCTTCGGAAGAATCGCCGCTGAACGCCGTTATCTTTGCCGAGATCGTTGATGCGGCCGGCCTTCCCAAGGGCGTTTTCAACCTTGTAAACGGCGATGGCGCCGGTGTCGGAAGCCAGCTTACCGCGCATGCCGATGTCGACATGATCAGCTTTACCGGCTCGTCACGCGCGGGCGAACTCATCTCGAAATCCGCCGCCAACACCCTCAAGCGCGTCAGCCTTGAACTTGGCGGCAAGGGCGCCAACCTGATCTTTGCCGATGCCGATGAAAAGGCCGTGAAACGCGGTGTTCTGCGCTGCATGAACAACACCGGCCAATCGTGCAACGCCCCCACCCGGATGCTTGTGCAACGCGAGATCTATGACGCCGCCGTTAAAACCGCTGCCGCCGCCGCCAACAGCATCGCCGTCGGCCCGGCAAGCGTCGAGGGCCGTCATATCGGCCCGGTGGTCAACGAGGTGCAGTTCAACAAGATCCAGGGCCTGATCCAGAAAGGCATCGACGAGGGCGCGCGCCTTGTGGCCGGGGGCACCGGTCGCCCCGACGGGCTTAACCGCGGGTTCTTCGTAAAGCCCACGGTATTTGCCGATGTGAACAACGACATGACCATCGCGCGCGAAGAAATCTTCGGGCCGGTTTTGGCGATCATCCCGTTTGACAGCGAAGAAGACGGCATCGCCATCGCCAATGACACGCCTTACGGCCTGACCAATTATGTCCAGACGGGCGATCCGGCACGCGCCAACCGCTGCGCGCGCGCGCTGCGCTCTGGCATGGTGGAAATGAACGGTCAGTCACGCGGCGCCGGGTCGCCGTTTGGTGGCATGAAGCAATCGGGCCACGGGCGCGAAGGCGGCAAATGGGGCATCGAGGATTTCCTCGAGGTCAAATCCGTTTCGGGCTGGACGCCGGGCGCCTGAGGTTATGCAGATACACGCATTCGTCCTGCATCTTTTGCGTGCCACGGCACGACGGGACAACGTGCGCGATCTGCTTGCCACCTGCGCGCTTGAGGGCGAAATCTGGGAGGCGGTCGACGGCGCGACACTGTCGTCGACCGAGCTTTCCGCAACCATCGGCGCGGGGCTTTTCGCCCCCGCCTATCCGTTTTCTCTCAAGACCGGCGAAATCGGCTGTTTCCTGAGCCATCGCCAGATCTGGGCCGAGATCGTGCGCCGCGACCTGCCCGCCGCGATGATTATCGAGGATGACGCGGCAATCACCCCCGAGATCTATGGCGCCGCCCTTGGCCTTGCGCGCGCGCATATCGAGACCCTCGGATATATCCAGTTTCAGACGCGCGCCCAAAAGGGCCCCTCGACATTGATCGACATGGCGGGCGCCTGTGCGCTTAGCGTGCCGGAACGCGGCGGGCTGCGCACCACCGCGCAAATGATAAGCAACGCGGCCGCGCGCCAGCTTTTGGCACTGAGTGATCGGTTTGACCGGCCTGTCGATACCTTCGTACAAAGCCATTGGCAGACCGGGCTTCGCCCCGCCACGATCCTGCCTTCGGGGATCAGCGATATCGCCGATCAGCTTGACGGCTCGACCATTCAGGGCGGCGCGCGCAAACCGCCGCTGGCCAAGCTTGGCCGCGAATGGGCGCGCTATCGCTATCGCCGGGGCGTGGTGCAGGCCTCGCGGCACAGCATGGCGCCCACCGAGGGCGGCTTTGCGCCGAGGGATTCAGAATGATCATCAGCCGGTTATTTGGCGGGGCTGGCAATCAGCTTTTCCAATATGCGGCCGGTCGCGCGCTTGCCGATCATCTGGGCTGTGATCTGGCGCTTGATAGCCGCTATGTCGGCAGCGGCAAAACCCGGAACGATTGTTTCGAGCATTTCGGCGCCGCGCGTTTTACCCGCGATGTTGCCTTGCCACCGGCCAAGTCGGACGGCGCCTTGCGCTATGCTCTGTGGCGGGCGTTTGGCCGCAATCCACGTTTTCACCGCGAAGCGGGCCTTGGCTTTGAACCGGGGTTTTTCAACCTTGCCCCCGGCACCTATCTGCACGGCTATTGGCAGTCAGAGCGCTATTTCGCCCCGATTGCCACGCAGTTGCGCGATGATCTGGTGATGACCAGCCCGCTGACGGGCGCCAATGCCGAGATGGCCGCGCGGATCAAGGCGGCAAAACTGCCGGTATCGGTGCATGTGCGGCGCGGCGATTACCTTGCCACCGGAAGCTATGCCGCCTGCACCTCGGCCTATTATCGCCAGGCGATCGAGCGGCTGGAACGCGATCTTGGGCACCCCCCCGCGTGCTTTATCTTTTCGAACGATCCCGGCTGGGCGCGCGCCAATCTTGACCTCGGGCAGGATCAGGTGGTCGTGGATATCAATGACGAAGAGGGGGGGCATTTCGATCTTGCCCTGATGTCGCGCTGTGCCCATCACGTGATTGCCAATTCAACGTTTTCCTGGTGGGGGGGCTGGCTAAACCCGTCCGCCGAGAAGCGCGTGATCGCGCCGCAAAACTGGTTCGGGACAGACAAGCTTTCGAACCCTGATCTGATCCCTGATGGCTGGACCCGCCTCTGAGGGGCTTATCCGCCTCTTGCGTGGCGGCCTCGCAAGGCATCTTTCACACCGTCGAAAAACCCACTACACCCGCGCCATGACCCAGATTCAAGATATCGCCAAAGCCCGTTTTGTGGCCGAAACCGTGCACAAGCGCGATATCTTTTCCGAGACCATTTCGGGGCATCTTGAGGGGCATCCGGATTTTCCGGTGGTGTTGCGCAAGCTTGACGGCGTGCCGCTTTATGCCCGCCCCATCGCCTGGTTTCTGGCCCGCAAGGAAATTCGCGGCCTTGCCGCCGTGCAGGGGATCGAGGGCTGTCCGATCCTGATCCGCGCGGACAAGACCGGCCTGTTGCGCAGCTGGACCAGCGGCACGCCGCTGCATCTGGCCAAGCCAAGTGATCCGGCGTGGTATCGCGATGCCAGGCGCCTGTTGCGCGAAATGCGCCGCGCCGGGGTAACCCATAACGACATCGCCAAGCCGCAGAACTGGTTGATGACACCGGAGGGCCGCGCCGCCGTGATCGACTTTCAGCTGGCCAGCACGCATCGTCGTCGGGGGGCCTTGTTCCGCACCATGGCGCGCGAAGACCTGCGCCATATGCTGAAACAAAAGCGCGCCTATGCGCCGCATCTTCTGACCCCCTGCGAGCACCGGATGCTGACGCAAAAGGCGCTGCCGACGCGACTCTGGATGGCGACCGGCAAGCGCGCCTATAACTTCATTACCCGGCGCCTGATGAACTGGTCCGATGGCGAGGGCACCGAAGACCGCAGTCTGCGCGACGGCCCGGCGTTGCGCGCGGCGCTTTTGGGGCACGAGCAGGTCACCGAAATTGCAATCTGCACCTATGCTCTGCCCGCCAAGGGTGTCGGGCTCTATGTCTTTGCCGAATGCGATCTCTCTGCCAGCGCGCTTGCGAAACTGGCCCCTGCCCCCAAGCCCGAGCTGATCCAGCCCGTCGCCGCGCTTCCGCGCCACGCTGATGGCAGCCCGCGCATGGATGCGCTGACGCTCATTGCCACCAATCGGCTGGATGAGTTGGAGCAGATGATGGCGCATGAGCCCGGTCTTGCCGAGGGTCTAAGGCCGATTATCGCTGCGCGCCTTAATCTCACCGATCGCGTGCTGCGCGCCTAGAACGGCACCTTGGCGCGAAATTTCACGCCCGCGCCGCCGTCGGGGTGACGAATCCGAAGCTCTTCGGAATGCAGCATCAGCCGGGGGAACTCCAACGCCGCGCCTTCGGCATAGAGCGGATCACCAAGGATCGGATGGCCAAGCGCCAGCATGTGCACGCGTAACTGATGGCTGCGCCCGGTCTTAGGGATCAGCCGCACGCGGGTTTCATCGCTGCCATAGCGCATCACCCGCCATTCGGTGAAGGCCGCGCGCCCGGTCTCATGACAGACCTTTTGCAAGGGCCGGTTGGGCCAATCCACGATAAGCGGCAGGTCAACCTCGCCGGTCTTCGGCTCAAGCTTGCCCCAGACCCGCGCGACATAGGTCTTTTTCGTCTGCCGCTTTTCAAATTGCAGCCCAAGATGACGCTGTGCATGCGGAGTCAGCGCGAAGATCATCACACCAGAGGTGTCGCGGTCCAACCGATGCACCAAAAGCGCCTGCGGATAGGCATCCTGCACCCGTGCCAACAGGCAATCGGCCAAATGCTCGCCCTTGCCGGGCACGGACAAAAGGCCGGCGGGCTTGTTCACCACCACGATCTCGTGATCGTCGTGCAGCACGTCAAGCGGGTCGGTGGGCGGGTTATAGTCAGACATGGGTGCCGCTTACACCACCCCGCCCTGTTAGGCCACTGCCGGGTTTCTTCTTGCTCGAAATATCCCCGCCGGAGGCTCCCGCATCACCCACAAGAACGATCCCCTGCGGTGGCCCCGCCCGTGATCAAAGCCGCCCAAAGACCATCGCCACGATCTCACTCAGACGCTCTGCATCCGTTTGCGTGAAGGCCGCAGCCTGATCACTGTCGATATCCAGCACCCCCAACAACGCGCCCTGCCCGTCACGCACCGGCAGGACAATCTCAGAGCGGGTAGAACTGGCGCAGGCGATGTGATCCGTGAACGCCTCCACGTCATCGACAAGCTGTACCTCGCCGCTGCGCGCGGCCGCGCCGCAAACACCGCGCGAAAACGGGATTTGAAGGCACCCGTGCCCGCCCTGATATGGCCCGATCTTGAGCATCTCCGGCCCCGTCACCCGATAAAACCCGGTCCAGTCAAACCTGTCATCGGCGTGATGCAATTCGCACACGACCGTCGCCATCAGCGCCACCGCATCGCTCTCACCCGCCGTGAGCGCAGCGATGGTCCTGGTGATCTCATCATAGTCAATCCGCATGCTCAGCCCCTTTTACACCCGCAAAACGTCGGCTCAGACCCGCTCGATTGCGATGGCCGTGCCTTCGCCACCGCCGATACAGATCGCAGCGACCCCGCGTTTCAACCCGCGTTTTTCAAGCGCGTTGAGCAGCGTCACCATGATCCGGGCGCCGCTTGCGCCAATCGGATGGCCAAGCGCGCAGGCGCCGCCATTGACGTTGACCTTGTCGCGGCTCAGGCCCATTTCATGCATGAAGGCCATCGGCACCACGGCAAAGGCCTCGTTCACCTCCCAGAGATCGACATCCTCGACCGACCAACCGATGGTTTTCAGCAGCTTTTGCGCTGCGGGAACGGGCGCAGTGGTAAAAAGACCGGGGGCCTGGGCATGGCTGGCATGGCCCATGATGCGGGCGCGAATGTTAAGCCCGCGCGCTTCGGCCGCGCTGCGCGACGCAAGCACAAGCGCCGCTGCGCCATCGCTGATAGAGCTGGAATTGGCCGCCGTGACGGTGCCGCCCTTGCGAAAGGCGGGCTTGAGCTGTGGTATCTTGTTGGGCCGGGCCTTGGCGGGTTGCTCGTCTTGGGAAATGGTCACCTCGCCCCTGCGGGTCTGGAGGGTCACAGGGGCGATTTCACCGTCAAACGCACCCGAGGATTGAGCATCAAGCGCACCTTGCAGCGAGGCAAGCGCGTATTCGTCCTGGGCCTGGCGGGTGAATTGGAATTTCTCGGCGCAATCTTCGGCGAAAGTCCCCATGAGGCGCCCCTTGTCATAGGCATCTTCCAGCCCGTCAAGGAACATGTGATCCACCACCGCTGCATGGCCAAGCCGCGCGCCGCCGCGCATCTTGGGCAAAAGGTAGGGCGCGTTGGACATTGATTCCATACCGCCCGCGATCATCAGGTCGGTCTGGCCAAGCGCGATCTGGTCAAAGCCGATCATCGCCGCCTTCATCCCCGATCCGCACATCTTGTTGAGCGTGGTGGCGGGCACCTCTTCACCAAGGCCCCCGGCAAACCCGGCCTGGCGCGCCGGCGCCTGCCCCTGGCCTGCGGGCAGAACACAGCCCATCAGCACCTCGTCAACCGTTTCAGTACGGGCATCGGCAAGGGCCGCGCGAATCGCTGCGCCGCCCAAAACGGCGGCCTCGACCCCGTCGAAGTCTCCCTGAAACCCACCCATCGGGGTGCGCGCCGCCCCTGCGATCACGACCTCATTCATTAACCTGCCTCCTGAAAATTTCTGATCCTGCATACCGAATGGTAACCAATTGGGTCTAGCCTTGGCTGTATTACTACGTACCCCGCCGGAGGCACCATGGACCTGCAATCAACTTATCACAACGACATGAATATCATAACCGTGGCCGAGACGCGGATCGATGCTGCGGCAGCGATCCGGTTCAAGGACAAGATGCGCGATGTCACATCCCAAGGCCCGGCGCATATCGTGCTCGACCTCAGCAATGTCACCTTCGTGGATTCAAGCGGTCTTGGCGCGATCGTGGCCGCCATGAAGCAGCTAAGCGGCGAGCGACGCCTTGATCTGGCCGGGCTGACGCCCGATGTGGCCAAGGTCTTTCGCCTGACGCGGATGGATACCGTCTTTGTTATCCATGACGATATCATTGCCCTCAAAGCGCGTGCAACAGGTTGATCAAAGGCCGGGTTCCCCGGCGATCCGCCACTTCAAAAGGGACATCGCGGTGACTTTAGAGGGCACTCCGACGGATTTCACGCTTACGGCGACGGCCTCGGAACTGGCGGTGCGCGACACATTGCTGGCGGTGCGGTCGCGACTTTCCGAGCGCGGCGTGTGCGAAGACACCTGCGGATCGGTCGAGCTTGTCATGGCCGAAGCCCTGAATAACATCGTCGAGCATGCCTATGCCACCGATCAGGAGCGCGACTTTCTGCTGAAGGTGTCGATCAAGCCGGACCGGCTCTGCTTTCATCTCCGCGATGGCGGTGCCCCCTTGCCCGGATTATGCCTGCCGCAAGGCAAGTTGCCTGACCACACGGGTCCGCGCGATGACCTGCCCGAGGGGGGATTCGGCTGGTTCTTGATTCGCGACCTGACGGAACGTGTTGCCTATGAAAGACGCGATGGAATGAACCATCTGACGCTGGAATTCCTGCGCAACGCGCCCTGATGCAACCTATCCGTGCTGGCGCCCCAATCTAACCCCAATTTCTTCCAAATGGCGCCTCAGAGTCCAGCCATACGTTAGGGTGTAGCTGCATATGGCTTCCCTCGGCGCCGTGCGTAATAGCCCCCACCCAGTGTGCGGCGCCGAGGTTTTAAAATCCCCCAAATATCAGCCCTGCAATTGGCAAATCATTGCGCTGGCCCTACTGTCCGACGAACATCAGGATAACGGAGCTGACATGCGCGATTTTCACCTGCCCGGCCGATCGGCCACCTTTGCGACAAACGGAATGTGTGCCACCTCGCACCCGCTGGCGGCCAAGGCTGCGATTGATATCCTTCAGCAAGGTGGCAATGCCATGGATGCGGCGATTGCCGGAGCGGTGCTTCTGGGCATTTGCGAACCACAGATGACCGGCATCGGCGGCGATTGCTTTGTGCTTTTCACCAAGCCGGGACAAGATCAGATTCATGCCCTCAACGGGTCTGGCCGGGCCCCCGCCGCCGCAAGTGCCGCCGCGCTGCGCGCGCAAGGCCTCGGCACTGTTCCGCTCAACAGCGCGCATGCGGTGACCGTCCCCGGCGCGATTGATGCGTTTTGTCAACTGAGCGCCGATCACGGTCGCCTTGGCCTTGATACGCTTCTGGCGCCCGCGATCCATTATGCCGAACACGGCGTTCCCGTGGCACCGCGCGTGGCGCATGACTGGCCCACGGCGGGCAAGGCGCTACAGGGCCATGGGTTGCGCCATTTCATGCCAAGCGGCACACCGCCCCTGCCCGGCGAGATGTTTCGCGCCCCCGGTCAGGCCGAGGTTCTGCGCCGGATCGCCAAGGACGGGCGCGCCGCGTTTTACGAAGGCGAGATTGCCGAGGACATGCTGGCCACGCTCAACGCCATGGGCGGCGCGCATAGCGCGGCGGATTTCGCCGCTCAGCGCTGTGATTATACGACGCCCGTGAGCGGTGAATACAAAGGCGCCAATCTGGTCGAGCATCCGCCCAACGGTCAGGGCGCGACTGCGATCCTGCTTTTGAACATTCTCAAGCATTTCGACATCGCCGGTATGGACCCTTTTGGCGCAGAGCGCGTTCATATCGAGGCAGAGGCCACCAAGCTTGCCTATGACGCGCGCAACCGTTTTATCGCCGATCCGGCCAGCACGACGCGGCTTGATTACATGCTGGCGCCCGAAACGGCGGCCAATCTGGCCGCGCTGATTGACCCCAAAAAGGCGATGGCGGCCGCCAAACCGCTGACCGAAGCGGTGCATCGCGATACGATCTATATCACGGTCGTTGATCGTGATCGCATGGCTGTCTCGCTGATCTATTCGATCTTTCACGGGTTTGGCTCGGGCATCGCATCAGAGAAATTTGGCGTTTTGCTGCAAAACCGGGGCGCGGGCTTTACCCTTGAAGAGGGGCACCCGAACGAGCTTGGCGGCGGCAAACGGCCGATGCACACGATCATTCCCGGCATGCTGACCGAAGGCGGTCGCGTGAGCATGCCGTTCGGGGTGATGGGCGGGTCATATCAATCGACGGGCCATGCGCGATTTGTGTCAAACCTGCGCGATTTCGGCCTTGACCCGCAGGCCGCGATTGATGCCCCGCGCGCCTTTGCCGATCCGACGGGCCTCAAGCTTGAGCGCGGCTATGGTGCGGATGTGGCGCAGGCGCTTGCGGACAAGGGGCATGACGTGATCACCGATCCGGATGCGATCGGCGGCGCGCAAGCGATCCAGATCCGTGACAGCGGCGTCCTTGAAGGCGGCAGCGATCCGCGCAAAGATGGCTGTGCCCTGGGATATTAAGGTGAAAAGGGTGGGCGGAAGCCCGCCCTTGCCCGCAATCGACGCTCAGTTGAGCTGGAAATGCAGCGGGTAATGCCCGTCCTCGAACGGACCGAACAGATCGGGGATATCGGGATGATCGACCGGCTCGCCGGAGTAATCCGCGACAAGGTTCTGTTCGCTGACATAGGCCACGTAATAGCTCTGCTCGTTCTCGGCCAGAAGGTGATAGAACGGCTGTTCTTTCGACGGGCGGCTATCCTCGGGGATCGAGGCATACCATTCGTCGGTGTTCGAGAATTGCGGGTCCACGTCAAAGACCACCCCGCGAAAGGGGTGTTTCTTGTGGCGGACAACCTGGCCCAAGTGATATTTTGCGCGTGATCTAATCATAATAAACAGCCCCTACAGAGACATAGTAAACGTTTCAAGGGTGGTTTGTCCAACCATCCACCCGATTTTCGGCGGAAACAGTCTGTGAACCTCATCCCTACAGTCAGGCCGCGCAGGGCGGCGCCACAAAATCGGGTAATTCGTGATTTCCACCGCTCGCAGATTCGGCTAAACTCCAGAAAAAAGAAGAAAGCGAGAGGCAGATGAGCAGAACTCTTCGCGCATTTATGGTGTTGTTGTTGCTGGCCTCCTGTGGCGGCGGAAGCGGCTATGGCACAGCACCGCGCAACCTGGACAACGCCTGCGCCATCCTGGGTGAGCGCCCGGAATATGCGCGCGCCTTCCGAGCGGCCGAACGCCGGTGGGGTGTGCCCGTGCATGTGCAGATGGCGACGATTTACCAGGAAAGCAAATTCATCAGCGATGCGCGCACGCCGTTTCGCTTTTCGCTCGGGGTGATCCCGATGGGTCGGCAAAGTTCGGCCTATGGGTATAGCCAGGCGCTGGACGGCACCTGGGATGAATACAAGCGCGATAACAACCGGTTTGCCGCGCGCCGCAGCGATATCCATGACGCCGCCGATTTTATCGGCTGGTACATGGCCAAGTCCAGTGAACGGCTTGGGATTTCCATGGGCGATGCGCGCAGCCAATACCTTGCCTATCACGAAGGGCGCACCGGCTTTTCGCGCGGCAGTTACAATGGCAAGCCCTGGCTGTTGCGGGTGGCAGGCGAGGTTGGCGCGCGCTCGACAACCTATCAGAGCCAGCTTTCGCAATGTCGCGGGCGCCGCGTGTGATCTAGGGGTCGGCTCATCCGCCCTTGCAGGCGGCCTCGCGGAGAGACCCCTCCCGAGGCGCGCAGGCAAGGGCGCGAAGCGGGCCGCCTAGCGGTCGATCACGACCCGATCCTTGCCGGGGATGACAAAGCTTTCGTCGTCAAGGCGCATGCCGGTTTTCAAGTCACCCAGCACCACCGTCGTGCGGCTGCCGCCACTGTCGTTGATCACCCATTGGCGCAACTCGACCGGATCACCGGTAAAGACAAGCTCGATGCTGCCGTATTCAGGGTTATCGGGGTCTTGCGCGCGCACCGTTGTCGATTTGCCGTCGCTCGAATGGCCGGTGACCATCCGCTCGCGGGTCAGGTCGACATTGCGCGCAAGGATGATCTTGAGCGGCGTGCGGTGCAGCGGATAGGCCTCGGTTCCGGTGTTCGACTTGGGATCGACGATCCCCACCGTATCGCCATCGGCAACCACCAGCGTTTTCTCGGGCGGATCATATTCGAACCGCACCCGCCCCGGACGCTTGATCAAGATGCGCCCCGTGCTGATCGTGCCATCGTCGTTGATCTGGGTAAACGCGCCCTGCGCGGTCTTGAGACCGTTCAGATAGCCAGAGATTTGCCCAAGCGACAGCTGTTGCGCCGCCACCGGGAGGGTCATCGCCAGCATAACTGCCGGGACCGTCAAGATACGCATATATTTCATAACGTCTGATCTAAGCCTTTCCACAAGCCTTTGCATCCTGTCTTGGTCAAAAACATGGGGGCGCGCGCCAAGAGACGCAATAACACGCCGGGTGTTATCCGATAGCAAAGCGCGCGTTTATGGAGCCAATTTGGTTTTGCGGGTCGATGACAGCTTCATATCCGGCTTGGCAAGGCGCGCCTCGGGGCCGGTCCAGGCATAGGCCAGCAGACAGGGGTCGCGATCACCCGTGGTGATGCGATGCTCATCCCCGGAGCGATTGAGGATCAGCGAACCGGGCGCAAAAACCGCCGAGTTGTTTTCCGACCAGGCGCCGGAGACCGAGATATAGCTTTCCTCAATCTCGTTATGGCTGTGCTGTGGATAGGTCGTATTCGGCGCGAACAGCACAAACCCAAGGATCAGGTTGTCGCAGTGCACCGGGCCTTGTGGCCCAAGGATTTCGCAATAGGCATATTTCTGGCTCAGCGCCCTGGAGATCTTCTCATAGCCGTATTCCCAGGTCAGCTCGTCTTTCACCTCGCGCAGCGCACGCGCCATGCCCTGCATCGCGGCGCGCTCGCCAAGGTCAAGTGCGCGCGGAAGATGCGCCGTGACTGGCTTTGTTTCGCTGGCGCGTTGGCTTAGTTCCGGGTTGCGGGCCATGACCGCAGACAGCCTGTCGCGCACCCGCTTGCGATGGCCACGGATTGCCGGGCTGCCCCCGGCAGAGCCATAGCGATAAAGCGAATCGAATTCCCGCAGAAGATAGAGCCAGTTCGGGACATCCAGCAGGCGTTGGCCATTTTCCGGCTGAGCGCCCGCTGAGGGCGTGGGATCGTCGGGCATATCTGTCTCCGCCTTTGGAGGTCGCTGTGATCTCTGCCCGCGCCCAATCCGAAACCCGGTGGAGCGCGGGAAAGTCTTTATTGCTCCGGCACCAGAATTTCGCGTTTACCAACATGGTTGGCAGAGCTGACGATGCCCTGATCTTCCATCTGTTCGACAAGCCGCGCGGCCTTGTTATAGCCGATTGCAAGCTTGCGCTGGATATAGGAGGTCGAGCATTTGCGATCCTTGATCACGATGGCAACCGCCGTATCGTAAAGCGCGTCTTCCATATCGGTATTGCCGCCCGAACTCAGCCCGAGAACCGCGTCGATGCTGTCGGCCTTGTCCTCATCGGGGCCCTGAAGGACGCTGCCGACATAGGTGGGCGGGCCGTAAGCCTTGAGGTGGTTGACGACTTCTTCGACCTCTTCATCGCTTACAAACGGCCCGTGACAGCGGGTGATCTTGCCGCCGCCCGCCATGTAGAGCATGTCGCCCATGCCCAAAAGTTGTTCTGCGCCCATCTCGCCAAGAATGGTGCGGCTGTCGATCTTGCTTGTGACCTGGAACGAAATCCGCGTCGGAAAGTTGGCCTTGATCGTGCCGGTGATCACATCGACCGAGGGGCGCTGTGTGGCCATGATAAGGTGAATGCCGCTGGCGCGCGCCATCTGCGCAAGGCGCTGAATGCAGGCCTCGATCTCTTTGCCGGCCACCATCATAAGGTCGGCCATCTCATCGACGATGACCACGATATAGGGCATCCGCTCGGGGGCGAATTCGTCGGTCTCGAACACCGGCTCGCCGGTATCGTCGTCAAATCCGGTCTGTACCGTTCGGCTGAACAATTCGCCTTTCTTGAGGGCCTCATCGACCCGGCCATTATAACCGTCGATGTTGCGCACACCCATTTTCGACATCTTGCGATAGCGGTCTTCCATTTCCGCCACGACCCATTTGAGGGCCACGACCGCCTTTTTGGGGTCGGTCACAACCGGCGACAGAAGATGCGGAATGCCGTCATAAACCGACAGTTCAAGCATCTTGGGGTCGATCATGATCATCCGGCATTCTTCCGGCGTCAGCTTGTACAAAAGGCTCAGGATCATCGTGTTGATCGCCACCGACTTACCCGACCCGGTGGTGCCCGCAATCAAAAGGTGGGGCATCTTGGCAAGGTTGGCAACCATCGGATCGCCGCCGATATCCTTGCCAAGCGCCAGAGGCAGGCGCTGATTGCCGTCGCCATAGGCGCGGCTTGACAGGATTTCGCGGAACCCAACCATCTCGCGGTGATCATTGGGCAATTCGATCCCGATGACCGAGCGGCCCGGCACGGTTGAAACCCGCGCCGAAAGCGCCGACATCGAGCGCGCGATATCATCGGCAAGCCCGATCACCCGGCTCGCCTTGAGGCCCGGCGCCGGTTCAAGCTCATACATTGTCACCACCGGACCGGGGCGCACGCTGACGATCTCGCCCTTTACGCCGTAATCGTCGAGCACGCTTTCAAGCATGCGGGCGTTTTCCTCCAGCGCTTCGTCGCTCAGGTGATGGCGCTGAATGTTTTCGGTGCTCGACAAAAGGCTGAGCGGCGGCAATTCGTACTCGACGCCCGCGCCTTCATCGAATTGCAGCACCGGCTGTGCCTCGGCAATGGCGCGCGTCGAGGGTTGCGGCGCGCGGCGCGTGGCATGCTGTACCACCTTGCGCGGCTCGGGCGTGGGGATGCGCGGCGCCTGTGCCGTGGGCTTCGGCTCGGTCTCATAGGCGGCGAAATCATCGGCGTATGTCTCATCCTCCTCGACCAGCGCCTCGTCGTCAAAGCCATAGGATTGCGGCACCGGCGGCACCGGCGGCACATCCGTCACCCGGCGCGCGGTCAGCGGCGGCTCTGGCGGCAGGGCAACCTTCGGCCCCGCGCTCAGGATAAGGGGATCAGGCCCGCGCCCGCGCCCCTTGGTCAGCGGTGCCACGGATTCGGCGCGTACGGCCGGGTTTTGACGCACCCGCGCCCGGATCACATCGGAAATCTTGGCGCTGATCCGGTCATCGCCCGGCATGTCCGCCTCGCCTTCAAAGGCGGCGGTTTCGACCAATTCCGGCTCTGGCATCACATCGGGTTTGCGCATCAGCATCGGCATCCGCGCCAGCAGGCCACCGGGCTTTTCCGCAACCGGGGCATACTCCGGCGCGTCCTCGAACGCGGGCTCGGCATAGGCGCGCTGCACGACCGAGGGCTGAACCTCTGGCTCATAATAGGCGGCGGCGGCGGCCTCTGCGGCCTCTGCCCGGCGCGCACGGCGATCCGCAAGCCGCGCCTGCATGGCCTGCCCCGCCTGCGCCGCGCCCCCGGCGCCCTTGCCCAAAAGGGTCATGATACCCGCATAGGTCATGATCACACCAACCAGAAGGAAGCGGGTGATCTGCGACAGCTCCAGCTTGGTAAACCCAAGCACAAACGCCCCAAGCACAAGCATGCCCGCGCCCAAAAGCACCGACAAAAGCTTGAGCCCAAGGCTCGCCCCGATTGGCAAAATACCCAAAAACGTGCCCAGAACCGTGTCGCCGAACAGCCCGCCAAGCCCAAAGCTATGGGTTGCGGCCCACTCCGCCCCCGGCGTCAGCGACGAGGCATAAAGCGCCAGAACCGCAAGCCAGATAGGCGCAAAGATAAGACGCCCGATGGCGCGCTCTTGCCCGCGATGAAGCGCAAAGCGCGCGCCCCAGAGCGCAAGAACGATGGCCAGACCCCAAGCGCCCCAGCCGACGATCATGAACAACGGCGCGGCAATCGACGCCCCGACCTGCCCCATCCAGTTCTGCACCGGCGCATCGGTGGCCGACATCCAGCTGGGATCGTCCGGGCTATAGGAGGCCACCATCGCCGCCGCCATGGCCGCCAATATCAAAAGCGTCAGGCCCAGCAATTCCTTGCCGCGCTTTTCAATCGCCTGTGTCATGGTGCTGTCCAGCAGGGGGTCACGCCCGCGCGTTTGATATGCCATCTTCTTTTCGCCCTCAATCATCCGTACAGACAGTCACGCAAGCGGTTCAGCCCGCGCGCCATCTCTTGTTCTTCGGCCACCATCGCGACCCTGATGTATCCCTTGCCGGGGTTCACGCCGCCGGCCTCCTGGCTAAGATATGCGCCGGGCAACACCCGAACGCCGGTCTCTTTCCAGAGCTTCACGGTCGCCTCTTCGCCATCAGGCACCGGCAACCACAGGAAAAACCCCGCCTCGGGGCTGTGATAGCCGGGCAGATTGCCAAGGATCTCGTCCGCAACGCGGTATTTTTCACCGTAAAGGCGGCGGTTCTCGACCACATGCGCCTCGTCGTTCCAGACCGCCGTGGCGGCATGCTGCAATGGCATCGGCAGCGGGCTGCCGGCATAATTGCGAAGCTGTTTCATCGCCTTGATGCTCTCGGGCCCGGCCGCCACAAAGCCAGAGCGCAGCCCCGGCAGGTTCGAGCGCTTCGAGAGGCTGTGAAACGCCACGATCCGCTCGGGATCGGCGCCCATCTCATGGGCCACCTGCAACAGGCCCACGGGCGGGCCGTCGCGGTAAATCTCGGCGTAGCATTCATCGGCGAAGATGCGGAAATCGTGTTTTTCCGCCAGAGCGATAAGATCAGCCCAATACTCGCGGCTCGCCACCGCGCCCTGCGGGTTGCTCGGCGAACACAGATAGGCCACCGTCACCCGGTTCAGAACCTCTTCCGAAAGACTTGTGAAATCAGGCAGATACCCGGTCTCGCGGGTGGCATTCAAAAACGCCGGCTCTGCGCCCACGCTCAGCGCGGCAACCATGTAAACCTGGTAAAACGGGTTCGGCACCAGAACCACGGGCCGCTTGCCCGCCTTGGTTTCCGGGCAAAGCGCCATCATCGCATTATAGAGACCCTCACGGCTGCCATTCAGCGCCATAATCCGGGTATCTGCGGCAAGATCAACGCCATAGCGCCGCCCAACCCAACCGCTCATCGCCTCCAATAGCGACGGCATGCCTTCGTTGACAGGGTAGTTGCCAAAGCCATCCGCGTGCTCTGCGATGATATCGACAATCCAGCGCGGGAAATCGTGCCGGGGCTCGCCAATCGTCATATGCAAGGCCTCGCCGCCGGGCGCATGGGCGTCCAACAAGCTCCGCAGGCGCGGAAACGCATAGGCCGGAAGGTTCGAAAACCGCTCGGGAAACATCTGATACTGCCTCAAAGATTGGGATCGTTATCGCCCCATTTGAAACCGAATCTACCCAAGCCCCGGCTTCAGGTCCAGCAAAACCAATACCTTGACAGACAAATTGTGGCATTTTGGCAGGCACGCCCCCTGCCCCGCTTTCATCGTTCCGGCAAATACTCCCGCCGGAGGGGTCCCTCACTTGCCCCGCGCGCCCTAGGCCAGGGCGTCTTCGGCGGCCTTGGCCACACGCAAAAGCCGCTCTTCCTGAAACGGTTTACCACAGAACATGATCCCGCAACTCGGCTGGCCCGTGGGCAATGTCACGGCGCAAAGCCCCATCAGGTTGCCCACCCGCGTGTTGCGCAGGGTCAACAGGTTCTCGGTCACGTAATAGGCCTCATCGCTCATCAACCGCTCGGCATTGGGCGGCAGGTTCGGGGCCGAGGGCATGATCACCGCATCATAGCCCGCCACCCGCGCGGCCCAATCGCGGCGCAACCCGTCAAGCATGCGCCATCCGGCCACGTAATCGGCGCTGCTGACCTCTTTGCCACCGCGGAAGCGTTCGAGAATGGGCGCGAACATCCTTTCGGGCGCGGCCTCGATCACGTCGCGCCAGATGCCATAGGCCTCGCCGGTGAAAAGCGCCGCCGAAAGCGGCATCGCTTGCGCCACCTCGGGCGCGTCGATTTCCTCGACCACCGCCCCCGCCTCGCGCAGACGCGCAATGGCGGCCTCATAGGCGGCGCCCGGTTCGGGGCGGATGTCATCCAAAACCACCGTCTGAAGCGCGGCAAAGCGCAGCCCGTCAAGGCGGGCACCGCGCAGATCGGCGGGTTTGCCGCCCTCAAGGGCCGCCAGCATCAGCGCCGCATCCTCGACCGAACGCGCCAGCGGGCCGACCGTGTCGAATTTAGCGCAAAGCGGCACAACGCCTTCAAGCGACACCCGCCCGGCGGTGGTTTTCAACCCCACCAGATCGTTCCAGGCCGAGGGAATACGCACCGACCCGCCAGTGTCCGAGCCGATCCCACAGGCCGCAAGATCAAAGGCCACACTGGCCGCCGCCCCCGAGGATGACCCCCCCGGCACCGCGCCCGCGTCATTCACGCAAGGCGGCGTCGCCGTCACCGGGTTAAGGCCAAGCCCGGAAAAGGCCAGCTCGCTCATGTGGGTCTTGCCCAAACAGACAAGCCCCGCCGCCGTGGCATTGCGCAAGACTTCGGCGTCACGCTCGGGCACCCGCCCGGCCAGCAGGGCACTGCCGGCCTCGGTGGCGACGCCAGCACTGTCGAACAGGTCTTTCCAACTGACCGGCACGCCATCCAAAAGGCCAAGGCGCTGTCCTGCGGCGGCACGCTCGGCGGCGGCCTCGGCCTCGGCGCGGGCGCGCCCTTCGGTCACCGCGCTATAGATACGGTCGCGCGCCGGGTGGGCGTTGATCGCCGCAAGATAGGTCTCGGTCAGGGCCTGCGGGTCGATTTCGCCGCGCCCGATGCCGCGCCCCAGATCGCCTGCCGTCATCTTCAGCCAGTCTTGCATTGCCTGTCCCCCGCCTCACGCTGCATTCAAAAATCATTGGTAGCGGCAGAGCGGCGCATGGACAATCCCGCCTTGGCAAACATATTGAGGGGTATGGAATATAACAGCGATATCGTGATTGTTGGTGGCGGGCTCAATGGCCCGGCGCTTGCCTTGGCCCTTGCGCGCGCCGGGTTGCGCAGCACGGTGATCGACGCACTCGACGAGCCGGTGCGCAAAAACGCCGCCTTTGACGGGCGCGCCTATGCCTTGGCCCTGGCCTCGGTGCGGCTGTTGGACAATCTCGGGGTCTGGGCTCGGGTCGCGGACCACGCCCAACCGATGCTTGAAATCAAGGTCTCGGACGGGCACGCGGGCCAGGGGCCTGCGCCGTTCTTTCTGCATTTCGACCATGCCGAGATCGAAGAAGGCCCGATGGGTCACATGCTTGAGGATCGGTTTTTGCGCCGCGCCCTGCTAGAGGCGATGGCAGAGACGCCGTTGATCATCCAAGTGTCCGGCGACCGCGTGATCGCGCAAGAGGTTGGCCCGAAAGGCGTAAGCGTCACGCTTGGGTCGGGCAAGGTGATGAGCGCGCGGCTGATTGTCGGCTCGGATGGGCGCGGATCGGGCACCGCAATGCGCGCCGGGATCAAACGCACCGGCTGGGGCTATGGGCAGACCGCTCTGGTGGCGGCGATTGCGCATGAGCGGCCCCACAATGGCATCGCGCATCAGTTTTTCATGCCCCATGGGCCGCTGGCGATCCTGCCGCTGCCCGGCAATCAAAGCTCGATTGTCTGGAGCGAAACAGATGAGACCGCCGCCCGCTTTGCCGCCCTGTCGGATGCGGATTTCATGGAAGTGCTGCGCCCGCGCTTTGGCGATTTCCTCGGGGACATCACACTGGCGGGCAAGCGGTTTACCTATCCGCTGAGCCTGAGCGTCGCCAATCAGTTCGTTGCAGAGCGGCTTGCGCTGATCGGCGATGCGGCGCACGGGATGCATCCGATTGCGGGGCAAGGCCTCAACGCCGGACTGCGCGATGTGGCCGCTCTGGCGCAGGTGCTGGACGAGGCCAGCCATCGCGGCGAAGACTTTGCCGCCGAGGATGTTCTGGCGCGTTATCAGCAATGGCGCCGGTTCGACACGGCGACGCTTGCGATGGCGACGGACCTTACCAACCGGCTGTTTTCCAACGATAACCCGCTGCTGCGCGCGGCGCGCGACCTTGGGATGGGCGCGATTGGCGCCCTGCCCGGCCTGCGCCGTGGGTTCATCCGCGAGGCGGCGGGGCTGTCCGGGGATCTGCCCGACTTGATGCGCGGCTAAGAAGGTCGCTCCAGAAAGCGGATGACGGTATCGCCATATTTGCGTTCCTCGATAAGCTGAACGCCTTCGGGCGGGATAATGCCTGCGCTTTCTTCCCAGACGATCAGCGCCCCTTCGGCGATCCAGCCCCCGGCGAGGGCGGCGGCAAGCGCCGCTTCGCCAAGGCCTTTTCCATAGGGCGGATCAAGGAAGACCAGATCATGCGGCGCACCGGGGTTTTCACACGGACGGCGCGCGTCGGTTTTGAAAATCCGGGTTTCGCCCTCGGCGCGACAGAGCGCGATATTCTCGCGCAGAATACCCAGCGCCTTGCGGCCATCCTCGATAAAACTGACCGTCGTCGCCCCGCGCGACAGCGCCTCAAGGCCAAGCGCACCGGTGCCGGCAAAGATATCGAGCACCCGAGCGCCGGTAACCGGGTCGCCATAGCCGCCTGCCAAAACGTTGAACAGGCTTTCGCGCACCCTGTCGCTTGTCGGGCGAAGGTGCGCGGCGGCATCCCCTTTGCCAACGCTGGCAAGGGCGCGGCCACGATGTTTTCCAGCGATGATCCTCAAGGCTTCAATAACGCCTTGAGGTCAACGCTTGCATCGCCCACCAGATCCGGGTCGGCGGTTTTGCCTGCATCAATCAGACGCTTGCCGACCATATAGGCGCGCGGGTCATTCATCGCGTCGACCGCCAAAAGCTGTGCGCCCTTGAAGTACCAAAACGACACCGCATCCTCGCCTTCGGCGGCGCGGGTGACGATGCGGTCATAGCCGGTGTTCAATCCGGCGATCTGTAGTTTGACATCATACTGATCCGACCAGAACCACGGGCGCGGCACATAGGCCACCTCCTTGCCCATGATGTTGCCCGCCACGCAATCGCCCATGTCGATCGCATTGGGCACGCTTTCAAGCCGCAACCGGCCGCCCTTATAGGGGAAAGAGGCACAATCGCCGATCGCCCAGATCGACGGATCGCTTGTGCGCCCCATGGCATCGACGGCAATCCCGTTGTCGATTTCAAGACCTGCGGCCTCGGCAAGGGCCGTGTCGGGGGTGATGCCGACACCGACGATGACCATATCGAGCGAAAGCGCGCTACCGTCGCTCAGGCGCGCGCCGCTCACCTGGCCCTCGCCCATCAGCCGCTCAAGCCCGATGCCTTCGCGGATATCAACGCCGTGGCGTGCATGCAGCGCGCGGAAATAATCCGAGGTCTCTTTTGCCGCCACGCGCTGCAATATCCGCTCGCCCATTTCGACCAGAACCACCTGCATACCGCAGCTGGCCGCAACCGCCGCCGCCTCAAGCCCGATATAACCGCCGCCGACGATCAAAACCCGCGCGCCGGGCACAAATCCGGGCGCCATGGCATCGACATCGCCGAGCGTACGCACCACATGCACGCCACCAAGATCGCCACCAATGGAAGCCGGCAAGCGCCGGGGCAGCGACCCGGTGGCAAGCACGAGATCGTCATATCCAAGCCGCTCTTGCCCGATGACCACCTCTTTGGCCGCGCGGTCGATGCCCGTCACCGCAGAGCCAAGGCGCAGATCAATATCGGCCTCGGGGTAAAACCGCTCGGGGCGCAGGTAAAGCCGCTCGAGCGCCATGTCGCCAAGCAGGTATTTCTTGGACAGCGGCGGGCGTTGATAAGGCGGAACAGGTTCGTCGCCGATCAGGGTAATCGCCCCCTCGAACCCCTCAGCGCGCAGCTTGGCCACCACCGATGCGCCGGCCTGTCCGGCCCCGATCACTACTACCCTCGGCATTCGCCCTCTCCTTAATTTTTCGTGGTCACTTGCCTGTCACCCGCCTATATCTACAGTCAATTGAAACACGTTTGATAGACGAGGAACGACCATGAGTATTTCGAAAGGCGACAAACTTCCCGATGCGACGCTTTTGCAACTGGGCGCAGACGGTCCGCAAGAGGTATCGCTGAGCGCACATACCGCAGGGCGCAAAGTGGTGATCTTTGCCGTGCCCGGCGCCTATACGCCGACCTGCCATTCGGCACATGTACCAAGCTTTGTGCGCACCAAGGCAGAGTTTGACGCCAAAGGCGTGGATGAGATCATCTGTATCAGCGTCAATGACCCCTTCGTGATGAAATCCTGGGGCGAGGCAACCGGCGCCAACGAGGCGGGCCTGAGCATGATGTCAGACCCGCAAAGCGCGTTCACCAAGGCGATCGGCATGGATTTCGACGCACCGCCCGCCGGGCTTTATGGTCGCTCCAAGCGCTATGCCATGCTGGTCGAGGATGGCACCGTTACCCTGCTGCATGCCGAGGAAAGCCCCGGCACCTGCGAAGTGAGCGCCGGTGAATCGCTTTTGGCGGCTATGTAAGCCACACCCATCTTGAAGGGGTGCGGAAAAGAGCGGCTGAGGTCGCTCTTTTTTGTTGGGGTGAGGGGCGCTGCCCCTCACACTCCCCGGGATATTTTCAGCAAGAAGAAAAGGATCTTGACGCGTCAATTGGCAGGCGCCGGGCGGCGATGATCAGAACGGTTAGGAAAATCAGGCCGCCGATGACGTAATGCCCCAGGATATGCTGGATATCGGCTTAGGGCATCGTGCCATCGCTGGCCGTGCCGAAGGAGGCGAGATAGAGCGTCGCGGCAAAGGCGAGCCGTGCGCAAAAGCTCTGTAGTGACAGGTAGGTGGCGCGGCTGGCATCCTGCAATTCCGGCTGAACCCGCGCGGCGATTAACGCTTTTGACAGCGAATCCGGCACCATCCGAAGGAACATCATCGCGATGACGATGGTGTTGATGCTGAGCGCCAGAACACCGATCAGGGCGATCTGCATCGTGAAGGCCACCATCAGGATCGCAGACAGGCCAAGCCAATGGCGAAGCCGCAGGGCCCACCATGAGGCGAGCACCGAAATAACCATCATCACCGCCGAAACTGCGCCGCTGACCATGGGCGCATTGGCGCCGTGACCACCGTCGTTCAGGGCCGCGAGGATAAAGGGCTGGCCAAAGACGAAGGGCAAATGGCTGAAGCCATACATCAGCACGCTGAGCGCGAAGAGCCGGATCAGAACCGGTTGGTTCAGTGCGTATTTGAGCGACTGCAGGCGCAACACCTCGGCCCCTTCGGGCAAGGGCGCGCCGGATTTGGGTGGCTCGTGAAAGCGCAGCGCAAGTAAAAGCACCCCACCAAAGGCAAGCGCGCCTGCGTAGAACGGCGCAGTCGGCGCAAGCGTTGCCATGGCGCCGCCGGTGATGGCGGACAGCGCAAGCGCGGTGAAGGAAAACCGCCAAGCGCGGAGTTCCTGTTGCTCGACCTCGGCCTTGCGACCGGCGGCCACGAGGGATTCATAGAGCATGGCGCTTTCGGTGCCGGACGCGAAGGCCATGCTTGCCCCCATCAGGATCTGCGCCAGGGCAAAGGTGACGAAATCATTGCCAAGCGCCAGCAAGACCGCCCCGGCAAGCCCCGCCACAGCCGAAGCCAAAAGGGTAAAGCGCCGCCCAAGCCGGTCGGACATATAGCCCGAGGGCACCTCAAGTGCAGTGGTGCCGATGTCATAGATGGCATAAAGCACAATCGCCTCGGTGGCGGAGAGTTGCGCCTGGAAATAGAGAAACCAGACCGCCTGCCAGAAGATCAGGCTTTGGCAAAAGCGAAACCATGGATAGATCGCAATGTTGCGCGCGGCCTGTTCGCAAGGCAGGGTCAGCGCCCGCGTCACGGCATGCCGGTCACACGCAGCGGTGCCGTCATCCCTCGGCCAGACCGTCCATCTTGCGGGCAAGCTTGAGGTCAAGCGCGCTAAGCCCATCGACGTCATGGGTGGTCAGGACCACGTTTACCTTGTTGTAAACATTGAACCATTCCGGGTGGTGGTTCCACTTCTCGGCCCAGATCGCGGCGCGGGTCATAAAGCCGAAGGCCTCGACGAAATTGGCGAACTTGAACTCTTTGAAGATCGCGTCCCGCTCTTCATCGAGCGTCCAGCCGTTTTCAAGCAAGGGCGTCAGGGTCGTCTTGCGGGCGGTCTCGCTCAGGTGTTCGCTCATTCGTGATCCTCCATATCGGTTTTGCGGAACGGGCCATAGCCGGTGAGAAACTCGATATCCTCATCCACCGCCGCGCGCTCTGCCTCAAGGTAATGCGCGACAGCCTCGGAGAACCCCTCATCGCGCAGCCAGTGCAATGAATGGGTGCCCACCGGCAAATAGCCGCGCGCCAGCTTGTGTTCACCCTGCGCACCAGCCTCTACCCGATCAAGCCCCTGCGCAATCGCGAAATCCATCGCCTGATAATAGCATAGCTCGAAATGCAGGCAGGGGTGCTCCTCGGTGCAGCCCCAGTATCGGCCATAAAGTGCCGAGGTGCCAATCAGGTTCATCGCCCCCGCCACCACCCGGCCCTCGCGATGCGCCAAGACCAACAGGATGTCATCGCGCAGCCGCTCGTGGGCGAGATCAAAGAACGCCCGCGTAAGATATGGCGTGCCCCATTTGCGCGCGCCGGTGTCCTGGTAAAACGCCCAGATCGCATCCCAGTGGTGCGGCTTGATCTGATCGCCGGTCAGCTGCTCGATCTCGCCGCCAAAGCCCTGCGCGCGGGCGCGTTCCTTGCGGATGGTCTTGCGCTTGCGCGACGAAAGATCGGCGAGGAAGGCGTCAAAATCGCCATAGCCGCGATTGACCCAGTGATATTGCTGGTTTTTGCGCGCCATAAGGCCCATGGCTGCGCCGGCGCGGGCCTCGTCCTCGGTGCAAAAGGTCAGGTGCAGCGACGAGAGCGCATTGCGCCCGGCGGTCTCGACCGCGCCCTGAACAAGGGCGGCGCGCCCGATCTCTTCAAAGCCGGGGCGCACCAAAAGCCGTCGTCCGGTGACCGGCGTGAACGGCACGGCAACCTGAAGTTTGGGGTAATAGCGTCCGCCCGCCCGCTCATAGGCGTCGGCCCAATTGTGATCGAAGATATATTCGCCCTGACTGTGGGATTTGAGGTAGAGCGGCGCGCAGGCGATGATTTGCCCCTCGGCCTCGGCGGTCATGTAATGTGGTTGCCAGCCGCTTCCGACGCCGACAGAGCGGCTGTCTTCCAGTACCTTGAGAAACCGATAGGTGGTGAAGGGATCATTCGGGCGCCCGCCACTTGCGGCCTCGGGGCAGGCGCAGGCATCCCAGGCCTCTGGCCCGATCTGCGCCAGGGCGTCGTGCAGGCTTATCACTAGCTCGCTTTGCGTCATCGGCCCCGCCGTTCTCTTGCCACAGGTTCTATCTGGCCCGCCTTGCGCGCGGATCAAGCGGCGGGCGTGGGAAGATAGCCCTCAAATGTGATATTATCTGCGATCCTGCGCGCCTCTGCCTCGGCTTGCGCCGAACGCACGGTCCAACAGAACACGCCGGCCCCCTCGGCCTTGAGGTCGGCCAGGCGCGGGTTGTCGAGATCGTCGATATCGTGGCTGACAAAAACCGATCCGGTCGCGCCGTAATCGGGGATATCGCGAAGCCGCGCGCGGGTCTCGGCGCGCAACAGCGGCCAATCCTCGGCGCTATAGCCACAGGTGACGATCCCGCGCGCCACATCCGGCGCAAGGCTGGCGAGGCGAGCAACCATATGCGGGTTGAACGACATCAGCCCGACCGGGCCGGTGTAATCCGCAAGACACCGCGCCGTGGCCCGCTCCAGCGTGCCATCGGTGTCGCCCATCTGGCCATGCTGATCCTTGAGCTCTACCAAAAGCGGGGCGCGCCCGGCGACAAGCGCCAGCACCTCGGCGAAATCGGGAATGCCCTCATCGCCGCCCAAGAGCGGGATTTGCCCAAGCTCGGCGGCATCGCGTTGACGCACCGGGCCCTTGACGCCGGCCAATCGGCCAAGGTCGTAGTCATGAAACACCATCGCACGCCCATCGCGCGACAGTTGCAGGTCAATCTCGATGCCATAGCCCGCGTCAATCGCCGCACGGATTGCCGCGCGCGAATTTTCGGGTCGCCCATCCGCCACGTCATGCAGCCCGCGATGCGCCAGCGGCAGGCGGAAAAACACCTCTGGAAGGGCCGTCATCTGATCTGGAACACCCCGTCGATTTCAACCGCCACGCCAAACGGCAAGGACGGCGCCGAGACGGCGGCGCGCGCGTGTTTGCCCGCGTCGCCAAGCGCCTCGCCGATAAAGTCGGAAGCGCCGTTGATCACCTGCGGCTGATCGGTGAAATCGGCGGTGGAATTGACGAAACCGGTCAGTTTGACCACCCGGACAAGGCGGTCGAGATCGCCGCCACAGGCGGCCTTGACCTGCGCCAAAAGCGCAATCGCACAGACCTTGGCCGCCGCGGCACCTGCCGCCGCATCCATGTCGTCGCCAAGTGTGCCGATGATCAAACCGTTGTCATCCTTGGCAATCTGGCCCGAGACATAGAGCATGTCACCGGCTTGCACATAGGGCACATAATTGGCCGCAGGGGCCGGGGCCTCGGGAAGGGTAACCCCCATCTCGGCAAGCTTTGATTCAAATTGACCCATGTTCACATCTCCCTTGGTGCAGCGTTGCCCCGACGCTAATCGCTGTTTTTCTGGAATGAAATCGAAAAACGGCGCGGCGTGCCATCAAATCCGCCTATCCGCGGAAGGCTTTGCTCAGATAATCGGTGAAAGGTTTGACCAGATAGGCGATCGGGGTGCGATCCTCGGTGCGGATAAAGGCCTCGACCGGCATGCCGGGGATCAGGGTCGTGCCCTCGGGCAGGCGCGCCTGTTCGCCCTCGACAAGCACGATTTCGGCCCGGTAATAGCTGGCGCGCGTCGCCTCGTCCTGAAAGGCATCGGCAGAGATCTGGGTGACGCGCCCGGTCAGTTCGGGGGTGCGCCGCTGATCAAGCGCGGTGAAGCGCAGGGTGACCTCCTGATCAAGGAAAAGCTTGTCCACATGGATCGCATCGACCTGCGCGTTGATCACGAGGGCGCGATCCTGCGGCACGATGAAAAGCACCGGATCGGCCGGGCGCACGACCGAGCGCAGGGCAAAAACAGTCATGTCATAGACCACCCCCGCCACCGGCGCGGTGATCTCGAGGCGGCTCATCTGTTCGATCAGGGCGCGGCGTTGCTCGCGCAGCTCAAGCTCGCGGAATTGCAGATCACGCAGGGTGGTGATCGCCTCTTCGCGCCGGTCCGAGCCAAGTTTGAGAATCTGGATCTCGATCTCGGTGATGCGCCCGCCCGCCTGTGCCTTTTGTGCGGTCAGCTCGCCGACAGAGCCGGTCAGGCGCGCCTGTTCGCGTTGCAGGGCAAGAACCCGCCCGGCCTGTGCCAGGCCACGATCAAAAAGCGACTGCTGGTCGCGCAATTCCTGTTCGATCAGCTCAAGCTGACGGGTCAGCGCGGCCTGCTGTGCGGCGATGCCTTCGATCTGATTGGCGGTCTGGGCGCGCCGCTTGTTGAGCTGGTCGATCTCGGCGGCACTGGTTTCGGCGCGCGCACGCAACAGGTTTTCCTGTCCGCTCATAAGGTTGGCCGCATCCGGCATTTGCGCGGCCAGTTCCTTCAGAAGCGGATCAAAGACAATCTCGGTGCGCCCGTCACGCTCGGCCTCAAGGCGACCGCGCCGCGCCATCAGTTCCGCAAGCTGGTTTTCGGTGATCGAGAGGGTCGATCGCAATTGCGTCGGGTCCAGCCGCAGCAGAACCTGCCCTTCGGCCACGTGATCGCCCTCTTTCACATCAATCGCGGCGACAACACCGCCATCGGGATGCTGAACCACCTGGCGGTTCTGATCCACCTCGATGCGCCCGCTGGCGATGATCGCCCCGGAAATCTTGGTCAGGGTGGCCCATGTTCCAAAGCCGCCGACCAGCAACACCAACCCGAAAAGCCCGATAAGGACCGGCACGCGCGCCGACCACGCGTTGTCAGTTGGCGCGCTCATTGGATGCCTCCCATGGCGGGTGTCTTCGCCGTTTCCTTTGGGTTTTGCAGAACCTCCTGCAGAACCTTGTCACGTGGCCCGAACGACCGCATCATACCGTTGTCCAGCATCAGCAAAAGATCGCATTCCTTGATGACAGTGGGGCGATGCGCCACGATGACCACGGCCTTGCCTTCGGCCTTGAAGCCGCGGATCGCCGTGTTCACGGCCTCGCTTCCCTCGTTGTCGAGATTGGAATTCGGTTCGTCCAGAACAAGGATCTTCGGGTCGCCGTACATTGCGCGTGCAAGGCCGATCCGTTGCATCTGCCCCCCCGAAAGACGCCCGCCATTGGCGCTTACCTTGGTGTCATAGCCATCGGGCAGCTTCAGAATCATGGCATGGGCATCGGCCTTTTGCGCCGCCTCGACCACCTTGGCCGCGTCTGGTTCTGGTGACAGGCGGGCAATGTTCTCGGCGATTGTGCCCTCGAAAAGCTGCACGCGCTGCGGCAGGTATCCGATATGGCGTCCAAGAACCGCCGGGTCGTATTGCTCAAGCGACGCGCCATCAAGCCGGATTTTACCCCCCGCCGGACGCCAGACGCCGGTAATGGCCCGCGCCAGGGTCGATTTGCCCGCCCCAGAGGTGCCGATCACGCCAAGCGCCTGCCCCGGCTGTAGCTTGAACGTAATCGACTTGAGGGCCGCCTGACTTTCGCCCGGCGCCACCACGGTGACCTGCTGCATTTCCAGAATGGCGCGCGGATCGGGCAAAGGTGTGCGCGGCTCTTCCGGCGGCACAGAGGCCAGCAATTCGGCCAGGGTGGTCCAGCCCTTGGCGGCGCGCTGAATCAGCGCCCACTGGCCGATGGCCTGTTCAATCGGCGCCAGGGCGCGGCCCAAAAGGATAGAACCGGCGATCATGCCGCCCGGCGTCATCTCGCCCTGCAGCACAAGATAGGCCCCAAGCCCAAGCATGGCCGATTGCAAAAACAGCCGAAACGCCTTGGTGGTGGTCGTAAAGCTACCGCCGATATCAGCCGAGCGAATCTGCTCGACAAGGGCGGTTTTGCGCGCCATCTGCCAGCGGTCAAATGCGGCGTCGCGCATGCCCATCGCCTGAACCATTTCGGCCTCGGCGCGCAGTTTCTGTGAGGTTGCTTCGGCCTGGACGCTAGCGTTGTTGGCGCGGTTGAGCGGGTTGCGGATCACGAACTGGTTGATCACGGTCACAAACACCAGAACAAGCCCGCCAAGAAGCGCCAGCGTGCCCAACCACGGATGAAACACCCAGATCGCAGCAAAGAAGAACGGAGTCCAGGGCATGTCGAAAATCGACAGCAGGACCGGAGATGTCATCAACCGCTGCACCGATTCCAGATTGCTCAGGCCGGTGGCACTTGTGGCATCCGGGGCAACGGCAGATTTGCGAATGACCGCGTCAAACACCCGCCGGTCAAGACGCGCCTGAAAGCGGGCGCCGACACGGCCCATGATTCGCCCTCGGGCATAATCCAGAAGCGCCATCATGCCGTAAAGGAACACCACAAGCACCGACAGCGCGATCAGCGTCTCGACAGAGCCGCTTCCCAACACCCGGTCATAGACCTGAAGCATGTAAATAGGACCGGTCAGCATCAGCAGGTTCGCAAAAAAGCTGAACACGCCGACAAACCAGTAAAGACCTCGGCTTTCACGGCGGGCGGCGCGCAATTCTTCGTGCCCGGCTTCAAGTTTTCGCTTATCCAATCGCATTATTATCCCGTATGCTATAGGTGTGATCATGCAAAGAAACGGTTTTTCCGTGTAATGCCAATGTCACCATTCTGCCACAGCATTGTGAACAAGCTTTCTACGATGCTGGGTTTGTTCGCCCGATCGTATATGTAACCCTGTGCCTACCTAAATTTGCGGATATTTAAATTGCTGCCTTTACCTATTGAACACCTGTCCCGGCCCGCTTGTCGTGTTGCCGCCCTGATCGGGTTGGTGCTGCTTGCGGCCTGTGCCAAGCCTGATCCGTCGCGGACCACGCAAGAGGCGTTTGACCCCTACGAGAGTCAAAACCGCGAGGTGCATCAGTTCAACCGTGGCGTTGACCGGGCCTTACTGCGCCCTGTGTCCAAGGGCTATACCAGCGTGGTGCCCGACGACATCGAGAACGCGATTGTGCGGTTTGCGGTCAACCTGTCGCTGCCAAGCGACATCGTCAACAATGTGCTGCAGCTGAACATGCGCGGCGCGCTCCGGGATACTGCGCGCTTGCTGGTGAACACCACTGTCGGTCTTGGCGGGTTCTTCGACCCGGCCAGCGAAATGGGCATGGCTGCGGGCACCAATACCGATTTCGGCCAAACCCTGCATGTCTGGGGCGCACGCGAGGGCGCTTATGTCGAGCTGCCGATTCTCGGCCCGTCAACCGAGCGCGACACCTGGGGCATGGCGGTGGATCTTTTCACCAACCCGCTCAGCTATGTGCTTGAGTCGCCCGAAAACCTCTATGGCACCGCCGCTGCGGTTTCGGCCGGTCTTAGCAAACGCGAGAAATATGGCGATACGATCGATTCCATTCTCTATGAGAGCGCGGACAGTTACGCGCAGTCACGATCACTTTATCTTCAAAATCGCCGGTTTGAACTGGGCGGAACGTCAAGCAGTGCCTATGTAGACCCCTACGATGTACCCGCCACTTCCCGCTCGATGGAGGACCCTTATGACCAGTAACCTTTGTCGCCGCCATGTTCTTGCCACCGGTCTTGCCTTTTCAGGGCTGGCCGCCCTGCCGTCGGGGGCCTTGGCTCTGACCGATGCGCGGGCGCGCACGCTTGTTGATGCGATCGTGTCGGATATCAACCGCGTGATCGCCTCGGGCAAACCCGTGTCCGGCATGATTGCGGATTTCGAGCGTATCTTCACGCGCTATGCCGATGTGAACATCATTGCCCGCTCGACCCTCGGGGCCGATGCCAACCGCATTTCCAGTGGCCAGATGGCCGCCTTTACCAAGGCCTTCCGGAGCTATATCGCGCGCAAATACGGCAAGCGGTTCAATGAATTCGTCGGTGGGCGGATCGAGGTGAACTCGGTCAAACAGGTGAAATCCTGGCACGAAGTCAAATCAACCGCCTACCTGCGCGGCGAAGCGCCCTTCGAGGTCAGCTTTCTGGTCTCTGACCGCTCGGGCAAGGACCTGTTCTTTGACATGATCATCGAAGGCATCAGCCTGCGCCTGAGTGAACGCACCGAGGTGGGCGCGATGCTGGATCGGCGCAACGGTGATATCAACGCGATGATCGCGGACCTCAAGAAGGCCGGCTGATCCCGGATCAAACAGATCCGAACCCTGCTGAACGGCGCCCCTTTGGGCGCCGTTTTCAGTTGCCCCCGAAGATACCACGCAGGATATTTTCAATCGGGTTGTTGCTGCGTGGTCTCTGCTCGCGCCGCTGTCGCGGGGCGGGTGCCGGTGCGGGCTTGGGCGCCGGGCGCAGCATCGGCAGCGGCTTGACCGGCACGCCTTCATGCACCCGCACCATCGTCTCGTGCCAGATTTCCGCCGGAAGCCCGCCGCCCGTCACCCCGGTGAGGGGCGTGTTGTCGTCATAGCCCATCCAGACGCCGGCCACGTAATCGGCGCTAAAGCCCAGAAACCACGCATCGCGCGCCGCCTGAGTGGTGCCGGTCTTGCCGGCCGCCTCGCGGTCCGGCAATTTGGCGCGCCCGCCAGTGCCGCCATCGACCACCCGGCTCATCATATAAATGAGCTCGCGGGCGGCCTCTTCGCGGATCACCCGCTCACCAATACCGCCGCCACTGCCCATCAGCGGGGTGCTGTCGCCCAGAAGGCTAAGTTCGACAAGGCCATAGGGCGTCACCGACGAACCGCCGTTGAGAATGCCGGCATAGGCCCCGGTCATCTCGATCAGCGTGCTTTCCGAGGCCCCAAGCGCCAGCGCCGGCCCCGCCGCCAGATCGCTTTCGATACCGAAATCGCTGGCCACCTTGCGCACAAGTTCGCGGCCCACGCTTTCCGATATCTTGACCGCCGGTATGTTCAGCGACTGGCGCAGCGCCTCGGCGAGGGTCACGCGGCCATAATGCTTGCGGGTATAGTTCTCCGGGCACCAGCGCCCCGACCCCGCAATGTTAAGACAATAGGGCTCATCCACCACGACGGAATCATAGTGGTATCCCAACTCAAGCGCGGTGGCATAAACGAAGGGCTTGAACGCCGATCCGGTCTGGCGATTGGCCTGTGTCGCGCGGTTGAAGGCGCCCACGACCTTGGTCTTGCGCCCGCCCACCATGCCGCGCACCGCGCCATCGGCGGACATGACGACAATCGCCGCCTGCGCCTTGGACCCCTCGCGCACCTTCTCCTCGAAGATGTACTTCAAGGCATCCTCGGCGGCGCGTTGAATGCGCTGATCGAGGGTGGTCTTGATGATCACATCCTCGGTGGTGTCGCGGGTAAAGAACTCTGGCCCCGAGGCCATCACCCAATCGGCGAAATAACCGCCGGCCTGCGCCTCTGCCGCCGCCGATAGCTCTGCGGGGTTGGCCAGGGCGATGGCAACCTCGCTATCGGACAAATACCCCTGACGGCGCATCAAGCCGATCACCACCGAGGCCCGGTTTTGCGAGCGTTCAAGGTTGCTTGTGGGGGCCAATGTCGACGGCGCCGTCAAAAGCCCGGCCAGCATCGCCCCCTCGGAGGGGTTGAGGTTGGCCGCCGATTTGCCGAAATAGCGCTGTGCCGCGGCCTCGGCGCCGTAAGCCCCGCCACCAAGATAGGCCCGGTTGAGGTAGACCGACAAAACCTGATCCTTGGTGTATTTCGCCTCCATCGCGAGGGCATAGATCGCCTCTTTCGCCTTGCGCCAAAGCGATGAGCGGCGGCAATCGGCGATATACTCGGCCTCATTCTTCCATTGTGTTTCGTCGAACTCGACGCCGAAACACAGCAATTTCGCAGTCTGCTGGGTGATGGTCGAGCCGCCATTGCCCGACAGCGGACCACGGCCCTCGCGCAGGTTGATGCGGATCGCGCTTGCAATGCCAATTGGATCAACGCCGGGATGCATGTAAAACCGCCGGTCTTCGGTGGCGATCACCGCGTTCTTGAGGTGTTTGCTGACCGTGTCGGCATCAATCACGCCGCCAAACTGATCGCCGCGCCAGGCAAAGACGTCGCCCTTGCTATCCAAAAGCGTGACCGAGCCTTTTGCGCGCCCGTCCAGAAGCGAGGCATATTCCGGCAGGGTGGTATAGGTATAGGCCACCGCCACACCGACGATCAGCGTGATAACCACGCCAATCCGCCAGCTGATCCCCCAGATGACCCGAAAGACCCAGCCGATAATGCGCGTAAAGAAGGCGATGATCGGGTTGCGGCTGCGCGCCGGTTTGCGCCGCGCCCGTTTGGCCGCCGGTTTCGCCGGGGTCTTGCGCGTGCGCTTGGGCGCCACCAAGGGCGGCCTTTTACGTCCTGAAGTACTCATGCTCGTCCTGCCCGGACCTGTTTCTTTGCGCCACTCTACCCTGCCCTTTCCCAAAAGTAGAGACCCCGGAACACGACTCGCAGCTTTTCCGTTCGCCCATTTATTAGGCGGATTAACCTTTGCGCCTCTTTTTTAATCAAAAGACTGCGACAATCGCCCCCAAAACCCGCCTTGCGACTTCAAGAATCTGCGCCCGGCGCTTTTTCTGCAGGTGCAAATAACGCGCTGAGCCACAGGAAACCGAAAGGGGTAGACGTGAAACTCATCATTGCAACGATAAAGCCGTTCAAACTCGAAGAGGTCCGCGAAGCGCTGACCGATATCGGGGTGCGCGGCATGATGGTTACCGAAATCAAGGGCTTCGGCTCGCAGTCAGGACACACGGAAATCTATCGCGGCGCCGAATACGCCGTGAATTTCGTGCCCAAGATCAAGCTTGAGATCGGCGTAAGCGCCGGCATGGCCGATCAGGTGGTCGAGACCATCACCAAGACCGCCCGCACCGGCAAGATCGGTGACGGCAAGATCTTTGTTCTCGACATCGCTCAGGCCGTGCGCGTGCGCACCGGCGAAACCAACGACGACGCGCTTTAACAGCGCGCAGGGGAAAGGACAGCACAATGAATTCCATGACTAAACTTGGCCTTGCCGCAACGCTTATCGCGCTGCCGCAGCTTGGCCTTGCACAAGAGGCCGATACGACGCCGACAAACGCCGATATCGGGTTTATCTTCACCACCTTCATGTTCCTCGTCTCGGGCTTTCTGGTGTTTTTCATGGCCGCCGGCTTTGCCATGCTCGAAGCGGGCCTTGTGCGCGGCAAGAACGTCGCGATGCAGCTCACCAAGAACATGGCGCTCTTCTCACTCGCCTCGATTTTCTACTACATCCTCGGCTATAACCTGATGTATCCGGGCGATGGCTGGAGCATGCAGGGCATCCTTGGCGCCTTTTCGATCACCTCGCTCGAGCCGGTCGGCCTTGCCGGTGCCGAACCTGACCTGACCTATGCCTCGGTCGGCTCTGACTTCTTCTTTCAACTGATGTTCTGTGCGGCCACCGCTTCAATCGTGTCGGGTGCCGTGGCCGAGCGGATCAAGCTCTGGCCGTTCCTGATGTTCACCATCGTTCTGACGGCTGTGATCTATCCGGTTCAGGCGAGCTGGAAATGGGGCGGCGGTTTTCTTGACGAAATGGGTTTCCTTGATTTCGCCGGCTCGACCGTCGTGCACTCGGTCGGTGGCTGGGCCGCTCTGACGGGCGCCATCATCCTTGGGCCGCGCATCGGCAAATACGCCAAAGACGGCCGCGTGATCCCGATCCCCGGTTCGAACCTTGCACTTGCCACTCTGGGTACGTTCATCCTGTGGCTGGGTTGGTTCGGCTTTAACGGCGGCTCGCAACTTTACATGGACACCGCCGGCAACGTGGCTGACATCAGCCGGATCTTCTCGAACACCAACACTGCCGCTGCTGCGGGTGCCGTTGTTGCTCTGATCCTCACTCAGATGCTCTATAAAAAGCCTGACCTTACGATGATCCTGAACGGTGCCCTGGCCGGTCTGGTCTCGATCACCGCCGAGCCGCTGACGCCCTCGCTTATTCAGGCCACTCTGATCGGTGGTGTTGGCGGTGCGATCGTGGTCTTCGCCGTGCCGATGCTCGACAAATTCAAGATCGACGACGTCGTGGGCGCCATCCCGGTGCACCTCTTTGCCGGTATCTGGGGCACGCTCGCTGTGCCGCTGACCAACTCGGATGCAAACTTTGGCACCCAGATCATCTCGATCCTGATCGTCGGCGCCTTTGTTGTTGTCGCCTCGACCATCGTCTGGCTGCTGCTCAAGGGCATCTTTGGCCTGCGCGTCAGCGAAGAGGACGAGATCAACGGCCTCGACATGGCAGAGCTTGGCATGGAGGCCTATCCAGAATTCTCCAAAGGCTGATCTCTCCTCCTCCCTGATCAGCCAGAAGAGATTTTCCCGGGCGTTCGCGCCCGGGCTTTTTTATGCCGGATTGGCAGCTCTCCCGCTTCGCCACATCTGGCAGAATCGCCCAAAGCCGTGCTAAGTCTTGCGGTATGAGCATCGCCAACCCCAATATAGACCCGGCCCAGCCGACAATTCGCCAACTTGACGAGGGCGCGATCAATCGTATCGCCGCCGGCGAGGTGGTCGAGCGCCCGGCCTCTGCGGTCAAGGAACTGGTGGAAAACGCGCTTGATGCAGGCGCCACGCGGATCGAGGTGGCAATTGCCGATGGCGGCAAAACCCTTATTCGGGTGCGCGACGATGGCTGTGGCATCGCGCCCGAACAACTGCCGCTGGCCCTGGCGCGTCATGCAACGTCAAAGATTGACGGCTCGGATCTTCTCAACATCCATTCCTTCGGGTTTCGCGGCGAGGCCCTGCCCTCGCTTGGCGCGGTTGGTCGGCTGACCATCACCTCGCGGGCGCGCGGGTTCGAGGCGGCTGAAATCTCGGTATCTGGCGGCCAGATGGGTGCGGTCAAACCCGCCGCCCTGAATTCCGGCACGACCGTGTCCCTGCGCGATCTGTTTTATGCCACGCCTGCGCGGCTCAAGTTCATGCGCAGCGACCGCGCCGAGAATCAGGCGATCAGCGATACCATCAAGCGCCTTGCCATGGCCGAGCCGTTTGTGGGCTTTACCCTGCGCGATGTGTCGGGGGGCGGCGAAGGGCGGATCACCTTTCGCGCCGACCCGGAAACCGGCGATCTGTTCGATGCTCTGCACGGGCGGCTGGCACGGGTGATCGGGGCGGATTTCGCCGAGAACGCCCTGCGGATCGAGGCGACGCGCGAGGGGCTCAGCATGACAGGCTATGCCGCCCTGCCGACCTATTCGCGCGGCTCTTCGGTGACGCAATACCTCTTCGTGAATGGTCGCCCGGTACGCGACAAGATGCTCTATGGCGCGCTGCGCGCTGCCTATAGCGACGTCCTTAGCCGTGACCGCCACCCGGCGGCGGCGCTGTTTCTCGACTGCGACCCGACGCTTGTGGATGTGAACGTGCATCCAGCCAAATCCGAGGTCCGTTTTAGCGATCCGGGGTTGGCGCGCGGGCTTATCGTGTCGGGGCTGCGCCATGCTCTGGCCGAGGCCGGGCATCGCGCCTCAAGCACGGTTGCCGACGCCACGCTCGGGGCGTTTCGCCCCGAACCAATCGCCGCCCAAGGCGCGCGTGTCTACCAGATGGATCGCCCCTCTTCTGCCGCCCGCACCCTTGCCTATCAATCGCAAGCGCCCGGTTTTGCCGAGATGCAACAAGCCTATAGCGCGCGGGTCGAATCGGACCCGCGCGAGGTCGGCACGCAAGAGCCAGACGAGCCCCCCGCAACCGCCCTGCCGCTTGGGGCGGCGCGCGCGCAGGTGCATGAAAACTATATCATTGCCCAGACCGAAACCGGCATGGTCATCGTCGATCAGCACGCCGCGCACGAACGGCTGGTCTATGAACGCCTCAAGGCACAGATGGCCGACACCGGCGTTGCCTCGCAGGCGCTTTTGATCCCCGATATTGTTGACCTATCCGAGGCCGATTGCGCCATCCTGCTTGACGCGGCGGAGGATCTTGCACGGCTTGGCCTTGTGATGGAACCCTTCGGGCCGGGCAGCATCGCGGTGCGCGAAACACCCGCCATTCTGGGTCAGGTCAACGCCCCTGCCCTGTTGCGCGATATCCTCGATGAACTCGCCGATCAGGGCGACAGCCAGACCCTCAAATCGCGCATCGACGCGATCCTGTCGCGGGTTGCCTGTCACGGCTCGATCCGCTCGGGGCGGCGCATGAGCGGTGAGGAGATGAACGCCCTGCTGCGCGAAATGGAACGCACGCCGCTATCAGGCCAGTGCAACCACGGCCGCCCCACCTATGTCGAGCTGCGTCTGTCTGACATCGAACGCCTGTTTGGTCGCACATGATTCAGATCGGCGATACCCAGTTTTCGCTTAGCGATCCGCTTGTGCTGGCCGCCCTTTTTGGCGCCGCAATCGTGCTGCTGATCCTGATCCTGTTGATCATGGCGGTGCGCTCCTCGGCACGCTCGGCCAACCTTGCCGAGCCGCTGGCGCAGCAAGTCGGGCAATTGGGGCTTCGCGTGCAGGGGCTCAGCGACGGGCAACACCAGCTTGCCGGCGGGCTCAACCATGTTTCCGAGGCACAGGCAGCGGCGCAATCGCATCTGCTTCAACTGATGGAAAAGCGCCTCTCGCAGGTGTCTGAGCAGATGTCGGAAAACCTGCAAGGCTCGGCCCGGCGCACCGCGCAATCGCTTGGCGATCTGCAACAGCGGCTTCAGGCAATCGACAAGGCGCAGGATAATATCACCAAGCTCTCGGGCGATGTTCTGTCGCTTCAGGACATCCTGAGCAACAAACAGACCCGCGGGGCGTTCGGTGAAATCCAGCTGACCGATATCGTGACCAAGGCCCTGCCCTCGGATAGCTATAGCCTGCAACACACGCTGTCGAACGGGCGGCGCGCCGATTGCCTTATCCACCTGCCCAACCCGCCGGGGCCGATCTGTATCGACAGCAAATTCCCTCTAGAAGCCTATGAGGCCCTGCGCCGCGCCAAGACCGATTGGGAGTTGAACGAGGCCGCCAAGTTTCTGCGCGTCTCGGTCAAGAAACACATCCGCGACATTTCAGAGAAATACATTCTGGACGGCGAAACCGCCGATGGCGCGCTGATGTTTCTGCCCTCCGAGGCGGTCTATGCCGAGCTGCACGCCAATTTCCCCGAACTGGTGCGCGACGGCTTTGCCGCGCGCGTCTGGATCGTGTCGCCGACCACCTGCATGGCGACGCTCAACACCATGCGCGCCATTCTCAAGGATGCCCGCATGCGCGAACAGGCCGGCGCGATCCGGCGCGAATTAGGCCTGTTGTTCGGCGATGTAGAGCGGTTGGGCACGCGGGTGGAAAACCTTGACCGGCATTTCAATCAGGCCGCCAAGGATATCTCGGATATCAAGATTTCCGCCGACAAGGCCGGGCGCCGCGCCCGCCGTCTCGACAACTTCGATTTCGAGGAACTCGCCCCCGAGGCAGAGCCCGCCATCGTTGCCCTGCCGAAAGACAGCTAGGCACAGGACACGAAAAAGGCCGGGATGCGCACTCATTACGCCCCCGGCCCCTTGGAAAACGAGATTAACCGTTACAGGGCGGCCAGAATGGCCACGGGCAGGCCAAGCATGCCTGCGGTGATGATCGCGATTGAAAGTCCAAGACCTTTAAACATGTGACGTTCTCCATTGATTGGGTGTGCCGATAATCAGGAGGTAGCCCTGCGCGTCCTCAAGGGGATGCGGCAGGCTGTCACAGATGCGCTCTAAATGGTTTCCAGACAATGCCGCCGGAATGCGCGTTTCAACAGGTCGAGTTCTTCGCGCAAAAGCGAGATTTCCGAGCGGATGTCATAGCTAAGCACATCACCGGACAAGAGCGCGAAACTGTCGAGCACCTCGCCGCTGCGGGCATCGCGGATTACAAAGGTCTGAACCCCGTCGGCAATCGCCGCCGCAGGCACCGGCACCCGCACGACCCAGAGACCGTCATCCGGCTTTTCGACAACCTCGACATCCGGCACCGGCCTTTGAAGATGCATCACCTCGATCTGGGGCTGGTAATTGCCCGTGCCCTCATAGGTCAGAACCCCTTCCCAGACCCCTTCAAACAGGCGCGTTTTGGTCAGCGTCAGCTCACTCATCCGGGGGTCCTTTCTTATAATTCCGCGCGCGGGCGGCGGCTAAAGGTGAGGTCGTGCAAGACCACCTGGCTCATCTGCGGGTTCTCGAAGATCAGGTCGATCCACGCCCGCTCCACCCGCTTTTCGTTGAGGTTGGAATAGGCGAGGTCAAACTCGACCATGATCTCATCCTCGTGCAGCGGCAATTCACGCACGATCTGTTCGGTATTGGGGCCATGCTTGATGTTGAGGCGCGCGAAAATCTCAAGTGGCTTTTCCATCTCGACAATCGTATCCATCCGCAACAGGTGCTTGCGCGTCAGCCCATTAACCGCCTCTTGCGGAAAATCCAGCACCACCGACAGGAACGATCCGTCAAAGGCAAACACATCCATCCGAAGCCCGTAAGGCGCAAGATCAGCCTCGCGGCTGTTGCGCAATTGCCGCAAGGAAAGCTCGGAATGTGCGCAATCGTGAAACAATGTCACTTCGCGCCCCAGCATCGACTTTGACTGGACCGAGGCCATGCCCGGCGTCGGCAAAGGTTCGCGCCAAAGCTCTGGCCGCCAGGACCAATCGGTGCCATGCGGCTTGGGAAACGCGTTCGAACCGATCATCGGCAAGGCCAGACGGTTATCCGCCGTCGAGATCACTTCGTTCAATGAATACATAAGCTTGCGGGCGCGGGCACGCTCCCTGCGCAGATTTTCGAGGCTCATCATAGGGGCATTGCGCGCCGCCTGGCTCCACTTGCGAAGGCCTTGGCGCTGCACAACCAAATCTAGAAATTTCATTCCGGTATTACCATGTAAGTCTCGTCTGGACGTGGTGTGCTAACAGTGTGCCCAATAACTACTTACATAGCATTAACCTTTGATTGGAAACAATCCACTCAAAAGCATATCAAGGCCTTTCTTGGCCTTGGTGACGGGTTGCGTCACGTCATTTGACGATGTTTCACCCGCTGCCGCCGCGGTGGGGGCAAAGCTGCGTTGGGGGCTCTGCTCGCGCAACTCTTCGGCCAGATCCATCAACAGATCGCGCCCCGCATCACCGGCGACAACGCCACCTTTCGGCCCATAGATCGCAAGGCCGATCAGGTGATCGTTGATCACCATGCCAGCCCGCCAATAAGACGGATCGCCCTTAGGCAGCACCGCGCGCCCGCCACTTGCAACATGAACCAGCGATATCCCGTCTCCGTCAAAACCCAGCAAAACCTTGTCCGGGGCCAGGGCGCGGGTCATTTCCGCTGAATTCGGCTGGCTCACTCCCACCCGCTGCGGCAGAACCGACACCGTCAGGACTGCAGGATCAACCACCACTCCGGCCCTGCCGGTCAGGCTCTCGCAACTGGCCAGCAACGCAAAGCTGCCGCTTGCACCGCGCTTGACGCTCTGGGGATCAATGCAATAGCCGCGCGGCCCGGCCACGGTCACGTCACCGTCGTAAAACATCACCTTGCTGAGCACAGGCGCACGCGCGCCAGACCCAGCCCCCGGCACGCCTTCAAGACAGGCGGCCAGCGGCAGGATCAGCATCGTGAAAAAGGCCCGGCGCATGATCCGCCGGGCCGTGGTTTGATCAGAGATCCATGTAGACATGGCGCTCGGCCTTGGCCCCAGGATGGGTCACCGCGCCTTTATATGTCTCGCCAACAAGTTGGGCGTACTTCCAGAGCGCGCCACTTGCATAGAGCGTCTCGCGCGGACCTTTCCAATCGGCCTTGCGCGCGGCCAGCTCTTCATCGCTGAGCGCGACCGACAATTCGCCGGTCAGGGCATTCAGCGTGATCATGTCGCCGTCTTTCAACAGGGCAATCGGCCCGCCATGGGCGGCCTCGGGGCCGACGTGACCCACACAAAAGCCGCGCGTCGCACCGGAAAAACGCCCATCGGTGATAAGCGCCACCTTCTTGCCCATGCCCTGCCCCGAAAGCGCGGCCGTGGTGGCCAGCATTTCGCGCATGCCGGGGCCGCCTGCGGGGCCCTCGTTGCGGATCACAAGCACTTCGCCCTCTTTGTAGGACCGCGCCTTGACCGCTTCAAAGGCGTCCTCTTCGCATTCAAACACCCGCGCCGGGCCGGTAAAGACCTGCTGCTCTTCGGTCATGCCCGCGACTTTCACGATCGCGCCGGCCGGGGCAAGATTGCCCTTGAGGCCGACAACACCGCCGGTTTTGCTGATCGGGGCCGAGATCGGATAGATCACCTTACCATCGGCCTCGCGGGTGATCTTGTCGAGCGCCTCGCCAATGGTGGTGCCGTCGGCGGTCATGCAATCCTCATGCAAAAGACCCGCCTTGCGCAGCTCTTTCATCACCACCGGCACGCCGCCAACCTCGTAGAGGTCCTTGGCAACATAGGCACCGCCGGGCTTGAGATCGACGAAATAGGGCGTGTCGCGGAAAATCTCGCAGACATCATCAAGGAAGAAATCAATCCCCGCCTCATGGGCAATCGCCGGCAGGTGCAGCCCGGCATTGGTCGACCCGCCGGTACAGGCCACGACACGGGCGGCATTTTGCAGAGATTTGAGCGTGACCACGTCGCGCGCCCGAATGTTCTTTTCCAGAAGGTTCATCACCGCTCGACCAGAGGCCTCGGCGTATTGGTCGCGGCTCTCGTAGGGCGCGGGCGCGCCCGAGCTGTTCATCAGGGCAAGGCCGATCGCCTCGGAGACACAGGCCATGGTGTTGGCCGTGAACTGACCACCGCAGGCACCCGCCGACGGACAGGCCACCGCTTCGAGCTTTTCAAGCTCGCAGGTGGTCATATTGCCGGCCTGATGCTGGCCGACGGCCTCGAACACATCCTGAACGGTGACATCCTTGCCATCAAGACGACCCGGAAGGATCGAGCCGCCATAGAGAAACACCGACGGCACGTTAAGACGCACCATCGCCATCATCATCCCCGGCAGCGACTTGTCACAACCCGCCAGACCGACAAGCGCGTCATAGCAATGGCCGCGCATGGTCAATTCCACCGTGTCGGCAATCGCCTCGCGGCTGGCCAGCGAGGATCGCATGCCCTCATGGCCCATCGCGATGCCGTCGGTTACGGTGATGGTGGTGAATTCGCGCGGCGTGCCGTGGGCCTCTTTGACGCCCATCTTGGCGGCCTGTGCCTGACGGTTGAGGGCGATGTTGCACGGCGCTGCTTCGTTCCAGCAGGTGGCAACACCGACGAGCGGCTGGTGAATTTCCGCCTCGCTCATGCCCATGGCATAGTAATACGACCGATGCGGGGCCCGCGCGGGGCCCTCTGTCACATAACGGCTGGGCAATTTGGCTTTGTCGAATTTGGTCATGAGGGGCCTCCCGGTAAACGCTGGGCAACGGTCTAGGCCAGAGCCGCGAGACAGGCAAGCCGATTGCAACACCCGGTAAGCCCGGATAGCGTGCCCGTCATGCGATATGATGCCCATGACAGCCTTGTTGCGCCCGCGCGCGCGACCGCTCGCCTGACCTATCTGATCGGGGGGGCGGTGCTTGGCACGCTTCTGTTTCTGGTGCTGAGTTACAGCTATGCCCAGATCTTGCAGCTGGTGTTTCCCAGCGATGTCTGGGCGCGCCTGTCGCCCAGCATCGAGAACGCCACAAGCCCGGTCGGCGTGTTGGTGAACCTGTTTATCTTTGCCATGTTGATCATCGCGCTCGCCGTTGCCCTCCGGGTGGTGCACAAGCGCAGGTTCGTGACGCTTGTCGGCGCGCTTGGCCCGGCCAGCCGACAGTTTCGCCGCGCGCTTGTCGCGATGCTGGTGCTTTACGTGGTGATCATGATGCTGCCGCTGCCCGAGGGCATGGAGCCCGAGCCGAATCTGGCCTTTGGCACGTGGCTAAAGTTCCTGCCGCTCGCTCTTATCGGTCTGTTCATTCAGGTTTTTGCCGAAGAGGTGGTGTTTCGCGGCTATCTTCAAAGCCAGCTTGCGGCGCGGTTTTCCTCGCCCCTGATCTGGATCGGGGTGCCGTCGATCGGCTTTGCGCTGTTGCATTATGATCCCGCCACCTTTGGCACGAACGCCTGGGTCGTGGTGCTTTGGGCCGGGGCGTTCGGCATTGCGGCGGGCGATCTTACCGCGCGGTTCGGCACGCTTGGCCCGGCAACCGCGCTTCATTTCATCAACAATTTCGGCGCCATCCTGATCACCGCACCGCAGGGACAGTTTGATGGGCTTGCGCTTTATTCCTATCCGTTCTCGGTGGAAGATGGCGCCGCCTTCTGGGCCTTCATGCCGATTGACATGATGATCCTTGCCTGTGGCTGGCTGGCAATCCGGCTTGCGTTGCGTGGCTGATTGCATTTCCTCTCCGGCCCGCTTATTTCAGGGTCGAAACGCAACTGAGGGACCGGCCCGATGAACTGGATCACCAATTACGTGCGCCCAAGGATCAATTCGATCTTCTCGCGCCGCGAAGTGCCCGAAAACCTGTGGTCCAAATGCGACGACTGCGGAACCATGCTGTTTCACCGCGAGTTGAGCGGTAATCTTAACGTTTGCACCAGTTGCGGCAATCACATGCCGATCACCCCACGCGAGCGCTTTGCCGGACTGTTTGACGGCGGCGTGTTTTCGGAAGTGGACGTGCCCCTGCCAAACCCCGACCCGCTTCATTTTCGCGACCAGAAGAAATACCCCGACCGCCTGCGGACCGCGCAAAAGACCACCGGCGAGAAAGAGGCGATGCTTGTCGCCACCGGCGAGATTGGCCGCACGCCGATTGTCGCCGCCGCGCAGGATTTCAGCTTTATGGCCGGCTCGATGGGCATGTATGTGGGCAATGCGATCATTGCCGCCGCTGAAACGGCGGTCAAACTCAAGCGCCCGCTGATCCTGTTCTCGGCGGCAGGCGGCGCGCGCATGCAAGAAGGCATCCTCAGCCTCATGCAAATGCCGCGCACCACCGTGGCCGTGCAGATGCTGCGCGAGGCGGGGCTGCCCTATATCGTGGTGCTGACCCATCCGACCACCGGCGGCGTGACCGCCTCCTATGCAATGCTGGGCGATGTGCATATTGCCGAGCCGGGCGCTCTTATCTGCTTTGCCGGGCCGCGGGTGATCGAACAGACGATCCGCGAAAAGCTGCCCGAAGGGTTTCAGCGCGCCGAATACCTGCTTGAGCATGGCATGCTTGACCGCGTGACCCCGCGCACCGAGATGCGCGACGAGTTGATCACCATCACCCGCATGCTGATGGGAATGCCGCCCGCCGTGCGTGGCGATCTGCCCGCGCCCGAGGCAAGCCCCCCCGCACCGCAGCCGGTCAAGGCTGAGACGCTGCCCAACGAGAAACCCGCCAAAAAATGACCGCCCCCACATCCGACGCCATTCTTGAACGGATGATGGCGCTGCACCCCAAGATCATCGACCTCACGCTTGATCGGGTCTGGCGTCTTTTGGACGCGCTTGGCAATCCGCAAAACGATCTGCCTCCGGTGATCCACCTGGCCGGCACCAATGGCAAGGGCAGCACCCAGGCGATGATCCGCGCCGGGCTTGAGGCCGCAGGCAAACGCGTGCATGCCTATACCTCGCCGCATCTGGCCCGGTTTCACGAGCGTATCCGGCTGGCGGGTGACCTTATTTCCGAGGATCACCTGACGGCGGTTCTGGATGAATGCTACGCCGCCAACAACGGCGAGGCGATCACCTATTTCGAGATCACCACCTGCGCCGCGATCCTTGCCATGGCGCGCACGCCTGCCGATTTCACCCTGCTTGAAACCGGGCTTGGCGGGCGGCTTGATTGCACCAATGTCGTGGCCAAACCCGCGCTGACCATCCTTACGCCGATCTCCATCGACCACGAGCAATACCTCGGCAACACGCTGGCCAAGATCGCAGGCGAAAAGGCCGGCATTCTCAAGCGCGGCGTGCCCTGCGTTGTCGGCCCGCAAGAGGATGAGGCGATGGAGGTGATCGAGGCCACCGCCCGCCGTCTTGGCGCGCCCCTTATCGCGCAGGGCCAGCATTGGCACGTCAGCGTTGAGCGTGGCCGCCTTGTCTTTCAGGACGAAACCGGCTTGCGCGATCTGCCGCTTCCCAACCTGCCCGGCGCGCATCAGATCGAAAACGCCGGAGCCGCCTTGGCCGCGCTGCGCCATCTCGACATGGGCGACGCCGCCTATGAGGCCGCCATGACCTCGGCGTTCTGGCCTGCCCGCATGCAACGCCTTGCCACCGGCCCACTGGTCGAGGCCGCCCCCGAGGCCGAGTTGTGGCTCGACGGCGGGCATAACCCGGCGGCGGGTCTTGCGCTTGGCGCGCATCTTGCCGGTCTTCCCAAGCGGCCGACGCATCTGATCTGTGGCATGCTCAACACCAAGGACATTTCCGGCTACCTCGCGCCGCTCGCGGCCGAGGGCACAAGCCTGACCGCGCTGTCGATCCCCGGCGAGGCCAACACCCTGCCCGCCGAAGAAACCGCCCGCGCCGCAGCAGGCGTCGGCCTTGCCGCCGACACCGCCGCGAGCGCGCTTGATGCTGTGCGCGCGATTGTCGCCCATACACCAAAAGCCCGCATCCTGATCTGTGGATCGCTCTATCTTGCGGGTGGGATTCTGCGCGAAAATGGCTAGCGGTTCGGCACGCGTACCGGGGCAAAAGCACCAAATCAAAGAGGTTTCCCACCCCACCTCGCAAGCATCGATTGCAAAATCAAAAAGTTTCCGCGCTGCGAATCACTTTATATTGACCGATTCTTCCTCTTTCGACCACATCTGGGCCACTTGAGCGGCACGGCCACAACAGGTCGGCGGTTAAACACTTGGGGGACGCGCGGTGTTTGCGCATGCTAAAGGCCATATTTCGACCTTCGCAGGCCCGTGTCCAACCGGACAGGCCCCTTCGATCTATTGTATTGAAGGGTTTTTGAAATGATACGTGTTTCCTTGATCGTTGCAGCTTTTTTCGCCGTGACCATCGCCTTGATCCTTGTTCAGCCGAGCAAACCGCGTCGTTCTGCCGATCTTGTCGCGCCAAGTTTTGCCGATGTGACCCGCGCCGACACCGACCTGTCGAGCCTGGCCACGCTCGCGCCCGTACCGGCAGAGATCGAAGCCGTCGCCCCTCAGCCTGAAGCGCCGCGCATCGTGCGGCCGAAAGAGGCCCCGGCTCGCCTTGAGGTGCCGCAAACCGTCGCCGCAGCCCCCGCCATGGCCCCCACACTCGCCGGCGCACCGATCGATCTTGAGGCGCTGATCATCCGGGCCCTGCGTCAGGGCCAGTCGGAAAGCTACATTCACGCGCTGGTCAGTGACGCCGCCAAGAAGGGTAAGGTCGAGGCGCCCAAATCGCTGGTCACCGCCGAAGGACAGGTCGACACCGCGCTGTTGCTGGCCACCCTGTCAGGGCCCGCCCATGCCGCCCCCGAAATTCAGACCTATATCGTCAGCCCCGGCGACAGCCTTGCCTCGATCGCCTATCGCTTTTATGGGCGCACTGAATCGCCCCGAGTTTGTCGGAGACCTATAGCTTCAGTAAGGATGATGGTTATGACGAAAAGCAAAATGGCAAATCGCTACTCGCCAGAGGTCCGCGCACGAGCGGTCAGGATGGTGTTTGAGCATCAAGGCTCATACGAAACGCAGGCGGGCGCGATTGCG
>NZ_FWFJ01000036.1 GCF_900172365.1 Roseovarius gaetbuli
TGTTCGTTGGATCACAGACCGGTGGTAAAGCTGCCGCCATTGCCTACACCTTGATCGAAACGGCCAAACTGAACGGTATCGATCCGCAAGCATGGCTCGCCGACACACTTGCCCGCATCCCAGACTACAAGATCAACCGCGTCGACGACCTGCTCCCATGGAAAACCGCGCCATAGGGGCGGTCAGACCGGACGCTTACGTTTCAACGCCTGATCCTGCAACTCATCCGTTGTTGCCCCTAAACGGATTGCCCTCGCCAGATATTCGGTGAATTTGATCCATCGCAACCGAACCCCGACTCTGGCCTAGTATAGCTAGCGCAAGGTGGCATGTCGTCGGCATGCCGTGCCGGTGGCGTTTCGATGGTCTGATTGGCGTCAAGAGACCAGACGCGTGAGATCGGAGATGTGATGAATGACTGAAGATCCATACAAGGTTTTGGGCGTCAGCAAGACTGCGACGCAGGACGAGATCAAGAAGGCCTATCGCAAGCTCGCAAAGAAGCTTCATCCAGACCTTCACCCCGACGATCCCGACAAGAAGGCAGAGTTTCAGGCCGTTTCGGCGGCCAATGATCTTTTGGGTGATCCGGAAAAGCGCAAACGGTTTGATGCCGGGGAAATTGACGCCAGCGGTCAGGAGCGGCCGGAGCGGCAGTATTACCACCAATATGCCGGGCAGGATGCCGGGCGGCGGTATGATCCCGGCGCGGGGATGGGCGGTGCGCAGGATGCGTCGGATCTGTTCTCGGAATTGTTCGGTCGCCGCCAGCAAGCTGGTGGTCGGGCCTATGGGCAAGAGTTTCACGCGCGCGGCGCCGATGCCCGTTATCACCTTGAGGTCGATTTCATGGACGCCGCGAAAGGAACCAAGCGCAGCGTCACGATGCCGGATGGCAAGGCAATCGAAATCACGATTCCTGCTGGTCTGAAGGATGGCCAGACCCTTCGGTTGCGCGGCAAGGGCGGGCCGGGATTTGGCAAGGGCCCGGCGGGCGATGCTTATGTTACGGTCGCTGTGCGCGATCATCCGGTTTTTGTGCGGGATGGTGACACTATCGAGCTGGAATTGCCGATTACCTTTGATGAGGCCGTTCTCGGGGCGAAGGTCGAGGTGCCGACGATCTCGGGTGCTGTCGCGATGAGCATCCCAAAGGGGGCGTCGTCGGGGCACCGTCTTCGGCTTAAGGGGAAGGGGATCGCAAGCGGGAAAGGCCCCGCCGGGGATCAGCTTGTACGCTTGAAGATCATGCTTCCTGACAAAATTGACGCGCAGATGGAAGAGCTTGCAATGCAGTGGCGCGATCACGCCGGTTTCGATCCGCGCAAAGAGTTGCGGAGGGCCACAACATGAGCATCGACGAACAAACGGTTGTCGCGCGGGTCGAGCGTGTGACCACAAGAGAGCTTCGGCTTTGGGTGCGGCAGGGGTGGGTGCGTCCCGCCGAAAGTGCCTCGGGGCCGGTGTTTGACGAGCTCGACATCGCGCGGGTCAGGCTTTTGTGCGACCTGAAGAAGGAAATGTCGCTTTCGACCGATACGATTCCGGTGGTTCTGACGCTGATCGACCGGCTGCATCAGACCCGTCGCGAGCTTCGCGCTTTGACGCAGGCACTTGAGGCGCAGCCCGACGATATCCGGCAGTCTGTTGTTTCCGCGTTTGTGGAAATTCAGGGCAAAGACGACAAGGCCGATGGCGGGCAACAGCCGTAATTCGTTATTTGTGTCAGGGAGTTAACCCATCAGGCGAAAGGACATGGCAGATGAATACTGATCTTTTGACAAGGCGGCGCGCACTGTTGGTGACCTATCGGCGGTATCTTGCGGCTGATCGCGCCTGGTGCCTTGCGCTGCGCGAGATGAAAACCTGGTTTCCTGCGGCCAGTCGGCCCGGTGCTTCGGCCATCGGAAACCCCGGCTCGCCGATACGACGGCTCTTTGAGCAGCGCGAGCGCGCGTTGCTTCAATTTGAAACGGCGCGGCTCAAGCTTGAGGCGGCCAAGCAGCGGTTTGCAGCAAGAGAGCGCGCGCGCCGGTCCGTGAGGGTGATGTTGATCACCTCTGCTGGTCGCGAATTGGACGCGACAAGCGGCGCCAAGGCCAGATAAGGCGCTGCGCGATTTGAACCGTCAGGCTTGTGATATCGGGAGCTTTGAATAAGGTGGCCTCGTAGATTTGATTTGGGAGGATCACTGTCATGTTCAACAAACACCTTTTCGCGGGCGCTGCCCTTGCGCTTGGCCTTGTTTCGACACAGCTGAGTGCCGCCGATACGACGATGCGGATTTCGCTGCAATTGCCGCTCAAGAGCCATCTTGGCCAGAACCTTGTTCTGTTCAAGGACAAGGTCGAAGATATGTCGGCCGGTGAGATCGCGATCGAGATTTACGACTCGGCCCAGCTTTACAAGGATAAGGAAGTGCCCGCCGCCGTCGGCTCTGGCGCGATCGAGGCGGGGGTCGCGTCGCTGACACGCTATGTCGGGGATATCCCGGCGGTGGACGTGTTTTACATGCCGTTCCTATTGAACAACGAGGCCAAGGTGCGCGCCGCAGTGGCGCCCGGATCGGCCGTGCGCGGCCCGCTTGACGAGGCGATCAAGGACACCGGCGCGACCGTCCTTTGGTGGCAGGCCTATGGCGGGGCGATTCTGTTGTCCAATGGCGGACCGATCAAGACACCGGCGGACATGCAGGGTAAAAAGGCGCGGGTCTTTGGCAAGACTCTTGGCGATTTCGTGACCACCACCGGCGGCGCGCCGACGATGGTGTCCGGCTCGGAACAATACCTCGCCTATCAGCGTGGCACGGTTGATGTGGGCATGACCGGGGTCTCGGGCGTTTCCTCGCGCAAGTTGTGGGAGGTGATGGACACCATCACCGTGACCAACCATGCCGATATCGAGTTTATCGTCGTGGTGAACACCGATTGGTGGAACGCCCTGCCCGAGGGTCATCGCGAGATGATCAGCAAAGCCGCGCAGATCGCAGAGACCGACGTGCGTGATCGCGTGTCGCAGATCGAGGCGGATGCCTATGCCGCCGCCACCGAAAACGGCATGACCGTCTATACCCCCACCGACGCAGAGATCGACGCATGGAAGCAGGCCTCTGCGCCGGTCTATGACGATTTCCGCGCCAAGGCGGGCGAACTTGGTGCCGCCGTCCTGAAAGCGGCTGAGGGGCTTTGAGGCGCCTTTTGTCCTCTCCCCGATTCGGGGAGGGGTCCCCATGATCTGGTTTGATCGTCTGATCCTGGGTCTGGCATGGCTCGCGGCGGTGTTGTTCACCGTCGCGGGTGTCATGCTTACCTATGAAGTCTTGGCGCGCTATTTCTTTATCCGCCCAACAATTTGGGCCGCCGAGCTTAGTCAGCTCTGCCTGATCTGGGGGTGCCTGATCGGGATGGCATGGCTCTTGTCGGCGCGGCGTCACATCGCGGTGGATGCGGTTATCCAACTGTTGCCGCCCGGCGCGCAGCGTTGGATCGAGGCGGCGGCGATGCTTGTGGTAGCGGCCTTTAGCGCCATGGTGACATGGAAGGGCTGGGACATTTTCCTTGATTCATTCGAACGCGGGCGCACCACCGGGTCGTTGCTCGATTTGCCAAGCTGGGTGGTCGAACTGGCGGTGCCGCTTGGATTTGCCCTGCTGTTCATTCAGGCCCTGATCGAGGCGGTTCGTTCGCTCCGGGGCACCGGCGCGGATCGGGAGATTGCAATCGAATGACCGTCATTCTCATTCTCGCCTCGCTGTTTACCTTGTTGCTGGCGCGGGTGCCGGTCGCCTTTGCGCTAGGCGGCATGGGGCTTGCGCTTTTGATGCTCGGGGGCTTTTCGCCGCTGATGGCGCCACAGGCGGTGTTGTCGACCCTGGATGGGTTCATCCTTTTGGCGGTGCCGCTGTTCTTGCTGATGGCCAATGTCCTGCTCAAGGGTGGGGTTGGCGATGACCTTTTTGCCGCCGTCAATTCCTGGGTCGGCCATTGGCCCGGCGGGCTTGCGGTGGCGACGATCCTGTCCTGTGCGATTTTCGCCGCGATCAGCGGAAGCTCGGTCGCGACGGCGGCGACCATCGGCACGGTCGCCATTCCCGCGATGATCGAACGCGGCTATGACAAGCGCTTTGTCTACGGGCTTTTGGCAGCGGGGGGCACATTGGGCATTCTGATTCCACCGTCGATCCCGATGATCGTCTATGGCTTTATCACCGAAGAATCCGTTGGCGCGCTGTTTCTGGCGGGGGTCGGGCCGGGCATGGCGCTTGTTGTCATGTTCATCCTCTATTCGATGGTGCATGCGCGGCTGACCACGGTTCAGGGGGCAAGCAAACCGGCCACCATGGCCGAGCGGCGGGTCGCGACGACGCGGGCCTTTCCCTCGATGGCGCTTGCCATGTTGATCATCGGCGGCATCTATTCCGGTGCCTTCACCCCGACCGAGGCCGCCGCGATCGGCTTTACTGCGGCGCTTTTCGTGACCGTGGTCGTGCTTCGCTCGCTGTCGTGGAAGGGCTTTCGCGAGGCGGTGTTTGAATCGATGATCACCACGGTTGCGATCCTGTTGATCGTGGCCGGCGCCAAGGTGTTCGGCAAGGCGATCACGCTTTACCGCATTCCACAGGATATCTCGGCGATCATCGCACAGGCGATTGAAACGCCTCTGGTCTTCATCATCGTGGTCAGCATCGTTTTGCTGTTGATGGGGCTGGTGTTCGAGGCGCTGTCGATGGTTCTGATCATGACGCCGGTGTTGTTGCCCTCGGCGATGGCGATGGGGTTTGATCCGATCTGGTTTGGCATATTCATGGTGGTGATGGTCGAATGCGCGCTGATCACCCCGCCGGTGGGCCTAAACCTTTATGTCATTCAGGCGGTGGCGCGGGCCAGTCTTGGCGATGTGGCGCGGGGCGTTTTGCCGTTCCTTCTTTTGATGTTCCTCTGCGTGGCCATTCTCTATGTCTGGCCGGATCTTGCGCTTTATCTTCCCTTCAAACTGTGAGCCTTCGAATGACCCAACCTGACAAACTTCGCGCGCTTCTGGCGCAGGACAAACTGCATGTGATGCCCTGCTGTTTTGACGCGCTCTCGGCGAAACTGATCGAGCAGGGCGGGTTTGGCCTTTCGTTCATGTCGGGGTTTGCCACCTCCGCCTCGCGGATTGGCGAGCCGGATTTGGGTTTGATGTCCTATACCGAGGTGGTCGACAGCGCGCGCAACATCTGTGATGCGACAACGATCCCGCTGATCGGGGATGGCGATACCGGCTATGGCAATGCGATGAACGTGCGCCGCACCGTGCGTGGTTTTGCGCGTGCGGGATGTGCGGCGGTGATGATCGAGGATCAGCTTGCGCCCAAACGTTGCGGTCATACGCCGGGCAAAGAGGTGGTCGGGCGTGACGAGGCGTTTGACCGGATCAAGGCGGCGGTCGATGCGCGCGAGGATGATGATATCCTGATCCTGGCGCGCACCGATGCTCGCCATAACCACGGCCTCTCCGAGGCGATTGACCGGGCGGCCCGGTTTCACGAGCTGGGCGCCGATATCCTGTTTGTCGAAGCCCCCAAAACCGTCGCCGAAATGCGCAGTGTTTGCGCCGATCTGCCGGGGGCGAAGATGGCCAATATCGTCGAGGGCGGCGAAACCCCCGATCTTAGCCACGCCGAGCTTGGCGAGATCGGCTATGCGATTGCGGCCTATCCCTTGACGCTTATGTCGGCGGCGATGCGGGCGATGACCCTGACATTGCAGGCCCTCGCCGAGGACAAACCGCGCGATCCCATGTTGATGGATTTCGTCGAATTGCGCCGCAGGATCGGGTTTGACGCCTATTACGAGGCCTCATCGGCCTATAAATCATCGTTCCGGTCCACCTGAGCGCGGGTATCCTGCAACGGAAAACCCCCGGCGCGAGGGACGCACCGGGGGCCTTTGAATGACCTGAAATCAGGTTTTAGGCGTTGGGCAGGATCACGATTTCCACGCGACGGTTCTGACGCTTGCCCGCTTCGGTCAGGTTGGACGCGACCGGCTGACTTTCACCGCGGCCAAAGGTGCGCACGCGCGAGAACGGCACGCCGCCTTCAAGCAGAACATCCGCCACCGCATTGGCGCGGCGCTCTGACAGGTTTTGGTTATAGCTCGCGTCGCCATCGCTATCGGTGTGGCCAACGACCTGAACGGTGGTGTCGGGATAATTGTTCAGGCTTCGCGCCACGGTAAGAAGATCACCGCGCAGGCCCGGATAAATCGTGGTGCTGTCGACATCAAAGAGGATATCCTGCGGCATGGTCAGGATAAGACGGTCACCGGTATTGGTGATCTGAACGTCATTATCCAACTGCTGGCGCAACTCGGCCTCTTGCTTGTCGAGCGCATTGCCAACGGCCGCGCCGCCTGCTGCCCCGAGGATACCGCCGATGACGGCGCCTTTGCCCTTTTTATCGCTGACAAGCGCGCCAACGCCTGCGCCAAGAACGCCGCCCAAAAGCGCGCCTTGCTTGGTCTTTTGGTTGGGGTCGGTGCCCGAAACCTGTGACGGATCGGTACAGGCGGTCGCCAGCAAAAGGGATGCGCCGGACAGAAGAAGAAGGGGTTTACGTGCTCGGATCATTATATGGTCGCCTTGTTGTTAATCATCCCCGATTTGTCGGGTTTGTGGCGATGATATGCAATAACACGCCTGGCCCCAAGGCCTTTGAAGGGGAAACAAGCGGCATTTCGCGCAAATTCTGCCTGCGCCTAACCCTCGGCGCGCGCGCTTTCCCAGGCCAGCATCGCGCGTTTGACCGGCAGCCCCCAGTGATAGCCGCCAAGCGCGCCGGATTTGCGCAGCGCCCGGTGACAGGGGATCAGAAAGCTGACCGGATTGCGCCCCACCGCCGTGCCGACGGCGCGCACCGCGCGCGGGCTTTCGATGGATCGGGCGATTTCGGAATAGGTGGTGACATGGCCGGTGGGCACCCGAAGCAGCGCCTCCCAGACCTTGATCTGAAACGGCGCGCCGATCATGTGCAGCGCGGTTTCACCCTTGCCGACAAAGGCGGTGTTGACCCAGGGCGCGATCCGCTCGGGCGCGTGTTCATGGCTGGCCTTGGGCCATCTGGCCGCGAGATCGGCAAAGGCGGCGTCGCGCCCGCATTCCTCGGTAAAGGCAAGCCCGCAAAGCCCCTTGTCGGTGCCCATCGCAAGGGCCTCGCCAAAGGGGCTATCGAACCAGCCGTGATAGATCGTAAGGCCCTCGCCACCGCGCGCGAATTCGCCGGGGCTCATCGCCTCCCACCGCAGGAAAAGGTCATGCAGCCGCCCGGTGCCGGTAAGGCCGGCAGCATCGGCCACCTCAAGCGTGGTAAAGCGTTGCGCCAGAAGGGTCTTGGCGTGACCAAGCGTCAGGTATTGCTGATAGCGCTTGGGCGACACGCCGACCCAGGCCGAGAACAGGCGCTGGAAATGCGCGGCGCTCATGCCCATTTCGCCTGCGAGTTGCTCAAGCGGCAGGGTCTCGCCGCCCTGATCAATCAGGTCGATGGCCCGTCGCATGACGTGGAAATGATAGGCCTGATCGGGCGCCTCGGCATTCATGGAAATCCCTCCGGTTTCAGGCAGGATAGACAGCATCGCAGCCACGCGCGACCCGGATATTGCGCATTAACGGTGTCGGCCGGGGACAAAAGTCGGATCACGCCCATTGCGCGGGCCGGAGGCTTGCGGCAAAAGGCCTGCATGGTAGCGCAACTTGATTATCACAAGATCCGCGAGATCTTTGGCCGGTTTCACGCCGCCGATCCCGAGCCCAAGGGCGAGCTTGACCATGTTAACGCCTATACGCTTTTGGTGGCGGTCGCGCTTTCGGCGCAGGCCACCGATGTGGGTGTGAACCGCGCCACGCATGATCTCTTCAAGATCGTCGATACGCCGCAAAAGATGCTGGATCTCGGCGAAGAGGCCTTGATCGAGCATATCAAGACCATCGGGCTTTATCGCAACAAGGCCAAGAATGTGATGAGGCTGTCGAAGATATTGGTCGAGGACTATGACGGCGTGGTGCCCAATTCGCGCGCGGCGCTGAAATCGCTTCCGGGGGTGGGGCGCAAGACCGCCAATGTGGTGCTGAACATGTGGTGGCATATGCCTGCACAGGCGGTAGACACGCATATTTTCCGCATCGGCAATCGCACCGGGATTTGCCCGGGCCGTGATGTGAACGCGGTCGAGCGCGCGATCGAAGACAATATTCCCGCCGATTATCAGCTTCATGCGCATCACTGGCTGATCCTGCACGGGCGCTATACCTGCAAGGCGCGCAAGCCGCTTTGTGCAACCTGTATCATTCGTGACTTATGTGAATTCGAGGATAAAAACCTATGACGAAATATCAGGCCGTCGGCGTTGGAAATGCCATCGTTGATGTAATCAGCCAATGCGATGACAGCTTTTTGTCGCGGATGGGCATCGACAAGGGCGTTATGCAGCTTATCGACGAAGAGCGCGGCGAGTTCTTGTACGGCGCGATGGAAAACCGCACCCAGATGCCGGGCGGATCGGCGGCCAATACGGTTGCGGGGCTGGGCGCGGTTGGTCTCTCAACCGCGTTTATCGGGCGGGTGCGCGATGACGAATTGGGCCGCTATTACGCCGCCAGCCTGACGGATGTGGGCACCACATTCGTGAACGAGCCGGTTGCGGGCGGCGAGGGGCCGACCTCGCGCTCGATGATCTTCGTGTCGCCGGATGGCGAGCGCTCGATGAACACCTATCTCGGGATTTCCACGGATCTTGGCCCGGATGATGTGCCCGATGAGGTGGCCGGGCAGGCGGAATTGCTGTTCCTTGAGGGATATCTTTACGACAAACCGCAGGGCAAAGAGGCGTTTCTTGCGGCGGCGCGGGCCTGTCGCGCGGGCGGTGGACGGGCGGCGATTTCGCTGTCTGATCCGTTTTGCGTCGACCGGCACCGCGATGATTTCCGTCAGCTTGTGCGCGAACTCGACATCGTATTCGGCAACGAGCACGAGTGGAAATCGCTTTATCAGACCGAAGACCTTGGCGCGGCGCTTGAGCAGGCGGCGGCGGAAAGCGGGCTTATCGTGTGTACGCGGTCCGGTCATGACGTGGTTGTGGTCGAGGGCGACCAGAGCGTGTCGGTGCCGGTGCAAGAGGTGGTGCCGGTGGATGCCACCGGTGCCGGTGATCAGTTCGCCGCCGGCTTTCTTTACGGTGTTGCCACGGGCCAGACGCTTGAGGTCTCGGGGCGCATGGGATGCATCGCCGCGGCCGAGGTGATCGGCCATTACGGCGCGCGGCCCGAGGCGGATGTAAAGGCGATGTTCCGCGAGGCAGGCCTGATCTAGCCTTCATTCGGGGCCTGAGTGTCGGCGTAGACAAAAACGGGCGGGGGATATACCCCCACCCGTTTTCCTCGATAAGTCGACTGCGTTACTTGTCGCGGAACTGGGCCTGGCGTTTTTCGGTGAAGGCCGCCATGCCTTCTTTCTGGTCTTCGGTGGCAAACAGCGAGTGGAACACCCGGCGTTCGAACAAAAGGCCTTCGCGCAGCGTGGTTTCGTAGGACCGGTTGACCGCCTCTTTGGCCGCCATCACCGTGATCATCGACTTTTCCGCGACCTTCTGCGCGGCATTCATTGCCTCTTCCATCAGCTTTTTGGCGGGCACGACGCGGCTTACAAGGCCAGAGCGCTCTGCCTCTTCGGCATCCATGAAGCGCCCGGTCAGGTTCATGTCCATCGCCTTGGATTTGCCGACAAACCGTGTCAGACGCTGCGTGCCGCCAAGGCCGGCGATGACGCCAAGGTTGATCTCGGGCTGGCCGAATTTCGCAGTGTCCGAGCAGATGATGAAATCGCACATCATCGCAAGTTCGCAGCCGCCGCCAAGCGCATAGCCGGACACGGCGGCGATGATCGGTTTGCGAATCCGGGTAATCGCCTCGCTGTCTGGTGTGAACAGGTCTTCGGTGAAGACATCGACAAAGCTTTTCTCGCTCATCATCTTGATATCGGCCCCGGCGGCGAATGCCTTTTCCGAGCCGGTCAACACGATACAGCGTACCTTGTCGTTTTGTTGCGCCTCACCAAGGGCAGTGGCCAGCTCTGACATGAGCTGATCGTTGAGCGCATTAAGCGCGTCCGGCCGGTTGAGTTTGATGAGGGCTACGTGGTCTTCTATTTCGACGATGATCGTCTCATAGGCCATGAAATCTGCTTTCGCTTGTTTCCGTCAGACCTGATTCATTACCACTGTCAGCCGCCGGTTCAACCTATCTTTGGCATAGGGGGCAATAGAAGCTGGATCGCCCCGATTGCACGACGCGGGCGATATGGCCAGTACAGCCGGTGCGACGGCAGGGCTCGCCCTCGCGGTCGTAAACATCGAAATTGTGTTGGAAATAACCCAGTTCGCCATCGGCCTGGCGGAAATCCCGAAGCGATGATCCCCCCGCCAGAATGGCATCGCCAAGCACCTCGCGGATGATCGGAACAAGGCGTGCGGCGCGGGGTGCAGAAATCATGCCGGCCCGTCTTTTGGGCGAAATTCCCGCCCGAAAGAGGGTTTCGCAGACGTAGATATTGCCAAGACCCGCAACGATTCGCTGATCCAGAAGGGCGGATTTGATCGGCGTGTTGCGCCCCTTGAGGGCCTCGGTTAGGTAGGTTTCGTCAAAACTGTTGCCAAGGGGTTCGGGCCCGAGCTTGGCCAGAAGCGGGTGCGTCTCGGCGGTGGCGGTCGCCATCAGGTCCATCGCGCCAAAGCGGCGCGGGTCGTTGAAGGTAATGCGTGCGCCGTTGTCCATGTGAAACACGACATGATCGTGTTTTTCCGGGACGGGGTGATCGTGGACAAATTTCCCCAAGGGATCGCCCGAAATCAGCATTCGACCCGACATGCCAAGATGGATCAACAGCGTCTCGCCCGAGGCCAGATCGGCGAGGATATACTTCGAGCGCCGCCGGAGGCCGAGAACCTTTTGCCCGGCAAGGCGCGCGGCCATGTTCGCCGGGAACGGCCAGCGAAGATCGGGGCGGTTGATATCGGCGCGCGCGATCACCGCGCCTTCCATCACCGGGGCAAGGCCGCGGCGCACTGTCTCGACCTCGGGTAATTCGGGCATATCTGACCTAATCTTGCAAAAGGGGCGCATTGTAACCCGGCCCCGTCGCTCTATAAGAAGAGCCATAGCAAGGAACGGCAAGACCCATGAGCGACAAAACCACCCATTTCGGATTTGAAACCGTGCCCGAGGCCGAAAAGGCCGGGCGCGTGCGCGGCGTTTTCGGCAATGTGGCTAGCAAATATGACGTGATGAACGACGCCATGAGCCTTGGGATCCACCGCATCTGGAAGGATGCGATGATGGATTGGCTTGCGCCGCGCGCCGGTCAAAAGCTTTTGGATGTGGCGGGGGGCACCGGCGATATCTCCTTTAGGTTTCTCAACCGCGCCGGAAGCGGTCATGCGACGGTTCTTGACCTCACCGAACAGATGCTGATTGAGGGGCGCAAACGCGCCGAGGCCGAACAGATGGCCGCAAGCCTTGATTGGGTGGTGGGCGACGCGATGGCCTTGCCATTCGAAGACAACACCTTTGACACCTACACGATCAGTTTCGGCATCCGTAATGTCACGCGCCCGCAAGAGGCCCTGAACGAGGCGTTTCGCGTGCTCCGGCCCGGTGGGCGGCTGATGGTGCTGGAATTCAGCCAGATCCCCAATGACATGATGCAGAAGGTCTATGATCTTTATTCGTTCAACATCATCCCGCAGCTCGGGCAGCTTATCGCGAATGACCGCGACAGTTATCAGTACCTCGTTGAATCGATCCGCCAGTTCCCGGATCAGGAGACATTCCTTCAGATGGTGCGCGATGCGGGGTTCGGACAAGCGAAATATCGCAATCTCAGCCTTGGGATCGCCTGTCTGCATTCGGGTTGGAAAATCTAGGAATGCGCGGACCTCATAACATTTTGCGGCTCATTCGCACCGGTGCCACGCTTGAGCGGACCGGCGCGATGGGGCTTATCATGGATGCCTTCGAGGCGCCGCCCTTGGTGCGGGGCACGCTGCGGTTTCTGGCCTGGCCGTTTCAATGGCTTGGCTACAAGGGCGATCCCACGACACCGCCCGCGCCGCGCGCGCTCACGGCGCTTGGGCCGGCCTATATCAAGTTCGGCCAAATCCTGTCGACGCGCCCCGATCTTGTGGGCGACGAACTGGCCCAGCAATTGCGGGTGCTTCAGGACAAGCTTCCGCCGTTTTCTGTCGAGATCGCCAAGCGCAGCATCGCGCAGGAACTTGGCCAGCCGGTCGAGGCGCTGTTTGACGACTTTAGCCCGCCGGTCGCGGCGGCCTCGATTGCGCAGGTCCACAAGGCACGCCTGCGCGAGGATGGCACGGCGGTGGCGATCAAGGTGCTGCGGCCCGGCATCGAACGGGCCTTTCGCCGTGATATCGACGCCTTCTATTTCGCGGCGCGCACGATCGAGATTCTGGCCCCCGGCGCCCGACGTCTGCGCCCGACCGAGGTGATCGCGCATTTCGAGGGTGTCGTCATGGGCGAGCTTGATTTGCGGCTTGAGGCGTCATCGGCGTCGGAGTTTGCGGCCAATACCGGCAATGATGCGGGCTTTCAGCTTCCAGCGGTGCAGTGGAATCTGTCGTCGCGCCGGATCATGACGATGGCCTGGGCGGATGGGCTTCCGCTTGGGGATAATGCGGCGCTCGATGAGGCCGGGCATGACCGGGCCGTTCTCGGCGAGCGTGTGCTTCAGCTTTTCCTCAATCACGCGCTGCGCGACGGGTATTTTCACGCCGATATGCATCAGGGCAACCTTAAGGTGGCGGCCAATGGCGATATCATCGCCTATGATTTCGGCATCATGGGGCATATCGACGAATATACCCGCCGGGTTTACGCCGAAATCCTTTACGGATTCATCCGCCGCGATTATCGCCGGGTTGCCGAGGTGCATTTCGAGGCCGGATATGTGCCCGCCGATCGCGATGTCGATGCCTTTGCGCGCGCCTTGCGCGCCGTGGGCGAGCCGATTTTTGGCATGGATGCCAGCAAGATTTCGATGGGCAGCCTGCTGAGCTATCTGTTTGAGGTGACAGAGCGGTTTGGCATGGAAACCCGGACCGAGCTTATCTTGCTGCAACGCACGATGGTGGTGGTCGAGGGCGTTGCCCGCTCGCTTTATCCGCAGATCAACATCTGGCAGGTCGCCAAGCCGGTGGTCGAAGATTACGTCAAATCCACCATCGGGCCACGCGCCGTGCTGCGTGATCTCGGGCGCACGGCGGCGGTTTTGTCGCGTTATGGTCCGCGCCTGCCCAAGCTAGTCGAGGACGCGTTGATTCGCCAATCCATGCCGCTTGCGATGCCCGCGCCGTCGCGTTGGCCGCGAAACGGCCTGTGGGTGCTTTTGGGGGCGTCTGTCGGTGCCGCCGCGATGTTCGCCTTCATGATCTATATCTGAAAGCGCGGCCTTTGGCCCACAGTGGCCGTTGTTTTACCGAATCGGGAAAACACGCGTTGTCGTGAGGTCACCAGATCGTTATCCTGCCTACAAATAAGAAAATGCGGTTGTGGGACAGGTAGACGATTCATGAGCTTTAGACCTCGTAAAGCGCTTGCGCTGGCTTTGATTGCGTGCGGCCCGGTCGGCGTTTTGGCAAATGACCTGACGACAACGGTTACCAACAACTATGGGATGCCCGGTAGTCTTGTCGATATGCCGACCGCCGAGATGGCCCCCGATGGTCAGATTTCGACGACGGCATCTCATTTCGATGGTAACACCAAAACGATGCTAAGTTTTCAGATTCTCCCTTGGATTTCGGGCAGCTTCCGTTATTCGGCAACCGACAATCTGACGCCTCAGTTTTCCACGTTCTATGACCGCAGTTTTGATCTGCGGTTTCGCCTTTGGAAAGAAGGGACCTACCGCCCCGCCGTGGCGCTAGGCTTCCAGGATTTCATCGGCACCGGCATTCTTGGGGCGGAATATATTGTTGCGTCCAAATCAATCGGCGACCGGGTGGCCGTAACCGGTGGCCTGGGCTGGGGGCGTTTGGGCAGTTTCAACAGTTTTGGCAGCACTGGCAATCGCAAGATGTTTCAGCCAGGCGATACAGGTGGCGATTTTAGGACCGGCAGTTGGTTCCGCGGTGATGTCGCCGCCTTTGCCGGTCTGAGTTTTGATTTGACGGAGCGTCTGACATTTGCGGCTGAATATTCATCGGATGGCTATGATGAGGAAGTTGCGGTGGGGATTTTCGAGCATAAATCGCCGTTGAATTTTGGACTGAATTATCAGATCAATCCAAATATCTCGCTTGGCGCTTTTGCCCTGCACGGCTCAGAAGTCGGTGCTAAGCTGACACTGACACTCAACCCGAAAAACGCGCCTGCCCCCGGTGGACTGGAAGAAGCGCCGCTGCCCGTCAGTGCGCGCACACGGGGCACAACGGCCGATTTGAACTGGTTGATGGAACCTGAAACGCGCGCCGCGGTGAACCGTTCGGTGACCAAAACGCTTGGCAGTTCCGACCTTGTGGTAGAAGGGTTAAGTTTAGACGGACGCACGGCGCATGTGCGGTTGAGAAACGACAGATACGACGCGCGCGCTCAAGCCTTGGGTCGAAGTCTGCGCGGGCTGAGCCGTACATTGCCGACCTCGGTTGAAACGCTGCATGTAACGTTGGTGGCGGCGGGGATGCCAAGCAGCACTCTGAGTTTCAGCCGCAGCGATCTAGAGCGTCTGGAAAATGAACCGGCGGAAAAAGCGCTCGCTGTGGCGCAATTCAGCGATCCGCTGAGCTTTGCCAATCTGCCCACGCCGACGGCCGATGCCTATCCTCAGTTCAGCTGGGGGATCGGACCATATCTAAGGACCAGTTTCTTTGATCCCGACAACCCGGTGCGGGCCGATGTCGGGATTAAGTTTTCGGGCGATTATCACGTTATGCCCGGGCTGATTGCGTCGGGAGAGGTTTCTGTCAAGGCGTTTGGCAATCTCGACAAAATCAACAGAACCAGCAATTCGACAATTCCGCATGTGCGCTCGGACGTTGCCAGCTATCTGGCGACCGAAGAGCCGACTATTAACCGCCTGACGCTGGCGAAATACAGCCGTCTGGGCCACAACCTGTATGGTCGTGCGACCGCAGGCTATCTGGAGCAGATGTATGCGGGCATTTCCGGTGAGGTGCTATGGAAACCGGTCAACAGCAGCTTTGCGTTGGGCGCAGAGGCCAACTATGTCCGGCCGCGTGATTTTGACGTGCTCTTTGGTCTGCGCTCGCGCACTACGGCGGGCGGTGTCATTCCTGAATTCAACGGCCATGTTTCGGCCTACTATGATGTCGGGTACGGCTTTCATACCCAGCTTGACGCCGGCCGCTATCTGGCCGGCGATTGGGGCGCCACACTGAGCGTCGACCGCGAGTTCGCCAATGGCTGGAAGGTCGGGGCTTTCGTGACGCGAACCGATGTTTCCTCGGAGGATTTTGGCGAAGGGTCTTTCGACAAGGGGCTCCGCCTGTCAATTCCGCTGTCATGGATGCTGGGTCGCCCGGCGCAGAAAACGCTGGACACGACGATACGGCCGCTAACGCGGGACGGTGGCCAGAGACTTGACGTGGACGGCCGTCTTTATGAAACCATCCGCGACACCCATCGGCCTGACGTCGCCAAAAGCTGGGGAAAATTCTGGAGATGACCATTACAGGAAACATGGTGGTGGCCGCTTTGTGCTTTGGCATGGGCTTGTCCGGGTGTTCCAACCGCGCTGACGACGTGTTGTTATATTCCACTATCAAGGACGCGCTAAAAGTAGAGGGTAAGCCTACCCGGACGCAACCTGCGCAACTGGCCAGCGATATCACGCAGGCGATGGCGGCGACTGATGGTCCGCTGGCCGTGGTCAGTTTTGAAAAGCCGCAGACTGCTGCGGTTATTCGCGTCGTAGAAACCAACGGGGCATATCGGACCTGGGGAAGCTGGGGCCGTAGTGAGCGTCGTAGCGTGACCACGCGCAACGGCCTGATCGTGGCGACGCGGGGTCTTGGTCATGACCTGATGTCGTCGGATGTGCGCGACACGCTAAACCTTGTATCGCGCCGCGAGGCGGGCCATGCCAAGCGGGTGCAGCGCTATCTTGATGGCAACAACACCATTGTTGCCGTTGAAGCGGACTGTACAATTCAAAGGGCCGGTGCGACCGAGGTGCAGATGGGAGCAGGCAAACGCGCTGTTGTCGACATGATCGAGAGCTGCGACGCGGGAGCTCAATCATTCCGAAATACCTATAAAGTTGCATCGGATGGCCGGATCCTCCAATCAGACCAGTGGCTGGGTGAGCTTTTTGGTCAGGCCGTTCTTCAACATCTGCGCTAACCTGTTCCGGAATATAAAAAAGACCCGATCATCTGACCGGGTCTTTTTATTCGTTTTGTGTCCGGGGGCGTGACGCCCGCGTAACCTAAATTTTAGGGGGTGGTTGTAGAGCTTGAGCTTGAGTCCGCCAGTGCCACAACGAGGGCAGCGGCTAGAGCGAAACCGCCAACCATGGCAAGCGTTCCCAGACCCGAAGCGGAAGACCCTACGGGCGCAACTGCGACAAACGGATCTTTTTCTTCTTCTACGGGGGTTACGTTACCCGCCATAAGGGGTGCTGTTGTCATTGCGCTAATCGCAACGGCCGTAGCAATAATCGAAAACTTGTTCATGACATTCTCCAAACAAGGGTAAATTCATGCGTTACTTACGCTATGACAGTGTTCATTGCATAGTCATTCGTGAAAAAAAACCGGTATTTATCAAAAAAGCCTATTCTGGCGCATTCTTGCAACGATAAATGCCCAGCATCTGGGCAAATGTCATGAAATCAGCGCAAAACCGACGCTATTGATTCTTGTGGGAGGTGACCAAGAGCCCGAGCTTCGGCGATGGTGCGGGTCTCTGCCTGCGAGTCACCCTTGGCGTGTTGCCACAGACAATAGGCCATCATGCGCCAGTGATACCAAGGGGCAAGATTCGTATATCTTTCCATCACTTTAGCATCATCATAAGCGCCCAGAAAGGCGGCTTCTTCGGCCACTGAAAGCGATGTGCCACGATAGGCCAATTGCATCGCCGGCGACAGAAAGATCGCGATATCCTCGCATGGATCGCCTGTCGCGGGGCATTGCCAGTCAATCAAGCGCCAGTCGCGGCCCGCCCCGATGATATTTCCGGCAACGGGGTCACCATGCAGCATGCAGCTGGCCCCAACCGGTGGAACGACCACCACCGGCATCAGCGTGCGGGCCCAATCGGCCAGCGGCTTTGGGCATAAATCAAGAATCATCTCGCCTTGCCGTTGTAAGGCGCGACTACCATTGGGAGGCGTGCGCAGGCCCTCTGGCGCATCAAGACGGTGTAGCCGTTTCAGCAGCCTTGCCACCGGCGAAGGGTTGTTTTTCCAAGTCTCGCCCTTGAGGTGTTCATAGATCACGCATTGGCCAAATGGCGTTGCAAAGTGATCGACAAGACGCGGCGCAAGGTTGTGCGGTTCAAGATGGCGCAATGCCCGAATTTCATTCGCTGGATCATTGGGGAAAAGCGGATTCTGGCTGTTCTGCGCAAAGAGCTTCGCAACAATCTGGCGTGCCCCGTCCGTCACACGCCAGGTTTTATTGGTGCGCCCGCCGTCAAGCATAACCCAACGCGCCGTGTCGCCGCTCAGGCCGCGCGCCGCGACCAACTTGGCCAGCTCATCAAGGGCGTGATCTGAAAGGGTGGCCTGCATTTGCCTGATCCTGCTGCTTGGGCCGAAGGTTGCCAGACGCTATGCGTTTCGGCCCCTGCAGGCAAGTCAGAGATCAGCCTTCGGGCGGTCGAAGGCCAAGCACCTGCGAGGCGGCAATGGTTTGGCCGCTTTCCATCACAAGGTTGATTTCGCCCCCGTCAAGCCGGGCCTCGGTAATGCGACCGCTGACCTGGGCATCATGGCGCGCGATGGTTTCATCCTGTGACATGGAATGGACCGAGATGTTATACGTCCCGTTGCGCAGCGGTATACCCGCCGGATCAAGGCCGGACCATTCAACGCGCCCGCTTTGCGCCGGGATATCCAGACGCTGAAAAATGACGCCCTGCGCGTCGGTCACCACAAGTTCGGCGGTATCCGCTGCCGGGTCCACCTCGGCGTTGAGGGTGACGGGCGTACCCTTGAAGTTGACCGGCACCTCGGCGCGCGCTTCCATCCCGATCCAGCCGGAAAGCTGACCCATGCCGAGCGTGTCCAGACGTGCGCCCAAACCGCTCAGCAGGTCATTGGTTTGCACCTGTTGTTCCACCGTCGAAAAAGTGGCGAGTTGCACTGCGAAATCCGCCGAGTCGACGGGGTTGAGCGGATCCTGATTGCGCATCTGGGTGGTCAACATTTTCAGGAAGGTTTCGAAATCCGAATTGAGGGCGCCGCCGCTCTGGTTATTGGCGTTGGAGTTGGAGTTGGCTGCGGTGTTTGTCGCGGCGGTCGCGGCGGATTGAGTGGCAGAGGTGACTTCCATAAGGAGCCCTTTCTAAAGTCTGATATCAAGGCGATCCGAGATCAGGATCGGGGTGTGGTGAAGGTTTGGCGTTTCGTGGATTGGCGCGTGGGCGCCTGAGCCACTGGATGACAAATGGCCGGCATCGCCGTGCTCCTGCCCGGTTTGGCCGGACTGACCGCCGCCAAAGGAAAACTGCGCCTTGCCATAGCCGATACTCAGGAATTCCTGCGCCAACGTATCAATATGACGGCGCATCAGGTCGAGCGTTTCCGGGCGTTCGGCGATCACCGTCACGCTCATCACCCCATCGGCCGACGCAAGACTAAGGCGCACCCTCCCAAGTTCTGCGGGGTTCAGGACAATGTCGACCGGGCGCCCCGGCCCACCCCGCTGTGCGGCGGCGGCGATCTGCATCGCGATGTGTTGCGGCAGGTCGGCGCGTTGAGCAAGTGCCTGGGTGGGAACCGCCATTGCGGCGTTGCTTGCCGCCAAGGTGCGGGCTTCGAAAACAAGAGATTTGTCATCAAGGGCAGAAACCTCGACCTCTGTGGTCAGGCTTTTGGCAAGCTGTGCCGGATCGAGATACTGCCGGGGCAAGAAGGCCGGAGCATTCGGTGGATTTACCGGAGTGCCGGGCGTGGCCAGACGGTCGGCTTTGACGGCTTGATCCATCGCGCGTTCGACTTCGGCGCTCTCGCTAAGCAGGCTGGCCTGAGCGCGCTTGGATGCGTCTGTGCTATCTTCTGCGGTTTTTTTTGGTGATGATGGCTGCGGCGCTTGCGCTCAAAGGCTGGGCTTTTGCCGCCTCAACCGGCGTCTGTGCCATAGAACCCGTCGGTGGAGCGGCCAGATCTCCCTCGCCCGCAGGAGCCGCGGGACCGCCTTGGTTCGGCACCATGTTTTCCTTTGCGATGGCCTTATTGGCCTCGGTGGCATCCTTAAGACCGACATTCAAGGCAAGGGTGTTTCCATCACCAGATTCTGGGCCACCGACCTCTTGGGGAAGGGGAGCGGATGCAGCCAAAAGAGACGATATGTTTTCCACAGTGTCCGGGTTCGGCGCAACTTGTTTGCCCGGATCGCTCTCGGCGCGGTCTGGGGCGTCTTCCTGATCGCCTGTGTCGTTCGCTATCATCTCAGGGGGTAAGTCAGGCTCGATTTCGATGTCGAGGCCTTGATCTGCGCCACCCTCGATTTCGATGTCATCCTCGGGGTTGTCGCCGTCAACGGGGGTGCCCCTCTCTTGCGCCTTTGCCGGTTGCGGGGTCTTCTTCGCCATGTCGCCCTCGCGAAAGAGCGCGCCAAAGGTGTCTTTGGTGTCTTGGTTTGCCGTTTGGCCGGCATGGTCTTTGGCCGCGCCATGACTGGCGATTGGCGTGGCAGGCGGGCCTTGGAGAGGGCCATTGGCAATCAGTGGTATCAGCATGTTGAGGCTCCGGGATTTCTTCCGCGTTATGCCGAGCATGTCAAAAGCTGGTTACTGCTTCTTTACCGCTTTGGGGTCTTATTGGAATTAGTCCGCGCAATTCGAGGTAATCCCGTGACAGATTCTTTACCAATCCCACCAGTCAACCGTCCGCTGCCTGCCCCCGGTCAAAGCACGCCAATGCGAGACGCCGCAGAACGCCTTGAAGCCAGTTTTCTGGCGGAAATGCTTAAATCTGCGGGGTTTGGCGAACAGGAGAATTCCTTTAGCGGCAGCGCGGGCGAGGATCAGTTTGCCTCGTTTCACCGCGAGGCGCTTGCCCTGCAAATGGTGCGCAATGGGGGAATCGGACTTGCCGAAGTTTTTTATCAATCCCTGATGGAGAAGACCAATGACGCATGATGCGGAACAACGAATCACCAATCGTCTTGATACCCTTTTAGAGATCGAACGCGAGGCCCTGTTAAAGGGCGACCTGCAGGCGATATCGACACTTCTAGATGAAAAAGAAAGCCTGATTGATGCGCTCAATGCGATGACCGACAGCGTGCCACCCGACCTCAAGGAATTGCAGGCCAAGGTCACGCGAAATCAGGCGCTGCTTGATGGCGCTTTGCAGGGGATTCGCAATGTTTCGGCCCGCATGGCGGCGTTTCGACGGATGCGTCGGTCGATGGAAACCTATGATGAATTTGGCCACAAACAGACCATTTTGGGCGAGGTCGAGCGCAAGGTCGAAAAGCGGGCATGATCCGCTTTTGACTAAAATGCTGGATTTATAGGGGGTGGTTTTTAGGGTTCCGTTAGGGGTTCAAGGTCATCCTGAGCGTGCATCCAAAAGCGGATGGCGCAGCCCGGAAACCTACCGATTGCTGCAGATGTCAGAAAGACAGCTTAGGCCGCTTCCACGACGGGAGCGGGACATGAAACTGGCGGAAACCGCCAACCTATAAGGAAAATGCTATGGCAACTTTCCAGGCACCACCATGATGCCCGCCGCCAGCGACGACCTTTTTCCGTTTGATGATGACTGGCGCCGCATTGCTATGCGCGCTCATATCCACCACCTTTGTTACTCACCCGTGTTAAGGTTTAGCACAAAGGATGTTACCTAGCTGTTAACACTTAGAATTTTAAGGATTTCTAAGGATTATGCCTGAGAGGGAAGCCAGAGAACAATCGACGGAAAGGCGACAAGCAAACCGATGGTTACGGCATCTGCGATAAAGAACGGCGTGACACCCCGGAACACGTCCTGCACGCTGATATCATCACGCACGCCGGCCACCACGAAACAGTTCAGGCCGATGGGCGGCGTGATCAGACAGAACTCTGCCATCTTGACCACCAGGATGCCGAACCAGATCGCGCACATCGTGCCGTTCATGCCAAAGGCACTGTCGGCGGCCGTGACTGCTTCGCCGCCGTTAAGTGCCATGACCGCCGGATAGACCACCGGCAGCGTCAGCAGCAGCATTCCGATGGCATCCATGAACATGCCAAGCACCGCATAGGCCAGCAGGATACAGATCAGGATCATCATCGGCGAATAATGCAGCGAGGTGATCCAGTCGGAAAACGCCGAGGGCAGATCGGCAAAGCCCAGAAAGCGCACATAGATCAACACGCCCCAGATGATCGAAAAGATCATCACCGAAAGCTTGGCGGTTTCCAGCAGCGCATCCTTGAGCTCGGGCCACCGCATGCCGCGATAGGTGGCGATGACAAAGACGATGAAGGCACCGATTGCGCCACCTTCGGTCGGTGTGCCCCAAGCGTCACCGCCAAAGGGGTTGTAGACAAAAAAGATGATGATCACGACCACCGCAACAATCGGCAGGGCCGGCGGCAAAGATGCAAACCGCTGGCGCCAGGTAAAGCCCCCCACGGGTGGCCCAAAGCCTTTGACCGTAAGGGCAAGGCCGACGATCAAAAGCGTGTAGACCAAGGCGGAAAACATCCCCGGAATAAATCCGGCGAGCAAGAGCATGCCCACATCCTGTTCCACGATGATGGCATAGATCACAAGGATCGCCGAGGGCGGGATGAGGCTTGCCAAGGTGCCCGCAGCGGCGACAACGCCTGCGGCAAAGCGCTTGTCATAGCCGACGGCAAGCATCTCGGGGATGGCGATGCGGGCAAAGACCGCCGCCGTCGCAACAGAGGCGCCCGATACGGCCGCAAAGCCTGCGGTCGCAAACACCGTGGCCACCGCAAGGCCGCCTGGAACCCAGGCGATCCAGCGTTTCGCAGCCTCGAACAAGGCCCGCGTCAGGCCCGCGTAATAGGCGAGATAGCCAATCAGGATAAAGGTCGGAATAAGCGACAGCGCCTGTGACGAGACCTTGCCATGCGGCACCTGTCCGGCGGTCTTGATGCCAACCGTCAGCGCCCAGGCGAGCTGTGCAAATTCGTAATCCTTCTTGTCCCAGAAGATCCAGACGAGGCCAATGACGCCTGCAAGGCCCGCAGCAAACGCTACCCGCATGCCAAGCACGACCATGACCAGCATGCCGGCGGTGACCCAAAGGCCAATTTCAATCGGTGTCATCAGTCGCGCCCCTGGATATGTTCGGCCTCGGCCGCCGCCTGTTCTGCAACAGACATGATCAGCGGCACCGCCACTGGTGTTTCCTCGCCCCTGACAAAGGCGCGCCCAAAGCCCCAAAGCTGAAGCAAAAGGCGCAGGGACATCACCGAGAACGCCACCGGCACCACAAGCTTGGACGGCCAGATCGGCAGGCCGATGTCGATCGAGCTGTCACGGCTCCAGAGCGGTTTTGTCATGTCAAAGCTGCGATCAAAATGCGCCCATGAGCCCCAGACAAGCGCCAGGATCAGGATCAGAATGCCAAAGGTCGTCAGGAATTCCGCCAGCCAGAGCGCGCGGCCCTTAAGAGCGCCGACCACGATATCCATCCGGATGTGACCGCCGTCGCGCTGCACGTAAGACACGCCAAGAATGGCGATCAGCGGCATGAAGGCCTCGATCCAGTCGACATAGCCGGGCAGGGGTTCGTTGAATAAATTGCGCCCCGTCACCGAAACAACAGCAAGCACCATAAGCCCGAAGGCGAAGATGCCGGCGATCAAAGCGAAAAAGCGTTCCAATCCATAAAGCGCCCGATCGAGGCGGCTAAGCAGGCTGGAATCGCGCATTACGGCAAAAGAGCCGGCCATGGCGGTTAAGCTCCTGTTGTGGGGGGCGTCAAAACGTCGGAAAAAGCAGGCCCCGGACTGGTGTTCCGGGGCCTTGGGTCAGATCAGTTGCTGGCCCGCGTCTTTTCAAGCGTCGCACCAACAAGGTCATAAAGCTCTTGGGCGGGCATGCCCTGTGCGCTCATTTCCTCAATCCAGGCGGCCGCGATCGGATCAGCGGCAACCTTTTTGAACTCGGCCAGCTGTTCGTCGGAAATGGTGACCTTGGTCACGTTCTTTTCTTCAAGAATAGTGTCCCATTTCTTGAGCAGCTCACCATAGTTGGCGAGATAATAGTCAAGCGCCTCACCGACCGAGCCGTCAAGCGCTTCGCGCTCGGCGTCCGACAGGCCTTCATAGGCGTCGATGTTCACCACCACCGGGCAGTTCACGGTGCCGGGGTTAAGGTTCTCGGTCCACCAGGTGGCCTCGTTGATGGTGCCAAATGACAGGTGGGCGTGCTGGGCAAAGGCAACGGTGTCGACAACGCCGGATTGCATCGCCTGATAGGCCTCGGACGAGGTGACCGATGTCGGCACGGCGCCAACGGCGGCAAAGGCCTTGCCAAGGCCGCCGGTTGCGCGCACGCGCATGCCGTCAAATTCGGCCAGCGTATCGCGCGGCTCGCCGGTGCCGGCGAGGTTGTACTGCGGCATCGGGCTTGTCATCAGCATCTTGGCGTTCCACTGCGCCATTTCCTCGGTCACGGCCGGGTGGGCATAGACCGCGTTGCTGACGGCGACTTCTTCGGCAAGGTTGCGCACGCCAAGGAACGGCAGCTCAAGCACGGTGATCGCGCGGTTCTTGTCGGGGTGGTAACCGGCACAGAACTGCGCCATCTCGAAGGCGCCGATGCTGATCCCGTCAAGGTTCTCGCGGTTCTTGGACAGGCCACCATAGCTGATGTTCATGGTGAACTCGCCATTGGTCTTTTGCTCGACCAGCTCGGCCAGCTTGTGCACATGCTCGGTAAAGGCGCGGCGCTTGCCCCAGAGTGAAACGTTCCATTCGGTTGCCATTGCCTCGCCGGCAAAGGCAAGTGTAAGCGCGGCCACGGCGGTATGGCTCAGAAGTTTGTGCATGATATTCCTCCCAGATTGCATGCGAATTTGTCGGGCTCACCATCTTGTATCGGCGCGCGCCTGCCTATGAAGAAAAGCGCGCAGCCCCCCGCGCGAACCCTGCGGAATTCCGCAAGGACACTACAGCAGCGCCTCTTTGTCCAGCCCAAGCTTGACGATCTTCTCATTCAGCGTGCGCCGACCGATGCCTAGCGCCTCTGCCACGGCCTCCATCCGGCCCTGATGGGCGGTGATCGCCTTGCCGATCAATTCGCGCTCAAAGGCGGCAACGGCCTCGCGCAGGGTATCGGGCACATCGTCGCCAAGCGCGTCGGTGCGCAACGCCCGCGCCATCGACCCGGCCCCGCGCCGCGCCGCCAAAACCCGACGTTCACAAACATTGCGCAGCTCTCGCACATTGCCGGGCCAGTCATGCGCCAGAAGCGCGGCGGTGTCCTCGGGCGTAAGATCAGGCGCGCGGGTTTCATAGACGCGCGCAAACTCATCCAGAAACCGCGCCGCCAAAAGCATCACATCGTCGCGCCGTTGCCGCAGGGTGGGCGGTTTGATTACCGTGGTGTTGAGCCGATACAAAAGGTCTTGGCGCAGCCGCCCGTTTGCCACCGCCTCGTCCGGGTCTTCATTGGTGGCCGAAATCACCCGAAAGCTTAGCGGCACGGGCCGCGCGACGCCAAGCGGCAAGACCTCTTTATCCTCGATCACCCGCAACAGCTTGGCCTGCACCGCAGGCGGACAGGAACACACCTCGTCAAGAAAGATCGTGCCGCCATCGACGCCCGGCAGACGCCCCTTGGCGCCGTCATGCACGCCAAACATTTCCGCCTCGAAGCCCTCCGGCGACAGCGCCGCACAGTTGAGCGCAAGAAACGGCCCCTCGGCATTCGGGCCCAGATCGTGCAGCGCGCGCGCCACAAGTTCCTTGCCGGTGCCGGTCTCGCCCTGCAACAGAACCGCCGCGCCGCTTTGGGCGAGATCAAGCACCTCTTCGCGCAGGGCCAGGGTTTCGGGGGTTTGGCCCAGCAAGACCCGATCCAGCCCAGACAGCTTGACCAGCCGTTCCTTGAGCCGCTGCGTGGTGCGCTTCATGCGATGCTGATCAAGCGCGTGTTGCAGGATGTTCAAAAGACGGCGCGGCTCATAGGGCTTTTCAACAAAGCTATAGGCGCCGCCCTGCATCGCCTCGACCGCCATGGCAATATCGCCATGCGCCGAGATCAAAACCAGCGGCGGCGACAATTCCGGGTCAAGGCTCGCCAGCAAATCAAGCCCCGAAAGCCCCGGCATGCGCACATCTGACAGGATCACATCGGGCTGAAACTCAGCCAGGCGCTCGGCGACGCGGGCGGCGCGGGGCAGGGCCTCGACCTGCCAGGCGGCGGCCTCAAGCAGGTCAATCAGCGACAGGCGCATGGCCTTGTCGTCCTCAACAATCATGATGCGGGGATGGGCCGGGGGTGTCATGTCGGGTCTTTGTCCTCTTCGCCGTCCGCCATCGGTATTTCGACCCGGAACACCGCGCCGCGCCCTTCGGCATTACGCGCGCTGATCCGGCCGTGATGTTCCTTGACGATATTGGCCGATATCGCCAGCCCAAGCCCCATGCCCCGCCCGCTTTCGCGGGTGGTCACGAAGGGTTCCTGAAGGTCCGAAAGCGAGGCCGCGCCAAGCCCGTGGCCGGTATCGCGCACCTCGACCCAGCCGGCATTCTCGGTCGTGCCCATGCGCACATGCAACACCCGCTCGTCGCATTCCTCAAGCGCATCCACCGCGTTGCGCAGGACGTTGGTCATCACCTGTTCTAGGCGCAATTGATGGCCGCGCACCATGATTGGCCCCGGCGGCTGGCGCAGATCAAGCGTGACTTCTGTGGCCTCGATATTGGGCGTCAAAAGCGACAGGGCGGCGTTGACGACATCGCGCAGGTCAACCTCGCGAAAGACCTCGTGATCGCTGCGCGCGAAGAACTTGAGCTGGCGGGTGATGCCTTCCATCCGGTCCACGATGCCGGCAATCTGCGGGATCACCTTTTGTGCGGGCTTGCCGCCGATTTCTGCGGCGGCCAGATGGTTGCGCATCGCCGCGATTGGCTGACCCAGCTCGTGGGTGACCGAGGCCGCCAGCTGGCCAAGCGCGGCCAGGCGGCTGGCGCGCTCAAGCTCGTCCTGGGTGCGCTTGAGGCGGCGTTCGGCGGTGCGGCGATCCTCGATCTCGACCGCAAGCCGGTCATTGGCAAGACGCAACTGCGCCTCTTCGGCCTCGGACCGGCGCAGGGCGGCGCCAATGCGTTGCGTGCGCCGCACCTGTGAGACCATGAAACCGGCCCCGGCAAGGATCATCACCATCCCCGTCACAAGCCAGCTTCGGGTGACTGCGGCGCTGTCATCGGCGAAATAATGCAGTTTCCAGTCATGCTGCGGCACGCTGGCGGCAAGGTGAATGCGTTTGGCGCCGTCGATCATCGCGCGCGCATCGCCCCTTGGGTGCCAGTTCAGCGGATCAAGCGGCTGACCGGGAAATTGTCGGCTCGCGGCGATCCGGGCGCGCTGAGCCTCGGAGAGGTCGCCAAGCGTGCGATAGCGCCAGTCGGGATTGGACGAGAGCAACACAACACCGTCGCTATTGGCCAGAAACACCTGTTCGCCCGCCGCGCGCCAGGCCTCTTCTAGGTCGGTCAGGTCAAGCTTGATCGCGATGACACCGGAGAGGTCGCCATCAGGGGTGCGCACCGCATCGGCAATGAAATAGCCCGGCAATCCGGTGGTGGCGCCGATCCCATAAAACCGCCCCTGCACGCCGGTGATCGCCGCCTGATAATAGGGGCGAAAGGAATAATCCTGCCCGACAAAGGTTTCCGGCTTGTCGGCGTTCGAGGCCGAGATGGTCGTCCCGTCGGCCTGCATCAGATAGATCGCATCAAGCCCGGATTGTACGGCAAAGGCGGCGAGGCGTTTGTCGAGCACTGAAGTGGGCGCGCCAAGGCCGGTTTCGATCACATAGGTATCGCGCGCCAGAACATAGGTCAGATGCGAGAACCGCTCCAACTCGGCCAGAACCGTGCTTCGATAAAGCGACAGGCGGCCGCGCGCCTTGGCCTCTTCTTCGGATTGAAAAAAGCTGAGCGAAAGCCAGAATACCCCAATTGCCGCGCAAAGCGCAGAGGCGGCGGCAAGGGCGGAAGAGGACAATCGCATGGCCAAGGTATCGGGCGGTTCGGGGTGTCATGCAAGCGGTTTGGCGCTGTCGCCTAGCGCGAAACACAGTCTCCAAGCCCGGTCATGTCGGTCTTGCCCAATTGCGCCAGCGTCAGGCTGATTTCCTCGGTCATCACCTGCCAGAGCTGGTTCAACCCCCGCTCGCCGCGCCCGGCCATCGCATAAAGCAGGGGGCGGCCCAGAAAGGCAAAATTGGCGCCCATGGCATAGGCCTTGACGATATCCTCGCCCGAGCGCAGGCCGGAATCGTAAAACAGCGGATAGTCCGGCCCAAGCGCGGCGCGCATCTTGGCCAGCATCAAAATAGGGGGCGGCGCGCCGTCGAGCTGGCGGCCGCCATGGCTTGAAACCTGAATGGCATCCACCCCCTCCTTGCGCAGGCGCAGGGCGTCGTCGACATCCAAAACGCCCTTGATGACAAGCTTGCCGGGCCAGGCCGCGCGCAGCCGTTGCAGATAGGACCAATCGGCGGCGGCGCGGCTTGCGGCGCGATCAAACCCGCCATCGGTGAAATTCGCCATCTGCGGCCGCCCCTTGACCAGCGAGGTCAGCGACCATCGCGGGTGCAGGGCGAAATCGACAAACTGCCTTGGGCCGATGCGAAACGGCATCTTGAACCCATGACGCAATTCGCGCGGGCGACGGCCCACTTCGGGCACATCGAGGGTCACGACAAGGGTTTCGTATCCGGCGGCGCGGGCGCGCTCGACAAGCTGCATCGTGCCGCTGCCGTCGCCGCTGAAGTAAAGTTGAAACCAGGCGTGGCCCTCGGCGGCCTCAAGCATCTTTTCAAGCGCGGTCGAGGCCACGGTCGAGACCCCCAAAGGCACCCGATCCCGCGCCGCGATCCGCGCCAGCATAAGGTCGGCACCGGGGGTTGAGAGGTTGCACATGCCCATCGGAGTGATCCCGAAGGGCACTTTGGCCGGGTGATCAAACACCGGCATGGAAAGGTCGCGATGGGTCACGTTACACAAGACCCGCGGCTTGAGCCGCAGGTCGCGCATCGCGGCCCGGTTAAGGGCCTCGCCGTGACCCTCGCCCGCGGCCCCGTCGATATAGTCAAAAACCATCCACGGCAGCCGACGCCGCGCCATCTGGCGGGCGTCATCGGCACAGTGGATGTCGCGAGAGGGCAGCATCAACGATCCTTTCAGTGTTGCGGCCCTAGGCCTGAACAGCCTTCATAAAGCGATCACGGATCACGACCGGGTCCATGGTGATGACCGGAACCTTGATATTGCCGCTTTCGCATTTGCACACGATGATCGTCATCTTGTTCGAGGCCAGTGCCTTTTCCAGCACCTCCTTGGTCTCGCTCGCCTGACATTCAATCACCGTTTCACAGCCACAGGCGCGTGCCACGGCGGTGAGCGAGGTCTTCTTGCCGGCATAGGTCGGCTGATCGCCGGTCGAGCCATAGCTGCCGTTGTCGATGATCAGCAGGATATAGTTGTCGGCCACGTTGTTGGCGATGGTCGGCAGGGTGCCAAAGTTGGTCAGGACAGAGCCGTCACCATCAATCGAGATGACCTTTTTACCCTGTGCCAGAGCCAGCCCAAGCCCGATCGAGGACGAGAGGCCCATAGTGCCGAGCATGTAGAAATTGGTCGGTTGATCATCCAGAAGGTGCAATTCCTGACTCGGCAGGCCGATGTTGCAGACAACAAGATGGTCGCGGATTACAGGCGCGATATCGCGCAGAACGTCAGAGCGGATCATTGGTCTCCGTAGCCTCCCCAGAAAGACGCGTCGGTCAGGATCGCGACAGGTTTGTTGCACATGAATGTGTATTTCAGGATCGCGTCCAATTCGTTCGCGTCCGATTCCTTGTGGAAATGATAGGTCGGGATGTTGAGTTGATTCAGCAGCGCCTTGGTATGCACCGCCATTTCCACCTGACAGGCCACCGGCTCGCGTAGCTCGCCGCGATAGCTGATCAGCATCGGCAGGGGCATGCGGTAGAACTGTGTCAGGGTGGCCAGCGTGTTGATGGTCACACCGATCGCGGTGTTCTGCATGATGATCGCGGGGCGTTTGCCGCCCATGAAGGCACCGGCGCACAGGCCCATGCCTTCGTCTTCCTTGTTCGAAGGGATGTGGTAAATCTCGGGCCGGGCCTCGATTTCATCAATCACACCGGCCAGCTGCTTGCAGGGCACGGTGGTGACGAAACTGATGTCATTGGCGACCAGATCGTCGACGATTTTCGTGTGGATGGACACGGGGGTTACTCCTTGGGTTCAGGATTTTGGTGACAGGTAGGCAGGCTTTTCTAACGCAGGACGTGGACAGAGCAAGGCGCATGGCGCACGACACGTGCCGCCGTGGAGCCAAGAAGAAAGTCGCTTATCCCCGGTTTGTGAGAGCCGATGACGATGCAATCGGCGCCCCACTCGCGGGCGAAATCGGTGATCGCGCGGCCCGAATGGCCGGTGATAAGTCGCGTGCCGACGCCTGGAAAATCGGCGACACGTTTGGCCAGCCGATCCTTGGCCGCCTCAAGCGCGGCGTTGACGGTGTCTTCGTCCACATAAGAGCGCACCGACGGGTTAAGCGGCTCGTGAATGTGGATGGCGATGATCTCTCCGCCCTCGTCGAGAAGCTTTTGCGCGGCCTCAAGGGCCGGTTCGCTGATCCCGTGTTCAAGCGAGAGCGAGACGATGATTTTCTTGTACATCACATCTTCCTTTTCGTCCCGGGCGTTCCCGCCCTTGGTGTTACGTTGCGGCCTCGGGCACAAGGATGGTTTTCGGCGCGGTGGTGCGGCCATTGCGGATATCGGCAAAGGCGGCGGCCCCGTCAGAGAGCGGGCGCTTTTCGGTCCAGTCGAGCGCGCCCATGCGGCCCTCGAACATCGCTTGCGCGGTGTCGCGAAAATCCTGCGCGGTATAGGTATAGGTGCCGATAAAGGTGATTTCCTGCAAGGTGATGCGCCGGATATCAAGCCCGCCGGTGGCCGAGCCAAGCCCGATATGCACGATCACGCCGCCTGGGCGCACATGGGCCGAGGCCTGTGCGCGGGTGGCGTCAAAGCCGACCCCATCGACGACAAGATCGAACTGATCCGCCGGATCAAGCCCATCGGGGGGCAGAACATTTTGGTCGCATTGCATGCTGAGATAGGCGCGCCGCGCCGGGTGCGGTTCGATCATGGTGATGTCGGTGATGCCCTGCGCGGCAAGGCTAAGCGCCGCGCCAAGACCGATGGCCCCGCCGCCAAGCACAAGCGCGCGATGCGTGCCCTCGCCCAAGGCGGCGCGGCCAAGACGCACCGCATGCCAGCCACAGGCGATCGGTTCGGCCAAAGCGGCCTGATCGGTGGTGATGTGATCGGGCATCACGACCAGATTGCGCTCCGGCATGGCCAGAAGCGCGGCAAAGGCGCCTTCGCGCGGCGGCATCGAGATGATCTGGCGGGTGCTGCAGAGGTTGTCGCGCCCGGATGTACAGGCCGGACAGGTGCCACAGGTGACAAGCGGGTTCACCGTGACGCGCTTGCCGCTCATCGCGCCGCTCAACACGGTGCCGGCCGCCTCGTGCCCAAGCACGAGCGGGGCGGGGCGGCGGTCGTCATGACCGAGGTAGGCATGCATGTCAGAGCCGCAGATGCCGACGCTATCCACCCGGATCAAGGCCTCGCCGCCTTGCGGCGTGGGATCGGCCATGTCGCGATACTCAAGCCCCTCGGGGGCGGTGTAAACAAGTGCCTTCATTTCGCGGTAAAACCTCCGTCTACCATCATGATCTGTCCGGTCACGTATTTCGACGCCTCTGAGCAAAAGAACATCAGTGGCCCGTCAAGATCGTCAACCTCGCCATTGCGCCCGATACAGGTTTGCGCCGCATTGCGCGCCGCGCGCCCGGGGTCATCGAACACCGCCGCCGTAAGCTCGGTGCGGATAAAGCCGGGGGCGAGGGCGTTGACCACAATCCCATCGCGTGACCAGGCCTCGGCCATGGCGCGGGTCATCTGCGCCACGCCGCCCTTGCTTGCGCCGTAGGCAATGCCGCCCGGAAATGCGCGAAAGGATTGCAACGAGGCAAAGTTCACGATCCGGCCCCAGCCCTTTTCCTTCATCGCGGGCACAAGGTGCTGGCTCAGGAAAAACGGCGCGCTCAGGTTCAGCGACAGGGTCACATCCCAGCCCTCTGGCGTGACATCATCGGCCGCCTGCCGGGTATTTATGCCGGCCGCATGCACCACGATATCGGGCGCGCCAAAAGGCAGCGCCGCGGCGCGGGCCAGATCGGCCAGCCCGTCACGATCGGCAAGGTCATGGGCAATGACTGCACCGTTGTCGCCGACCTCGGCCTGCCATTCGACAAGCGCCTCGGCGCGGCGTGCCACGCCGACGACGCGGGCACCGCTGGCCGCAAGCACGCTGGCCGCGCGCCGCCCCAGCCCCGAGCTTGCGCCCGTGACCAAAGCGACGCGACCCGTCACATCAAGCAGGCCATTCTCAGCCATTGGGCGTCAGATCAAAGGTTTCATCGGGGAAGTATTTGTGCAGACGGATATCCGCCGTGCGCGCGTGTCCTTCCATGCCTTCCAGCCGCGAAATCCGTGCGGTGGCTTCGGCCACCGGCTTGGCACCCTCACGGGTGGCGCGCTGCCATGTGACGATCTTCATGTATTTATGCACGCTCAGACCACCGGTATAGCTGGCCGCGCCCGAGGTGGGCAGAACGTGGTTGGTGCCTGCGGCCTTGTCGCCAAAGGCCACCGTGGTCTCTTCGCCCAGAAACAGCGAGCCGTAGCAAGAAAGCCGCTCCAACCACCACTCCAGATCCTCGGCCTGCACGGTCAGGTGCTCGGGGGCGTAATCGTCGGATGTGGCGGCCATTTCTTCGCGGTCGGCGCAGACGATCACCTCGGCATAATCGCGCCAGGCGGCAAAGGCGTTGTCGCGGTTCACCTCGGGCAGATCGTCGATCAGGCCGGGCACGATGCGCATCACCTCTTCAGCCAGCGGGCGGTTGTCGGTGACAAGCCAGACCGGCGAGTTATAGCCATGCTCGGCCTGCCCCACCAGATCGGTGGCGACAACCATCGGATCGGCGGTCGCATCGGCGAGGATAAGGCTATCCGTCGGGCCGGCGATCATGTCGATGCCGACACGGCCAAACAACATGCGCTTGGCTTCGGCGACGAACTGATTGCCCGGACCCACCAGAATGTTAGCCTTGGGCAGGCCGAACAGGCCGAAGGTCATGGCCGCCACGCCCTGCACGCCGCCCATGGCCAAAATCGTGTCCGCACCGCAAAGATCGGCGGCATAGATGATCGCCGGGGCGACCCCGACGCCGGGGCGCGGCGGCGAGCAGGCAACGATATGCTTGCACCCGGCCACACTTGCGGTGGTGACGGTCATGATCGCACTCGCGATATGGCTATAGCGCCCGCCGGGCACGTAACAGCCCGCGCCGGTGACGGGGATGCTCTTTTGACCGGCGATCAGGCCGGGAACCACTTCGACCTCGATATCCTTGAGGGTCTCTTTCTGCGCCTCGGCAAAACGGCGCACGTTGTTATGGGCGAACTGGATGTCACGCTTGAGCTTTTCCGGCACCAGCGCCGCCGCCGCCTCGATCTCTTCGCGGGTGATTACGACATTGCCGTCGTATTGGTCAAACTTGGCGGCATATTCCATCGCCGCCTTGTCGCCGCCCGCCTCGATATCATCCAGAATGGCGCGCACGGTGGCCTTTACATCCGAGGCATCGGATTTCGAGGTGAGCGTTGCTTTTTTCAGATATTCTCGTGTCATTGGTCAGGTCCTATTTGTAGATGTCTGGCAGAAGCGTTGTGGAAATCGCCGGGATATAGGCGATCATCAGGGTCACAAGCAGCATGAAGAAAACGAAGGGGATGGCGCGGGCCGCGATCTTTAGGATCGACTCGCCGGTTATGCCTGCCACCACGAACAGGTTGAGGCCAAGCGGCGGGGTGATAAAGCCCACACCAAGCGCTGTGATCATCATGATGCAGAACTGAATTTCGTTCATGCCGATATTGTCGGCCAGCGGTTTCAGGATCGGCGCCAGGATCACGATATTCGGCGTCGTTTCCATAACGCAGCCTGCGGCGATCAGGATCAGGATCATCAACAGGATGAGCACTTGTGGATCATCGGTCAGTGACGTGACCGAGGTCACAAAGCCCTGTGGCACGCCCATGATCGCAAGAGCCTCGGCGAGCGGCGCGGAAAAGGCGATGATCGGAAGGATCACACCGTTCACCTTGGCCGAACTCAGCAGCATCGAGGGAAAATCCGCAAGTTTCAGCGTCCGCATGACCAGCCCCATCGCGATGGTGACAACCACGGCGGTTGCGCCTGCTTCGGTCGGGGTCATGCGGCCCGAGAAGATGCCGTAAAAGATGATGCCGGGCACGATGAACGCATACCAGCCAGACTTGAGCGACCGCCCGAGATTGGCGAAATAGTCGCCCATCGACACGTTGCCGCCGCCCTCATAGCCGTAAATCCGGTTGACCACGAGATTGGTGACAAGGATCGACACCAGGATGCAAATGCCGGGGATCAGGGCCGCGAGAAACAGGGTCGAGGCGGAAATACCCAGAACCAGGCCGATGATGATATAGGCGATCGAGGGCGGGATCAGGATCCCGGTACAGGCCCCTGCCGCCACCAGCGCACAGGCATATGGGCGGGGATAACCGCTTTCGACCAGGCGGTCGATGGTCATCCGGCCCACAGCGGCGGCGCCTGCTGCGTCCGATCCCGAGATTGCCGCGAACATGCCGCAGACGAGGACGGTCGCCGAGCCGAAACCGCCCTTGGCGAATTGGGTCAACGCCTCGGCCACATCAAGGAATTTGCGCGACAGCCCGGTGCGCACCAGCACGTCGCCGGTTAAGATGAACAACGGCACCGCCGTGAGGGCAAAGGCGTCAATGCCGGTGAACAGGCTCTCGCCAACCGCACTGAGCGGCATGTCGCCCGACATGACCAGCATGGTGATTGCGGCGGTGCCGATGGCGGCCCAGACCGGCACGGCAAGGGCGATAAGGCCCACGAAAAGGATGACGGGAAGATAGAAATCCCAGCCCAGTTCGACCGTCTGATTGAGTGTATTCCAGAGCATCAGTTTCCCCTCAATCAAACATTTTTTCACCTTCGTAGACGTCTTTGCCGTCTCGAAGGGCGCGCAGATCGCGCAGCAAGGATTGGATCAGTCGCAGGACCATCAGGGCGAAACCCACCGGTACTGCCATCAGGAACCACACCATCGAAACGCGCAAACCATGGCTGACCGAGCCGAACTTGGCCGAGACATGAACCGTTTCAAGGGACCAATAAAGCGCGATCACGGCGACCCCGAACATCACCAGATCGCCAAAGATATAGATCAGCGCCTTCATCCGAGGCCCAAGGTAGTGCAGCAGGACGTCAATGCGGATATGCGCGCGGTCCTTGACGGCGATGGCGGCGCCGATCCAGACGAGATAGATAAAGGAATAGCGCACGATTTCTTCGCCCCAGATCGAGGAGTAGGAAAAGATCTCGCGCCTGAGGACCTCGACCGCCATGGTGACGACCAGCATCACGTAAAAGACCAACAGCGCCCATCGTTCGGCGTTCTTGTCCAAGGCTTTTATCAGTCTCATCATGATGACCTTTCGTTCGCCAAATGGATATCCGGGCCGGGTGAACCGGCCTCGATCTTTTTGGGGGTCGGGAGCGTCGGCACCGATCTGGCGCCGACGCAATACCATCGCTTAACAGACGCTCTGAACTCAGGCGTCGTGGACGTAATATTTGCCTTGGGTTCCGGCGGCTTCTTCCATCTTGGCGAAAGCATCCATCGAACCGGCAAGCTCGGTTTTGAACTCATCCCATTCTGGCCGCTGGAAGCCGCCTGCCGCTTTCCATTCCGCCAGCTGATCGTCGCTCAGCGAGTGGAATTCGACACCCGCCTTGGCCAGCTCGGCCATGGCATATGCCCGCGCCGACGGCACTTTTGACAGGTTCTGATGTGCGGTCATCTCTGCCCCCCACATGATCCCCTCTTGCACGTCTGCCGGCATCGAGTTGAACCATTCCAGGTTACAGGAATAAACCTGACTGTCCGGCACCGCCTGTGTGAAGGTCACATGGCTCAGGATATCCTTGAAACCAAAGACATAAAGCGCGCCGACCGACGGATCCAGCGCATCGGCAACACCCTGTTTGATCGCCGAAGGTGTCTCGCCCCAGGCGACGGGCGTCGGGTTGGCGCCGACCAGGCGGTAATATTGCTGCAGCATCTTCGAGCCGGGTACGCGGAACTTGACGCCGTTCAGGTCTGATGGGGACAGGACTGCGCCCGCGCCACCCTTGCGCACAGCAACAACACGCGGGTCAATGTTGACGTAAAACAGCGCCTTAAAGCCTGCGGCTTCGACTTTGGGGTGAACTTCGGTATTCCAGAAATCCGAGTTCACCAGATTGGTGAAACGCTGGTTCGAGCCACAAAGATAGGGCATGTTGATCAGGTCAACGGTCGAGGCAAAAGGCGCGAAGTTGGACAGCGAATGCTGGGCCGCCTGAATGGTGCCGCCCTGAACCTTTTGCACAAGCGCGCCACCGGCGCCAAGCTGGCCACCGGGGGCAAGTTTGACATAGACCTTGCCGTTGGTGGCGTTCTGAATGTTTTCTTTCAGGTCGAGCTGCATGATCGGATAGCTGCGCGAGGCGCCAAGCACATAGGCCGTGGCAATCGTCATCGAATGCTCAGCGGCGCGTTCACGCTCTTTTTCTTCGGCGGCGGTCTGAGCAACGGCCTCAGATGACCACAGCATTCCGCCCGCCCCGGCAACCATTGCAGCGGTAAAGCTGCCGGTTCCGGCCAGTTTCAGGAAATTGCGGCGTTCAGCCGAAGCAAGCTCGTTGCGTTCTTTTTTCATTGATCGTCCTCCCATTGGTATCTTGATTATTTGTTGCCTTGTCGCCTTGTTGCCTCACTCTTGAGGATGGCGACGACGAAGGTCACCGTTGTTGCCAACAGCAAAAGCATTTCACCGACATCGCCAAGAAACGGTGTGCCGCCGAACGAGCCGATGGCAACATTTGTTGCGAAAATCGCGAACAGGGCCGCGCTTACGAGCAGTGCCATTAAATTCCTCCCGTCATCGACGCTCCACCGCCGATTCGGTATCAATGTAAGCGCTTACATAGTTTCGCGCAAGCTGTTATGCTGTAGGCAACATAATTGTGAAATATCGCCGCCACGTTAATCTGCGGGTCATGGAGCGTGGTAGGGGGGGGCGTTAGAACGGATGAGTCGGAAAGCCAAGGAAAGTGACCATAACCTGCCGACACTGGCCGACGTGGCGACGCGCGCGGGCGTCTCGACCGCGACCGTGTCCCGCTGTCTGAATTCTCCGGACCAGGTGCAGGAGCGCACCCGCGACCGAGTCATGACGGCGGTGCAAGACCTTGGCTATTCCCCCAATTTCGGCGCGCGTGCCCTTGCGGCGCGGCGCACCAATACCATTGGCGCCATCATTCCGACGATGGAAAACGCCATTTTCGCCCGCGCCATTCAGGCCTTTCAGGAAGAGTTGCACGCAAGCGGTGTCACGCTTTTGGTCTCAAGCTCGTCCTACAGCCCCGAGATCGAGGAAGAACAGATTCGCACCCTCGTGGCGCGCGGCGCGGATGCGCTCTTGCTGATCGGGCATGACCGAAGCCCTGCGATCTATCAATTTCTGGAAAATCGCGGCGTGCCGGTTCTGATTTCCTGGGCCTATGACCCTGCGATTGCGCGCCTGTCCATCGGCTTTGACAATCGCCGCGCCATGGCGGAGTTGGCTACAGAGGTGTTGCAGCTTGGGCACCGGACTATCGGTATTATCTCGGCTGAATGCGCGGGCAACGACCGGGCCCGCGCGCGGGTTGACGGGGTTTATGACGCGATGCGCGCGCAAGGGCTTGATCCGAGCACGGCATATCTGATCGAGACCCATTACAGTATTGAAAACGGGGGCCAGGCCTTGCGGCGCATGATGCAGCATGACCCGTGCCCGACTGCGGTGATCTGCGGCAATGACGTTCTGGCCGTGGGCGCGCTTCAAATGGCGCGAGAGCTTGGCCTTGCGGTGCCCGGTGATATCTCGATCACCGGGTTTGACGATATCGAGCTGGCGCGGGTGGTCGATCCGCAGCTGACCACGGTTCATGTGCCGCATCGCGACATGGGCCGTCAGGCGGCGCGCCTTTTGGTGGATATGGTCGCCGGTCATCCGGCAAGCGACAGCGTCCGCCTTGAAACGACACTGCGCATGCGTGGCACCCTTGGGCCGCCACCTGCCGAGTAGGGCCATGCGATATCAGGACCACGCCAAAGGTCACGGGCAAGCCGCGCAACAGATCGAAAGCAAAGGGATGTTGGTGAGCCGGCAGGGGTTCGAACCCTGGACCTACTGATTAAAAGTCAGTTGCTCTACCAGCTGAGCTACCGGCTCTCACCATATGTGACGGGTTTAAAGCCGTCCGTCGTGCTGTCTTAAACCTAAAAGCGCGAGAAGCGCAAACATCTAAGACGCCATGGCGTGTTTCCGAAATGTTGGCTGGTTTTCCAACTCGGCGAACGGCCATGTGTGGAGCGGTATCTAGAAAGAGCAGTGCAGGGGGTCAACCCCGAAAGTGCAAGTAATTCGTGGGATATGCTGGATTCGTCTGACGCGTGGGTTTATATGCCCGCAAATGAACGATTATCGCGACACCGGATTGCCCTTTATGAAAATGCACGGGCTGGGGAACGACTTTGTCGTGCTGGATGCGCGTGTGCAGGCCCTCGATCTGTCGCCGGGTCTTATTATGGGCATTGCGGATCGGCACAAGGGAATCGGTTTTGATCAGCTTGCGGTGATCGAAGCGGGCGCGGGCGACGCACATCTGACGTTTTACAACGCCGATGGCTCGACCTCGGCGGCCTGTGGCAATGCCACCCGCTGTATCGCGCGCCACCTGATGGACGAATCGGGCAAGGCGCGGCTTCACCTGACCACGGCGCGCGGCGATCTTTACGCGGTGGATGCGGGCGAGGGTCTGACCTCGGTCAACATGGGCCAGCCTCAGCTTGACTGGAACGAGATTCCGCTGGCCGAAGATATGGACACGCTTGAACTGCCGATCGAGGGCGGGCCGACGGCCACCGGCATGGGCAATCCGCATTGCACCTTTTTTGTCGAGAATGCCGAGGCGATACCGCTCGAGCAATTCGGCCCCCGCTATGAGCATCACCCGCTCTACCCCGAGCGCACAAATGTGCAGGTCGCCAGCCTTGTCGGCGAAAACCACCTTCGCATGCGGGTCTGGGAGCGGGGCGTTGGTGTCACGCTGGCGTCCGGCTCGTCGTCTTGTGCGACCGCGGTGGCGGCGGCACGCCGGGGGCTTACCGGGCGCAAGGTGCGGATTGATCTGGATGGCGGCACGCTTGGGGTCGAGTGGCGCGAGGATGGCGTCTGGATGACCGGAGCGACCTGTCACGTGGCGAGCGGCGTTCTGACGCCGACGTTCCTGGCGGCGCATCCATGACCGAGGCGCCCAAATTCACCACGCTTGGCTGTCGCCTGAACGCCTATGAAACCGAGGCGATGAAAGAGCTCGCCGGGCAGGCCGGGCTTGGCAATGCGGTGGTGATCAACACCTGCGCCGTCACCTCCGAGGCGGTGCGCAAGGCGCGTCAGGAAATCCGCCGCCTGCGCCGCGAAAACCCAGATGCGCGCCTGATCGTGACCGGATGCGCCGCCCAGACCGAGCCGGAAACCTTTGCCGCCATGCCCGAGGTCGACGCGGTCATCGGCAATACCGAAAAGATGCAGCCCGGCACCTGGGGCAAGCTTGCCGCCGATTTCATTGGCGAGACAGAGCGCGTTCTGGTCGATGACATCATGTCGGTGACCGAGACCGCCGGGCACCTGATTGACGGCTTCGGAAGCCGTAGCCGCGCTTATGTTCAGGTGCAAAACGGCTGTGATCATCGCTGTACCTTTTGCATCATCCCGTTCGGGCGGGGCAATTCGCGCTCGGTTCCGGCGGGGGTTGTGGTCGATCAGATCAAGCGGCTTGTCGGCGCGGGCTATAACGAGGTGGTGCTGACCGGGGTCGATCTGACAAGCTGGGGCGCGGATCTTCCGGCGATGCCGAAACTGGGCGACCTGGTGATGCGCATTCTCAAGCTGGTGCCGGATCTGGCGCGCTTGCGGATCAGCAGCATCGATTCGATCGAAGTGGATGAGAACCTGATGCAGGCGATCGCCACCGAACCGCGCCTGATGCCGCACTTGCATCTGAGCCTTCAGCACGGCGATGACCTTATTCTAAAGCGGATGAAACGGCGGCACCTTCGCGACGATGCGATCCGCTTTGCCGAAGAAGCACGCAAATTGCGCCCCGAGATGACATTCGGTGCCGATATCATTGCCGGTTTTCCGACCGAGACCGAGGCGCATTTCGAGAACTCGCTGCGGCTTGTCGAGGACTGTCACCTGACATGGTTGCACGTGTTTCCCTATTCGCCGCGCCCCGGCACGCCCGCTGCGCGCATGCCACAGGTGGATGGTCGCGCGATCAAGGCCCGCGCGGCGCGCTTGCGCGCGGCGGGCGAGGCGCAGGTGAGCCGTCATTTGCAGGATCAGCAGGGCCGCACCCATGCCGTCTTGATGGAAAACCCCCGCATGGGGCGCACCGAGCAATTTACCGAAGTCAGCTTTGACAGCGACCACCCCGAGGGGAAGATCGTATCGGCGAGGGTTACGGGCGTGCGCGGCACGCAATTGACGGCGGTCTGAGCGGGGCGGCTTGTCGGGCTCTTGCGTGCGCGCCGCGCGGTGTCGGGATGAGTATTTATGGAACGATGAAAGCCGGGTGGGTTTAGTATCCACGCCGTGGAGCAAACCCTCCGACTTCCAGTCGGACCCGCTTCAGCGTGAAAGAATCGCTTTATGATCGTACCCTCAGAAAAATGAGCCGCAGCCGGGTCGGAGGCTCATTTTTCTGAGG
>NZ_FWFJ01000022.1 GCF_900172365.1 Roseovarius gaetbuli
GATAGAAAACGCAGTGTTTGCCGGTGTCATATTGCATGATCGTACCCTCAGAAAAATGAGCCTCCGACCCGGCTGCGGCTCATTTTTCTGAGGGTACGATCATAAAGCGATTCTTTCACGCTGAAGCAGGTCCGACTGGAAGTCGGAGGGTTTGCTCCACGGCGTGGATACTAAACGCCCTTATGGCTAAGCGCGACCATCTGGCGATCATGCAAGAGCATCTCGGACCACTCTGTATTGCCGCCGAAATTCTTGTAGATGGTGATGAACACCGTGTCCTTCTCAAGCCGTGACAGCGACGCGCCGCAAGGCGTCTGACGCCCAACACGGCAGACCTTTGACTTGATCGTCTCATAGGCCTTATCGGTGTCGCTATAGGGCTGCACCTTGGCGGGCAGACCATAGCGCAACTGCTCGTGCAGGCCGACCGAACCGAACATCACCAGCGACGCGGTAAATTGTTGCGCACAGCCATCGGCAAAGCCGGTGATGTAAAAGCTATGCGGCCCGGCATCGCGCGGATCGCTGTCATAAAGCGCGTAGACCGGGCGTTTTTCGGGGTATTGCTGCACCCGCTTGCCCATGTCGCGCTGCGCAAGGCCACAAATCCGCGCCGCCTGCCCATAGGGCAGAACCGTACCGGGGCCGATCTCGCTTTGTGCGGCGGATGCCGGTGCGCCAAGGGTTTCGGGGCGCAGAAAGTTCAGAAAACCGCCGCGTTTCGGCGTGTCCGGCTTTGGGGTTTCGGCCAGGGCAAGCACTGTGTCCGGCTCCGGCTCTGGCACTGCCTCTGGCGCGACCACGGTCTCTGCGACTGGCGCGGCCTCTGCCTCTTCAGGTGTAGCGTTCTCTGCTGTGGCGCTCGCCGTGTCGTCTTCGTCGCCCCGCAACAGCCGCGCAAGAAAGCCGCCGCCGGTGCCCACATCCGGTTTCTGGACAAGGCCAACCTGAGGCGGCTCATCGGCAAGGTCTTGGTCGCTCAGCCGCGGGATTTGATCGAGCGGATCGCTACAGGCCACCGCCAGCAAGCAAAATGCCAGATATACTGCCTGCCGCATAACCCTCAGTCCCCCGTTAATCCCACACCGCGTCTTAACCGATTGTACGCGCGCCGGTCCAGCACCCAGAGCCACCGCCCCTGCAATCGGCCCTTTATGGCCGGACCGGCAGCGCCGCGACCTTAGATTTCCTCGACCGTGACAACGCCACTCATGCTCTTGATCGCGCCCTTGATTTGCGGGGTGACGGGGTATTCCTGACCGCTGTCGACCTCGACCTCGCCGGGCAATCCCTGCCCCATCAGGCAAAAATGGATCGGGCCGCGCCCGCCGGCCTTGATGGTGCGCGCGGCGTTATCAAGCACCGAGGCGACCGAGGCGATCACCCCCGGCTGATCTATGAAAATCCGCAATCCGACGGCGCCGGCATCGGCGACCATCCCGTCAATCGGCTGAACGCTGCGGCACAAAAGCTTGAGTTGATCCGATTCCAGCGTCGCCTCGGCGGTGATCACCACCTGCGCGCCGGTTTCCAAAAATTCGCGTGATTTTTCAAGCGCTTCTGAAAACAGCGTCACCTCGTAGCCGCCGGTGGTATCCGACAGCTGCGCAAAGGCAAAGCGGTTGCCGCGCGCCGATTTGCGTTCCTGCCGCCCGGCCACAACGCCCGCCATCTTGGCAAGAAACGGCCCGCCTTGCGCGCGCGCCATCACCTCGTCGAGGGTTTTGACATCCTTGCGCTTGAGCACCGTCATGTAATCGTCAAGCGGATGCCCCGAGAGGTAAAAGCCGACCGCCTTGAACTCTTCGGTCAAGCGCTCTGCGGGCAGCCAATCCTCTAGCGGACTCATCCGTGGTTCGGGCAGATCATCGCCCGCTTCGCCAAACAACGACACCTGATTGGAGTTTTTCTGATCATGGATCGCGGCGGAATAATTCATCAAGCCCTCAAGGCTATCGAACACCCGGCGGCGGTTGCGATCAAGCGCATCAAACGCCCCCGCCCGCGCCAGCATTTCAAGCGGGCGCTTGCCGATCCGCTTGAGATCAACCCGGCGGGCAAAATCGTAAAGCGTTGCAAAGGGTCTGTACTCGCGCCCCTGCACGATCAATTTCATCGCCTCGACGCCAACATTCTTGAGCCCGCCCAGCGCATAATGCAACGCGCCCTCGCGCACCACGAATGTCGCCTCGGAGCGGTTCACACAGGGCGGCACCCACTCAAGGCGAAGGCCCTTTTTGACCTCTTCAAAATAGACCGCCAATTTATCGGTGAGATGAATATCGCAGTTCATCACCCCGGCCATGAACTCGACCGGGTGGTTGGCCTTGAGCCATGCGGTCTGATAGCTGACCACGGCATAGGCGGCGGCGTGCGATTTGTTGAAGCCGTAGTTGGCGAATTTCTCCAGAAGGTCGAAAACCTCGCTCGCCTTCTTTTTCTCGACCCCATTTTCACCGGCACCCTTTTCGAATTTGGGCCGTTCGGCATCCATCGCCTCTTTGATCTTCTTACCCATGGCGCGACGCAACAGGTCGGCGCCGCCAAGGCTATAGCCGGCCATGACCTGGGCGATCTGCATCACCTGTTCCTGATAAACAATAATGCCTTGGGTTTCTTCAAGGATGCTGTCGATCAGAGGGTGAACCGATTCAATCTCGCGCAGCCCGTTCTTGACCTCGCAATAGGTCGGGATGTTTTCCATCGGGCCGGGACGATAGAGCGCCACAAGCGCCACGATGTCCTCGATGCAGGTGGGTTTCATCCGCTTGAGGGCATCCATCATCCCCGAGCTTTCAACCTGGAACACCGCCACGGTCTTGGCCCGCGCATAAAGATCATAGGTCTTTTCGTCATCAAGCGGGATTTGCCCGATATCGTTTTCCGCGCCCTCGATGGGTTCGTAAAGCGTGCTGCCATCGGCGGCGACATGAAGATCGCGCCCGCCCGAGTGGATCTGCTGAATCGCGTTCTGAATGACGGTCAGGGTTTTCAGGCCCAGAAAGTCGAACTTGACGAGGCCGGCCTGCTCCACCCATTTCATGTTGAACTGCGTCGCGGGCATATCGGATCGCGGATCACGGTAAAGCGGCACCAGCGCATCCAACGGCCGGTCGCCGATCACCACACCCGCCGCATGGGTCGAGGCATTGCGCAACAGCCCCTCAACCTGCATGCCGTATTTCAACAGGCGGTCGACAACCTCTTCGTTCTTGGCCTCTTCGCGAAGCCGCTCTTCCTGCGCCAATGCCTGTTCGATGCTGACAGGTTTGACGCCCTCGACCGGGATCATCTTGGACAGGCGATCGACCTGGCCATAGGGCATCTGCAACACCCGCCCGATATCGCGCACCGCCGCCTTGGACAGAAGCGCCCCAAAGGTGATGATCTGGCCGACCTTGTCGCGCCCGTATTTCGCCTGCACGTATTGGATCACCTCTTCGCGGCGATCCATGCAGAAATCGATATCAAAGTCGGGCATCGACACCCGCTCGGGGTTCAAAAACCGCTCGAACAGAAGGCTATAGCGCAGCGGATCAAGATCGGTGATCGTCAGGGCATAGGCCACAAGGCTCCCGGCGCCCGAGCCACGCCCCGGCCCCACCGGAATGTCGTTATCCTTGGCCCATTTGATGAAATCGGCAACGATCAGGAAATACCCCGGAAAGCCCATGCCCTCGATAATGCCAAGCTCGAATTCAAGCCGCGCTTTATAGTCCTCGACCGAGGCCGCATGCGGGATCACCGCAAGGCGCGCCTCAAGCCCGGCAATCGCCTGACGGCGCAGCTCCGCAACCTCGTTATCGGCAAACTTCGGCAGGATCGGATCGCGCCGATAGGTGCCAAAGGCACAGCGCTTGGCAATCTCGACGGTATTTTCCAAAGCCTCTGGCAGATCGGCAAACAGCGTCACCATTTCCTGCGGCGTCTTGAAATAATGCTGCGGCGTCAGGCGGCGGCGCGGCTGGCTCTGATCGACATAGGCGCCATCAGCCACGCAAAGCATCGCATCATGCGCCTCATACATCGCGGATTTGGGGAAATAGACGTCATTGGTCGCCACCAGCGGGATATCCATCGCGTAAGCCATTTCAATCAGCCCGCGCTCTGATAACCGCTCGGCCTCGGGCGCGCCGCCCTCACCGGGATGGCGCTGTAATTCCACATAAAGCCGGTCGCCATAAATCTCCTTGAACTGCCGCATCAGCGCCTCTGCCGCAGGGCGCTGCGCACCTCGCAAAAGCCGCCCCACCGGCCCATCCGGCCCGCCAGTGAGGCAAATCACCCCCTCAACATGCTCGGCCAGATCAGAGACCGTCACATGCGGCAATTCCCCGTCACCGCGCAGGTAGAGGCAGGAATTGAGCTTCATCAGGTTTTCATAACCGCGCTCGTTCTGCGCCAGCAAAACCACTGGTGCCGGCGGCTTGGCCCGCTCGCCCGGCGCCGCCGTGATATAGCCCAGATCGACCTGACAGCCCATGATCGGCTGAATACCCGCCCCGCTGGCGGTCACCGAAAATTCCAGCGCTGCAAACATGTTGTTGGTGTCGGTCACCGCCACGGCGGGCATGCCCGCATCGGCGCAAAGACCGGCAAGTTTCTTGAGCCGCACAGCACCTTCCAACAAGGAATACTCGGTGTGAACGCGCAGATGAATGAATCGGGGATCAGATGTCATAACCGCGACACTAGCCTTGGCGCGCGGTAAACAAAAGACTTGCCAAAGCCCATTTTCGCCGCTTTTATGACCTTACATCACTCAAGCCCGCCGCCTTCTACGCCGCATCGAAGGTCAGGCACGTTCAGGGCAGCTATGGGTAACGCGGCAGGTTTTCACAATGAACATCACGTTTCTTCTCAACGGAGAGACTGTGGCCCTGCAAGACGCAGCGCCCACCCAAACCCTGCTTGACTGGCTGCGCGAGGCACGCGGGCTCACTGGCACCAAGGAAGGCTGTAACGAGGGCGATTGCGGCGCCTGCACGGTTCTGGTGACCGACAAGAATGGCTCCCGCGCGCTCAACGCCTGCATCCTCTTCCTGCCGCAACTGCACGGCCGTGCCCTGCGCACCGTCGAGGGGATAAGCGGCCCCGACGGCGCCCTGCACCCGGTGCAAAGCGCGATGATCGAACATCACGGCTCGCAATGCGGCTTTTGCACGCCGGGCTTCATCGCCTCGATGGCCGCCGCGCATCTCAACGGCGAGACCGATCATGACCGTACGCTTGCGGGCAACCTTTGCCGCTGCACCGGCTACGCGCCGATCATCCGCGCGGCCAAGGCCGCCGAACATGCCCCGGTGCCCGGTTGGATGATGCAGGACCGCCAGATGCTCAATGATCCCAATTTCTTCTTGCCGGAAATATCCTCGGGGGGGGCCAAAGGCCGGGGGGCAGACAGCCCCCCGGCGCCCGTGCGGCCCAAAACCAGCGATGAATTGGCGCGCCATTATGCCCAAAATCCCGACGCGACGTTGATAGCGGGCGCCACCGATATCGGGCTCTGGGTCACAAAGAGCCTGCGCGACATCGCCCAACCGGTCTTTCTCGCCGACTGCACCGACCTGCAACAGATCGCCATAAACAAGGATCACATCCGCATCGGTGCCGGGGTAAACATGGCCCGCATGTATGATCTCATGCGCGAGCATCACCCGTCTTACGCCGCGATGATCCGGCGCTATGGCTCTGAACAAGTGCGCAATGCCGCCACCCTTGGCGGCAATATCGCCAATGGCTCGCCGATCGGGGATAACCCACCGGCCCTGATCGCGCTTGGCGCGAGGCTCCACCTGCGCCACGCCGACACCCGCCGCGACATCCCGCTTGAGGCATTCTTTATCGAGTACGGCAAACAGGATCGCGCGCCCGGCGAATTTGTCGAGACGGTGAGCATCCCGCGCGCGCGCGACCGGCTGCGCGCTTACAAGCTGAGCAAACGGTTTGATCAGGATATCTCGGCGGTCTGCGGCTGTTTCAACATCACGGTGGAAAACGGCAAGATCGCCCGCGCCCGCATCGCCTTTGGTGGCATGGCCGGCATCCCCAAACGCGCCACTCATGTCGAGACCGCCCTGATCGGGCAGGATTGGAACGAGGCCAGCATCAAGGCCACCACCCCCGCCTGGGCGCAGGACTATCAACCGCTCAGCGACATGCGCGCCTCGGGCGAGTATCGCTTGAATGCCGCGCGCAACATGCTGATGCGCTATTTCCTTGAGGACAACGGCGCCGAGGTTGACGTGCAGGGGGTGATGGCATGACGGTTTCCGCCCCCCTTCCCCATGACGCCGCCGCCCTGCATGTGACCGGGCGCGCGCGCTATGTCGATGACATCCCGACGCCTGCGGGCACGCTGCACCTGGCCTTTGGACTGGCGCGAATCGCGCGTGGGCGCATCACCGCGATGGATCTTGCCCCGGTGTGCGCCGCGCCCGGCGTGGTCGCGGTGCTGGCGGCAAGCGACCTTGCGCGCGACGCCGACACCTCACCTTCGGCCCATGACGAGCCGCTGTTGAGTGACGGCAGCGTGCATTTTCACGGCCAGCCGATCTTTCTCGTGATCGCCACCTCGCATCTTCTGGCTCGGCGCGCCGCGCGCATGGCCGAGGTCAGCTATGCCGAACAAACCCCGATCCTGAGCATCGAAGAGGCGCTCGCCGCCGATGCCCGCTTTGAAGAGGGCCCGCGCGTCTATGCCAAGGGCGACGCCGCCGCCGCCATCGCCGGGGCCGCACACCGGGTCGAGGGCCAAATCGAAATCGGCGGTCAGGAGCATTTCTATCTTGAAGGTCAGGCCGCGCTCGCCCTGCCACAAGAGGACGGCGATATGGTCGTGCATGCCTCGACCCAGCACCCAAGCGAGGTGCAACACAAGGTCGCCCATGCCCTTGGTCGCCCGATGCATGCGGTGCGGGTGGAAACCCGGCGCATGGGCGGGGCGTTCGGCGGCAAGGAAAGCCAGGCCAATGCACCCGCCATCGCCTGTGCCGTGGCGGCGGATATCTTGGGGCGGCCCTGCAAGATGCGCTATGACCGCGATGACGACATGGCGATCACCGGCAAGCGCCATGATTTCCGCATCACCTATCGCGCCGGGTTTGACGCCGATGGGCGCATCAGCGGCGTCGAGTTCGTGCAGTATACCCGCTGCGGCTGGAGTCAGGATCTGTCGCTTCCGGTGGCCGATCGCGCGATGCTGCATGCCGATAACGCCTATCACCTGCCTGCCGCGCGGATTGAATCGCACCGCTTGCGCACCAATACCGCAAGCGCCACCGCCTTTCGCGGCTTTGGCGGGCCGCAGGGCATGCTCGGGATCGAACGGGTGCTTGATCACATCGCGCATGATCTTGGGGCCGATCCTCTCGTGATCCGGCAACGGAATTTCTATGCGGCGAATGAGAGAGGGGGGCCGTCTGCCCCCCGGCCTTCGGCCCCCCCCGAGGATATTTCCAGCAAGAAGAAGCTCCAGACGACGCCCTATGGTCAGGAAGTCGAGGATTTCATCCTGCACAAGATGACCGACGCACTTGTGACCTCAAGCGAGTATCACGCGCGGCGCGCGGAGGTGGCGAGATGGAATGCCGCGAATCCGGTTCTTAAAAAGGGGATCGCCCTGACGCCGGTGAAGTTCGGGATTTCCTTTACGCTGACCCATCTCAATCAGGCCGGGGCGCTTGTGCATGTCTATCAGGATGGCTCGGTTCATCTGAACCATGGCGGCACGGAAATGGGGCAAGGTCTGTTCCAGAAGGTGGCACAGGTGGCCGCCGCGCGCTTTGGGCTTGAGACAGGGGCGATAAGGATCACCGCGACGGATACCGCCAAGGTGCCCAATACCTCGGCCACCGCCGCGAGTTCGGGTAGTGATCTCAACGGGATGGCGGTCAAGGCGGCCTGCGACGCCATACGAGAGCGTATGGCTAATTTTCTGGCCGAGTACTTTCAGGGAACGCCGGGGGATGTGATCTTTGCGGGCGGTCAGGTGCGCATTGGCGCGCATGTTCTGAGTTTTGCGGAGGCCGCCAAGCTTGCCTATGAGCATCGCATCAGCCTTAGCAGTACCGGGTTTTACAAGACGCCCAAGCTGGCCTGGGACCGGATCAAGGGCGCGGGGCGGCCGTTCTTTTATTTCGCCTATGGCGTGGCGGTCACCGAGGTGGTGATCGACCGCCTGACCGGCGAGAACCGCATTCTGCGCGCCGATATCCTGCATGATGCGGGCGCGAGCCTTAATCCGGCGCTTGATATCGGGCAGGTCGAGGGCGGCTATGTGCAGGGGGCCGGATGGCTGACCACCGAAGAGTTGGTCTGGGACAAATCCGGACGGTTGAGCACCCATGCGCCCTCGACCTACAAGATTCCGGCCGCAGGCGACCGGCCCGATATTTTCAACGTCGCGCTGTGGGATGCGCAAAACCGCGAGGACACGATTTATCGCTCGAAAGCGGTGGGCGAGCCGCCCTTCATGCTGGGGATTTCGGCCTTTCTGGCGCTCAGCGATGCGATTGCGGCCTGCGGCGATGGCTATCCGGCGCTTGATGCGCCCGCGACGGCGGAACAGGTGTTTGCCGCACTTCAGAGGCAAGAGAATGGCGTTTGACCTGGCCAGCCTGCGCGCCGCCATGGCGCGACACGGGCGCGTCACCCGCGTCGTGATTGCCGCCACCCATGGCTCGACCCCGCGCGAGGTTGGCGCAATGATGCTTGTCTGGGAGGGCGGGCAATCGGGCACCATCGGCGGCGGCGCGCTTGAGTTTGAGCTGGCCCGGCTGGCGCGCGCGCAAACCGCGCCGCGCCGGTTCAGCCGCCATGTGCTTGGGCCCGAGATGGGCCAGTGCTGTGGTGGGGCGGTCGAGGTTTTGAGCGAGGTTTACACCGCCGCCGAGTTGGACGCGATGGCGGATCGACCGGTCATTGCGCGCGCGGTGTCACCCAAGGGCGAGATGCCATTGGCCGTCAGCCGGTTGATCGCGATGGAGCGTGCGCAGGGGATTTTGCCCGACCCGCAGATGATCGAGGGATGGATGGTGGAACCTGTTGCGCGGGCGAGCCGCGCACTCTGGATCTGGGGGGCGGGGCATGTCGGGCGTGCCCTTGTTGAGGTGCTAGCGCCGCTGCCGGGGGTGCAGATTACCTGGGTCGATACCGGTGTCGAGCGCTTTCCTGAGCATATCCCGGTGGGGATTTCGGTGCTGCCCGCGCAAGACCCGGCGCGGCTGGTGGGGCATGCACCAAGAGAGGCTGAGCACCTTGTCCTGACCTATTCGCACGCGCTTGATCTTGAGCTTTGCCACGCGCTTTTGACCCATGGGTTTGCCAGCGCGGGGCTGATCGGATCGGCCACGAAATGGGCGCGGTTTGCCAAGCGGCTTGCCGGGCTCGGCCATGCGCCGGATCAGATCGCGCGCATCACCTGCCCGATTGGCCAACCCGCGCTTGGCAAGCATCCGCAGATGATTGCGATCGGCGTGGCAGCAGAGTTTTTGAACCCTGCCTTGAATGCAGGTACAAAACGCAGAAGCAGCTTCGCATGAAACTTGAAAGCCCCGATAGACTTGCCAAGGCAGGGGTGGTTTCCCTAAAGGTAATCAAAGTCTTAACCGGGGCAGACCGGGACCGGTCGCAAGCGCCCAGACCGCCACGCCCGGACCAGCCGATGCACGCAGGACTTGTCAGGGCGCGCCTTGCGTTCCTAAGCTTTGGGCAGAGGGGCCAAACATGCTGAGACTGCGCCGCAAAAAACAGTCAGAGGAGAGAGCCGGGTGACGGGAGAGCTTCTGAGTGTCGAAGGTCTGACCAAGGCCTATCCCGGCGTTATCGCCAATGACGACGTGTCTTTTGCAATTCGCGAAGGCGAGGTGCATGCGCTTTTGGGCGAGAACGGCGCCGGGAAATCAACGCTGGTCAAGATGATCTATGGCCTTGTCACCCCCGACAGCGGCACCATGACATTGCACGGCGCGCCCTATGCCCCGGCCGAACCGCGTGCCGCGCGCGCCGCTGGTGTGGCGATGGTTTTTCAGCATTTTTCACTGTTTGACGCGATGAGCGTGGCCGAAAACGTCGCGCTTGGCATGGAACATCCCCCCGCCCTGCGCGACCTTGCCACCCGTATCCGGGATGTCTCGGAGACTTACGGCCTGCCGCTTGATCCGTTTCGCACGGTGGGGGATCTGTCCGCCGGAGAGCGCCAACGCGTCGAGATCATCCGCTGTCTGTTGCAGGACCCCAAGCTTTTGATCATGGACGAGCCGACCAGCGTTCTGACCCCGCAAGAGGTTGATATCCTGTTCGAGACGCTGCGCAAGCTGACCGCCGAAGGGGTCGCGATCCTCTATATCTCGCACAAGCTTGAGGAAATTCGCACGCTTTGCGATCACGCCACGATCCTGCGCCTTGGCAAGACGGTGGGCACTTGTATCCCGCGCGAAACCTCGGCGCGGGCGATGGCGGAAATGATGGTGGGCTCGGCCTTTGCCGCGCCTGCGCGGGTTGGCCGCAACCTTGGGACGGTGGCGATTGAAGTGGCCAATCTTTCAATGCCCGCCCCCAGCCAATTTGGCACCGCGCTGGAAAACATCAGCTTTGCGGTGCAGGAAGGCGAGGTTTTGGGCATTGGCGGGGTGGCCGGAAATGGCCAGGATGAATTGCTTGCCGCGCTCTCGGGCGAGGCGCGTGCCGGGGCCGAGGCGATCCGCCTGAAGGGAGACGGGATCGGGCGGCTTGGACCGTCAGAGCGGCGCGCGCGCGGGCTTTTGACCGCGCCGGAAGAGCGGCTTGGCCATGCCGCCGCGCCGGATATGAGCCTGATCGAAAACACGGTTCTGACCGCTGCGGCGCGTGAAAACCTGATGCAAAACGGTTTTTTGAAATGGGGCGCCGCCGAGGCCTTTGCCCGCAAGATCATCACCGCCTTTGACGTGCGCACTCCCGGCCCCGGCACCGCCGCGCGGGCGCTGTCGGGGGGAAATTTGCAAAAATTCGTGATCGGCCGCGAGGTCTTGCAACGCCCCGAGGTTCTGGTGGTCAATCAACCGACCTGGGGCGTGGATGCCGCAGCGGCAGCGGCGATCCGTCAGGCGCTGCTTGATCTGGCGGCGAACGGCGCGGCGGTGATTTGTATCAGTCAGGACCTTGACGAGCTTATGGAAATCTCGGATCGGTTTTGCGCGCTGAACGAGGGGCGCCTGTCAGAGATCAGGCCCGCAGAGGGGCTGAGCGTGGAAGAGATCGGCCTGATGATGGGCGGGGTGCATGGCATGGAGGTGGCGCATGTCTGAGCCGTCGGGATTGAGTATTTTTGCCAAGAAGAAGAACGGACGGACGCCATGCTGAGGTTTGAGAAGCGACCACAGCCCTCGCAGGTCTGGACCTATCTTACGCCGCTTTTGGCGGTGGTGATCACGATGATTGCCGGGGCGGCGCTTTTTGCCGCGCTTGGCAAGGACCCGGTTGCGGCGATCACGACGATTTTCTGGGAGCCGCTTTTTGGCGAGTTCGCGTTTTATTACCGCCCGCAGCTTTTGATCAAGGGCGCGCCGCTGGTGCTGATCGCCATCGGTCTTAGCCTTGGGTTTCGCGCAGGCATCTGGAATATCGGCGCCGAGGGGCAATATATCATCGGCGCGCTGACCGGGGCCGGTGTTGGCCTTGCGTTTTACCCGATGGAAAGCTGGGTAATCTTTCCGCTGATGGTTTTGGCGGGGGCGCTTGGCGGGTGGATCTGGGCAATGATCCCGGCGATTTTGAAGCTGCGCTTTGGGACCAATGAAATCCTTGTGTCGCTGATGCTGGTCTATGTCGCCGAAAAGCTTTTGGCGGCGATGGCCCTGGGATTGATGAAGAACCCCGAGGGCATGGGCTTTCCCGGCTCGCGCAATCTGCGCCAGTATGAAAGCGCGCATAACGCCGAGTTGATCACCGGATCGGGCATGCATTGGGGCGTGGTGGCGGCGATGATCGCGGTGATCTTTGCCTATATCCTGCTCAACCGGCATATCCTTGGCTATCACATTCGCCTGACGGGCCAAGCCCCGCGCGCGGCGCGGTTTGCCGGGGTGAACCCGGCGCGGCTTGTGCTGTTTTGCCTTGGCACCTCGGGCGCGCTTGCCGGGCTTGCGGGGATGTTCGAGGTGGCGGGCCCCGCCGGGCAGGTGAGCATTGATTTCAACGTCGGCTATGGCTTTACCGCGATTATCGTCGCCTTTCTGGGCCGATTGCACCCGGTTGGCATCTTGCTTGCGGGGCTGTTGATGGCGCTCACGTATATTGGCGGCGAGCTGGCGCAATCCAACCTTGGCCTGCCGGCCGCCGCGATCCAGCTTTTCCAGGGCATGCTGTTGTTCTTTCTGCTGGCGGTGGATGTGCTGACCAATTACCGCATTCGCCTGAGCAGATCAGAAGGGGTTGCGTGATGGATTTCGGATCAATCAACCCGGTGCTTTTGCTGGCCTCGCTGATGGTGGCCGCGACGCCGATCCTGTTGGCCGCGCTTGGCGAACTGGTGGTCGAGCGCGCAGGCGTTTTGAACCTCGGGGTCGAGGGGATGATGATCATCGGCGCGATCTGTGGCTTTGCGGTGGCGGTCAACACCGGATCGCCGGTTCTGGGCTTTGTCGCGGCGGCGGGCGGTGGCGCGCTCTTGTCGCTTTTGTTCGCCCTGCTGACCCAGTTTGCCCTTGCCAATCAGGTCGCCTCGGGGCTGGCGCTGACGTTGTTCGGGCTGGGGCTGAGCGCGCTTTTGGGGCAAGGATATGTGGGCATCAAACCGCCGCCCGTGGGCAAGCTTGATATCCCCCTGCTAGGCGATATCCCGGTGCTTGGGCCGATTTTGTTTTCGCATGACCTGATGGTCTATTTCGGGCTTGGCCTTGTCCTCGCGATCTGGGCGATGCTGAAATATACCCGCGCCGGGCTTGTCCTGCGGGCGGTGGGGGAAAACCACGACGCCGCCCATGCGCTTGGCTATAAGGTGGTGCGTATCCGGGTTCTGGCGATCCTGTTTGGCGGCGCCTGCGCCGGGCTTGGCGGCGCCTACATCAGCCTCATTCGCGTACCGCAATGGACCGAAGGCATGACCGCAGGGGCTGGCTGGATCGCGCTTGCGCTTGTTGTCTTTGCAAGCTGGAAGGCCGGGCGGGTCCTGCTTGGAGCCTGGATTTTCGGCGGTGTGACGGTGCTTCAGCTCAATCTTCAGGCGGCCGGGATTGCAATTCCCGTCGAATATCTGTCCATGTCGCCTTACCTTATCACGATCCTCGTGCTGGTCATCATGTCCGCCGATCGCTCGCGTGCCCCGGCCTCTTTGGGCCGTATTTTCCATGCCTCGCAATGAGGCGCTGCCAGACCACAACAACAGGGAGAAACGACATATGAACCTTACAAAACTGCTTGCAACCGCCGCCGTGGCGCTTGGGCTTGCGACCACCGCGATGGCGCAGGACAAGACCAAGGTCGGCTTTATCTATGTCGGCCCGATTGGCGATGGTGGCTGGACCTATGAGCACAACAAGGGCCGTCTCGCCGTTGAGGCGCATTTCGGCGACAAGGTTGAAACCGTCTATCAGGAAAGCGTACCCGAGGGTGCCGATGCCGAACGCGCGATCACGCAGATGGCGCTTCAGGGGGCGGACCTTATCTTTACCACCTCGTTTGGCTATATGGAGCCGACCCTTGCCGTGGCCGGTAAATTCCCGAACGTGAAATTCGAGCACGCCACCGGGTTCAAGACCGCGCCCAACCTTGCGACCTATTCGGCCCGCTTTTACGAGGGGCGCGCCGTGCAGGGCCATATCGCGGGCAAGATGACCAAGTCGAACATCGTCGGCTATATCGCCTCTTTCCCGATCCCCGAGGTCATTCGCGGCATCAACTCGGCCTATATTCATGCCAAGAAGGTCAACCCCGATGTCGAGTTCAAGATCATCTGGGCCTATACCTGGTTTGATCCCGCCAAAGAGGCCGACGCCGCCACCGCGCTGATCGAACAGGGCGCCGATGTGATCCTGCAACATACCGATTCAACAGCGCCGCAAGCCGCTGCCGAAAAGGCCGACAATGTCATCACCTTCGGGCAGGCCTCGGATATGGGGGAATATGCCCCGATGCCGCGCGTCAGCTCGATCATCGACAACTGGGCCCCCTATTACATCGCCCGCACACAGGCGGTGATGGATGACACATGGGAAAGCGTTCAGACATGGGACGGCATCGGCGCCGGCATGGTTGGCATCGGCGAGATCAGCAGCGCCGTGCCCGAAGCCATCAAGGCCGAGGCGCTTGCCCTCAAGGCCGCCCTAGCCGACGGAAGCGATCACCCCTTCACCGGCCCGCTGAAAAAGCAGGACGGCAGCGATTGGTTGGGCGACGGCGAGACCGCCGATGACGGCACGCTTCTGGGGATGAATTTCTATGTCGAAGGCATCACCGGCGACATTCCGAACTAAGCCCTTCACCGAGGCCAAAAACGACAGCCGCCGGGAAACTGGCGGCTGTTTGCGTGCATCGTCCAAGCCAAAATCACAAAATCGCCACCGGTCGGTTTCAGAACAGACGCCCGCACCCTGCGCCGTAAACTTTTCGCAAAGCCACGCGAGGAGATTGGCCATGAACACGCCCGAAACCCTGATTGATCTTGACCGTTACCCGATCCACCGCACCGGGGGGGCACGCGATGATCTTTTGGCCCGCATCCGCGCCGATCTTGGCCGTGACGGCTGTGCGGTGATCAAGCGGTTCATCACCCCCGAGGGTATCAAAACCCTGCGCGCGCAGGCGCATGGCGTGGCCGACAAGGCGTTTCGATCCTTCAACCGCACCAATCCCTATTTCACCAAGGATGACCCGACCCTGCCCGCCAGCGATCCGCGTCGGCGGTTCTTTGATCGCTCCAACAGCTTTATCCCGGCGGATAACTTTGCGCCCGCAAGCCCGCTGCGTGCGCTCTATGAATACCCGGCGCTAAGTGGCTTCATTCAGGACTGTCTTGAGGAAGAGAACTTTTATCCCTACGCCGATCCGCTGGCCGATGTGATCGTCAATGCCGCCGACGAGGGCAACGGATTTCCCTGGCATTTTGACACCAACAATTTCACCGTCACCATCGCCATTCAGAACGCAGACGAGGGCGGCGCCTTTGAATACGCGCCCAATATCCGCGCCGGTGGCGAGAATTTTGCCGAAGTGGAAAAGGTGCTGGATGGCAGTTCTGACAAGGTCAGAACGCTTGTGCTTGAGCCGGGCGATCTTCAGATTTTCCGGGGCCGCTATTCGCTTCACCGGGTGGCGCCGTTGCGCGGCAAGACCCCGCGGTATGTGGCGATCTTTTCTTATGTGGAAGAGCCGGGGATGGTGGGCACGCCCGAACGCTGTCAACAGCTTTACGGGCGCACCTTGGCGATCCATCACGAGCGCGCGGGCCAGCGGGCCGACGCCTATCTCGATTAACCTTCGTTAGGGTACCAGACCAAAGCGGCCCAGATCACCATGCCCACATAAGCGAGGCACATCACGATCAAAGCGGTCCAGGTGAAAATCACCAGTGCCGCCGCCGCGCAGGCAAAGCCGAGCAGGAAGAATTTGACGTTCTCGCGCGAAATCTTGGTCTTTTTGAATGACCAGACCGGCACCGGCGAGATCATCAAAAGGCCAACCCCGGCCATGTAAAGCCCGATCAGCGGCGCGGGCGGTGTCGACATGCCCGGAATGGCAAAGGTCATGAACATCGGCAGCATTGCCAAAAGCGCGCCCGCAGGCGAGGGCAGCCCCTCGAAATAGGCCCCCGATCCGCCCTTGGTGTCGTCTGATTTGGCCGAGACATTGAACCGCGCCAGCCGCATCACACAACAGACCGCGAAGAACAGCACCGCGATCCACCCCGCCTGACGGGAGACATCCTGAAGCCCCCAGTAATAGACCACCAGCGGCGCCGCGACGCCGAAGTTGAGAAAGTCGGCCAGTGAATCAAGCTCGGCGCCCATCGCGCTGCTGCTGCGCAACAGCCGCGCCAGCCGCCCGTCAAGCCCGTCAAGAACCCCCGCGATCAGCAAAAGCTGGACCGCGCGCACGAAATCGCCCTGCACGCCAAGCCGAATGGCCGTGATCCCGGCGCAAATCGCCGCCACGGTCAGCATGTTCGGCAAAAGCTGTGCGAGGGTGACCTCTTTGCGCGGGGCGTCGGGGGGCGTGGTCATTTTGCGGGTCCTTTGGGCGCGCCCAGCTCTGCGATCACGGTTTCGCCGGCGATCATGGTCTGGCCGACACGCACCTGCGGCTGCACCCCTTCGGGCAGATAGACATCAAGCCGCGAGCCAAAGCGGATCAGGCCGAAACGCTCGCCACGCTTGAGAGGGGCGCCCTTGTCGACAAAACAGACGATCCGGCGCGCCACGAGGCCGGCAATCTGCACCACCGGCAAAAGCCGCCCGTCGGCCATCTCGATCACCACACCGTTGCGCTCGTTGTCTTCGCTCGCCTTGTCCAGCGAGGCGTTGAAAAATTTGCCGGGCCGATAGGCCACCGCATGCACCCGCCCCGCCACCGGCGCGCGGTTCACGTGGCAATTGAACACGCTCATGAACACGCTCACCCGCGTCAGCGGGGTGTCATCCAGGCCAAGCTCGGCAGGCGGCACCGCCGGTTCGATCAGCGACACCATGCCATCGGCCGGGCTTATGATCAGGCCGGGGCGTTCGGGCGTCACGCGCTCGGGGTCGCGGAAGAAGTAATAGCACCAGACCGTAAGCCCGACGCCGATCCAGCCCAGCACGTTCCAGATCATGAACAACACCAGCGTGATCGCGGCAAAGATCGCCACGAACTTGCGCCCCTCGGGGTGCATCGGCTTGATAAAGGTCTCGTGCATTTTCATGGCGTGCATGCTCCTTGCGGGGATAGGACGGCGTTTCCTTCGCCTAAGCCGCCTGAGCCAGAGTTTCAAGCATCAAGGTAGCATCTTCCCTTTGCATATGCACCGTGGCACTCTCCGCGCCATGACAAATACGCTCACATCCCCCGACGCAACCCCGGCCAGCCGCTTTGCCTTTGGCACCATGCAATTTGGCGGTCTCGCCGACGAGGCCGATAGCCGCGCCATGTTCGAGGCCAGCCTTGCCGCCGGCATCACCCATTTCGACACCGCCCATCTTTATAATGACGGCGCATCGGAAACCCTGTTGGGCAAGTTCATCCCCCCACATCGCGAGCGGCTGATCATTGCCACCAAGGCGGGCTATACCGGCGGCGCGGGGCGCGACAACCTATTGGCGCAGTTCGACATTTCGCGGCGTCGGCTTGGGCTCGATCATGTCGATATCCTCTATCTGCATGTCTTTGACGAGGCCACCGACCTCAACGAGACGCTGGAAACCTTCGCGCTTTTGAAATCACGCGGCCAGATCAGCCATGTCGGCCTGTCGAATTTTGCCGCATGGCAGGTGATGAAGGCCGTCTGTACCGCCGCCAGGTTTGATCTGCGAATCTCGATCCTGCAGCCGATGTACAACCTCGTGAAACGCCAGGCCGAGGTTGAGATTTTGCCGATGTGCGCCGCCGAAGGCATTGCCGTGGCGCCCTATTCGCCCCTCGCTGGCGGGCTTTTGACCGGCAAATATGCCAGTGGCGGCACCGGGCGCCTGATCGACAATGACCGCTACGCGGCGCGCTATGGGCTTGACTGGATGCACGCCGCCGCGCGTGATCTGGCGGCGATGGCGGGTGAGATGGGCCTGCACCCGGCCACGCTGGCCGCCGCATGGGCCGCGCGCCACCCGGCCGCGCCGATGCCGATCCTCTCGGCGCGCTCGGCAGAGCAGCTTGCGCCGTCATTGGCCGCGACCGGGTTTGACATGGACGACGCGCTTTATGCGCGCCTCTCCGCCCTTAGCCCGGCACCGCCCCCCGCCACCGACCGGCTTGAAGAAGCCGGGGAATGACGGCGCGCCGCCCCCTGCCCGCGACCGCCTCGGTCGCGCACCCCGTGACCGGCGCGCGCCTCTCGGCACCTGCGGCGGAACGCAACGCATCCGCGATCACCCAGGCCTTGCAGGACATCGCGCCGCCCTCGGGGTGCGCGCTTGAGATCGCCAGCGGCACCGGCCAGCATGTGGTTGCCTTTGCGCGTGCCCTGCCCGGCCTGATCTGGCAACCGACCGAGATTGACGCAGAGCGGCGCGCCAGCATCGACGCCTATGCGCAGGATGCCGCGCTACCCAACCTGCGTGCCGCGATAGCGCTTGATGCGACCGAAACCGGTTGGGGCGCGCGCCACGGCGATCAGGACCTGATCGTGCTCATCAACCTCTTGCACCTGATCAGCGCGCCCGAGGCGCAAACCGTGATCCGCCAAGCCGCCCGCGCGCTTGCCCCTTCGGGACGCTTTGCGCTCTACGGGCCGTTCTTGCGTGAGGGTAAGGCAACCTCTGAGGGCGACGCCCGCTTTCACACGAGCCTTTGCGCACAGGACCCCGATATCGGCTATAAAGACCTCGCCGAGGTGATGGAATGGCTCGTCGGGGCGGGGCTTGATCCGGTCGACACCTTGGAGATGCCCGCCAATAACGTTCTGCTGGTGACCGAACGTTCCGCCTGATCTGGATCAAGGCCAATGCCGCGCGCACAGGCCTAAAACAAGGCGAATACCCTGGCAAAAGGCAACAGCATGACCTGGTCCGACACCCTGAATGACACGCGCAGCGATTTGCGCGCCCTCAACGCCCTGATCCCCGACACCGCCCGCGCCTTTGGCGGGCTTGGCAAGGCCGTGAAAGAGGGTGGCACGCTTGATTTCAAGACCAAGGAATTCGTCGCCCTTGGCATTGCGGTCGCCACCAAATGCCAGCCCTGCATCGCGCTGCATATCGAGGCGCTGATCAAGGCGGGCGCGACACGCGAAGAAATCGGCGACGTCATGGGCATGTGCATTCAGATGGGCGGCGGCCCGGCGATGATGTATGCGGCCAAGGCCCTCGCCTGTTATGACGAGTTGAGAACATCGGCGTGAGGCTTGGCATCCTCCGGTGAAACAAGGGGAATTCCCCTTTGTCGCGCGCGGCTTTCATGTTTGTCTGGTGGCCATTCTGTATCAGTAGATAGGAAACCACCCATGTCGATCATGAAACTTTTGCAGCAGGCCCAGGGCGGTCAGGGCATTGCCCAACTGGCCGCACAGCTTGGCCTTGACGAGGCGAAAGCCAATCAGCTTACCGGACTGCTTGCCCCGGTCATCGGCTCGGCGGCGAAACAGCGCGCCGAAAGCGGTGGCCTTGAAAGCGTGCTCGGCGCGCTGCGCGGCGAAGAACAGGCGCAGATGTTCGAGGATGCAACCGTCGCCGCAAGCCCCGCCGGGCAGCAACAGGGCATGGCCTTTCTCGAAAGCTTGATGGGCGGCCAGCAAGAAGCGCAGGGGCTTGCCAGCGAGGCCGCGAGCCGCGTCGGCGTCGATCAAAGCACCGTGGCGCAATTTCTTCCGGCGCTTGCCGCGATGGCGCAGGGTGGTTTGCAAAAGCAGATGCCCGACAGCTCGATCGACGGGATGATGCAGGCGTTTTCCGGTGGTGGTCAGGGTGGCGGCCTGATGGGCATGGTCAGCGGTCTGCTTGGCGGCGGCAAAGCGGGCGCGCAGGGCGGGCCTGACCTGTCGATGCTGACCTCGATGCTGGATGCCGACGGCGATGGCTCGATCTTGGATGACGTCATGGGTAAATTCATTCGCTGACCTCACACCCACCCTACGTGTTTTGCACGCTTTGGGCCAAAACCTGCCTGAAACACTCGCTTGAAAGCGTGTGACCAGACAAACGGGCTGCCCCGCGCGGCCCGTTTGCGCTAGGCTGGACCTGTTGATTGACCGGTAACGGAGGTATCGCATGATCCGCGCATTTTTGCTCAGCCTGATTTTTCTCTCACTCGCCCTGCCCGGACAGGCGGGCTATCGGTTTGAGGACCACGCCCCGGTGGTCTGGACCGGGCGCACGCCCGACAGCTATGCGGTGCACGGGCTTGACGTGGCGCGCTTTCAGGACCGGATCGACTGGCGCAAGGCCAAGCGGGCGGGCGTGGAATTTGCCTTTATCAAGGCCACCGAGGGCGGTGATTTCTTTGACCCGATGTTTGACGATCACTGGAGCGGCGCGCGCCGCGCCGACATCCCGCGCGGCGCCTATCATTTCTATTATTTCTGCCGCCCGGCCAAGGAGCAAGCGGCATGGTTCATTCAGAACGTCCCGCGTCGCCGTGGCACCCTGCCGCCGGTGCTCGACATGGAATGGAACCCCCATTCGCCGACCTGCGTCAAGCGCCCCCCGGCCAAAGAGGTTCGTCGCCAGGCGCGGATTTTCCTGAGGATGGTCGAAAAGCATTACGGCCTGCGCCCGATCATCTATACGACGCCGGAATTCTACAGTCAGAATCAGATGGGCAAGCTGCCGGGTGTTGAGTTTTGGCTGCGCTCAACCGCGAAGTCGCTTGAGCACGCCTATCCCGGTCAGCATTGGAAATTCTGGCAATACACCGGCACCGGCCTTGTGCCCGGGGTCACCGGTGGTGTCGACGTTAACGTCTTCAACGGCAGCGGCGAGGACTGGCAAAAATGGCTGCGCTCACACCGTCGCTAAGCGCGGTTTTTCAAAGCAGAGCGGCTGCGCCGCGCATTTTTTGATCTTGATGAGGGGTTTCACCCCTCAAACTCCCCAAGGATATTTGGGGCAAGAAGAAAACGGGGCCGGAGGTTATCCCCGGCCCCGCCTCTGTCATCTTTAGTCTGATCAACCGTCCTTGCGGATGGTCTCGTTCTTGGGGTCATAGGGGCTATCGACGGTCACTTCCGCATCCCAAAGCTGATCAAGCATCTTGACCTTTAGTTTGGTGCCCGGCACCGCCTGTTCGGGTTTGACATAGCCCATGCCGATGGATTTCCCGAAGGCCACCGAATAGCCACCCGATGTCAGGCGGCCAACGCGCTCGCCCTCGGGGGTATAGAGCACTTCGCGGCCCCAGGGATCGGCATCGTCCGGCCCGTCAATCAGGAGCGTGCAGCATTTGGTGCGCACGCCGGTTTCGACCATCTTGTCCTTGCCGTGAAACTCTTTCTCAAGGTCGACAAAGCGCGGCAGGTCGGCCTCAAGCGGGGTGGCGTCGCGGCCAAGCTCGTTGCCAAAGGCGCGATAGCTCTTTTCCTGGCGGAGCCAGTTTTGAGCGCGTGCGCCGACCAGTTTCATCCCGTGCTTTTCGCCAGCCTTTTCGAGTAGATCGAACAGGTAGGTCTGCATTTCGATCGGATGATGCAATTCCCAGCCCAACTCGCCGGTATAGGCCACGCGGATCGCGTTGACCGGGCACATCCCCAGCTCGATCTTGCGCGCGGTCAGCCAGGGGAAACGCTTGTTGGACAGCGCCGTATCCGGGTCTGCATCCTTGATCACCTCTTTCAGGACATCGCGCGATTTCGGGCCGGCAATGGCGAAAACGCCCCATTGCGTGGTCACGTCCTGAATTTCGACATAGCCGAATTCAGCCGCCTTATCCTCGGCCGACTTGCGCAGGAAATCGGCGTCATATTCTGTCCAGGCGCCGGCCGAGACGAGGTAATAGTTATCCTCGCCATTGCGCACGATGGTATATTCGGTGCGCGTCGTGCCATTGCCGGTCAGCGCGTAGGTCAGGTTGATGCGGCCCACTTTCGGCAGCTTGTTACAGGTGAACCAATCGAGGAACGCCGTCGCGCCGGGGCCCTTGACCACATGCTTGGTAAAGGCCGAGGCATCAATAAGGCCAACGCCTTCGCGGATCGCTTTGGCCTCTTCCACCGCATGTTGCCACCAGCCGCCGCGCCGGAAGCTGCGGGCATCGTGGTCGAAATTCTCGGGCGCATCGAGCGGGCCGAAATAGTTGGGCCGCTCCCAGCCATTCACAAAACCGAACTGTGCGCCGCGCGCTTTCTGGCGCTCATAGGCCGGCACTGTGCGCAGCGGGCGGCAAGCGGGGCGCTCTTCGTCCGGGTGGTGCAGGATATAGACGTGATCGTAGCATTCTTCGTTCTTGCGCGCGGCAAACTCGGTGGTCATCCAGTTCTGCGAATAGCGCTTGGGATCGAGCGACGCCATGTCGATCTCGGCCTCGCCGTCGACCATGAGCTGTGCCAGGTAATAGCCGGTGCCGCCCGCCGCGGTGATCCCGAATGAAAAGCCTTCGGCCAGCCACATATTGCGCAGGCCCGGCGCCGGACCAACCAGAGGGTTGCCATCGGGCGTGTAACAGATCGGCCCGTTGAAATCGTCCTTGAGGCCGGATTCCTCACAGGAGGGCACCCGGTGGATCATCGCCATATACTGCTCTTCGATCCGCTCAAGGTCGAGCGGAAAGAGGTCAGCGCGGAAGCTGTCTGGCACGCCGTATTCAAAGCAGGCCGGGGCGTTTTTCTCATAGACGCCCAAAATCCAGCCGCCACGCTCTTCGCGCACATAGGATTGCGCGTCGGCGTCGCGCACCACTGGATGCTCCTCGCCGCCATTGGAGCGGTATTCAACCAGGGCCGGGTCTTTATCCATGACGATGAACTGATGCTCGACCGGGATCGCGGGGATCTTGATGCCAAGCTTTTTCGCCGTGGTCTGGGCGTGGTTGCCGCTTGCAGTGACCACATGCTCGGCGGTGATGACGATCTGTTCGTCGCCGGGCACAAGGTTGCCGCCCTTTTCGATCATCTTGGTGCAGGTCACTTCCCAGTGGGTGCCGTTCCAATGGAACGCGTCCGCCTGCCATTTCCGCTCGATCATCACGCCACGCTGGCGCGCGCCCTTGGCCATCGCCTGGGTGACGTCGGCGGGGTTAATATAGCCGTCGGTGTTGTGATAAATCGCGCCTTCAAGATCTTCGGTATTGATCAGCGGCCAGCGGGTCTTGATCTCATCCGGGGTCAGCCATTCATAAGGCACACCACAGGTTTCGGCGATCGAGGCATAAAGCATATACTCGTCCATCCGCTCTTTGGTCTGGGCCATGCGCAGGTTGCCGACCACGGCAAAACCGGCGTTAAGGCCGGTCTCTTCTTCGAGCGTCTTGTAGAAATCGACCGAGTATTTGTGGATATGAGTCGTCGCATAGGACATGTTGAACAGCGGAAGAAGGCCGGCGGCGTGCCAGGTGCTGCCCGAGGTCAGTTCGTCGCGCTCAAGCAGCATGACATCGTCCCACCCAGCCTTGGCCAGGTGATAGGCAATCGAGGTTCCGACGGCACCACCGCCGACGACCAGGGCTTTGACATTGGTTTTCATGAGCTGCGACTCCCTTGGTGCATGCGTTGACCGATGTTTATCAATCCTGATGAACCGCGCACAGCCCAGCCGACACAAGAGCGCGCAAAACCGACGCATGCAGCGATATCATCGCTCGCTTGGGGTTTGGGGCGGCGCATAGGTTTTCAATATCCCTGCGGGCTATCGCAAAGCATGGGACAAATGTCAGCTTCGAGGCCATTCTGTCAGATGCTGCAGCCGACTTGTCGAGGACGGGTTCGATATCGGCATTCGCGCCCGCTATGAAGAGGCGATTGAGGATGTAAAAAAGGAAGGCGGCAAACCCTACGGTATTCCCGCCGGTGCTTCCGTCCGCCCGCATGGGTGCTTGGGTTATGTGGGCTTTGCCGAAGAGGTCCGCGAACAAGAGGCGGAGCCGGGGTTTAAATTCGATTATATTGTGGTCTGTGTGGTAACGGGATCGACCCAAGGCGGCATGATCGTCGACTTCAAAAAGGATGGTCGTGCGGATCGTGTGATCGGTCTTGATGCCTCGGGCACAGTCGAGCAGACCCGCGCGCAAGTCAAAGAGATCGCCAACAAGACCTGCGATCTGATCGAGTGCGGGTACACGATTGAAGATGAGGACATCCACATCAACCCCGACTACGCCTATCCCGCTTACGGCGTGCCAAGTGCGGAAACCAACGATGCGATTCGGCTGGCGGCCCGTACCGAAGCGATGATCACCGACCCGGTCTATGAAAGCAAATCAATGCAGGGCATGATCGACTTGGTAAAGAAGGGCTTCTTTACTGAAGGTTCCAAAGTGCTCTACGCACATTTGGGTGGCCAACCTGCGTTGAACGGATACAGCTACACATACCGCAACGGGTGATCAAATCCTGACTGCTGCGCCTCTCTTAGGCGGCGCAGTGGCCCTTTCCACCGCGAGGCTTCTACAATGACTGACCAAAACACCCATCTTAAAACCCTGGAACAACGCCTGCTGTGGCTTTCTCACTGGATGATCCATAACGCGAACCACATCCGCCCCAAGGCGGACGGGATCAAGGTTGGCGGACATCAGGCGTCTTCTGCCTCAATGGTGTCGATCATGACAGCGCTTTATTTCTCAGTGCTGCGACCGCAGGATCGCGTCGCTGTCAAGCCCCATGCCTCGCCGATATTTCACGCGATGCAGTATCTCATGGGCAACATGACCCGCGAAAAGATGGAGAATTTTCGAGGCTACGGTGGCGTGCAAAGCTATCCTTCGCGCACCAAGGACATCGACGATGTAGATTTTTCCACGGGGTCGGTCGGACTTGGGGTGGCGATCACGTCGTTTGCTTCAATCGTCCAAGACTATGTGCAGGCCAAGTCTTGGGGCAAGGCCGTGCCGCTGGGCCGCATGATCGCCCTGATGGGCGACGCGGAACTGGACGAGGGCAACATCTATGAGTGCCTGCAGGAAGGGTGGAAAAACGACCTGCGCAATACGTGGTGGGTGATTGACTATAACCGTCAATCACTGGACGGAATCGTGCGTGAGGGGCTGTTCGGGCGGGCCGAGAAGATCTTTGACGCCTTCGGTTGGGATGTTGTGCGGGTGAAATACGGCACCCTGCAAAGGGCCGCTTTTGCAGAACCTGGTGGCGAGAAGTTAAAGGCATGGATCGATAGCTGTACCAACCAACTTTATGCTGCGCTGACTTTTATGGGAGGTGCGGTCTGGCGCAAGCATTTGATGGATGATCTGGGCGATCAGGGCGATGTCATGGCCTTGCTGGATGCGCGCAGCGACAGAGAATTGGCTGCCCTTATGGAAAATCTCGGTGGCAACTGCGTCGCGACTATGGCCGAGACGTTCAATTCAATCGATCACGACCGTCCTGTCTGCTTCCTCGCCTATACGATCAAGGGTTGGGGGACCCCGATCGCGGGCCACAAAGACAATCACGGCGGCTTGATGACCAAGGCGCAGATGGCTGATTGGCAGGCGGATATGGGCGTGGATGAGGGGGCTGAGTGGGATCGGTTTGCCACTGTGAGCGACCCGGCTGCCTTCCAGGATTACCTCAAGACCGTCCCATTCTTCGCCAAGGGTCCACGTCGCTTCACCGACGACGCAATCAGAGTGCCCACGATCAATGTTGCAGGCGACCGCGAGATCTCGACCCAGATGGGCTTTGGAAAAATCCTTGATGACTTGTCCAAAGGCGACAGTGATCTGGCAGAGCGCATTGTCACGACGTCTCCCGATGTGACAGGCACCACGAACCTTGGCCCTTGGGTGAACAGGCGCAAACTCTTCGCGCGCAAGGTGCAGGCGGATACGTTTAAGGATCACAAAATTCCCTCGACCGCCAAATGGGAGTTCCACCCCGAAGGCCAGCATATCGAGCTGGGTATTGCCGAGATGAACCTGATGCTGCTCTTGGGCGCTGCGGGTCTGTCCCATTCCCTGTTTGGCAAACGTCTGATCCCGATTGGCACGGTCTACGACCCCTTCGTCTCACGCGGGCTCGATGCGTTGAACTACGCCTGTTATCAGAACGCCCGCTTTATGCTGGTGGGCACCCCGTCCGGCGTGACACTGGCCCCGGAAGGCGGAGCGCATCAATCTATCGCATCGCCTCTCATTGGCATGTCGCAAGACGGGCTTGCCGCATTCGAACCCGCATTCGTGGATGAACTGGCGGTGATCATGGAATGGGCTTTTGACTACATGCAGCGGAGCGGCGACGGCGACCCAGACGAGCGGACTTGGCTGCGCGATGAAACCGGCGGATCGGTTTACCTAAGACTGACAACAAACCCGATCGAACAGTTGGGCAAGCGCGTCGATGATGACTTCCGGCAAGGTGCCATCGATGGGGCTTATTGGCTGCGCAAACCTGGTCCGAATTGCGCAGTCGTCATCGCCTACCAGGGGGCGGTCGCTCCAGAGGCCATCGCCGCTGCGGGCATAATAGGAGAATACCGTCGTGACGTCGGTGTTCTGGCAGTGACATCCGCAGATCGGCTGAATGCAGGTTGGACGGCGGCACAACGTGAACGCGCACGGGGCAACCCAGATGCTGTAAGCCATGTTGAGGCCCTGCTAAATGCGCTGCCAAACACTTGCACGATTGTGACAGTTATCGACGGTCACCCCGCAACGTTGTCATGGCTTGGCGCTGTGGCCGGGCACAAAACCATCCCGCACGGCGTGGAGCATTTTGGGCAAACCGGAACAATCGACGATCTCTATCGCCACTTCCGCATCGACCGCCACTCCATCGCTCAATCCGTCGGTGAATTAACCACCGGCGAGCGATCTCCGTCGGCTGCTTGGCACACATATTTGCCATTTTGAATTCGAGGCTGCGGACACTGACGCAGCCGGGCCGCAAGACTGCTCTGTCCGCAGACTGTGAGTTCGAACGGCCCTCGATTTTGCGCTCGCAGCGAATGGCCGGTCCGGTGAAGCTGCGCCGCAGCGACGGTGACTGCAATGAATGTCTCTTATGGGGCCGTTCTTGTGGCCAGTAGAGGCTCTCAAATGCACATATGCTGCGGTGCCTCCGAAGCCGGATCTTAGCCCAACTCAACCAATGCTGCGGCAGGCATGGATGGCTGGTTTGTGGAAAGTTCGGCACCTTGCGAGCAGGACAAATTCCTCTGACTGTGCCTACGCGATGACCCCGGCCAAACAAGCCAGGGTCTGAACCTTTTGGGGGCGGTCGACTATATGCGTCTGAGGTCAGATTTCGCGCCACTACGGAACTTGCAGTCCCTCACCCAGCCGCCTTCATATCCACCTCACCCCCGGCATCCAAAGCCATCTCTGACCACGCCAGATTCCCCGCATAGCGCGCGGCCATATGACCATTCTCATCCAGCGCGAACAGATGCAACCAGTGATTGTCGAACAGTGCACGCACGCCGTCGTGCCGCCGCAGGATGTCCGTCATCGCCTCGCGCGGGGCCTCAATGCAGACGGAAAGGCGCAGCGGGTCGTGGGCGTAGCCTTCGCCCTCGTGTACAGACTGCCATGGCAATCCCGCGCGCAGGGTGCCGCCATTGCCTTCGACCACGCCGAAGCCCCCTGTTACGTTGTGCAAAAGCTTGTTGCCGGAGCCAAAAACGTCTGGTGCCACGGTAGAGCCGTAGTATTGCAGGCTGATCCAGCTGGCCACGACAACGGGGGCGGTCATGATCAGTTCCAGCACGCCGAAATCAGTGTCCTTTGTCCAAACATAATCATGCAGGAACGCGCGCCCGGCGAGGCTTTTGCCGGCTGTCCGCTGGCGTGGGGCGGCGATGAAGGCCTTGCACCCGGCGAGCGCCCATTCGGGGCGAGTTTCGGCCCAGTCGCGGCTGCGCAGCTCGATGGCGGCGGCGCCGTCCGCGCGCGGCAGGCGCAGAGCCCGTTCTGAGCGGGTGACGATGCCGGCCCGGGCGAACCAGTCCTTGGTCTGGCGGATGTCGGTCTGATGCGCGGCAGAGGGGTGGTCTGCATCAAAAAGCGTGATCACATCGGTCGTGGTGTCGTGCAGCGCACCCAGAAACAGCGTGTCGGCTGGGATGTCGATCCCCCGATCTGCCAGCCCGGCCCGGACATCTTGCGCGTTAAGCAACCCGGCCAGAAGCCTGGCGTTCACGTCGCCCGCGTAGCCACCACAAGCCCCGCAATGCAGACCACTGGCGAAGGGGTTGTTCACCACATTGGCCCCGTGCCCGGCCAACACCACAAGACGGGCAAAATCGGTCGTCAGCGACATGGCGCGCAGGATCGTCTCTGCCGCGTCGACCTCGGCGTCCAGTGGCAATGGGGGATCAAGGCGCGGTGCCGGGCCATTGCCCGCGGCCTCGGGCGCGATGTTCAGTGCATCCTTGACCAGCTTGCCCGCATAAATGGCCCCTGCCGCCTCGACAAAGGCGAATGACGACACCGCGGCCAGTTTGAACCGGCCCCAGGCGCGCTTGGCCCGGGCCTTGAAGCGGGCGGCCTGTTCGGCGTTGACGTTATCCCCTTCGGAGGTGGAGGTAACGCCGGGGTTCAAAAGCACCGGCAGGCGCAACTCGTCCACGTCCGAGGCAAAACCTTTGTGCGAGGCAGTCAGGCCAAAAAAGCCCGCAAAGCCCAAGGTGCGAATGCCGGGCTCCATGGCCTCAAGCGCGCGGCGAAACACCTCGGAGCGCACATCGATGCAAAAGGCGGCCTGAAGCGCAGGCCGGTCTTCGGTCTGCACGGGCGGGGCGGCGGCGAAGGTTGCGGCCAGATCGCGCTGAACGGCACGCTCCCATGCCTCTTGCAGGATGGCGTTGATCGTCAGCTCCCGCTCGGGCGTGATGGGAGCGGCGTGGGCCGCCTTGGTCTGCTCCCATTTGTCGCCGATCTGATCTTTGTATTGAGCAAAAAGCGCCTCTTCCCACAACAGCCGGATCGTCAGGACATCGGTGATCGTCTGATCTGTGCCGTCGGCCAGTTCCGCCTGCCAAAGGTAATAGCGGGCAACCTGTGCCCATCCGCCCAGCGAAAAGAGCAGTTGGTGCAGATAGGTCTCAAGCATGTCCTCGGTTAGGCCCAAATTGTTGGCCGCGCGCAGGCGCGCATATTCGGCCCGGTCTGGGGTTTCACTGACAAATTGCGCAAAGCCCGTAAGGCCCGCGATTTCAGGGGTCAGATCATGGGTGGCGTTCTGCCGCCAGGCGTCATACGCGCCGCGCCGCCGCGGAGCGGCCCAAAGCGCCTGCCCCTGATCGAAATATCCTGCGGCCCAGTGTCCGAACCGGTCGGCCAGGATGCCGGGCCAGTCAATGCCAGAGGCTGAGGCGGCGAGGTCTGCAATGGTGGGCTGTGGCGCAGGGGGGGTGGCCGGGACAGCCGCGCTGCGCTTGACCTCGGCCAGATCGGGGGCGTCGTCAGCGTTCTGCACTTCAAGGGCTTCGGTGATGTCGGCATCGGTGATGGTGCCATCGGTGATTAGCGCATTGTAATGCGCGCGCGGCATGGTCACCGGCACGCCGCCGACCCGGGCCAGACGTGCGCCCACCTGTGCAAGGCTTTCGCCGGTTTGGCCCAGATAGGGGTTCACCGCAACCGACGAGGCCAGCGGCCAGACCGGGGGAATGGCGCGGGCGGCGGTGTCGCTGGCCGAGGTGACAACAGCGGGTGAGAGCGGGGATGAGGTGGTCATCGGATCAATCCTTTCGCGGGATCAGGACGTGTGCTTGCGCGACCAGCCGCCGAGCAGCCTGTCAAAAACAGCATTGGCATAGAGCCCGTTGGACAGGTGCACGCGCAGCCCGGCTGTGGCGGGATGATAGGCCCAGAGCGGGAACATGGCCTGCGCCACGGCCACGAGGCCAAAGCTGAGCAGGGCGAGCACGAGCAGCGCCCACTCCAGCGGGCCCGGGGCTGGTGTGGTCGGCAGGGTGCCCGCCATCAGCCACTCTGCGCCAGTTTGCAGCCCAAAGTACCCCACGGTCGCCGCGACCGAATAAACGGCGGTGCGCTGTGTCAGCGCACGCGGGGCCGCGTCGGCCAGGCCCTGTGCCAGAAGATAGGCCACGCCGAAGATCAGGATGGCCCCCAAAGCGATGGCCTGAGGCGACTTGCCCGTAAGGCCGAAGACAAAGCCCACGGCGCCGTAAATCACGAGCGCGATCAGAAATGCGCGACCCACGGCAACCCCGTTGGGAATTGCCACAGGGCCCGGCCGCCGGATCGCCGCCACACCGTCGACCGCGCCGCCCGAGGCCAGGAAAGCATGGGCCTTGTAAAGCGAGTGCGCCACGATATGCAGGAGGGCCAGCGGGAAGAGTGCCAGGCCGCATTGGAAGATCATGAAGCCCATCTGCGCGACCGTGGACCATGCCAGTGAGGTTTTCACCGCCGATTGTGTCAGCATCACCAGACCGCCAAAGAGCGCGGTGAACCCGCCGATCATCACCAGCACCGCCAGCACGGCGGGCGACAGCAGCATGACGTCGGCAAAGCGGATCAACAGGAAGCCGCCCGCGTTGATGACGCCCGCGTGCAGCAGGGCCGAGACCGGCGTTGGCGTTTCCATCACTTCGGTCAGCCAGCCGTGCATAGGAAATTGCGCGGATTTCAGGATGGCCGCGACGGCGAGGCAGGCTGCGATCCATGCGGAATAATCGGCGTCTTGCCCGCTGCGTGCGGTGTCCAGAATGGTGGCCAGATCGCCCGTGCCATATGTCGCAAAGAGAAGACCCATGGCGACCAGCATCGCCGTGTCTCCCAGCCGGGCCGTGACCCATTTCTTGCGCGCCGCGCGCTGTGCGGCAACGCGGTTGGGGTAGTGCAGCAGCAACTTGTGCAGTGACAGGCTGGTCGCGATCCAGGCCAGGGCGAATTGCAGGATGTTGCCGGACACGACCAGAAGCATCACTGCCGCCAGCATCAGGCAAAGCCAGCCGGTGAATGGGCCTTGGCGGTCTTCGCCGTCCATGTAGGTGGCCGCATAGCGTAGAACGACCCAGCCCACGAAAGCCACAAGCAGCAGCATCACCGCGCTGACCGCATCGAGCCGGACCGACAGGCCAAGGCCGCTTGCGCCGATGAGTGGGCTGGTTGCCGAACCGGCCAGAATGAGGATGAGGGCTGAGACTGCGGCGACGGCCAAGCCGGCGAGCGCGCCAATCTCTACCTTTTGCAACGCCTCGAACGGCCGCATCTTGGGGCCACGAAAGGCAAGACACGCCAGGCCAATACAAATGGCCGGGGCGATGAGCGGCAAAAACGCGATAAACATGGCCTGATTTCCTTCTGACTGGGCGGCGGCGTCCGGGCTGAGTAGCAGTGCAGAGAAGGGAAGAAAAATTCATTGTTTGTTTAAAAACGTTCTGATTTATATATCATATGGCAGAATTGAATTATCACCACCTTCGGTATTTCTGGGCCGTGGCGCATGACGGAAACCTCACCCGCACGGCAGAGCGGCTCAATCTGTCGCAATCCGCCGTCTCAGTTCAGATCAAGCAGTTGGAGGCGTCGCTGGGCCATGCCTTGTTTGAACGGCGGGGGCGGCAATTGATCCTGACAGAAGCGGGCCGTATCGCGCTGGATCATGCGGATGCCATTTTTGCCTCGGGGCGTGAGTTGATCGGCACGTTGCAAGAAAAAGGCCGCAGCCGTCAGGCCGTGCGGATTGGGGCCTTGGCCACCTTGTCGCGCAACTTTCACATGGAGTTCCTGCGTCCGATCTTGGGACGGCAGGATGTGGAGATCATCCTGCGGTCCGGCAGAAGCGCGGAATTGCTGCAGGCGCTTGAGGCGCTTAACCTTGATGTCGTGCTGATCAACCGTGCCCCTTTACGCGACGCGGCGACGCCCTTTGTTTCGCACCGGCTGTCAGAACAACCTGTCAGCCTTGTGGGCACGCCAGAATTGTTGGGCGGCATTTCTGGATTGAATGACCTGTTGGCCGGTTTGCCGATCATCCTCCCAACATCTGACACTGGCGTGCGGATTGGGTTCGACGCTCTGACCGAGCGGCTTGGTATCCGACCCCAGATCGCGGCGGAAGTCGAAGATATGGCAATGATGCGCCTTCTTGCGCGCGACGGCGTGGGGTTGGCGGTCCTGCCGCCCATCGTCGTTCAGGACGAACTCACCAATGGCAGGTTGATCGAAGCAGACCGTCTGCCGGGCATCGGCGAGACTTTTTTTGCCGTCACCCTATCCCGCCGCTTCCCGAACCCGGTGCTTTCGGATCTGCTGGAGGACCGGACGCTCTAGTCTTGCTGAAGCAGGCTTTCGGCGCGAAACCTGCCATTGGTGCAACTGCGGTGAAGGCGGTTTTGTCCGCAAAGCCGCCGTCCCTTGCCCCGTCCGATGCGGCGCTCTCTCACAAAGCGCTCAGGTCGGGCGCGCTGCCTCCCAGCGAATCTCGGTGACCCCGGCAAGCCGGGCAAAGCGGCGCAACTCCTGATCAAGCCTCTCCTGTCGCCCGATCCCCCACCTCACGCCGGGCTCGGGCCAGAATCCGGTGACCGCCATCCAGTTCGCCGCGCGATCCGCCTTAAGCTCGATCCGGCCGACAAATGCATCCCCCTCGAGCAGCGGATAAACGTAATAGCCCCAGATGCGCTGGCTTTGCGGCACGAACATTTCGTTGCGATAATGAAACCCGAACAGCCGCAAAAGCCGGTTGCGATCGCGGATTGCCGGATCGAACGGGTTGAGGAGACGCAGACGCCGCGCGACGGGCGCAGATGCGGCCAGACGCGCCTCGATATCGGGCAGCGCCCAGGCCTTTTGGCGGATGCCATCCGCGCCGGTCACCGCCACCTCGACAAGGCGCCGCCGCGCCAGCCAATCGCGCACCTCGGGCGCGCTTGCCACGCCCCAGAACCGCTGCACCTCGCCGGGCGTGGCGATCACCAACCGCTCCAGCGCCTGATCGCACAGCCAGCCGATTTGATCGCGCACAGGTGGGCAATCGCGCGCCACATCGGGAAAAACCCGCTCGCCGAGATCATAGAACTTGATGAACTTTTCGCGGTGGCTGGTGGCCAAGTCACCCGCATACCACATTTGATCCAGCACCTTTTTATGCGGCGGGCGCGCCCACATCTCGCGGCTGGTGGCGCGGCTGTCAAAGGCATGCGTGGAAAGCGGCCCCTCGGCCTCGATCCGGTCGCGAATGGCGCGGACTTCATCCTTTGCCAGGCCCGAGCGATACCAATCGCCATTGGCTGCCTTTTGCCCGAGACGGTGAAACTGTTGCTGCCAATTGGGCAGAAATTCCATCGGGATAAGCGAGGCATCGTGGGTGAAATGTTCAAACAACAGCCGCTTTTGCCCCAGAAGCGGCCAAAGCATCGTCTCGCGATAGCCCGGCGCGCGGCTCCATAAAATGTGGTGATGCGCACGGGTCACATTGCGGATCGTGTCGATCTGCACAAAACCAAGCGCCCGGATCATCGCCGCCACATCCGGCAGGCCCGCAAGCGGCGCCGCGCCAAGCCCGTTGACCGCAAGCCAGAGCCGACGCGCCGCACGATTGGAAATCTCAAGCGCGCTCATGCCCGCACAATTCCGCAAACTGGGGGTCGCAACATTGCGCTTTGTCCTTTTGCTATCTAAATCGCTGTGAAATCAATATACTGAATACCAACAGAACAGTAGATTTCACCACCTGCAATTGCTAGCCTCTGCCGCATTGCAGAAACAAGCCGGACAAGATCATGAGCGCAACTGCCCGAAAAACCGCCCCGATGCCCGAAGATATCCGGGCGATGAAAGGCGGCACCCCGATCGTCAGCCTGACTGCCTATACCACGCCGATGGCCCAGATGATGGATGGGCATTGCGATTTCGTTCTGGTCGGCGACAGCGTCGGGATGGTGCTGCATGGCTTGCCCTCGACACTCGGCGTGACGATGGAGATGATGATCCTGCACGGCAAGGCGGTGGCGCGCGGCCTGACCCGTGCGATGATGGTCGTCGATATGCCCTTCGGCTCTTACGAGGAATCGCCGCAACAGGCCTTTGCGAATGCTGCGCTTCTCATGGCCGAAACCGGCGCCGGCGCGGTCAAGCTTGAAGGCGGGCGTCACATGGCCGAAACCATCGCCTTTCTGGTGGCGCGCGGCGTGCCGGTGATGGCGCATATCGGCCTGACACCGCAGTCGATCAACACGCTTGGCGGCTACAAGGTTCAAGGACGCGGCGACGCCGCCGAGGCGCTTATGGCCGATGCCCGCGCGGTATGTGACGCGGGCGCCTTCTCGGTGGTTCTCGAAAAAGTCCCTGCCGCCCTCGCCGATCAGATCACCGCAGAGATTGCCATTCCGACTATCGGTATCGGCGCCTCTGCGGCCTGCGACGGGCAAATTCTGGTGGTCGATGACATGCTCGGCCTATTCACCGCCTTCAAGCCGAAATTCGTCAAACGCTACGCCGCCCTTGGCAGTGATGGCGAAGCGGCGATTGAAAGCTATGCCGAAGATGTGCGCACGCGCGCCTTTCCCGGTCCCGAACATGTTTTTGCAGATAAGGTCCCCTCCTGATGCCAGCCCCCATTCTGCGCCAGCTCGATGTGCTGCGCGACACCACCCTGCCCTGGCGCCTTGCCGGTGAGACAATCGGCGTCGTGCCCACGATGGGCGCGCTGCATGACGGGCACCTGTCGCTGGTCGAGGCGGCCAAGGCGGCCTGTGACCGGGTGATCGTGACGATCTTCGTCAACCCGATGCAGTTCAACAATCCCGAAGACCTTGAAAACTATCCGCGCACCGAACATGACGACGCGCGCAAGCTTGAACGCTTCAACATCGACGCGCTTTATGTCCCCGACGGGCCGCAGATGTACCCCGACGGTTTTGCCAGCAAGATCACGGTCTCGGGGCTCACCGATGTGCTCTGCGGCGCGCATCGGCCGGGGCATTTCGACGGAGTCGCCACGGTGGTGGCCAAGCTGTTCCTGCAAACTTCGGCCAGCGATGCCTTCTTTGGCGAGAAAGACTTTCAGCAGCTTCAAATCGTGCGCCGCATGGCACGCGATCTCGACGTTCCCACCACCGTTCACGGCTGTCCGACCATCCGCGAGATTGACGGGCTGGCGATGTCATCGCGCAACCTGTTGCTGTCGGACCGCGCCCGCGTCACCGCCCCGCGCCTGCACGAGGAAATGGAAACCATGACCGCCGCCATCCTCGACGGCGCGGCCTTCGCTCCCCTGCAAGAGGCGGCGATCAAACGCCTTGAACTGGCAGGCTTTACCAAGGTCGAATACCTCGAAATGCGTGCGAATGACGACCTCAGCCTGTTGACCGACCCGACCCGCCCCGCCCGCCTTTTGGCGGCGGCCTGGCTTGCCGGTGTCCGCCTGATCGACAATATCGCGGTCGAGGCCTGAGCCCTGATTTTCATCGTTCCATAAACACTCCCGCCGGAGGCGCCTGTGGTCGACCACGGATGCCTCCGGCGGGGATATTTTCAGCAAGAAGAAACAGGCGGAGCGCCCAAAAGATCAAGCAGTGCGAGGGCCATGACCTGAGCGGATTGTTCCATGTCGTCAATGCCGACGTATTCATCCGGCTTATGTGCCAGATCGAGGATACCCGGACCGTAGGCGATGCAATTTTTCAGCCGTCCGATCCGGTCGATATGTTTCTGGTCATAGGTGCCGGGGCTGACCACGTAATCGGCGGCGCGCCCGAAGACCTGTTGCACGGCTTGTGCCACCGCCCCCACAACCGGCGCGCTGCGGTCGGTCATCGTGGGCAAGACGCGGTGCAATTCGCGGATGTCATAATCAAAGCCGGGCCGCCCGCTGCGCACGGTTTCCAAAAGGTCGCGGATTTCGGTTTCGACCTCGCCGATATCTTCTTCGATCAAGAAGCGGCGGTCGATGACCATACGACAGCGATCAGGCACACAGGGGCTTGGCAGGCCAGTGTAATCCTTGGCCTGTTCCGGCTCGCCGCCATGGATCGAATTGATATTGAGCGTCGAGGCGCGTGCGCCATCAGGCACCACCGGCATATCGGTGCGCCGCGCGGCGAGGGTGGGGAAGAGGCTGGCCTCCATTTCGGCCATGACAGCCCCCATGTGGCGCACCGCGCAATCGCCCAGAAACGGCATCGAGCCATGCGCAATTTCACCCTTGGTTTCAATCTCGGCCCACCACACGCCGCGATGCCCAAGACAGATGCGATCCTTGTTCAGAGGCTCGGGGATGATCACGTGATCGACGCGCTCGGGGCTGAAAAACCCGCGCTCTGCCAGATAGGCAACACCGCCAAAGCCGCCGGATTCTTCATCCGCCGTGCCAGAAATCTCAATCGCGCCGTCAAAGCCGGGGCAGACCGCGATAAACGCCTCGGCGGCGATGATCGAGGCCGCCATGCCGCCCTTCATGTCGCAGGCTCCGCGCCCATAGACCCGGCCATCCTTGAGCACCCCGGCAAAGGGATCGACACTCCAGCCGTGGCCGACCTCGACCACGTCGATATGGCTGTTGAAATGCACACAGGGACGCGGACGCGCGCCCTCGCGGCGGGCGATGATGTTCCAGCGGGGGTATTTATCGCTATCACCCGGCGCACCATGGGCACGGATCATTTGGGTCTCGAACCCTGCGCCGGATAGGCGCCGGTCAAGGTATTCGCAAATCTCAAGGTAGTTGTCGCCGGGCGGGTTGAGCGTCGGGATCGCGATCAGGTCTTGCGTGAGGCGCACCAGATCGTCCCGCCGCGCCGCGACCTCCTCTATCAGGCGCGCGTTCAGGCTCATGCGCCCACCCAACGGGGCGCGCGGGTCAGCAAGGCCTCGGCCTCCTCCACCATGCTTTGAATGATCTCTGCCACTGGCGGGCGGTCATGGATAAGGCCCGCCGCCTCACCGACAAAGGTATTGGCGCGCGCCGGATCACCCGCCTGCCAGCCCTCGGCCCAGTCCTTTTGCGCGTCGGGATTGGCGCGCAGGCCGTCGGGGTCATCATGCCAGCGCTCGGTCACCGGGTTTTTCAAAACCCGCGCGCTATAGCGTTCGGGCCATCGCAACCCGCGCGCGGCGTCCATCACCGTCGAGCGGAGCGTCATGTCGCCCGTCGCCGCAATCGCCGCGTCGGTCATGGCCGCCGATACATTTGCCTCGGCCGAGGCCCAGAGCCGCGAGCCGACCAGAACCCCGTCTGCCCCAAGCATCAGAGCCGCCGCAAGGCCGCGCCCATCGGCAATCCCGCCAGCCGCCAGCAACAAAACATCCGGCGCGGTGCGCGCCAGCCAATCGGCCACTTCGGGCACCAAGGTAAAGGTGGCGCGCCGCTCGCCGTGCCCGCCGGCCTCGGCCCCCTGCGCCACAATAGCTGTTGCGCCACACTCGGCAGCGGCCTGGGCATCGCGCAGGGTTTGCACCTGGCAGATCAGCGGCACACCGGCCTCGGCGATCCTTGGGGCGAAAGGCGCGGGGTCGCCAAACGACAGCACAAGCGCCGCAGGTTTGCGATCGAGCACAAGGTCAAGAACGTCCGGATTTTCAGCCATTTTCCAGGTGATAAAGCCACAGCCCACCGCCGCATTGCCCGCCGCGCCAAATTCCTGCGCGAGCCACTCGGCATTGCCATAGCCGCCGCCGATAAGGCCAAGCCCGCCCGCGTGGCTAACGGCGGCGGCCAGCCTGCCGCCGGCGGCAAAGGCCATCGGCGCGGACAGGATCGGGTGGGTAAGGTCAAAAGCCTCGGTCAGACGTGTTTTCATGGCCCGAGTATGCGCGCTCATCGCGCCTTAGGGCAAGAGGCCTGCGGCGAAATCGGGAAGTGCGTCGAAATCCGAAAACGCCGTTTGATGCGGGATCTCGGCGACCGGGGTCTTGCGATAGCCTTGGGTATAAAGCGCAAAGGGCAGGCCCGCGCGCACCGAGGTTTCGGCGTCGATCTCGCTATCGCCCACGTAAAGCACGCGGGTCGCGCCGAGGCCCGTGACCGCCGCCGTCAAAGGCGCAGGATCGGGTTTGCGCGCCGGGCAACTGTCACCGCCAATCACCACGGAGAAAAACACGTCAAGACCAAGATGCGCCAGCACCGCGCGCGCAGGCGCGACCGGCTTGTTGGTGCAGATGCCAAGCGCAAAACCCATGCCCGCAAGCCGCTCAAGCGCGTCGGCCACACCGGGATAGACCTCTGTCAGCCACACGGCGGTCTTATAGCCGGCCTCGAATTCACCGACCAATTGACGGTGCAGATCGCCCGTCGCATCCGCATCGCGCGCCCGCAGACAGCAAGCGATGAAATGCGGCACGCCGTGCCCGATAAAGGCGCGGGTTTCTTCGGGGGTAAAGCCCGCAAAGCCATGCGCCGCCATAAGCCGGTTGGCGGCGGCGTGAATGTCGGGCGCGCTGTCGATCAGGGTGCCGTCAAGATCGAAGATGACGGCGCGGGTCATGCCATGGTCGTGGTTGCGGCCTCGGCGGCGGCACGGATGCTGCGGATATTCTCGCCATATGGCGCGGGGTTGGCGACGCTGCCACCCTTGAACACCGCAGAGCCGGCCACCAGAACATCGGCCCCCGCAGCCGCCATGAGCGGTGCTGTTTCCGGGGTAATGCCGCCGTCAATCTCGATATGAATGGGCCGGTCGCCGATCATCGCGCGCAGGCGGCGGACCTTGTCGATCTGGCTGTGAATGAATTTCTGACCGCCAAAGCCGGGGTTCACCGTCATCACGCAGATCAGATCGACCATATCCAGAAGGTAGTCCAGATCCTCGATCCCGGTGCCGGGGTTCAGCGCCAGACCCGCCTTACAGCCCGCGCCGCGAATGGCCTGAAGCGTGCGATGGGTATGCGGGCCGGCCTCAAGATGCGCGGTCAGAATATCGGCGCCCGCCGCGGCGAAAGCGTCAATATAGGCATCCACCGGCGAGATCATCAGATGCACATCCATCACCGTCTTGATATGCGGGCGGATCGCGGCACAGAGCGGCGGGCCAAACGTCAGGTTCGGCACGAAATGCCCGTCCATCACATCGACATGCACCCAATCGGCGCCCTCGGCCTCGATTGCCTGAATTTCCTGGCCGAAATTGGCAAAATCCGCCGATAGGATCGACGGGGCGATTTTGATGGAACGATCAAAGCTCATGGCAGGGCCTCTTTGCGCGGGGTTGGGATGCCTTGCACATGCGCCCCGCGCGCCCAGAGGTCAAGACCCTCACCCGCAATTGATCCTTGCCGGGTTTCATGCCACGGTCGCCCCGACCGCCGGAAACAACAGGACAACGCCCCATGCAGGCACAGATGATGCACCGCCCGTTAAGGATCATCGACATCCTGACCCATGCCGCCGCGGCCTTTGGCGATCAGGGGCTGATCTCGGTGCGCACGGAAGGCGACATTCATCGCGCCACATACCCGCAAACCCTTGCGCGGGTGGCGCAGCTTGCCCATGCGCTTGACGCGCTCGGGGTCAGGTTCGGTAACCGGATCGCGACGCTGGCCTGGAACGGCTATCGCCATTTCGAGCTTTACTACGGGATCTCGTCCATCGGGGCGGTGTGCCACACGATCAATCCGCGCCTCTCGCAGGAACAGCTGGTCTATGTCATCAACCATGCCGAAGATCGGATCCTGTTCATCGACACAACCTTTGTGCCGTTGATCGAGGCGGTGCGCGATCAGCTTCCTCAAGACCTGCGCTTTGTCATCCTGACCGACCGCGCGCATATGCCCGAGACCACGCTTGATGCGCTGTGCTATGAAGAGTTGCTTGACGGACAGCCGCAAACCTATGACTGGCCCGAATTCGCGGAAGAGACCGCCTCGGCGCTGTGTTATACCTCGGGCACGACGGGCGATCCCAAGGGGGCGCTTTATTCGCATCGCTCGACGTTGCTGCATGCGATGATGGTGCCGATCTCGCAAACCAGCAGCTTTCGCGCCGGGGCGCGGGTCATGCCGGTGGTGCCGCTGTTTCACGTCAACGCATGGGGCCTGCCCTATACCGCGCCACTTATGGGCATGACCATGGTGATGCCCGGCGGGGCGCTTGATGGCGCAAGCCTGTTTCGCCTGATGGATGGCGAGGCGGTCTATTCGGCCTGGGGCGTACCTACGGTCTGGGCCGGGCTTTTGGCCGAGATCAAGGCGCAGGGGCGCGCGCCAAACGGCTTTGGCGATCTGGTGGTTGGCGGGTCGGCCGCGCCGCGCGTGATGATCGAGGAGTACGAGGCGCGCGGCGTCACCGTTTGTCAGGCCTGGGGCATGACCGAGCTGAGCCCGATTGGCACCCACGGCGTTTTGCCCCCTGCCCTGCAACAGGCCCCCGAGGCCGACAGGATCACCGCCAAGGCCTGTGCCGGGCGGCGGATTTTCGGGGTCGAGTTCAAGATCGTCGATGACGAGGGCACGCCCCAACCCCATGACGGCACCGCCAGCGGCGAATTATACGTGCGCGGCAATACCGTGATCAGCGGCTATTTCAACAACGAGACCGCCAGCCGCGCCGCGATGGACGCCGAAGGCTGGTTCGGCACCGGCGATGTGGCCTCGGTTGCGCCCGACGGGATGCTGGTGATCCGGGATCGCGCCAAGGATCTGGTGAAATCGGGCGGTGAATGGATAAGCTCGATCGACCTTGAAAACGCCGCCATCGCGCATCCGGCCATTGCCGCCTGTGCGGTGATTGCCGTGGCCCACCCGAAATGGGATGAGCGCCCGGTTCTGGTGGCCGTGCCCGCAGGCAAGGACCGCCCGACGCTGGCCGACCTGCACGCCCATATGGCGGCGCATTTCGCCCGTTGGCAATTGCCCGATGACCTGCTCTGGGTCGAGGACCTGCCGCTGACCGCCACCGGAAAGGTGTCGAAACTTACCCTTCGGGAGCGGTTTGGCAACTATGTTTTACCCGACCTGCGAGAGGCCAGCACATGAGCGCCGAGCTTAACACCACCGCCGTTGCCGCATGGCTTGGCGCGCATCTTGCGGGCTTTTCCGGGCCGGTGAGTGCGACGAAATTCAGCGGCGGGCAATCGAACCCAACCTACCTTCTGAAGACCCCTGCGCGCAATTATGTACTGCGGCGCAAACCGCCCGGCGTCCTGCTCAAGTCCGCCCATGCGGTCGAGCGCGAATTCCGGGTGCAGCGCGCCCTTGAAGGCAGCGACGTGCCGGTCGCCAAGATGCATATCCTGTGCGAGGACGAGACCGTGATCGGCTCGCCGTTCTACATCATGGACGAGGTAGAGGGCCGCAATTTCGACAGCCCGAGCCTGCCCGGCATGACCCCGCCCGAACGCGGCGCCTTGATTGACGAGATGAACCGGGTTCTGGCAGCGATCCACGATGTCGATATCACCGCCGTCGGCCTGTCGGATTATGGGCCGTCGGGCAATTATTACCGCCGTCAGGTTGACCGCTGGTCCAAGCAATATAGCGCCACCCAGACCGACGATCTGCCGGATATGACCGCGCTTATCGACTGGCTTGACGGAAATATTCCCGCCGATGACGGGCAGCGCACGCTGGTGCATGGTGACTATCGCCTCGATAACCTGTTGTTTTCCAAAGACGATGCGCGCTGTCTCGCGGTGCTGGATTGGGAACTGTCGACCATCGGCCACCCTTACGCCGATCTGGCCGCTGTGATCATGCAATGGTCGATGCCCGCCACCCGCGAAGGGCGCGGCTTGGCCGGGGTGGATCGCACGGCGCTTGGCCTCTGGAGCGATCAGCAGTTTATCGAGCGCTATTGCGCGCGGCGCGGATTGGCCGACATCGACAATTTCGGCTTTTACCTGGCATTTTGCTATTTCCGCATGGCGGCCATTCTGCAAGGCGTGAAGAAACGCGCGCTTGATGGCAATGCCTCTGACCCTGAACGCGGTTTGCAACTTGGCCAATATGTACCCGCCTTTGCCCGTCAGGGGCTTGAGGCGGCGAAAGGAGTTTTATGACTCAAGACGTTGACCCCGCCCTGATCGAGACGCCCTCGGCCCTGCAAACCCACCTTGGGTTTTCAATGACCGGATGGTCGCGCGATTATGCGCGGATTGAGCTGCCGCTTCATCCCTACCTGATGAATCGCCAGGGCCTGCCGCATGGCGGTATCCATGCCACGCTGCTTGATACGGCGATGGGGTTTGCGGGCTGTTATACCGGCGATCCGGAGCGCTCGCAGATGGCGCTTACCCTGTCGATGACGGTGAATTATCTGGCACAGGCGAAAGGCGCGGTGCTGATCGCCGAAGGCTGGCGCACCGGCGGGGGCAAGACCAGCTATTTCGCCAAGGGTGAAATCCGCGACGACAGCGGCACGCTTGTCGCCACCGCCACCGGCGTGTTTCGCTATCGGCGCAGCTGAACGCTTGTTGGACCTGTCCGGTTTTTGTGCCGCTCCTTTGACTGAGCTGCTCGCATTTGTTGGACAGGATCTGACGTGATCTAAACTGCTTTTCGCCCCTGCTGATCGGGTTGGGCTTTTTCTTTTCTCTGCAAAAGACCACGGCTGGTGATTTGCCGCCAAGAAAGGAATGCGGGCGCGATGGCGACTGCAGTCGTTCGGTGAACGTTTATCTGGGAACCTGCGGTACTCAAGGCGGTTGTTCGTGGTCGCGATCATCACCGCGGGCGCTGCCTGACGCCCACCTCGGTTTAGAGCGTTGGGGGCAAACTGCCCAAGCCTTTATCATCGTTCTGTCTTCGTCGAGTGGTGCGATGACACTTGTCACTATGGCTTCCAACAGGTCAACCACTGAGCGCGAAGGAATTCGGCATCCCTCAGTCGGAATTGAACAAATCGCGCGTGAAGAGCTTGTCGGATACATCATTCAACTCGTCCGAGATGCGGTTGCTCACGATGAGATCTGCGGCCTGTTTGAATGCGCCAAGGTCTTTGAACACCTCCGAGCCGAAAAAATGGGTCTCCGGCATATTGGGCTCGTATACAATGACAATAATGCCCTTTGCCTTGATCCGCTTCATGATGCCCTGAATGGAACTGAACCGGAAATTGTCCGATCCGGTTTTCATGGCAAGCCGGTAGATGCCAACGGTCTTGGGCCCTTTGGAAATGATGTGATCGGCGATGAAATCCTTGCGGGTGCGGTTGGCATCGACAATGGCCTTGATAATATTCTGGGGCACTTTTTCATAGTTGGCGAGAAGTTGTTTGCTGTCTTTGGGCAGGCAGTAGCCGCCATAGCCGAAGGATGGATTGTTGTAGTGATCCCCGATGCGCGGATCCAGGCTGATGCCGCTGATGATCTGGCGGCTATCGATATCATTCACCAATGCGTAAGTATCCAGTTCATTGAAGAATGCGACACGCATTGCCAGATAGCTGTTGGAGAACAGCTTGATGGCTTCCGCTTCGGTGGAATGCGTGAACAGAACAGGCACGTCCTCTGCCAATGCACTGCTTTTGAGGATGTCGGCAAAACGTTCGGCTGCGGGGGTGACATCGCCTACGACAATGCGTGACGGATAGAGGTTGTCATACAAGGCCCGCCCCTCGCGCAGGAATTCCGGGGAAAAGATGATGTTATCGGTGCCAAATTGGGCCCGCATCCTGCGGGTATAGCCGACGGGTATGGTTGATTTTATGATCACTGTCGCGGTCGGGTTGCAGGCCTGAACGTTTTCCAGCACAGCCTCGATCGAACGGGTATCGAACTTGTTGCTGACAGGGTCATAGTTTGTCGGGGTAGCGATGATGATGTACTCGGCGTCTGCGTATGCCACTTGCGGGTCGGTGGTGGCGCGGTCAGGTTCAGCGTATGGTGCGACAGGTAGTCAGAAATATGATCATCCACGATGGGCGACATACCCTTGTTGACGCAATCCACCCGGCTTGTATCAATATCAACGGCGACCACGTCATGGAACCGCGCCAGCAGTACAGCATTTGACAGCCCGACATATCCAAGACCGACGACGGCGATTTTAGTCTTCACGTTATGAGATCCTTGCAATGGCGACGTCGCCCCGGTCAGGATCCGGGGGGGGCATTTCAAATAGGCGCTGTGGCGTTGTACAGCGCTGACTTCAGACTGCAAGAACGCTTTTTGTCGGCACATCATGCGCGTTCAGGTACGCGCGTAGACGTCCTCGTAGCGGATGATATCATCCTCGCCCAAATAGCTGCCGGTCTGCACTTCGATCAGCACCATCGGCACTTTGCCGGGATTTACCATCCGGTGCACGGCCCCCAGCGGGATGTAGACGGACTGGTTCTCTGTGACGAGTTTGACCTCCTGATCCACGGTGACTTCGGCGGTGCCTTCGACAACGATCCAATGCTCGGACCGGTGGTGATGGCTTTGCAGGCTCAACGCGGCACCGGGGTGCACCACAATGCGTTTGACTTGAAACCGCGCCCCAACCACCAAGCTCTCGAACCAGCCCCAGGGGCGGTGATCCTTCGGGAACTCCTCGGCCTGTTTAGCCGATTTGGACTTTAGCGCGGCGACGGCCAGTTTGACATCCTGCGCGCGGTTGATATCCGCAATCAGAACAGCATCGGTCATGGCCACGGCCACGATGTTCTTCAGCCCGATGCCCACGACCTCAAGGTTGCTGTCCTCCGAGCGCAGCAGCGTGTTGTCGCAATCAATTGCCGTGCCCGCTCCTGACGTGGCCACACCGCGGTCGTCGCGCGCCGTTTCGCGCCAGACGGCATCCCAGCCACCCAAATCGGACCAGCCTGCTGCAAAGGGTACCACCACCAGATTGTCGGCCTTTTCCATAACGGCATAATCTATCGAAATATCATCGGCCTTCGCCCAAGGTTCGGGCGCCAAACGAAGGAAGCCCAAATCGTGCTGACCCGCATCGACGGCCTGTTGCACGGGTGTGATCAGATTTGGGGCGTGGCTGCGGAAGGCATCCAGAATACCCTTCACGGAGAACAGAAAAATACCTGCGTTCCAAAGGAAATTACCGGCGTCTAGCATCTCTTGCGCGCGCGCGGCGCCGGGCTTTTCGATGAATTGGGTCAGCGCTATGGCGCGGGCGGAAAAATCACCCGGATCCTCGGCCAGCTCAAGGTAGCCGTAGCCGGTTTCCGCGTGGGCGGGTTTGATCCCGAAGGTCACCAGCTGACCTGCGCAGGCGGCCGACAGGCCCGCCTGCACGGCCGCGCGGAACGCAGGTGCATCTGGCACAACGTGGTCTGAGGGCGCGATGAGCATCACACCATCGGGGTCGGTCTTTTCCAGCCAGAGGGCGGCGGCCAGCACCGCAGGGGCGGTGTTGCGGCCCTCTGGCTCAATCAGGATGGCGGCGGGATCGATGCCCACATCGGCCAGCTGCTCTGTTACAATAAAGCGGAAGTCGGAATTGGTCAGCACCGTGGGGGCGGCAAATCCCTCCCCCGACAGGCGCTGCGCGGAGGCCTGAAACAGCGTCTGGTCGCCCAGAAGTTTGGCGAATTGCTTGGGATATGATTTACGCGACAGCGGCCAAAGGCGCGTGCCGGAACCGCCACACAGAAGAATGGGATGGATCATAGTAAAATCCTTTGTCAATGAGTTCACCTATCGTGATGGTTTTGTTTGAGCGGGCTGCAAAACTCAACCCCTCACTTTATTTCGTCTGCTCTAATGCGAATGTTTTGAACGGATCATCCTCGCGGTCGGTATCTGCAGCATAGGCTTTCAGAAACTGAGTGATGTTTCCAAGAGGATAGCGCCGCAGGACGTTTAAATCGCATTCCCACCACTGGGCGTTCAGCAGGGCGTCCCGGATTGGCTCGGGGAACCGGTAACGGATCAAGCGGGCAGGACTCCCACCGACTATAGCATAGGCGGGAACGTCCTTGGTGACCACACTGTTGCCCCCGATCACGGCACCGGTCGCGATGCTCACACCTTCCAGTATGATCGCGCCGTCGCCGATCCAAACGTCGTTCATGACGATAGCTGTGTGCGCCGAAAAATATAGAGGGCGCCGTCTGGATCAGAGGGAACGATACCGCGGCTGAATGTTCAAAAAAACATCCCTGTAGATAAGCGGACCTCTTGAACGCAGCATCTTTCCGATCCAGCCTTTGGTCAACTGGCAACGCGCCTCGTCTGAAGGCGGTGAGTTTTTCCGTAATCTTCAAGGAGCGGTCGCGCTTTGCATCACGTCGCCTTTTGATTGTGGCTGTCGGTACATCTCAAGCCTCCCTGACGGTTTCGGTCTCTCTGAACCATGCGTAGGTGCTTTGCACCCCTTCTTCCAGCCCAATGCCCGCGCGCCAGCCCATGTCCGCCAGACGCGACACATCCATCAGCTTGCGCAGGGTGCCATCGGGTTTGGAGGGGTCATTGGTAATCCGGCCTTTGAACCCGGTCACCTGGGCCACCATCTGAGCCAGCTCCATAATCGAAATATCGGTGCCTGAGCCCACATTGATGTGGCTCGACATGGGCTGGGTGTTGGCATCATAGGTCTGCTTGTCCAATTCCAGCACGAACAGGCTGGCTTCGGCCATATCGTCCACATGCAAGAACTCGCGCCGCGGCTTGCCCGAGCCCCAGATCATCACTTCATCGTCGCCGGCCTGTGCCGCTTCATGAAAGCGGCGGATCAGAGCGGGCAGCACATGGGAGTTTTCGGGATGAAAGTTGTCACCGGGGCCGTAAAGGTTGGTCGGCATCACCGAGCGGTAATCGACCCCATGCTGGCGGTTGTAGCTTTCGCACAGCTTGATGCCCGCGATCTTGGCCACGGCGTAGGGCTCGTTGGTGGGCTCAAGCACCCCGGTGAGCAGTGCGTCCTCACGCATCGGCTGGGGAACGGCACGCGGATAGATGCAAGACGATCCGAGCTGCAACAGGCGGCGGCAACCCGCCTCGAAGGCCTGATGGATCACGTTGCATTCGATCATCAGGTTCTCATAGATAAAATCGGCCGGATAGGTGTTGTTGGCGTGAATGCCGCCCACCTTGGCCGCCGCCAGGATCACCACATCGGGTTTCTCTGCCTGCATAAAGTCGCGCACGGCGATCTGATCGGTCAGGTTCAACTCGGAGGACGTGCGGGTGATCAGCGTCAGATCCTCGCCCGCGTCCCTGCGCGCCTGAAGACGGCGGGTGATGGCGCCGCCGACCATGCCGCGATGGCCTGCGATGTAGTATTTTGTCATGTATCCGTTCCCAGTACTGAGTTTTCTGGTGACCTATTTAGTGACGCAGACGAGTTGCCAACGCGGGCAGTTTTCCCTTGAGCCGCCCAAAGGCCGAGCTGTAGTCTTGTACTTCGTAATGCGTTATTGCCGTGCCCCGTATTTTCCGAAGCAGGCTTGCAATACTCTGATCGTGTCTGTGTTCTATGAAGTCGGGGTGATTTGACAGATGGGACACACTGTCATCTGAAAAGTGATATGCATCTTCTACCGCTATAGAGGCCCAACTGCGCAGTAGTTCGATATTGCTGTTCGTTTTCTGCAGGAAGATTAAACCACTCCCCAATTGGCTGGTTTTGAGGTGACTGTCATCGTCACAAAGCCCAAGCCTATAACTGAGGTCCATCTTGGAATAGTGGCTCTCAACAAAGACATTTTGGAACGAAAGCATCCGATCTGGAGCGTCCCGTGTCAATTCGAGATACTCGTCAAAGCGGCGGCGGCCTTGTGGATTGAAGGTAAAGCCGGCATCCGCATAAACAAGCACATCTTCCGGTCCGAGATCGACCAGATGTGCCAGAATGAGTGCGGGCTTCCAAATCCAATAGCCAAAGCCACGGACGGTTGCGCGCATGAAGGCTTCATGAAACCGAAGGAAGTCCACCGGGAGGGAATTGCAGTCAGCGATGTGAATATCGTCAAAAAAGCCCGATGCAATGACGTTGTCTTTGAAGTTTACTTTACGCTTTTCAAAAGCCCCGTCTGCAAACGAACATAATTTCACGATACCCACTGCTGTTCTCCGGGCCCTAAATGTGGGATGTCATGACACTCAATTCTCAACGCTCACCGGCATGTCCATCCCGTGCTCTTTGAGCAAAGCGTGGCGCTTGGCGGTATTCAGATCGTGCCGAACCATCTCGGCGCACATTTCCTGTGCGGTGATCTCGGGCGTCCAGCCCAGCACGCGCTTGGCTTTGGCCGGGTCACCCAACAACGTCTCGACTTCGGCGGGGCGGAAATATTGCGGATCGATGCGCATGACCACATCGCCCACGCTGAGTGCGGGGGTGTCATCGCCCTTGATGTCAGTGATGGTGGCGATCTCTTCGGTGCCGGTGCCGGTAAACTCAAGTGTGACCCCGAGCTCGGCCGCCGACCACGTGATGAACTCGCGTACAGAGTATTGCACGCCCGTGGCGATCACAAAATCCTCGGGGGCGTCCTGTTGCAGCATCATCCACTGCATGCGCACGTAATCCTTGGCATGACCCCAGTCGCGCAAGGAATCGATGTTGCCCATGTAAAGACACTGCTCGAGCCCTTGGGCGATGTTGGCCAGACCGCGCGTGATCTTGCGGGTCACGAATGTCTCGCCACGCCGCGGGCTCTCGTGGTTGAACAGAATGCCGTTGCACGCATACATGCCGTAAGCTTCGCGGTAGTTCACAGCAATCCAGTAGGCATACATCTTGGCCACCGCATAGGGGCTGCGCGGGTGGAACGGCGTGGTTTCGGTCTGCGGGGTTTCCTGCACCAGACCGTAGAGTTCCGAGGTGGAGGCCTGATAAAACCTTGTCTTTTTCTCCAATCCCAGAAAACGGATCGCTTCCAGCAGGCGCAGGGTGCCCATCGCATCCACATCGGCGGTATATTCAGGTGCCTCAAAGGAGACGGCCACGTGGCTTTGTGCGCCGAGGTTGTAGACTTCGTCGGGCTGCACTTCAGAAAGAATGCGCGTGAGGTTCGAGCTGTCGGCCAGATCGCCGTAGTGCAACTTCAATTTTGGATTGGGCTGATGCGGATCTTGATAGATGTGGTCGATCCGCTGTGTGTTGAAACTGGATGCGCGGCGTTTGATCCCGTGGACCTCATACCCTTTCGCGAGCAAAAACTCTGCCAGATAGGACCCGTCTTGTCCGGTAATGCCAGTGATTAGTGCTATTTTGGTCATATGATGTCCTGAAAATAGATGTTGTTTTTTGAAGGGCGCCAATGTGCTGACAAGTCGGAGACCAGCTTGCTTGAAGCTCGTTACCAAGTTTTTTTTTCCGTTACAAGCAAAGCGGCGGGCGGGTCACGCCGAGTTTTTGGCAAGTATCAAAGAATATGCAAATTTCTCTAGAGCGAGGTTTGTATGAACATGTCGATTTCCCGGAGTGTTTCTGTGGCGATCCGTTGGCGTTCCATCGCCACGGCATCTGCACAGGCAAGTCGTGTACGCAGCCTAGCGGCCGTTTCCAGCCAGCTTTCGGCGTTCGCCATCTCTGGGATGAACCAGTCTATCCAGGCGGCGGCGGTCTCTGCCGGTTGATCATATGTATTGATCATCGCGTAAGGTGCGATGAGTTCGTGCAGGCGGTGGTCCGGTGCGGCATAGCACACCGGCATTGCCCCTACGGCAAAGGCGTCGAACACTTTTTCAGAGATATAACCACGCATATGGGTGTTTTCATATGCGCTACACAGACGGACGTTGCCTTGCAAGCGGGCCAGCTTGTCCAGGTGCCAGTCAGGCAGGGTCTGGCGTGGGGGCATGCCATCGGCCCAGCCTTGTCCCATGCGCCAGATCTTGGGGTGCTTGGCGTGCTGGGCGACGCGGGTGCGGTATCCGCTGAGCCCTTGGATATCACGAGCGGGATCGCTGAAATCGAATTCCGGCGCGTCACGGTGTTCCGCCACAAAGGCCGCCGCGATTATCGTGGTTTGCCATTTGGTCAGCATCGCGCGCGCAGAGATGTGCGCATAGCGTCGCAGCATTGAGATATAGCGCGGCACATAGTCATCCGAAGTCAGCAGGAAATAGGGAATATGGGTGAATGCGAAGATGTCCGAATTCATGTGATTGAGGTAGCGATAAGAATGCTCTCGCCCGTTACAGACAAAAGGCCGGTCACGCGCAGCAAAGCCGTCACTCCAGAGTGTATCCCAAAGCGGCTCTTCTGAGATGACCATGCAACGCAACCCCGGATTGCTTTCAAACGCATGGGCCAGCAGCTCTGGGTTTTCTGCCAGATCGCGGTTCCATCCGGTCATGACGATATCTGCCTCGGCAGGGCTTTCGACGCGCAGAATGCGGTTTTCGGCGAGCCTTGCAAAGGGTGCATAGCCCAACGGGCTGCGTGCTGCACGCGGGCCCAGATGATAGATGCGGATGTGGCGTGAAATCTGGCGGGGGGCGGGAAAGGCAGGCAGGGCACGGTATGCATCCGCATGTCTAGCCATGAGCGCATGAATGCCACAGCCCAGCGTTTCAGGCCCCACGCTCAGCTGCAATTGGGCCAGCGCCTGCGGAAGTGGGGCCAGCTGATATTCAGCGTCTTTCTCGGCCTTTTTACGCAGGATACGCAAATGTGTCGACAAGTCGTCCTGTGTCTTGGTCGCGAAATCCCACCGCTCGACGGCATTGCGCCACAGGGTGTCATGACCGACCAGCGGTGCAAAGTCGGCATCTGTCGGCACCACAGGGATTGCCCCTGCCGCGATCGCATGCAGCAGGGCGGCCGGATGGTCTTGGGGCGCTGCCGGACACAGCGCAAAAGTACTTTGGCGCAGGGTAACTGTATCTGCGTCCACCTTGCAAAACAGATGTTTGCGCCGCTGTGTCTGATCCGCGGGGTAAAAGGCCGCCCGTGCGGATTGCGGTATGGTATGCAGGCATATTCCCATTGCCGCCGCGGCCTGGACCGCTTCGGGCGTAGTATAGGGCCAGAAAACATCCGTCACACCCGCATGCTTAAAATAGTCGAGATGGGCGATCAAGTCGGGGTGCTGACACGTTGTGATTCTGCGTGCCGCGCGTGGAACGGTGGTCGCAAAGCTCTGGAAATCATGGCGTAGTCTTTGCGCCTGTGCCGTGGTCTCGGCCCGCGCTTCGATAAGGGCTGCCCAAGGAAACCCGACGTAGCTGGTGCCTTGCGGCACGTCGCCCATTTCCTGCAGGGCCCGCAGAGCGGCCCATTCGGTGTGATCGGTGTCATCCCATCCCTGATCCCATGCCCAGATCCGGCTTGCTTGCCAGACGGGTCTGTGACGCAGGGCGGGCAGCCAGGCGTACAAGGGGTGCTGCATCAGCTTGTTGGTGTCGGGCATTTGCGCATTGATGGTGCGCAGCAACAGGCGATAGGCAGGCAGGTCCGCGAAGATCGTAGTGTCTGGCATCGCCCTGTGGGGGGGGCTGTTCGGCGTCTTCTCAGATGGACGTTTTAAAGGCATGGGTGCGCCATGGGCAGTCGCGATGCGTTGCTGCGCGATACTGGCAGGTTCGGGCAGGTCATTGTGCCACTGGTCTGTCTGCCTTGCCCAGTGATAGGCGGGTGCCGTGACATCCATGGCAATGATTGCTGTGGGCGCGCCCGTAGCATCGTTGGTGATGACATGATGCAGCAAGGGGCCCTGGCGCAGGATGCGCTGCAATGTGTCGCGCGGCTCGGCCTCGGGTGCAACCCGTTGCATGCGGCGGCGGCGGCGGATTTTCAGATGGGCGGACGGCTCTTTCGCACAAGAGACAAAAACACCCATCACTTGGGTGCTTTGCACGAAAAGGGCCTGCCTTGCGAGACGCTGCCACAGCAGCCACGGCGTAATATCCTCGGGACCTTCAAACGCAAGCGATGCCTGCGCCTTGCGCCATAGACCCGCGCGTATAAACATGCCGCCCTGGGCCAGGGCAGGCCAGCGGTGATCGTCACATACCCCCTGCGCAATAAGTGCTGTGGGCGCACGCAACACGCTGCCCGCGATCAGCTGGCCTTCGTCCAAATGGCCGGCAGCCCCCTGTACCCAAGCCAGATGGTCTGCCGTAAACCGGCGCGCAAGATCGCTGATATGGGCCAAGGCGCCCGGCAGCAGAATATCACCCGGATGCAGCCAGCTCGTGAAACTGTCCCCGTCTTCGCAGATCTGCCCCATGGCGTCGCGCAAGGCGGCATGGGCGGTCAGGTGTGGCTGGGTCTGGTAGGTGAGCCAGACATTCGTGCAGTAAAAGACCGTATCGGCATTGCCCATTCGCGCCTGCCACCCTGCCAAAACGGGCGCGTTTGCAGCAGCATGAGGGCCGATATTCTTTACATGTATCCGCAGACTGAAGTCTCCGGCCTGGGTGACGAGGCTAAGCAGGCTGCGCTCGAGCGCGGAAATGTCGCTGCTCTCACAAACCAGTATGATGTTGATGATTTCAGACATGGACCCGCATTCCAGAATTTGGGGTTATATCTGACAAAACATGCCCTGTCACAAGGGGAGAGCATGTCAGAGTGTCACCGTGCGCGCGGTCTCAGAGAATGAAATCATCGACGCTCAGCGCAGGTGCGCCGAACATTTGAATGGCAAAGTCGTTGGTGCCGTCACTATCCACATCGCCCACCACGAAGCCGGGGATGTAGTCGACCATGCCCGTGGGACCAAATGTCAGCCCCATCGCGCTGAGGTCGATTTTGTCCACACCCACCTCGAAGTCGGTGATGATGTCGCGGCTCGCGCCAATCCCGGCAGAGGCGGCTGTGGTGAACACAAAGACATCCGCGCCCGCGCCACCATTGCTCACATCGCGGCCCACACCGGCGGTGATCGTGTCATCGCCCACGCCGCCATAAATCTCGTTGTTGCCCGCACCTGCAAATATCTGGTCGGCATCGGCGCCGCCGCCCGCGAAATCATCGCCCATCCCCAGATAGATGGTATCTGCGCCGACGCTGCCATAAATGCTGTCGTTGCCCGCACCACCCGCCAACAGATCAGCCCCTTCGCCGCCATTGATCATATCGGCACCATCGCCGCCATAGACGGTGTCGTCCCCAAGGCTGCCATAGATTTCATTGTTGCCCGCACCTGCAACGATCAGATCACTGCCGGTGCCGCCGCCCACGACATCATCGCCAAATCCCAGATAGATGGTATCTGCGCCGACACCGCCATAAATGCTGTCGTTGCCTGTACCACCGGCCAGAAGATCATTGCTGCTGCCACCATAGATCAGGTCATTGCCGTCGCTGCCCTGTACCTCGTTACGGCTGTTGCCACCTGCATAGATAGTGTCGTTGCCGGTGCCGCCGCTGATGGTGTCGCTGCCCGCACCGCCATAGATGGTATTGGCGCCGGATTCCGCACGGATGAGATCATTGCCGGTGCCACCGCCCACAAAATCGTCGCCTTGGCCCAAATAAATCTCGTCGTTACCTGCATTGCCCAACAGCCTGTCATTATTGGTGCTGCCAATGATCAGGTCATCGCCGCTGCCTGTGCGGATTTCCTCGATGATACTGCCCCGTTCGATCGCGAGGTTGCCTGTGATGCCGTACACGCTTGAGATGGCCTCGGGGCGCAGATCGACGATCTGGTTGGCCGCACTGGAAGACACATCCAGTATATCATATCCGCCATCATCCAGAATGGCCCAGGCCACCTCATCGCCCAGCGTTCCCGCGGCACGGGCTTCGCTGATGCGGTCATAGGTGCCGCCCGCAGTCGAGCCGTCGCCATAGATCGTGTTGCCGGTGCGCAATGCCACATCCCCATACAGGCTTTGAATGGCTCCGATGTCCGCCAGCATGGGCGTTGCCACAAGGGCATAGGTCGCATCGATGAATGTATTGTCGCGCTGGCTGAAATAGGACAGGACGGACATTTGCCAGCTGTCGTTGGCATAATCGCGGTCAGTTTGATAGTTCGCGCCGTCGCTGTAGTCCCCTGGATGACCCAACCCCAAGGCATGGCCGATCTCGTGGATATAAGTCATTGTGGAATAACTGTTGAATTCGGTGCCATAGGTTCCGACCCACCCTTGAGACACATTTACATCGGCCTGTGTCACAGACCCGTTAGACACTCTGGCCCCTGCAAAGGCACCGGGTTGCTCATCATCAAAGGTGATCTGCGCCGAACCGGTGACGCGCTCGAAAGTGATGCCGGTCACCGTGGTCCAGGCATCCAGCCCCCACAGCGCAATCTGTTGGGAGCTTTGCGGCAGACCCTCAAGGTTAACCGTCAAAACGCGATCAGCCCCCAAAGCGAAAGGGAAACTCTGGCCGCTGCCCCAGAAAGAAGTGGATATATAGTCGGCAACTTCGCTCACCGAGCGAACTGAATTGTTTCCATTATCCATAATGTCCTCCGCCGGGGCGTATTTGTTTGACCGCACGCCTGCATGTAGCTGGGGCCGATCACGAGAGGGCCCGTTTCATTCTTAACGTCCAGAAGGCAAACATTGCCTGATACCATAGGGAATATGGCTTGCAAATTTGGGCCAAGATAAGGCCAAAATGGGGTATCACCATCTATGTGAACACGGCCCGCAACGTGTGGTGCGGGCCGTGGACTTTGGTACTGGACTGTATGGCGTCGGTTACAGAATGAAATCATCCACTGTCAGAGTGGGCGCGCCCGAGATTTCGATAGCAAAATCATTGACCTCGTCGTTATTGACATCACCAACCACAAAGCCGGGGATGTAGAGCAAGGAGACGCCGAACGTCAGATTCATCGCGCTGAGGTCGATCTTGTCCACACCCACCTCGAAGCCGGTCAGGATATCGCGGTCGGCGCCGATGCCCGCCGCTGCGGCAGAGTTGAAGACAAAGACATCCGCACCGGGGCCTGCCGTGATCACGTCCTTGCCTACGCCCGAATAGATCGTGTCATTGCCGGCACCGCCGTAGATGCGGTTGTTGCCCGCGCCGGCAAAGATCGCGTCATCGCCTGCGCCCCCACCGGTAAAGTCATTGCCGGTGCCCAGATAGATGGTGTTGTCACCATCCCCGCCAAAGATGCTGTCGTCGCCCGCGCCGCCCGCGACGAGGTCATTCCCGGTTCCGGCAAAGACCTGATCATTGCCGCCATTGCCCAGCAAGATATTGCGGCCGGATCCACCGCCCACGATGAAGTCGTCACCTGTGCCACCCTGCACGGTGTCGTCGCCCAGCCCACCATAGATCGTGTTGGTGCCGGCACCACCGTAGATGATGTCGCGGCCCTCACCGCCCCCGGCAAAGTCATTGCCCGCGCCCAGGTAGATGATGTCGATGCCCGCCCCGCCCAGCATGACGTCATTGCCGGTGCCGCCTGCGATGAAATCATTGCCCGCGCTGCCGGTGATATTGTCATTACCGCCGTTCCCGCGGATTTCCGCGGCGAAAGAGCCCGTGCCATCCACCACATCGTCGCCGGTGCCGCCGATCACGGTGTCAATGCCGGTTCCCACAGCGCTCGATAGCCCCCAGTGGGTGGAGATATGGTTGGACCCCGCCGAGCCAAAGATCAGATCCGCGTCCACACCGCCCCTGATGCTATCATCACCGAGCCCAGCGTAGATCGTGTTATTGCCCGAGACGACCTCGATGGTGTCGTTGCCCGCCCCGCCACCGATAAAATCGTTTCCATCGGTGACGGACGAAAGGGCGCCGCCGAATATCAGATCATTGCCTGCACCGCCCAGCAAGGTGTCGTTGCCGACGTTCCCCTCCAGCGTGTCGTCACCGTCGCGCCCGTCGATGCGGTCATTGCCGCCAAAGCCCCTTAACAGGTTGTCGTCGGCACTGCCCAACAGCGTATCGCTGCCAACGCGGCTGCCGCGCACGTCTTCGATGCTCATCAGCGTATCGGTGAAGGCCACGCCGTTGAAACTGCCCGAAGCGGTGCCTGCCGCCAGATCGACATCCATCCCGGAGGTTACCCCGGTGCGGTCATAGCGCACCAAATCGGCCCCCAGGCCACCATCGACAAAATCGTTGCCGCCGCGCGTGATAAAGCGGTCGTCGAAATCGCTGCCAGTCATGCTGTCTGCCAGATCGGTACCGCGGATCTCGATGGTTGCGCTGCCGATGCCTATGATCTGGTCGGTGCTGCCAAAGCCGTCGTTTATGACCGTGCCGTTGGCCAGATCAACCGTCACACCGTTGTTCGGCCCGGAAAGTGCGCTTTGGCGCAGGTCGATCCGGATCCCACCCGCGCTTTGCCCAATGTTATAGGTGTCGTTGCCGGCCCCCCCTCGCAGACTGAGAAAGCCGCCATCCGGCACGCCGCTGACCGTGTAGACATCGTTCAGCTCGGAGCCGTCGAGTTGCAGGCCATCAGCGGTCAGGGCAGCGTTCACATCAATCAGTGTGTCGGTCCCCCCTGGCGTTGTGATCGAGCCTGTGTTGGTGGTGCCGTCGAGTATGAAGGAAAACCCGCCGAGGCCGGCAAGGGCCTGATCGCGGTGGCCAATCTGGATATATCCGAGGTCGACATCGCTGAGCACGATTGTATTGTTGCCTGTTCCCGGATCGATAAAGTCTAGGTCTCTGATGTTGTCGCCGGGGTTGATCGTGTCGTCGCCTGCTCCGCCGAACAGGACGTCGCTCCCGAAACCGCCCTCGATGACATCATTGCCTGCATTGCCGAACAGGAAGTCGTTGCCGTCTCCACCCTGCAGCGTGTCGTCGGCTGGTCCGCCCGCGAGCGTGTCGTCAAAAATGCTCCCAACGGCCGTCACAGGGGAGGTCACCAAGTCAAATTCGAAGTCGGCTCCCAGATTCGAAGATGATGCATCAAAATTGATGCTTTGTTGGCTGAAAAGAAGCGACAGTGGCCCGCCATCTCCGAGCGAATTGGCCTCGATCGCCTGGTCGAATTCGTTCACGTCAATTGCCACCCCGCTTATGTCAATCACAGGCTGAAGGGCACTGGTCTCCGTGGTGATCCGGGTGATTGTACCCACGAAACCGGATGAAGTTTGCTCGTTGATCGCAAAGCCAAATCCCTGAAGCTCTGTCAGAAATCCACTGTTCAAGTCGCGCACGACAATAAGGGTTGGCTCATGCGAGACCAAATCGGCATTGTCAAATGCATCAAAAAAATAGTCTTGCGTATTGCCCAGAAATGTAACGTTTGTCACTGAAGCTTCTCCTCTGTAAAATCTTTGCGCATAAATCTGCACAAACTGTCATGGGACAGATAAGCCGATCTAATTGGTGAATGCAAAAGGTTTTGCCCTTTCGCGTACCTGCGCCTACTATGCCGTATGAGTTGTGCTGCCTGCTCAATATCCCTAAAGAAATGCTACACTTGCATTTTCACTTCAGGATTTCTTATGACCAGACCGCTCTCCGTTGTGACCCCGAACACATGGGAATTTTTGCGCGATCCGATGATCGCACCCACCGGCTTTCGAGAGTATGACGCCCGCTGGCAATACCCCGAGGCGATCAACCTGCCTGGCATCACAGCACTGGGTCTGGGCCTGGGAACCCAGATGATGCGCCGCGGGATCGAGCCGGTGATCGCGGTCGGCAATGACTATCGCGACTATTCGCTCAGCATCAAAAACGCGCTGATGCTAGGGCTGATGCAGGCGGGTATCCACGTCAAGGACATTGGCCCCTGCCTCTCGCCCATGGCGTATTTTTCGCAGTTCCATCTGGATGCATCCGCAGTAGCGATGGTCACGGCCAGTCACAATCCCAACGGCTGGACCGGCGTCAAAATGGGGTTCGAGCGCCCCCTGACCCATGGCCCTGACGAGATGTCCGAGCTGAAGGATATCGTGCTGAACGGCGAAGGTGAGGCGCGCGAGGGTGGCAAATATGAATTCGTCGCAGGCGTGCGCGAGGCCTATCTTGATGACCTGGTGGGAGATTTCAAAATGACCCGCAAGCTCAAGGTCGTGTGTGCCACGGGCAATGGCACGGCAGCGGCGTTTGCACCCGAGTTGTTCGAGCGTCTGGGTGTCGAAGTCGTGCCCAGCCACAACGAGCTGGACTATACTTTTCCCCATTACAACCCAAATCCAGAAGCCATGGAAATGCTGCATGACATGAGCGCTTCGGTGAAAGCTTCCGGTGCGGATTTCGCGCTTGGCTTTGACGGTGATGGGGACCGCTGTGGTGTGGTGGACGACGAGGGCGAGGAGATTTTTGCCGACAAGGTCGGGGTGATCATGGCGCGGGACCTGTCCAAGATCTACCCGAATGCGACCTTTGTGGCGGATGTAAAATCGACGGGTCTGTTTGCCTCTGACCCCGAGCTGATCGCCAATGGCGTGACGGCGGATTACTGGAAAACCGGCCACAGCCATATGAAACGGCGCGTCAAGGAATTGGGCGCGTTGGCGGGTTTCGAGAAATCCGGCCACTACTTTTTGGCCGAACCTGTCGGGCGCGGATATGATTGCGGCATGCGTGTTGCGGTCGAGATCTGCAAGCTGATGGACCGCAACCCCGATATGTCCATGTCCGACCTGCGCCGTGCGCTGCCCGTGACCTATGCCATGCCGACCCTGTCGCCCTATGCCGCGGATGAGGAGAAATACGACATCCTTGCGCGCATCGTGATCAAACTGGAAGGCCTGAGCGAATTGGCAGGGCGCAAGGTGGTACAGGTTGTCACGGTAAACGGTGCGCGGGTTATCCTGGACAACGGAAGCTGGGGGTTGGTGCGGGCCTCGTCCAACACGCCCAATCTGGTGGTGGTTTGCGAAAGCGCGCAAAGCGAGGCGGAATTGCGCGCGATTTTCAATGAAATCGACGCTGTGATCCGCACAGAGCCGGGGGTGGGCGATTACGACCAGACATTCTGACGTTTGGGCGGTCTGCAAAAGATCTGCAATCGTACAAGATAGGCGGCAGACTGGATGGTCTGCCGCCTTTTTCACGTGTCGGGGATGGCCTAAAGGATGAAATCATCCGCCGTCAGGGCCAAGCCGGTGCCGATATCGAGTATCCAGTCCGGTCCGCCGTTGCCCGTGGCATCGCCCTGCAACTGGCCCAGGGTCGCATCATAGATGAACGAATTGCGACCGCCGACAAAACCTGTGATGCTGAACTCGGTGCTGAGGGCTTGCAGGTTGATCTTGTCCACGCCCACTTCAAAGTCGGTGATGATGTCGGGATTGTCACCAAAGCCAATCCGGCTGGGGTGGCCGAATTCGAACACATCCGCGCCTGCGCCTCCGGTCATCACATCGATGCCGTTGCCCGCCACGATCGTATCGTTGCCGGTATTGCCGTAGATGCGTGAATTGCCGACTTCGGCGAACATCAGATCGTTGTCCAGACCGCCCACCAACGTGTCATTGCCTTCGCCAGCATAGAACAGGTTGCTGCCGTTGAACGCTTCGAGATAGTCGTCCCCCGCGCCTGCGACCAGGGTGTCGTTGCCTGCGCCGCCGTAGAGGCTGTCGTTGCCACTGCCGGCATTGAGCAGGTCGTCGCCTCCATAGCCTGCAAGCACATCTGCGCCCGCATCGCTGTTGTCATTGTTGTCGCCCAGAATGGTATCGTTGCCGGTACTGCCCAGCAGCGTATCCGCGCCGCCCTGACCGTGCAGAAGCTTGTTGCCGCCCGCTTCGCTGGTGACCCGGTCGTTGCCTGCACCGCCAAAGACGCTGTCGGTGCCTAATCCGGTAAAGATCACGTCGTTCCCGTCCTGCCCGTCGATCAGATCGTCACCGGCCCAGCCGCGCAGAAAATCGTCATCGGCTCCGCCGAAGATCTCGTCGTTCTCGGAGCCGCCATGCAGGGTGTCGTTGCCCTCCTGACCATACACCAAGTTGGTGCCGATGAAGGCCTCGGCATAGTCATTGCCGGCCCCTGCAAAGATCGTATCGTCGCCACGCCCGGCATAGATGCTGTCGTTTCCCGCGCCTGCATTGAGCGAGTCGTTGCCGTCCAGACCGGCCAGCGCATCGTCGCCCGTATTGCCGTTGATACTGTCGGCGCCAGACCCGCCGATCAGCGTATCATTGCCGCCCTCGCCAAAGACCAGGTTCGATTGCGCGCCCTCGGCATTGACATAATCATTGCCGGCACCCCCGGCTATCGTGTCAAAGCCCGATCCGCCATAGAGCGTATCGTCGCCGTCCTGCCCGTTGATCAGATCGTTGCCGCCCCAGCCGCGCAGGAGGTCGCCGTCTTCGTTGCCGAAAATCTGGTCGTCCATGTTGCCGCCATGCAGGGTATCACTGCCCAGACCGCCCGACAGGGTGTTGTTGCCTGTCTGCGCCTCGGCATAATCGTTGCCGTCTCCGCCGACAATTAGGTCGTTGCCGGTGTTGCCGTAGATGCTGTCGTTGCCTTCGGCACCGTTGAGCGTGTCGTTGCCATCGCCACCAACAAGGATGTCCTGATCCGCGCCCCCAAACAACGTATCGTTGCCGTCGGCCCCCACAAGCGCATCATTGCCCGCGCCACCATTGATCAGGTCATCGCCCCCAAAGCCGCGCAGGGTGTCATTGCCGCCATCGCCGTAAAGCTCTTCGTTTGCGTTGCCACCGCTGACAAAATCGTTGCCGTCGCCGGCGAAAAAGAAGTTGGCCCCTGCCCCGTCGATGAGGACGTCATCGCCCTCCCCGCCCACCAGCGTGTCGTTGCCGATGCTGCCATAGAGGCTGTCATTGCCGCTACCGCCGTTGAGCAGGTCGTCGCCCGCCGATCCGCCCAGCAGGTCATTGTCCTCATCGCCGAACAACTCGTCATTGCCGCCGCTGCCATAGAGGCTGTCATTTCCGGTTCCGCCAAAGAGCCTGTTGGCCCCGTCACCTTCGCCAGCCACCAGATCGGCACCTGCGCCGCCGACCAGAAGGTCGTCGCCGAAGCCGCCGTAGATCTGGTCATTGCCGTCACCGCCGTTGACCGTATCGTTCTCTGAGCCAGCATAGACGGTATCTGCACCCAGCCCCCCGATCACCGAATCCGCACCGTCACGCCCGAGGATCAGGTTCTGGCCATCAATGCCGACGATGTTGTCATTGCCCGCGCCGCCATCGAGGCGGTCGTTGCCCGCGCCCCCTGCCAGCGTGTCGTTGCCAATGTCGCCGATCAGAATATCGTTGCCATCCTGACCGTTGAGGATGTCATCACCTGCCCCCCCCCAAAGAGTATCGTTGTCGGCCCCGCCATAGAGTTCGTCGTTGCCAGTCTCGCCCCAGAGCGTATCGTTGCCTGCACTGCCGACAAGAATGTCGTTGTCGGCGCCGCCCAGAAGATAGTCATTGCCTTCGTCCCCGTTCAGGGTGTCGTTGCCAGCTTCGCCACGCAACAGGTCGGCGCCTGCGCCGCCGCCCAGGGTGTCGCTTCCGACACCGCCCCAGAGGAAGTCGTCGTCGTTGCCGCCGAAGAGCTGGTCATTGCCGCCATCGCCCGCCAGAGTGTCACTGCCTTCGTCGCCCAGAAGCGTGTCGTCGTCGGCCCCGCCATTCAGCCTGTCATCACCGAGCTCGCCGTTGATCTCGTCGTTGCCGATACCACCGTCCAGCGTGTCGTCGCCTTCTTGGCCGAACAGCCGGTCGTTGCCTGCGCCACCGCGCACATCGTCCGTACCGCTGCCGCCCGAGACGAAATCGTCACCATCGCCGCCGTCCACCGTGTCGCTACCCTCGCCGCCAGTGACGGTGTCGTTGCCCACGCCACCGAACAGAACGTCGTCGCCAAGATGGCCCTGAATGTCATCATCGCCCGCGTCACCATAGAGCGTGTCGTTGCCAAAACCGCCAAAGGCATCGCCAAGCAGGCTGTCATTGCCCGCACCGCCGCGCAGAAGGTTATCGCCACGATCACCGGTCAGCTCGTCTGCAAAGTCTGTGCCGACAATATTTTCGATACCCAGCAGGACATTCCCGTTCGCCACATCTGTGGGGGAAGCCGGATCGTCCTGCTGCCGCCAGATGCCCAGAGTGATCTTGGCGGCAGATGTAGCCCCCGCATAGGACACCGTATCAATACCGCCTTCGCCGTAGATCACATCGTTGCCCGACGTGGAAAGGAACAGGTCATTGCCATCGCCGCCGCGAAGGATGTTGTCGCCTGCAGTCCCCTGCAGCGTGTCATCCCCGCCAGATCCAATGAGGTTGGTAATGCCCAGCAGAGTGTCGCCCGCTGCATCACCCCCGATAAAATTGCCTGTCAAAAGGCTGACGTTCACCGCCTGCACAGATCCCGCGTAAGAGGCAAAATCATTTCCTGCGCCGCCCACGAGATGGTCCGCGCCCGCGCCACCTTCCAGGATGTTCTGGCCTTCATCGCCCGTCAGCGTGTCGTTATGCGCTGTGCCGACAAGGTTCTGGATATTGGTAAAGCCGACATTCGTAACAGCGATGTTCAGGCCGGTGGCCAGGCCCGCGCGCGCAAAGCTGACCGTGTTGCTGCCCGCGCCGCCATCAAGAAAGGATGTAGACGTATTGACCCACAAAAGGTCGTCGCCGTCTCCCCCATTGAGCGCATCGCTGCCTTGTGATCCGTCCAGCGTGTCATCGCCCGCGCCCCCCTGTAGGGTGTCGTTGTCGGCGCCACCGCTCAGCAGGTCGTCACCCGCGCCGCCCAAGAGCACATCATTGCCCGCAAGACCTTCGAGGATATCATTGCCCTTACCGCCTTCGAAGCGGTTAGCATCTGCCGTGCCCGACATAGTGTCGTTGTGATCGGACCCAATGAGGTTTTCGATGGCATTGAGGGTATCGCCCTGTGCATCCCCCCCAAGGCCTGTCCCGCTGCTGCCTGCTGTGGTATCGGTGAGGGTGACCCCCACGGCCGCACCGGACGCGCTGTAGTCAGCCGTATCAACGCCCGCACCCCCAAAAAGCGCATCTGCGCCCGCGCCCCCGATTAGCGTATCGTTGCCCGCGTTGGCATATAGCGTATCGTTGCCGATGCCCCCATTCACGATGTTGGCCGCATCATTTCCGGTCAGATTGTCGGTATGATCCGACCCTTCGATATTGGCGATATTCACAAACACGTCACCAGCCGCATCGCCTGTGTTGCCACTTGTGTTGAGCATGTTGACGGTGACACCCGCCGTCGCCGTCCGATAGGACGCCGTGTTCACACCGCCGCCGCCATTCAGCGTGTCGGCACCTGCGCCACCGATCAAAATGGAATTGCCACCGTCTCCGGTCAGCAGATCGTCTGCGCTGCTGCCGATCAGACCTTCGACATTTACAAATCTTGCCGCTGAAAGAGATACATTCACGGATGTTGTTTGCGCGCTGTAATTTACAAAGTCGGTGCCGTCGCCCCCGTCGAACAGCGCCGTACTGGCGTCGCCTATCAGGATGTCGTCGCCCGCGTCGCCAAGCAGCGTATCTGCGCCGCCATTGCCGTTCAGTGTGTCGCCGCCCGCGCCGCCCGACAGCACGTTGGCGGCCGCGTCACCGGTCAAGAAATCGTCGAACCTGGAGCCGCTGAGGTTTTCGATCCCGGAGAACAGGTCGCCTGCGGCACCGCCGCCCACGCCCCCGGTCGCCAGATCGGCCTGCACGGCACTGCGCGACAGGCTGTAGGACGCAGTATCACTGCCCCCGCTGCCAATCAGGCTGTCGGCACCTTCGCCCCCTTCAAGGGTGTCATTGCCGCCCGCGCCGTTCAGCGTGTCGTTACCGCGTCCGCCCACCAGAATGTTGTTTGCAGATGTACCGATCAGCGCGTCGTCGCCATCGCCGCTGACAATGTTCTCGATGATTGTTCCCGCTCCAATGCGGACAAAGGTCAAGCCATTGCTGCTTAATGTGCCGCCACTATCCAAAGTAGCGATGACATCACCGGTCATGGCGGCCAGATTGATCCAGTCGATGCCACCGTTTGTGTCGGTCAGGGTTGCCCCCAGACGGTCGGTCAACTGGGCGCCGAGAATCTCGTTGGTATAGTGGTACACATCGTTGTTGTCCGCATCCGCACCATAGACGTCGATGCTCACATCCAACAAGCGGCCCGAATCGCCGGAATTTACAAACTCAAGCGTCCAGTCACCATTGGGGTCTTCACCGCGGAACGCATTGACGGGGAATGTCCACGTCAGACCTATGTCGGCGACATCCGAATGGGCAAAGTTGTTGAACGACACATCATGGAGCGCCACGCGGGTGCCGCTGGGCGAAACGATATAGATGTCCACTCTCGCAAAATCGGGATGCACCATCGCAAGAGTGATGTCGACGTATTCCGTCTCAAGATTTGCACCGGACATGGAGATGGTGCGGGCACTGGTGACCGGCGCACTCAGGCTGCCCCCCAGAATGGCGGTGTCGGCGATGCTTTCTGCTTGGGCAGTTTGCTCGTTACCTGACACTTGCGCAGCGTCGAACAACGTCCAGACTTCGGCCATGCGCACGGCGGCAAATACGTCGAGCGCGCCGTAGCCGTAGTCGCCGGAGTAATGCAGACCGCCGCCGTTCCAGGTGGTGGCGCCATTGGTGACCCAGCCGAATTTTTCCGCCCCAAACCCGGTGATGGAAGAGCCATCAAGGTTGGAGCCAACATGATGCGAGGAATTGGCAAGGATGTTTTGCACATCTCTCCAGCCCAGCCCCTCGTTGGCACTGAGCATGAGCGCGACCGCACCGCTGACCTGCGGGGTCGCCGCAGACGTGCCGCCGAACTGATTGGTGCTGCCGGGATGTGTGGGCAAACCGTCATCCCAGCCATACCCCACTTCGGAGGCGATGCCGGTGGTCACGATGCCGTCGCCGTAGCGCGCCAGATGGGCGGCAGTCAGACTGGGATTGTCGCCCAGATCCGGATAGGCTTCGGTGCTGGACAGCACGTCGGTCAGCGGCTGGTTCAACCGGGTCAGAGACGAGGTCAGAAGCGCGGTGCCGCGCGAGGCGAAAGGTGTCACTTGGCTGGCATAAATCGATCCGTCGTCCAGCGTCAGCTCGCGGGAATACCCCCCCACAGCGATGGTTTCACGCGCGGCTACGCGGCGGTCCGTGCCGGAGCTCGCTTCGGCCTGGGTCAGCAGCCCGTTTTCAATATCCGCGACGGTGACACGCGGGGTCGCCGTAGGCCCGTCCTGCAACCCCGAGCGCAGGAAATCGATCGGAATCTCGGCCCCACGGTTCTGGCCGTCATCCTGAATGTAAATCCGGCGCGCCGTCCCGTTATCGTTATAATAAACGTCGTCAAAGTCGTTGCCTGCGGCCATGACCATGATCGTGCCCAAGCCGCCGCGCCCACTGGCAGCAGCATCGGTTATGGCAGCAAGTTGCGCGCCCATCTCGTCGCTGCCCGCCAGAACCTGATTATAGAGTGAATCGTTGTGCCAACTGGCGTTGGTGATGTCGAACTGGCTGTAGCCTGCCATGATTTGCGACATCAGCGGCGCATCGATTTCATTTGCGAACGTTCCAAAGGCCGGGAACAGGCTGAGATCGTAATCGGTATATACATCAGCCGATGATATCGTCGCGTTATACGCCAGACCGATGGTGCCAGTAGCATTCGCGCCCGCCGCAATCAGGCCCGCGACACCCACACCGTGGTTTTCCACCCGGTTGACATTGGACACCTCATAGACTGCGCCCGAGGGCGTGGTGACCTCGATGGTGGCCTCAAAGTCGAAGCGGTCCGCCCATTCGGGATGGAAAGGGTCAATCGCAGTGTCGAAAACACCGACGGCCACACCTTCCCCGCTGTAATCTGCCCAGACCCTTTCGATGCCTTCACGGCTTTGGCCAAAGCTTTGACCGAGGTAGTCATAGTGCCACTGGAAAGAATAAAGCTCGTCGATGGGTGTAAAACGTGTGGGCACAGTTTTTCCTCAATTTATGTCAAAGCGGGCAATTCGTAACGTCAAAGCGGGCAATTTCTAGTACCGGGGAAAGTATTTATATTTTGTTTACGCCTGACCAGGACTGCTCGGCTATTTCTACAGGTCTGTTTGACCGGCATCAAACCTTAAGACTTTGTTTGAAGCGCACAGCAGGATCCGTAAAGCCCAAATCTGGAGATCGCATACGACGTGTTGAAAAAGTGACACTTTATGTCTGCTGGCGTTAGCACTCTTAACCAGCCAATCACGGGTGCTGCGAGCAGCAATTGCAGAGAGAAAATCCTAGGAAAACAGCCGCAGCGGGTTGCGACCCGCGGCCAGTCTTTCAATCTGGCAAACATGATTTCAATGCGGTTGCGCCGTTTGCACCGATGCTTGTCGTACCGCATTGGTTCGGCGCGGAACTTTCGACCTGGCATGCATGGCCTCATACCCTTGTCTTGCAGAGCTTCACTCTACCGGTCCTCCTCAAATCACTCAGAGAGCATGAGTGATTGAGATGAGGGTGCACAAAATATAGCGCCCTTGCAGGACCAATCCGCGAGGGGTGGCGCGGCCCCCCTCAAGAACAGATAGGGCGTGCGGATCATCGACATCTGCCCTGTCATGGTCATGCTCACTGAATTAGATCAAACTGCTGCTCTTCGGTTTGCGCACCAGAAACTCGAGAGTGTGTCAGTGTCATCCCTACCAATAGGGCCTGAACCTCTAAGCTGCGCTTGCTGTCGCCCGGTCATCGAGCGAAAATTAACCACCTTTTGGTCACCAGGCCAGAAACGATTGGCTATTTTCGAAACGCTTCTTTACCTGAGTACGCAAAGGCTTCATAACCCTCCCGGTTAAATCGGGCAAAGAGCGATAGGACGTGGCTTGCACACGCCATCTCGTGTGAAAAAAATTCCAAGATAAATGTTAAGTAAATCTGAGACATAATGATTGAAAGCACAAACGAGGCGAAGAGCACATCTGACAGCGCTTCCACGGGCACGGATGCGTTTGTTTTATGCTGCCTGAGCCAGATTGCGGCCCCTGTTTTCGAAGCGGCTTTTATTGCCGACACCAAGATCACTCGTAGCGTATCCCTGGACGACCTGGCGGATGTATTGGATGCGGATCCGCAGGTACGCGCCCTTGTTGTATGCGATTCAGCATTGCTGGCGTTGGAAACAGGAAGCGCCGAGGTGGCTGCTCCCCATGAGCTTTTGGAAAGCTGGGAGTGTAAGGTGCGGTTGCTCGTGAGACATCAGATTTGTTAATTATAGCTTTTCTCTGAGTGCTTCGTAAGGCGTCTTCCCTTTGTGTGCGCCATGCGGTCTGTGGAAGTTGTAGAAGCGCTCCCACTCG
>NZ_FWFJ01000026.1 GCF_900172365.1 Roseovarius gaetbuli
AAATGGCTGGCCTATTACAACGCCGAACGGCCGCACTCCACCCACGGCATCTTGACCCCGAATGAGGCCTATGCAAGCAAAACAGAACCAACGAGATTAGCAGCCTGACATGAAACCCTGATCCACCATAACAGGGCTGCAAACTGGTCGAAAAACTAGGACCACCTCTCTGTTAGTTTGTCATGCCTTGCAGATTTTTGCCTACCTTCATACTGCTGCGCTCTAATAGAACGCGGATCGTCTGGTCTATCGGTTGTCCAAGGGCATTCTTTCCCGGCATCGCCATAGTGTTTGAAGTATGGAGATGAGCCGTTTCCACCTGGATTGCGGGCAAACGCAATGTATACAGGTTTCCTACAGCAGGCGCACTCAGCATATGCATCTTGCCCGCGAGAATGCGCCTCCGTGATCTTCATGCGCATTTCTCCGACCAAAATCCTATCGCTAACCAACAAGTCAGCAATACGAACAACTTGACCGTCAGTTCCGACGGTTGCGGCAAGAACTTGTCGCGTAATGGTTCCAGAGGGGGTCAATATGCGACCCTAAGCATTCCCAGTTGAGTTCTGCTCCATGAAGCCTCCTGCAATAAGTCCAAACAATGAGAAACAGCATTCTTGCACCTATATATAGTCAGAAAGTTGTCTCATTGAAGCCAAATGCGCGAAGCTTAACTTCTGTGGCCACACGAACCAGAACGGCTGGGGGCCAGCCCCCCACACCCCCCGGAGTATTTCAGCCAAGAAGAAGGATCACGCGTGCATAGCCCCTGGATCGCAGCCCTGTCCGCGCTTTTTCTCTGGTGGTTTTCCACCGGGGCGATCCTTGTGGTGGTGCGGATTGCCGACCGCTCTGGCGCGGTAGCGCGGCGTTTGGCGGTGTTTGCCACGCTGCCGGTGATGGCGCTTGGCATCTGGGGGTATGAAACGACATTGAGCACCCTCACGACCGGAGCGGTCTATGGCGCGTTTTTGTCGGCACTGGCGATCTGGGGCTGGATCGAGCTTGCGTTTCTGACCGGTGCGATTGCCGGGCCGAACACCCATCCCTGCCCCGAGAACCTGCCGGGGTGGGAGAGGTTCATTCGCGCCTGGGGGACGATTGCCTATCACGAGATGGTGTTGGTGGGCGTGCTGATCATCATGTGACTTTATGGCCAGGGGGCGGCAAATGCCTTTGGCCTCTGGACGTTTACGTTGTTATACTTTGCGCGCATCACCGCCAAGTTGAACCTGTTTCTGGGCGTGCCAAAGATCAACACCGAATTTCTGCCCCACGCGTTGCGCCATCTGGCCAGTCATTTCCGTGTGGGTCCGTTCAGCTGGTTCTTTCCGATCTCGGTCTCGGCGCTTTCCTTTGCCGTCGCCTGTTGGCTTGAACGGCGTTATTCGGCATCGAGCATCGAGCATCGAGGCAGGCGTTGGCTTTGCCCTCTTGGCGGCAATAAGCGGGCTGGCGCTTTTGGAACACTGGTTGATGGTGTTGCCGCTGCCCGATGCGAAACTCTGGCGCTGGATGCTTCCTGCGCCAAAATCTTCAAATGACACGACAAGACCGGAGGGACACCATGGATTTTGACGCCATGTTCACGGCGCAACTTGATGCGCTGAAAGAGGAAGGCAACTATCCCATTTTCGCAGAGTTGGAGCGGCAATGCGGCGCCTTTCCGCGCGCCAGGAGCCATGACGAGGATACGCCCGACCAGGTGACGGTCTGGTGCTCGAACGACTATCTCGGGATGGGGCAACACCCCACTGTGCGTGAGGCGATGAAAGATGCGGTCGATCGCTGTGGCACCGGTGCCGACGGGACCCGGAACATTTCGGGCACCGCGCATCACCACCTTGTATTGGAACGCGAGCTTGCCGATTTGCACGGCAAGGAGGGCGCGCTTTTCTTCACCTCGGGCTATGTTTCGAACTGGGCGGCCCTGTCGACGCTTGGGTCGCGCCTGCCGGATGCGGTGATCCTGTCGGATGCGCTCAACCACGCCAGCATGATCGAAGGCATCCGCCACAGCCGCGCGAAAAAGGTGATCTGGAATCACAACGACCCCGAAGATCTTGACCGCAAGCTGGCCGCCCTGCCTGCCAATGCCCCCAAGATCGTGGCGTTCGAGAGCGTCTATTCGATGGATGGCGACATCAGCCCGATGGCCGAGATCGTCGAAGTCGCCGAAAAGCACGGCGCGATGACCTATCTTGACGAGGTTCATGCCGTCGGCCTTTACGGGCCGCGTGGCGGTGGTGTTTCGGAACAGCTTGGCCTCGCCGACCGGATCACCCTGATCGAGGGGACGTTGGGCAAGGCCTATGGCTGTATGGGGGGCTATGTGACCGGATCGGCGGCGATGTGCGATTTCATCCGCTCGTTCGCCAGCGGGTTCATCTTTACCACCGCCCTGCCGCCCGCCGTGGCCGCCGCCGCCACCGCCAGCATCCGCCATCTCAAGGTAAGCTCGGACGAGCGCCGCGCGCAGAAGGCCCAGGTGGCACAGCTGCGCGCCAAGCTTGATGCCCAGGGCATTCCGCATCTCGACAACCCAAGCCACATCATCCCGGTGATGATCAAGAATCCGGTCAAATGCCGGATGCTGGCCGATATCCTGATGCGCGATTACGGGATCTATGTGCAGCCGATCAATTATCCCACCGTGCCCAAGGGCCCCGAGCGGCTTCGTTTCACGCCGGGGCCGTTGCATTCGGATGCGGATATCGACCACCTTGTGGCGGCGCTCACAACCTTGTGGAAGCAATGCGCGATCGCCCACGCGGTCGCCTGACAAGAGCGTGAGCAGGGGCGCGCGGCCATTGACTTGCGACCCACGTTTACGCCTTAGTAGAGGGGTACGTAAGCGCGAGGCCACCCCATGACACTCAAGCTAACCGCGATTCACTTTACACTGGCTTGCGTGCTTGTCTCGGCGCTGTCCCTGCCTGCTTTCGGGGCGGACATTGCCCGTGGCAAGACCATTTTCAAGGATTGCCGGGCCTGTCATTCGGTGGTCGACGAGACCGAAACCGTGATCATTCGCGGCGGGCGCACCGGGCCCAACCTTTATGGCGTGGTTGGTCGGCACGCCGGAAGCATGCCGAACTTTTACTATTCAACCTCGATGGTTAGCGCCGGCAAACAGGGGTTGCGCTGGAATGAAGAGGATTTCGTGGTCTATGTGAAGGACGCGACCCATTTCCTGCGCGCCTATCTTGATGATCCAAGCGCGCGCGGCAAGATGGCCTATAAATTGAAGGATAGCGCCAAGGCGCGTGATGTCTGGGCGTACCTCGAAAGCGTCACCAGCGCGCCTGCCAAATAGGCGCACGGGCTTCAGAGAATCTGGCGCAGCGGCACAACCTCGGCGCGCGCCGTCAGGGCATCCTTGATCGTCGCGGCGATATCGCCCGCGCTCATCCCTGCATCGGCATACATTTCCGCCGGGCTTGCCTGCTCGATAAAGCGATCCGGCAGGCAAATAGTGCGCAGCACCAGCCCCTTGTCGAACGCCCTGCGACGCGCCAGCTCGTGCATGACGATGGCGCCAAAGCCGCCCATTGCGCCCTGTTCGACGGTGATCAGGGCGCGGTGGTGCGTGACCAGCTGCATCAAGAGGTCAGCATCTAGCGGCTTGGCAAAGCGGGCATCGGCGACGGTGGCCGAAATCCCCTCGTCGCCAAACGCATCAGCCGCCGCAAGGCATTCGGCAAGATGTCCGCCAAAGGACAGGACCGCCACATCTTCGCCCTCGCGGATCACCCGGCCCTTGCCAATCGGCAAGGCCACGCCCCGCGTCGGCAGGGCCACCCCGCGCCCGGCGCCGCGCGGATAGCGAAAGGCAATCGGGCCATCGTCATGCGCGGCGGCCGTGGCCACCATATGCATCAGGTCCGCCTCATCCGCCGCTGCCATTACGGTAAACCCCGGCAGGTTGGCGAGATAGCCGATGTCGAACGCCCCGGCGTGGGTCGCACCGTCGGCGCCCACAAGACCGGCCCGATCAATGGCACAGCGCACCGGAAGCCGCTGAAGCGCGACGTCATGCACCACCTGATCATAGGCGCGTTGCAGGAAGGTCGAACAGATCGCGCAAAACGGCCTGAGCCCGCTGGCGGCCATGCCGGCGGCAAAGGTCACGCCATGCTGTTCGGCAATCCCGACGTCAAATACCCGCGCGGGAAAGCGCTCGGCCATCGCATCAAGCCCGGTGCCGCCGGGCATCGCTGCGGTGATCGCCACGACCCGGTCGTCGCGCGCGGCCTCATCGGCCAAAGCCGCGCCAAAGACCGAGGTATAAGACGGCGCGCCGCCGCTCGATTTGGCCTGTGTGCCGGTGCCGACGTCAAACTTGGCGACGCCGTGATACTTGTCGGCACTGGTCTCGGCGGGGGCATAGCCCTTGCCCTTGACCGTGCAGAAATGGATCAAAACCGGCCCGCAGAACGCTTAAAAGCTGACCCATGTCATGACCATCAATCGGGCCAACATATTGAAACCCAAGCTCTTCGAACACGGTGCCGCTTCCGGTCAGGCCAGTCACCAGTTGACGCGCGCGGCGCGCGCCTTCGCGCATCGGCGGCGGCAAGGCGGCCTCGAATCCTTCGGCCAGCGATGTCATCCGCGCCAGCGGCTCGCTGGCGTACATCCGGCTGAGGTAAGACGACATCGCGCCGACCGGCGGGGCGATGCTCATTTCATTGTCGTTGAGAATGACAAACAGGCGGCACCCCTCGGAGCCCGCATTGTTGAGCGCCTCATAGGCCATGCCGACACTGATCGCGCCATCGCCGATCACGGCAATCGCGTCGCCCGTCGCCTGCCCCATGTCGCGGCCCACGGCAAAGCCGAGCGCGGCGCTGATCGCGGTCAAACCATGCGCGGCGCCGAACGGATCATGGGCGCTTTCGCTGCGTTTGGTAAAGCCCGACAGCCCGCCCTTTTGGCGCAGGGTACGGATGCGATCACGCCGCCCGGTCAGGATTTTATGAGGGTAACACTAGTGGCCCACGTCCCAGATCAGCTTGTCCACCGGCGTATTGAAGACCGCGTGAATGGCAACGCTCAACTCGACCACCCCAAGGCTTGACGCAAGGTGCCCACCGGTTTCCGACACCGCCGAAATCACCTCCTGGCGCAGATCAGAGGGGCCGGCAACGCGATCCAAAAGCGGTGTGTGGGGTTTGGTATGTGTCATCGCGCCGTCCCTTCCGTGGTGCCTTTGCACCGGCCTCGCAACCAAAGAGGGGCGCGCGGACGGCGCTTTTCGTGATGTGGCGAGGGCGGCGCGATTGGCACCGCCCCACGCCCAGTCCTAGTTGCCGTAATCCGGCGCATCCGTGCTGGCCAGTTCGGGCCAGTCCTTGATCACATTGGTGCCTTGCAGCGGTTGCTGATAACCCTTGTGACAGGTCTTGCAGGCCGCCTTGGGCGCATCGCCCTGCATCGGGCCAAGCCGGTTTTCAGGAAGCAACCCGCCGACCGGAACAAGATAGTCGTTGTTCAGCTCCTGAACCATCGAGATGCCAAGCAGCTCGGTGCCCCATTGCGGTGTGACCTGCGATCCATCGTAAAACGCGCGGGTGTTGTGGCAAAAGACACAGTTCACCCCAAGCGAGTTGGCGATATAGTTCATCAGCGCATAGGTCCGCTCGGCGTTTTGGATGCCGGGATAGCCGTCTTTGCCGGGGATACCGGCGACGCGGCTGTCAAGGTCATGCACCTTGATGCTTTCACCATCGAGCAGGAACTTTTCAAGCGCATCCGAGGGCAGCGATGAATACTGGCTTAGCGGGGTGACCCGGTTCTGATTGGCCGACCAGCCCTCGACGGTTTCGTTGACCGGGGTGATCTTGAACCAGATATCGCTTGGCACCGGCTGGCCACGGTGACAGGTAAAGCAGGTCACGCCGACCTGTTTGTTGGCGTTCACATGGCCATCCCAGTTCTCGTTGATGTTCTGGGTCATCGCGATCATCAGGCTCGCGACCGTCGACTGATAGCTTTCGGGATCTTCAAACAGATCGGGAATGCCGGTCCATGACCGCATCGCCACCAGCAGGCGGTCATAGTTTTCCACCGTAAGATCGGCAAAGGCGGGCACCACGTTTTCGCGCACATCGCCTGCGGTCTGCTCCCCGCCCTGCGGCACCACCGGCGCCGAGGTCGAGGCGAGAAACACCTCGATGCCGGGATCAGGCGCGGCCAGGTCGGCCTTGAACTCTGGCCGCGACATGCCGGTGCCGCGTGGCCCCGTCTGCAGGCTCTCGGTGGCCATGGGTTGGCCCCATGTCACCAACAGAGCCGCCACAAAGACCGCGCCCCCGACCACACCGACAGCAACGGCAGGCCCATAGATATCCTTGGGGTTTTCGCGGTTCCATTTATCAAACCATTTCGGAAACATGGATCATTCCCCCCGACCAATAAAGGCTTCATAAGAGCCGTAAGCGTCATAGCCATAAGACCCGTCATAGAGCGGTGCAAAGTTGTGCTCTTGCGCCCAGATGAACCAGTTGTCGACAACCGTGCCCGTCAGCAATATCCCGATGCCGCCGGTGATCGGCGTGAGAACGGCGAACCACCAGGCCCAACGGTGAATACCCTCCATCGTGGCGTTAAAGCCCATGGTCCAGCGCCAGAACAGGGCGGCGCGTTCAGAGGCTGTGCCGCGGTCGAATATCTGCTCCAGCTCGCGGTCGCCGCCAAAGCGGGTGACCGCCAGAATGGTCGCGCCATGCATCGCAAACAGCAAGACAGAGCCATAAAGGAACACGATCGAGAAACAGTGGAACGGGTTGTAGTAAAGATTGCCGTAGCGGATGCTGAACGCGGTGGTCCAATCGAGGTGCGGGAAGATGCCGTAAGGCACGGCCTCACTCCACGAGCCCATCAGGATCGGACGGAACAGCCCCAGCACAAGGAACAACCAGATCGCCGAGGCAAAGGCCCAGGCCACGTGCTTGCCCATCTTTTGCTGTTGCGCCAATTGGTAGGTGCGCATCCACCAGGCCATGACCGACACCAAAAGGAAGAACGAGCTGATGATATACCAGCCCCCGTCATTGAGCGGCGGCATCGACAGACCGTATTTCGGGCTTGGCGGTTCAAGCGCCAGCCAGAACAGCTGTCGCAGGAATTCCGGCAGGGACCAGCCGACCTGTGCCAGCATGTTCATGCCGACGATAAAGAACCACATCAACCCGCTTGCTAGGCTTACGACGCCCAGCATTCCAAGGTTGACCGGCCCGATCTGGGCATTGCCGATCCAGCCAACGAGGGTGGAAAAGAACGGCTTGCCTGCGCGTTCGGCCATCATCTCGCCGCTGTCATCCATGCCCCATTCAGGTTTGCCCTGAACTTGCACTTGGGTGAAGATATTTTGATACTCAGCCATTGTTACATCCCCCCTTGGCCAGGCCAGATCGGCAACTCCAGCCACCAGTTCCACCATTCAGGCCAGCCTTTGGTCCAGACCGGGCCAGAGATGATGATACAAACCGCCGAGAAGAACACGGCGTTGATGGCCAGGAGAAACCCCAGCCGGTGAATCCCCAGCGTGCCCACCGAATATCCGATGAGATCGCGAAAGAAGGTATCCTCGTGATCCGGCGTCTTGGCCTCTTCGCCCTCTTCGGGGTTGGCCGCCGACAGGATCAGACCACCATGCAGCGCAAGCGCCAGGGTGGTGGTAAAGAACAGGGTCACCGCCAGCATATGCGCCGGGTTGTAATGGAAATGCAGATAGGCATAGCCGGTGTTGGACACCCAATCGAGGTGGCTGAAAATCCCATAGGGAAATCCATGCCCCCAGGCGCCCATCAGAAGCGGGCGAAAGATCACGAGCGTGACATAGGCGAGAATGGCAAAGCTGAAGGCAAAGGGCACATGGTAACCCATCCCAAGCTTGCGGCAGATCTCGACTTCGCGCAGCGCCCAGCTGATGAAGGCGGCGGTCGCGCACATCGTAATGATCTGCCAAAGCCCGCCATCCATCAGCGGCGCCATGCCCAACCCGTATTTAAGGTCAGGCGGCGCGATATTGATTAGCCATGGGTTGAACGTGCCCTGTTGGGACGCCCCCCAAAAAATAAGGAGTGTGCCGAGGAGGGCGAAAAATGCTGTCGTGACCCCGAAGAAACCGACATAAAAGGGCCCGACCCAAAAATCGAAAAGATCGCCGCCAACCAGCGTTCCCCCGCGGACACGGTACTTTCTTTCAAAACTGAGCAAAGCCATCACGTGGTCCCCGCGTTGTCCGGCTGTCCGGTCCACCCTGTCAGCCGATAGTTTCGTTAAGTGGCTGCGGGCGAGGCGCGCCCCGCCCGCAGCGATTATGTGGGCCGCACGATCACTGCCCGTACTTCGCAGCGGCGATTTCAAACCAGTTGAAACCGTCGGTGCTCAGAAGCACGAGGTGAATCATTGCAGCCAGCAATAACAGGAATACGCCCTGCGCCACGAACACGCGGCGGGGGTCGAATATCAGCCATACTTTGTAAAACTTAGCCATTTTCTACCCCTTCCTCAGAACCACGGGAACCAGATGAAGGTTGCAATATGTGCAACCACTGCAATCGCCGTGAACAGCCAAAGGCCACTCATGTAGACGGAATGCAGCTCCTGGGCCTGCTCGTCGGTGAGACCTGTGAACGACAGGTCGGATTTATCAGCCATGAACTTTCCTCCGGAACGTTATGCTGACGTCGCGAACCCCGCGACCGGGTCCTTCGGGGCCATCATGGCCCCGCAGGTTTCTGTCCGCCCGTGACGGGCAGGCAGCTCTTGATCCCGGCCCTTTCAGACCGAGAAAATCAGTGGCGTGGTCCGATCCGCCTCGGCCCAGGCGCGCGCCAGCGGGCCGCGCAGATCAAGGGTCCGGTGCTGGATCACGTCGCGCACCCAACGCGCGCTTGCAAACGGCAGCGCGAGGGCGAAAATCATTGCAAAGTAAACCTTGAATTCCAGACCACGTCGGCGGGCCTGACGGCTGCGCACCCGTGGCGGATTTGATGTCATGTCAGTCATCGTTTCAGTCCTCCTCTCGAACTGTGTCCCCGACGGCACGGGGGGAAATCGCTTGTATGGTCTGCAACACCACGCGCTCGTCGCCCTGGCGCAGGGCCGCCTCTTCAGCAGCATCGCGCAGCGCCTTGGCGGCGGAAATCCGGGTCAGAACCGGGTGGCTTGCCACGATCCGGTCCAGCTCTCGGCTGGCGTCGGTGTCCTAGGGGAAATCGCGGCGCAACGGCGTGAGGGTCGCATCGACAGCATCCATTTCGGTGCCGAGCGGCAGGATGTGAAACAGCGCGTCAAACAGGCTGTTGCACACCTCCTGCATGATCCAGGTGGCGCCGGCATAGCCCATCATCGGCGTGCCCGTGGCGCGCCGGATCGCAGCCCCCGGAAAGCTTGCGGGAATGAACGACGGTTGCGGGCCGTGGCCCGACTTGAGTTCGGCCAGATACATTTTCTCGTTGATCGAGCCCATCAGGATCAGCGGCCGCTTTTGGGCGACAAGCGCGCGCACTTCCTCGTTGTTGGTCTTGGTGCCCGCACTGCGTGAGACCGCAAAGGCACAGGGCAGGCCCATGTCGTTTTCAAGGAAATTTCGGATCCTGCGGGCATAGGTTTCATTGGCCACGATGGCGAAATTGGCGGTGGCAAAGAAGTCCTGCGTCACGCTGCGCCACAGATCCCAGACCGGCTTGATCGTCGAATGCTTTTCGCGCTCGATAAAGGGTTCGGGGTCAAGCCCAAGCATCTCGCCGAGCTTGCGCAGGAACAGCGTGGTCGAGACCACCCCGATCGGCGCCTGCAGGTAGGGTTTGCTCAAAACCTCGGCAAGACCGCGCCCGAATTCCCGGTACATGCAGATATTGACGTCGGCATTGGCCAGGTTGCGCATCTCGGCCAGATGCGCGCCAAGCGGCATCACCATATTGACCTCGGCCCCGATGCCCTCGACCAGGCGGCGGATCTCGTGCAGGTCACTCGGCATGTTGAAGGTGCCATACATCGGCCCAAGGATATTGACGCGCGGCGCGGCACCCTCTTCGCGCTTTTTCTCGGGCGGCATACGCCCCTTGGTCATGCCAAACTCGGTGAACAACCAGGTCATCGCCCGATCCGCCGACTGCCATTGATCCTCATCAATGGTGCGCGGCAAAAAGCGCTGGATATTGGTGCCCTGCGGCGTCACGCCACCACCGATCATCTCGGCAATCGAGCCAGTGACCACCACCGCCGGAAGCGCCGGATCAAGCGTGCCCCAGGCGCGTTTCATGGCCTCTTCGGTGCCCGATCCCATCTCGGCCTCGCCAAGACCGGTCACGACAATCGGCAATTCATGCGGCGGCAAGGCGTCGGTGTAATGCAACACGCTCGTAACCGGCAGATTTTCACAGCCCACAGGACCGTCGATCACCACCTGCAAGCCCTTGATGGCGCAGAACGCGTAAACCGCACCCCAATACCCGCCCGCGCGATCATGATCCTGAATCAACATGGCACACCTGCCGGTTTCTTCTTGCCAGAAATATCCCGGGGGAGTCGCCCCTTGGGCGACGGGGGCAGCGCCCCCAAAATGCGATATGCCTGCCGAATGCGCATCACATCATCTCCTGCGCTTTGGCGGCGCGGGCTTGCTTATCAAGCTTCCTTTGATGCGCTGCACGGAAATCAGGGCGCAGGTTGGGGCTACCCTCCCAGATGCCTGCCGTGTCGCCGGTGCCCACCCCCTCAAAAAAGGCGCGCATATCGTCCATCCGGCCCTTGTTGGCGATGGCGGCATTGACCACCTCGGCCAAACTTCCCGCCCCGGCCGGGCCCATAAGCGGGCGCGCCGAAATCAGATTGGTGAAGTAAAGCGCCGGGGTGCCAAGTTCCTTGGCCTTTTGCACAACCGGGGTTGTGCCAATCGCCAGATCCGGCTTGATCGCTTCCATCGCGGCGCAATCATCCTCAAGCGAGGCGCGGAACTTGACCTTTACCCCTTTGGCGGCAAGCCATTCTGCATCAGCCTCCGACCAGGGCGTTTTCGGACGGGCGGTGCCCACGTAAGGAATATGCGCGCCGCTTTCGATCAAAAGACGCGCCACAAGCAATTCACTGCCTTCATAGCCCGAGAGCGTGATCGTGCTCTTGATCGGCGCACCGGCAAGCGCGCCCTTTATCGCGGGCAAGAACGCGTTTTGGGCGGCGGCCACCTTGTCGGCGGCAAGGCCAAAGGCATCACCGACCCCGGCAAGCCAGGCGGCGGTGCCGTCGTGGCCGACCGGCGCGCTGCCGACGATGGGGCGGCCTGCGGCCTGAAACTCGCGCACGGCGGCGGTATAGAACGGGTGGATCGCGGCCACGGCGCCACAATCCAGCGCGGCGTAAAGCTCTCGCCATTCACGACAGGGCACGACCGGCCCCGTAGCAAGGCCCATCGGCGCCAGCATCTGGCCGATCATCATTGGATCAACCGGGAACATCTCGCCCAGAAGGGTCACTGTCGGGCGATGCGATTTGCCGCCTATGGGCGCGGCAACCGGCCCTGCCATGACCTCTTTGCGCGCATAGTTGAGCATCGCACCCGCCAGCACATCCTTGGCCTCGGCATGGGTCGGAATGCCAAATCCCGGCACATCAATCCCGACAATCCGCACGCCATTGATCTCGCGTGGCAACAGGCGCAGCGGCACACCGCTGGCGGTTGGCACGCAAAGGTTGGTCACCACAACCGCGTCAAAACGGTCCGGGTCGACCATCTCATGCACGCTTTCGCGGATATCCTCGAAGAGCTTGCCGGTGACCAGCGTTTCGGAATTGAACGGCACATACCCAACCGAGCGGCGCGCGCCGTAAAAGTGGCTGACGAAGGTCAACCCATAGACGCAACAGGCCGAACCGGACAACACCGTCGCCACCCGCTTCATCCGCAAACCCACGCGCAACGACCCAAAGGCCGGGCACATGGATTGGGGCTGATCATGCGGCCCCTTGGGATAATCGGCGGCATATTTGTCGAGCAGCTCAGACTGCCCGGCCATGCGCGCGGCCTTTTCCAACTCGGCGCCGGACTGACAGGCCCCGGCACCGTCGCCCGCGATCATCGGCGCCTCTTCGTTTGGCGTGCCGGTGATCACCTCGACCGAGCCTGCCGCGTCATATGTAACTTCATCGCTCATGCCGGGCGCCTTGCGGGGGCGTGCCGGTAATCCGGGGCATCGCGCTTGCTTTTGGCGCTCTGCGCGTGGCTCTCATGCCTCATCATAGACCACCTCAAGGGACGCTTTCGGCGCGGCGTATTTACCGCGCATGTCCTCATCCGTGGCGGGTTCAAGCACGATATCGCCGCCGGTATCCTTGCTGTCGAACAGCGCCAGAAGCCCGTCCTGATCAAGCGGATCAGGGCGCACGGGCGGCGCGATTGAAACCGCATCGGCCAGCTCTGCAAACAGGTCGCCCCATTGGCTCTGCGCGGTGCCGACGATCTGGTAATTGGCGGATTTCTTGCGCAGATCGTCATCCTGCAGGATTGCCGCCAGAACCGGAATGTTCACCGATTTGGCAAAGGCCTGCGCCTCGCCGGAATGGTCGTCCTTGTTGATCACAAGGCCCGCGACCCCGACATTGCCGCCCAGCTTGCGGAAATATTCCACCGCCGAGCAGACGTTATTGGCCACGTAAAGCGACTGAAGGTCGTTGGAGGTCACCAGAATAACCTTTTGCGCCATGTCCCGCGCAATCGGCAAACCAAAACCGCCACACACCACATCGCCCAGAAAATCGAGCAGGACGTAATCAAAATCCCAGTCGTGAAACCCGAGCTTTTCCAAAAGCTCGAAGCCATGGATGATTCCGCGCCCGCCACAGCCGCGCCCAACCTCGGGGCCACCCAGCTCCATCGCGAAAACACCGCCGCGCTTGAAGCAGACATCGCCGATCTTGACCGGCTCGCCGGCCAGGTTCTTCTTGGTCGAGGTCTCGATGATCGTCGGACAGGCCTTGCCGCCGAACAACAGGCTTGTGGTGTCGGATTTCGGATCACAGCCAATCAGCAACACGCGCTTGCCGCGCTCGGCCATCATGTGGCTCAGGTTGGCGAGGGTAAAGGATTTGCCGATGCCACCCTTGCCATAGATGGCGATGATCTGGGTCTTTGATTTCGGCTCTTCGGTGACGATATCGGCCAGATCCTGATGCGCCTCGTCGCGCAGGCGTTGGTAGAAATCCTTGAGATTCGGTATGTCGTCCTTCACGCCGCGTCCTTCCAGTTGAGTATCATTTTCAGGCAGGTCGGATCGCTGAACGCGGTCCGATAGGCCTGTTGCGCGTCTGTGGGGAGTGCCTGATGGGTGATCAGCCCGGCCAGCGACAGGGCGCCGCTTTCCACAAGCGCGCGGGTCGCGGTCAGGTCGTCATGCGACCACTCCGCAGCCGCGCGTAGGCGCGCCTCTTTCATAAATGCCATCGGAAAGGCAAAGCTCAGCGCGTCGGGGTAAAAACCTGCCAGAACAACCTCGCCGGCCTTGGCCAGACGGCCGATCAGGGTGTTGAGAATCTCGGGATCGCCCGAGGCGTCATAGATCGCGCGGTAATCCGCGTGACCCGCTCGGCCTTGGTCACAAGACGCTGCGACGCGCCGCCAAAAAGGCCAAAGGCATCGGCGAAACAATCGGCGCCGGGCACGAATACATGATCGCCAACGCGATAGCCGGTGCCGGGTGCGGCCTCGACCACTTCGCCCGCGGCCTCATAGCCGGGAACCAGCGGACATCCCATGCCCGGAAAGGGCGGCATCTTGCCCGACCAGAACAGTTTTTCCGTGCCTGTCGAGATGCCGGAGTGGGCCACATCAACCACCAGATCACCCGTACCCGGAGCCTTGAGCTTTAGGGTTTCAACGCCAAGGTCTTCGGGACCTTTCAGATGAAAGCGCAGGTTTCGATGACGGCCTCCGATCACAATCCCGGCGTGAAAAAATGCATGGAGATTCTCTTGTGTAAGTCTATATGCACATCTATTTGCGTCCATCATTCTTTACACCTTTGCGCCGCATGGCGTCACGCGGACTTGACGCAACAGACCGCGCTTGCAACGTAGGGCCTTGGCGCGAAGGGAAATTTGACATCCTGAAACCCCGCCTCACGGCACATTTCCGCGATGCGCTCGGGCGACCTAGCGCGCCCGGTCCCCATCGCCATCGTGTAAAATGCGAAATAGACATCGCCCTCGGGTGCGGGACGGGCGCCACCGGCCATCGGCTCGGCGATGATCAGGCGGCCATCGGGCGGCAAGGCAGCATGAACCTTGGCCAAGAGCGCGCGCACGCTTGCATCGTCATGGTCATAGAGCACCCGGACCAGCGATATTGCATCGCATCCCACGGGCAGGGCATCGTCGCGAAACGAGCCCCGCGAAAGCGCGATGCGCGCGCCAAGATCGAGGCTCTCCAGCCGGGTTTGCGCCGATGAAATCACCTCGGGCAGGTCAAACAACGTCAGCGACAGGCCAGGGTATTGCGCCGCAACCTCTTGCAAAAACGCACCTGAGCCGCCGCCCCCTGAGCGACACCACACGCAGCACATCCTGCGCCACCAAGCCGTGCGATTGCGCCATGAGGTCGGAGTATCGGCCCGCAATCTCGGGCTCCATTTCGGCCGCCGCCCCAAAGACATAAGGCCAGAAGCGCGCCAATTCGGTCTCGCGCTCGCCACGCAAAAGGGTCACCGGATCGGCCATATCGGCGTAAAACGCACCGTGATGACGGATCATCGCCTCAAGCCCCGGCACGCCCAAAATCGCGCCCCCCCCTGCGCGAGAGGGCAAAGCGCCCGTCGCGGCGACCCTTCAACAGGCCAAGCGCCGCCCCCGCCTGAAGCAGGATTTGCATGTGCTCTTCGGGCACGCCCGCCCGCGGACCAAGATCGCGCGCAGAGTGCGGGGCCTCGGCGAGACGCTGAAACACCTCAAGTTCGACCAGGGCCGAAAGAACCTGAGATTGAACAAAGCCTTGAACAATATCGAAAATCGCCGCTCCATCGCGCCGCGCCACGCCGCGCGTCAGGGGGAAACCGCTGGCCCATCGTTGAAATCCGGGGCGCGCGATCAGCCGGGTGATCCAGCCGCCCGGCCCGCGCTTCGGGCGCGCCGGGGTCTCGGGAAGATCCCCCGTTGCCATCATGCCCCTAGGCCCGCATCCGCGCAGGCAGGACCGGCATGATCCGCTCGGCCTGCATCTGTACCATCTGCGCCAGCTGCGCCTCGCCCTCGCAGGACGGAATCGACGAAATCGCCCCCGCCAGAATATCCTTGAGCCGGTCCGTCGCGCCAAGCACGCCAAATTCGGTCACCGCGTTAGGCCGCCCGTACAGGTCATCCTGACCGACGGGTTTACCCAGGGTATCGGCATCCAAAAGCGCATCGCGCAGGTCATCGGCCACCTGAAAGGCGGCACCGATGCGCGCGCCAAGCTCGTATCAGGGCTCTGGCTCATGGCCGGCGGCAATCGCGCCCATTTGGGTCGCGGCAATGAACAACGCGCCGGTTTTCGAGCGGTGATAGGCCTCAAGATCAACCTCGGCCTCGCTTTCCCAGCCCTGCCCCGCGCAAATGCCGTTCGGCATGCCGCTGCGCCGGTCCAGCGACAGGATAAGGTGATTTGCCCGCGTCGCATCCTGCGGGCCGACCCGCGCCAGCACCTCAAACGCCATGATAATAAGCCTATCGCCGGTCAGCACCGCAAGCGGTTCGCTAAAGGCGCGATGCACCGACGGCTTGCCGCGCCGGATGTCGGCATCGTCAAATCAGGGCAGATCATCGTGCACGAGGCTGGCGCAGTGAATAAGTTCAAGCGCAACGGCGGCGGCATCTGAAATCTCGGGGCGATCATCGCCACAAGCCATGGCGACCGACATCAGGATCGTCGGGCGAATGCGTGCGCCGCCGGGGCTTGTGGCATAATCAAGCGCGCGCAAGGCGGGTCGGCGCCATATCGGTCTGACCACGGGTGATCGCCTCGCCAACAGCCTTTTGAATGCGGGTCTTGATGGTGATCAGCGCGTCCTTTCCGCCGTATGTCATTTATATATGACATCTTATATGTAAACTATCATGGACAGCTTGCGGGCGCGAGTCAACAATCCCTTATGAAAACCGCCCAAGCCTCTTCAGCCGCGCACGGCAAGGTCGTGGGCGTCGGCATCGCGGGCCTTGCGGCGGCGGCGCGGCTTGCGCATGCGGGCCTCGGCGTCACGGTGCTCGAGCGCCACGCCGCCCCCGGCGGCAAGATGCGATGTGTGCCGTCATCGGCTGGGCCGGTGGATGCCGGGCCAACGGTTTTGCCACTGCGGCCGGTGTTCGAGGCCCTGTTCGCCTCGCTTGATGAACGGCTTGAAGATCACCTGACGCTGGTGGCGCAACCGGTTCTTGCGCGGCATTTCTGGCCGTGCGGCAGCACGCTTGACCTGTTTGCCCAAGAGGCGCAAAGCGCCGCCGCCATAGAGACCTTCGCAGGCGCGCGCGCCGCCGCGCAATTCACCGCCTTTTGTGCCCGTGCCCGCCGCCTTTTCGCGGGTTTTGACGGGCCAATGATGCAAGCCGCCGCCCCCTCGCCGCTTGCACTTGGCCGGGTCGTGGCGCGCGATCCGGGCCTGTTGCGCGCGATGGCGCCACTTTCAAGCCTTGCGGGCACGCTGGCGCGACAGTTCGATGACCGCGTCTGGCGCAGCTTTTTGGCCGCTATGCCACCTATGTCGGCGGCTCGCCCTATCGCTCGCCCGCGCTTTTGTCGCTGATCTGGCAGGCCGAGGCGGCAGGTGTCTGGGTGGTCAAGGGCGGCATGCACCGGCTTGCCCAGAGCCTTGCCGCGCTTGCCACTGCGCGCGGCGCCACCTTTCGATACAACGCCCATGTCACCCGGATCGACACGGCGGACGGGGCGGTTAGCGGCGTAACCCTTGCCGATGACAGCCGGATCGAGGCCGATAGCGTTTTGTTCAACGGCGATCCGCGCGCTTGCCAGCGGCCTTCTGGGCCCCGCCGCAACCACCGTTGCGCGCCAGACCCTCAAGGCCGAGCGCAGCCTTTCGGCGCAGGTCTGGGCCTTTGCCGCCAAGTCGGCGGGCGTCGACCTTGTTCATCACAACGTGTTCTTCTGCGCCGGCCCGAAGGCCGAGTTTGACGATCTGCACGCCGGGCGCCCGCCACGTGCGCCGACGATTTACCTCTGCGCGCAGGATCGCGGCCTGCCTGATGCGCCACCCGAGCGTGAACGCTTTGAAATCATCCTGAACGCGCCACCGCTTTGCGGCCTGTCGCACCCCTCCGAGGAGTTTGCCCCATGTCAGACACGCACCTTTCTGACCCTGGCCCGCTTCGGGCTGCGCTTCGATCCGCTGCCGGAGGCGTTTGCGCTGACGACGCCGGGGCGCTTCGAGCGGCTGTTTCCGGCCAGCCTCGGATCGCTTTACGGGCAGAGCCCGCATGCGATGATGGCGGCGTTTCAGCGCCCGACGGCGCGCACGCCGATAGCGGGGCTTTACCTTGCGGGGAGCGGGGCGCATCCGGGGGCGGGGGTGCCGATGGCAACGCTCTCCGCCCGGCACGCGGCCGAGGCGATCTTGAGCGACCGAACTTTAACCTCGACGTGCCCCCAAACGGCTATGCCTGGTGGTACGTCGACGGCATAAGCGATGATGGCAAACGCGCCGTCAGCGTGATCGGCTTTATCGGGTCGGTCTTTTCCCCCTGGTATGCCTGGTCGGGGCGGCGCAATCCGGCCAATCATGTCTGTCTGAACGTGGCCACCTACGGCCCCGGCGGGCGGTTCACCATGACCGATCGGGGCACAAACGCCCTGCGACAGACCCCCGACAGCCTTGTGATCGGGCCCTCCGCGATGCACTGGCGCGACGGGGTTTGGGTGATTGATATCAATGAGGTATCCTCGCCGCCGTTGATTTCGCGGGTTCAGGGACAGATCCGCCTGACGCCCTCGGCCCTGACCGGGGTCGAGTTGGCGCTCACGCCGGATGGCGCGCATATCTGGCGTCCCTTTGGGCCGACATCAACCATCGAGGTGGACCTTGATACGCCCGGCTGGCGATGGCAGGGGCACGGCTATTTCGATGCTAATTTCGGCACCCGCGCGCTTGAACAGGATTTCGAGCGCTGGACATGGGGGCGGTATCCGCTTGGCGGCGGCAGCACCTGTTTTTACGACGCCACCCGCCTTGACGGCAGCACGCTTGCCGCAGCGGTGTATTTTGACGCGCAGGGCCACGGCGAGGTGATCGAGCCGCACCCCAAGGCGCGCGTGGCCCGAAGTCTCTGGGGTGTGGCGCGCGGGACCCGCGCCGATGCCGGGTATCGCCCGAAACAGGTCAAAGCGATGCTGGATGCGCCGTTTTATGCGCGCTCGGCGGTGCGCACTTGTCTTGACGGCGAAGAAACCGTCGGCGCGCACGAAGCGCTTGATCTCAAACGCTTTCGCAATCCTGTGTTAAAGCCGATGCTGGCGATTAGGGTGCCGCGCCGCGCCCGGTGGCGGTTTGATTAACTTGCCACGTCCGGGTTGAGCCGCAGCACCGAGAGGTTCAGCATTCCAGCGATGCTGACCCAGACGAGATAGGGGAAAAACAGCATCCCCGCGACGCTATCCACCATCCAGAGCGCAATCATCGTGAGCGCAACAGACAGCCAGAGCAACATCAGAACGATCAGGCCAAGGCGCATGTTCTTGAGGCCGAAAAACACCGGCGTCCAGAGCCCGTTGAGCGCAATCTGCAAAGACCAGAGCGCCATCGCGATGCCATTGCCATCACTGACCGCAACCCGCGCGCCGGCCGCTGCCATGCAGACGTAAAGCAAGGTCCAGACCACCGGGAACATCCAGTTGGGCGGTGTCCAGACGGGTCTTCTTAGCTTGGCATACCAGTCGCCGGGCATGAAAAGACTGCCGGTCGAGCCCGCGGCGAAACACGCGGCGAGAAAGATCGCGAAGCAAATCCAGATCATGCTGTCCCTCTACCCTGCGCGGCGCTGCACCTCAAGCCTGCGCTACGCTCAAGATCCTGCGCCTTGAGGCGCGCAAGGGCGGCATAGAGCGTATCGCTCCAATCGGTGGCCGGGGCGGTGGTTCCGGCGGCGGCATCCACCAGAAAGGCGGTTTCGGGCAAGGGGCGCGCATAGATCAGCGGCGAATGCGGCAGGATCGCGCCGCTGGCAACGCGCAGCATCGCCAGGGCAAGCCAGCCAAGCTTCTGGTGATCGCAGATGAGGTAACGCCCGATGACCTGCGCCTTGCGGCCGAGCTTGTCTATCCCCCGCGCGCCACGCAAGTGCCGCAAGAGCCCGACCCGCCCGAGCAAAGCCCGCCCGAAGAGCCACAGGACCAAGCGCAATCAAGCGCCGAACTGGCGGATATGCCCGACGACATCCTGATCGATGCGATTGCCGCCCTGCTACCGCCTGCCCTGCTCGATCAGCTGACCCGGACCCGGCCAAGCCGCAATACCGCCACCGGATCGGGCGCAGGGCAACGACGCAAGACGCGGCAACGCGGCCGCCCGTTGCCTGCGCGGCCCGAGGCGAAGGGCGCGGTCGAACTGTTGCTGGCGCAGGCCTATGCCCGGCGTGACCGGGTGGCGATGATCGCCTTTCGCGGCACCACCGCCGATGTGATCCTTGCCCCGACCCGCGCCCTTGCACAGGCCAAGCGCCAACTTGCGGGCCTGCCCGGTGGCGGCGGCACGCCCTTGGCAAGCGCGCTTGAGGCGACCCTTGCCCGTCAGGCACAAGGTCAGGGTCTTAGCCCCGCGATCGCGCTTTTGACCGATGCGCGCGCCAATATCACGCTTGAGGGGCAAGGCGACCGCCTACAGGCCGCAGCCGACACCAAACGCCTTGCCAGCCTGTTGCGGGCCGAGGGTCTGCCGATGATTGTCATCGACACGGCGATGCGGCCGGGCACCGCCCCCGCGCAGCTGGCGTCTGATATGGGCGCGCGCCGATGCGCGGATGATTTCGACGGCTGTGACCGCCACGCTTGGGGTTTGAGCGATGGATTGGGGCCGCGATCTTGCCGCCTGGCCGCTGAATGACGTGTCGCGCCGCATTCACCACCCGCCGCATCATTGGCACGTTCAGGAGATGGGCAGCGGGCCGCTTGCTCTGTTGATCCATGGTGCCGGGGCCTCGACCCATAGCTGGCGCGATATCATGCCCGCCCTGGCCCGCACCCACCGGGTGATTGCGCTTGATCTGCCCGGTCAGGGGTTTACCCGCGCCGGGGCGCGCCGTCGCCTTGGCCTTGCGGGGATGAGTGAGGATATCACCAGCCTTTGCCTGGCCCAAGGCTGGCAGCCGTCATTAATCATTGGCCATTCCGCCGGGGCGGCGGTGGCGGTGGCCCTTGCGCAGAACCTGGCCGGGCCGACCGGACAGCCACCCGATATCCTGAGGATAAATGCCGCTTTGGGCCGATTTGAAGGGGTTGCCGACTGGCTTTTTCCGGCCTTGGTCAAGTTGTTGGCGCTCAATCCGTTCACCGCGTCGCGGTTCACCCTCGGAGCGGACAAGACCACCCGCGCGCGCCGTTTGATCGAGGGCACCGGATCACGGATTTCGCCAGAGGGGCTGGCGCTTTACGGGCGTCTGATCGGGGATCGCGAGCATGTGGATGCGACCTTTCACATGATGGCGCAATGGTCTTTGGACGGGCTTTTGGAGGCCCTGCCGGGGATCACGGCGTGCCTTCTGGTGACCGGCGCGCACGATCTGGCGGTGCCGCCCGAGACATCCATCCGCGCCGCCAACCGTATGCCCCGCGCGCGCGATCACGCTTGACGGGCTCGGGCACCTTGCGCATGAAGAAGACCCCGAGCGCGTTCTTGGCGTGATCCTTGATCCGGCTAACTGGCCCGACGCGCCCTAGATCGCCCCCCAAAACCCATTGATGCGGCGCACCTCGTCATGCCAGAGCGCGATGAAGGATTGCGCCAGTTTCGAGGGGGGGCGATGCGCCGGGGTAAGCGTGGCAAAGGCCAAGGTGATACCGGGGCGAAAGGGGCGAAACACCACCCGATCCTGATCCGCCCCGCGATAATGCAAATAGCTTTCCGCGCTCAGCGTGTCGATGATCGCACAGGCCAAACCGTCTTCGACAAAGGTCAAAAGCGGCAGGTAATATTGCGTCTCAAAGCGCACATCCAAGTGTCGCCCGGCCATCGAGAACGCCTTGTGAAGCTCTTTATGGCTGTGGTGATCCGCATGCAGCGCGGCGAGCGGCCTGCCGTCAAGATCGGCTGGCGTCAGCACCGATTTTTGTGCAAGCGGGTCATCGGCGGGCAGCGCGCAGATGCAATCGCTGGCGAAGGGTTCGGAGCGCACCAATTGGGTATTCACCCCGAATTCGACACCAAGATCGGCAATCCCGAGGTCATAGCTCTGGGTTGACATCAATTGGTGCACCTGCGGCGAACTTCGGGTCAGCACGGTCACCTTGATCCCGGCATGGGCCTCGGTGATCCGGCTTATCATCCGCGGCAACAGGAACACCGAGGGCCCCGGCATCGCCACGATCCGCAGGCTGCCGCTTTCAAGGTTGCGCAGATTTTGCATGTTTCGCTGCGCCGAGGTCAACCGGTCAAGGATTTCCGTCGCCTCAACCAACAGGTAATGCGCCTCGGGCACCGGCGACAATCGCTTGCCCTTGCGTTCGAAAAGGCAAAACCCAAGCTCGGTTTCAAGCTGGGCAATTGTGCTTGAGATGGCCGGCTGGGTGCGCCCAAGGTTGCGCGCTGCCTGGCTGACCGAGCCGGCAAGCATCACTTCGCGAAACACTGTAAGTTGCAGAAGGTTCATCGGCGCCCCGCATATAAGATATTTTTATATTAACCCAATAATTTGCGATTTGTATTTATGTTTTTTCTGCGCCACCATGCGAGCCATCGGGGGGCGCGGCCCAACGCCATTGGGCGTTGCTATTGGCCAACTCACGACCCGCCCGCAACGAAAACAACAGTGGAGACGTCAAACATGACATTTATGAAACGATTTTCGGCCACGCTGATGGCTGGCGCGCTCTTGGCAGGGCCCGCTCTTGCGCAGGACATGACCTTTTTCCGCATCGGCACCGGTGGTGCCGGGGGCACCTATTTTCCGATTGGCGGCATCATTGCCAACGCCATTTCCAACCCGCCCGGCTCGCGCGCATGCGATGAGGGTGGCAACTGTGGTGTGCCGGGTCTTGTGGCGATGGCACAATCGACCAATGCGTCGGCGCATAACGTGAATGCCGTGCAGGCAGGCCAGATGGAGGCCGGTCTTACCGGGGCCGCGACGCTTCATTTTGCCTATAAAGGGATCGGCGTCTTCGAGGGCAATCAAAAGCCCGACGTGCGCGTGATTGCCAACCTTTTCCCCGAGGATCTGCATCTTGTGCTGCCCAAGGGCGCGAGCCTTGACGGTCTGGCCGATCTCAAGGGCAAGCGCGTCGGTATCGCACAGGCGGGATCAGGCACGCAGATCGCGGTTGAGCTGATCCTGGCCGCGCATGGCATCACCCGCGATGACATCGAAGAGGCCGAGCTCAACAACACCCAAAGCGCCGAACGTCTGGCCGATGGTCAGCTTGACGCCTATTTCTATGCGGCCGGCACGCCGGTTGCGGCGATGATCCAGCTTGATAACACCAAGGGCATGGAGCTTTATGACTGGAGCGAAGAAGAGCTGGTCACCGGCAATACCGCCGTACCCTATTATATCAAGTCGCTGATCCCGGCGGGCACCTATCCCGGCGTCGATTACGACGTTGATACGCTGGCCGTGTCGGGGATGCTGATCACCAACGCCAATCAACCCGAAGAGTTGATCTATGAGATCACCAAGGCGCTTTGGTCCTCGACCGCGCGCAAGCTTCTGGACAACGGCCACCCCAAGGGCAAGGCGATCACTGTTGAGACCGCGCTTGAAGGCGTTGAGGGTATTGGCGTGCCGCTGCATCCCGGTGCCGAGAAGTACTATCGCGAAATCGGCATGCTGAAGTAAGCCAGCGCGCCCATCGGGGGCGGGGTCATCTGACACCCGCCCCCATTTCAGCCCCCCAATTGCCCCCCCCGACAGGAGAGTTACGCCATGAGCAGCGAGCACACGCTGGATGCCAAGGCTCTGGAAGAGCTTGAGAAAAAGTACGATTCCGCGCTCAACACCCGCGATAACGGGCCCCTGCTCAAGAAAATCGGGTATTGGGCGACGATCATCTTTGCGCTCTATCACATATGGACCGCAGGCTTTGGCACGCCGGTCGATCATGTGCATATGGGCATTCACCTTGCGGGGCTTTATTTCTTTATTTTCATCAGCTTCCCACTGATCCGCACGGCAAGCAGCCTGCATTACAAGGGCCCAAGTCTTGCGGCGCCGGGCAATGTGCCGCTCTATGACTGGGCCTTGATCGTGCTGAGCATCACCGCCGCCCTGTTTCTCTGGGTAAGCTGGCGGGGCTTTACCGGCTTTGGCCTTGATATCCCCGAACAAACCCTGCGCCAGGGCAATCCGACCACGACCGATGTGGCGCTTGGCACGATCCTGGTGATCTCGACGCTGGAAATCGCCCGCCGGACGATTGGCTTTGTTCTGCCGATGATCATCATGGTGTTCATGATCTACGCGCTGTTCGGTCCGCAAATGCCCGCCCAGATCCTGCGCCATCCGGGCGTCGACTGGCGGCAGTTCGTCAACAACATGTATTTCCCGTCCGAGGGCATCTTTGGCATCACCCTTTGGGTGGTCTCGACGGTGGTGTTCCACTTTGTGCTGTTTGGCGTCGTCGCCCAGCGCATGGGCCTTGGCCAGTTTTTCATCGACAACGCGATGATGCTGGCGGGGCGCTATACCGGCGGGCCTGCCAAGGTGTCGGTCGTCTCCTCGGCGTTTTTCGGCACCATCTCCGGCTCGTCGATTGCCAACACCGTCTCGACCGGCTCGCTTACCATCCCGAACATGAAAAAGATGGGATACCCCGGCCATTTCGCCGCCGGGGTTGAGGCCGCATCTTCGGCCGGTGGCCAGATCACCCCGCCGATCATGGGCGCGGCCAGCTTTCTTATGGCCGAGTATCTCGAGGTGCCCTATACCACCATCGTGATCGCCGCCATCGTACCCGCCTTGATGCATTATATCGGCGTGATTTCGATCGTCCATTTCACTGCCCGCCGCCTTGGCCTTACGGCCTATGCCAAAGAGGATCTGCCCCGCTTTCTGGCGGTCTGGCGCGAGGGCTGGGTCACGATCGTGCCGCTGATCGCGCTCTTGATGGTGCTGTTTTCCGGCTATTCGCCAAATATGGCGGCCTTCATGGGGTTGATGCTCTGTATCATCGTTGGGTTCTGCGGCATCGACAAACCCGCGACCCTGATCATCCCGCTTGGGCTCTTGGGCTTTATCTTCTGGAAGGCCTCGCCGATGAGCGGCGCCGGTTTTTCGCCGACAATCGCCGGGGTGCTTGGCGCGCTCACGCTTATTGGGTCGCTGCACCGCAACAAACGCCAGGATTTCGGCGATCTTCTGGATAGCTTTCACGTCGGCGTGCAATACGCGCTTGCGGTCGGGGCGGCCTCGGCGGCGGTGGGCATCGTGGTCGGTGTGATCAACACCACCGGTGTCGGCTTTCGCATGGGGTTCATGGTCACCAACGGCGCCTCGGATCTGTCGATGATGATCGCGCCGATGCTCGACTGGATGCCGATCGAGGCCTTCAGCCAACCCTCGTTGCAACAGTTCATCTCGCTGGTTCTGATCGCGATGGCCTGTATCCTGATGGGGGCCGGCCTTCCGACGACGGCGCTTTATATTATGCTGGTTGCGGTCGCCACCCCGGCGCTCAGCCAGCTTGGCGTGCCACCGCTCGCGACGCATATGTTCGTGCTTTACTACGGGGTGATTTCCGAGATCACGCCGCCGGTCTGTGCCTCGGCCTATGCGGCGGCGGGGATTGCCAATGCCAACCCGTTCCGCACCGGGATGACCGCCTTTACGCTTGGCCTTGGCAAGTTGATGGTACCGATGGTGTTTGTCTATGCGCCGACAATCCTGATCGTTTTGCCGGAATATTTCACGCTTGGATCCTTCCTTCAGGTCTCGATCACCTGCGGGTTCGGGATTTTCTGCGTCGGGGCGGCGGTGGCCGGGTTCCTGTTGGCGCCCCTGCGTGGGCTCTGGCGGTTTAGCTTTTTGGTCGGCGGCGTGCTTTTGGTCGCGCCCAGCCTCGGCAGCGACATCGCCGCCCTTGTGGTCATGGCGCCCGCAATCGCGATGCAGGTGATCGCAAGCCGGGCGGCGGCGGTTCCGGCGCAGAGCGCATGAGCACGCCGCAGCCCACCGCCGTGATCGGCGGCGGCATCGTCGGGATTTGCACCGCCATTGCTCTGGCCGAGCGCGGCACGCCGGTGCGCCTGATTGATCGCGATGCGCCCGGTCAGGGGGCCTCGATGGGCAATGCCGGGGTGATCTCGCCGTTTTCCGTGGTGCCGCAATCGCTTCCGGGGTTGTGGCGCGATATCCCGCGTTGGGTGCTTGATCCGTCGGGGCCAGTGCATCTGCGCCCGCGCCATGCACTTCGGTTCTTACCCTGGGCGCTCAGGTTTCTGCGCGCGGGGCAACGTGACCGGGTTGAGGCCACTGCGGCGGCGATGCATGCGCTGAACCACGACAATGTCACGCTCTACCGCCAGCTTTTGGTCGGCACCGGATATGAAGACCTGATAAAAGACAGCTATTACGTGATGGCCAGTCGCGGCGCGGCCCCCGCCCGGCTTGACAGTTTCACCAATCAGCTGCGCTTGAAATATGGCGCCGAGCTTGAAGCGATTGATACCGCCGCATTGCGCGATCTTGAACCGGCCCTGTCGCCTGCCTTCAAATCCGCGCTCTTGATCAAGGGACAGGCCCGCGCGCTTTCGCCGGGGCGTATTTGCGCGGTGCTGGCCGATAAGCTCTGCGGTTTGGGCGGCACCGTGGTTAAGGCCAGGGTCACCGGGCTTTTGCGCACCGACGAGGATTGGCAGATCAATACTGACAGCGGCCCGATCCGCGCCGCAAATGTTGTTCTGGCCGCCGGCGCCTGGTCGACGCGGCTCTTGGCGCCGCTTGGGATTGATGTCCCGCTTGAGGCCGAGCGCGGCTATCACCTTGCCTTTCCTGATGCGCCGGTCACGCTCAACAATTCGGTTATGGACACCGATATGAAGCTCGTCGCGAGCAGCATGGAGGGCGCATTGCGCGCCGCGGGCACCGCCGAATTCGGCGGGCTTGAGACCGAGCCAAGCCCCGCGCGGGCACAGGCGCTTGCGAAGGTCGCGCGCAAGCTTTGCCCGGATCTCGCAGAAGCACGCTATGAAACTTGGTCGGGCCTGCGCCCATCGTTTCCCGACAGCCTGCCGGCGATTGGGCCGATCAAAGGGCAACCCGGCCTTATCGCCGCCTTTGGCCATAGCCACTGGGGGTTCATGATGGGGCCGAAAACCGGGCGGCTGGCCGCCGGTCTTGCCATGGGCGAGCGGCCCAACATCGACCTTTCGCCCTATGATCCGGCGCGCTTCTAACGGGGGCAGAGCGCCCTAGCCGATGCCGCGCAGCGGGGGGCATCGTCGCGCAAGGCGGGCTCGTAGATCACATGACACCCGCGCCCGCGCGCCTTGGCGGCATAAAGCGCGAGGTCGGAATCCGCCATCATCCGCGCCATATCGGGGGCCTCATAGGCACAGCTAAGCGTCGCGCCGATGCTGCCTGAGACCCGGCATTCCTGACCGTTATACAGGACCGGCTCTTCAAGGCGCATGATCAGACGTGTGGCAATCTCGGTCAGCCGCTCACGCCCGGTCAGCCCGGCAAAGATCAGCACGAATTCATCCCCGCCGGTGCGCGCGACAAGATCGTCCGCGCGGGTTTCCGCCAAAATGCGCCGGGCCACATCCTGCAACACCTGGTCTCCGGCGGCATGGCCCATCGTGTCATTCACCTGTTTGAAGAAATCCAGATCGAGATGCATCAAGGCAAAATCTTGTTCGGTCTGCATCAGCCGCTCAAGCACATGATCCATCGCGCGGCGGTTCTTGAGGCCGGTCAGCGTGTCGGTATAGGCCTGCTCCTCGGCGGCAATGCGCGCCCCCTGAAGCCGCAGGTTAAGCTTGCGCGACGCCTCCATCGCGGCCGATTTCGCCTCGATCAGATAGAGCATCTCGATGGTCAGGTCAGTCGCCGGAAAATCCCCGGCATTCAGGCTGAAGTCGCGCACGGCATCGACCACGGAAATACCAAAGGACAGGTTGATGATCGCCCCCCCCGGCGGCCCAAGCGACGCCCCGTCTTTCGACAGGGCAATCAGCACACCTTTCATGCCGGTGCGCAGCCCGTCGCGCAAACGCAAATGCAGCCGCGCGCCATGACAGCCCCGCAGCCCCTCCATCGTATCGGCCACATGCGGACGGCGCAGTTCAACCCGCTCCAGGAACCGGGCGCCGATCAACGGCTTTGCGTCAAATACCTTGTGCAGGGTCGGCCCGGCATGCACCACATGCCCGGTGCCATTGAGCACCGCGTGCATCGGGCACAAAAGATCAAGCAGGTCGTAGGAAGAATACTTTTCGTCACTCATCCAGCGAGCCCCCCAGCCCCAAGTTCAAAGCTCCGGCCGCTGGCAAATGCCGTTTCAAGCAGGCGAATCAAGATCACTTCGCGCCCTGCGCTTGCGCCTCTGTGTTCCAGAAACACCAAGGCGCCGTAATCATCCGCCATCGCGCGCAAAACCCCCATCACCACATGCCCCAAACGCAGATCGTGATGTTCGGACAAGCCGACATTCAGGCTATAGCTGCCCTCGCCATGATCGCGCAGTTCAAGCAGCGGCAAATCAAGGTCCGCCACGGCAAGGCGCGCGCGCTCGGGCAGATCATCAAGGGAATGCAGAAAATCCACAAAATCCACCCCGCCAAAGCGCAAAAGCCGTCTCGGCGCCTCAATATTGGGGTGTGAAATCATGTAAGTGCCGATATCTTCAAGCAGATCCGGCACCGCCTTATCAAGGCGCTGCCCCAGGGCCGTAAGGACCTTTTTGGTCACTTGCGGCTCATAGGTCATCATCGCCTCAAACTCGGTATACCCCAGATCGAGCCGTCTTATCGTTTCAATCCAAACATCGCGCCCATAGGTGTCGCGAACAAATCTTTCTATGGCGCGGTTAACCAGCCCGTGCATCGCATTCTCCACTCATACCGCGCAACTGTGCCATGCTCAGGTTAACAAGCATTGAACGCCTGAAATTCAGGCAATTTTTCGCAAAGGTCGGCCAAGGCTTGCCATGGCAGGGGGGCATTGCTACATCTTTCACATCCGTTGGGGTGCCCGTTTCGGGCTGAGAGGTCGCAAGACCAACCCACCGAACCTGATCCGGCTCGCACCGGCGGAGGGAACGGAAACTGCGCCACACCCCGGCGCCCTTCCTGCCTTTTGCCATGCGTCAAACAAAGGAAGGCCGCCGATGCGCCCGAAACCGCCCGACCTTGTGATCGAGGGGAGCGCCCGAATTGGCGACACGCCGATTTTCGGGCCGCTGCGCCTCGTCATGCCTGCCGGGCGCTGGACCTGCCTGCTTGGCCCATCCGGTGTTGGCAAAACCACGCTATTGCGGCTTTTGGCAGGGGTCGATGACGTGACCGATTTCACCGGCACGATCACCGCCTCTGACGGGCTTGCCTTGCCGGGGCGGATGGCGCTGATGGCGCAGGGGGATCTGTTGATGCCCTGGCTTGACGTGCTGGGCAATGTCACGCTTGGCGCGCGCCTGCGTGGTGCGCCGCGCGACAAAGAGCGCGCGCTTGCCATGCTGGAGCGCGTCGGCCTGGCCGATCATGCGGGCAAGACGCCGGATGCTCTTTCGGGGGGCCAACGCCAGCGGGTGGCGCTTGCGCGCACCCTGATGGAGGATCGCCCCATCGTTTTGCTGGACGAGCCATTTTCGGCGCTTGATGCGCGCACCCGCGCCCAGATGCAGGACCTGAGCGCGGAACATCTTGTCGGGCGAACCGTTTTGATGGTCACCCATGACCCGGCCGAGGCCGCCCGCCTTGGCGATGCGATCCATATCCTGTCCGAAACCGGATTGACCGACTTCGCGCCGCCCAAGGGCGCGCCGCCACGCCCGGTCGATGATAGCGAAACACTTGCCGCGCAGGGCCGCCTTCTGGCGCTGTTGCGCGCCACCGCCTGAGCCCATGCAAAAGGAGCCCGCGATGCGCCCCACCGATCACCTCAAGTCGCTGTGCCAGCCTGACTGGACTGCGGCCACCAGCCACGCCTTTACCAACGATCTGGTCGCAGGAACTCTCGCGCAGGATAAAATGCTGGCCTATCTGCGCCAGGATTACCTGTTCATCGAGGGGTTCGTGCGGCTGTTGGCCTCGGCCATCGCACAGGCACCCAGCCTTGGCGATGCGATCCCTGCGGCGCAGTTTCTCGGCCTGATCTCGGGGCCCGAGAACACCTATTTCCTGCGCGCCATCCCCGCCCTTGGCGGCACCACCGAACCACCCGCCCCCGCCCATCCGGTAACGCAAGAGTTTCAGGCGCTGATGGCAAAGGCCGCCCGCTCGGGGCGCTATGAACAGATGCTTGCGGTTCTGGTCGTCGCGGAGTGGTCCTACCTCAGCTGGGCCAACCCGCATGCCGATAAGGCCGGGGACCTGCCGTTCTGGTTCGGGGAATGGATCAGCTTGCATAGCGGTGCAGGGTTCGAAGCTGTGGTCGCCTATCTGCGGGATCAGCTTGATCGCGCATGGCAGGGCCTTGGCCCCGACGAGATGCGCGCGGTGGAAGAGACATTCATCACCGCAACCCGGCTTGAGCGGGCGTTCTTTGATGCCGCAAGCCTGGGATATAAAACCGCATGATGACGCGCCTCGTTACCATCATCGCCTCGACGGCCCTTGCGCTTGTCCTCTGGCAGGCTCTGGTGATGCTGGCCGATCTGCCGCCCTTTATCCTTCCCGATCCGGTGCGGGTATTCGAAACGCTGTGGAAAAGCCGCGCGCTGATCGCCCATCACGCCACCATCACCGGGGCCGAAGTCCTGCTTGGGCTGGCTCTGGGGGCGGTGCTTGGCGGGTTTTCGGCGATTGGTCTTGCCGCCTCGCCGATGGCGCGCCGGTTGATCCGGCCGATGATGGTGTTCAGCCAGTCGATCCCGGTCTTTGCCCTCGCGCCGATCCTGACGCTCTGGCTGGGTTATGGGCTTTGGTCCAAGGTGGCGATGGCTCTTTTGATCATCTATTTTCCGGTCACCTCGGCGTTCTTTGATGCGCTGATGCGCACGCCGCAACACTGGCTTGATCTGGGGCGAATCATGGGCGCGAACCGGCACCGCCTTATGTGGCATATCCGGGTGCCCGCGGCCCTGCCGGGTTTTGCCTCGGGGTTGCGACTGGCAGCTGTCTATGCCCCGATCGGGGCGATTATTGGCGAGTGGGTCGGTGCGTCAAAGGGCCTTGGCTACCTGATGCTTCTTGCGAATGGGCGCGCCAAGATTGATTTGATGTTCGCTGCGCTGATCGTGCTGGCGGTGCTGACGCTTCTGCTGCATGCCGGGGTGGATCGGGCCTGTCGCAAGTGGCTCGATGGCAAGGCTGCGCGGCATGGGCCCGCCTAGGAAATGCCCGCCTGTGCAAGTCCAATGCGGCATGTTAGTGCTTGACCGGAAAGCGAGAGCCAATGTCAGGGCACCACGATCACACCAGCAACTTTGAAGGCATGTCTGCCGATTACAAACGGCGGCTCTGGATCGTAATTGCCTTGAATGCCACGATGTTTTTGGTCGAGATGAGCGCCGGCCACCTCGCACAATCCCAGGCGCTTCAGGCCGACGCGCTTGATTTCCTCGGCGATGCTCTGACCTATGGCATCTCGCTTGCGGTGATCGGCAAGTCCGCCCGCATTCGCAGCGCAGTCGCCCTCGCCAAAGGCATAAGCCTCGCCCTCATGGGGGCATGGGTGTTCGGCTCGACCCTCTACCGGGTGTTTTACCTCGGCCTGCCTGAGGCCTCGATCATGGGCAGTGTCGGGGTCTTGGCGCTCGCCACAAATGTTGCGAGTGTGCTTTTGCTGCTGCGCTATAAGGACGGGGATGCCAATGTGCGCTCGGTCTGGCTGTGTTCTCGCAACGATGCGATCGGCAATGTCGCGGTGATCATTGCCGCCCTGGCCGTCTGGGGCACGGCAACGGGGTGGCCCGATGTGATCGTGGCGGCGGTGATGGCGGGGCTGTTCCTGTCCTCTGCCTTTCAGATCGTCACTCAGGCCTTGCACGAACGTCGCCACAAAGCGTAACTGCGCAGCAAGGTCACCTTTGAAATCTCGAAGGGCAGTATCAAGGCAAAGCGGCGCGTTGCGCCCAGCTATCGCGAAGCGCCGCCGACTCTGCCGTAAAATGCCGCCCGGTTGGCGCACACTCCGTGATCCGGTCGATCCGGAAATGCCTGAAATCCTGTCGCAGGGTGCACCAGGCAATCAGAACCACCACATCAATTTAATAAATTAACGCCAAGGGTTGGATCGCCCTGCGGCTTTGACGCTCTTCCAGATCGAGATAGGCAATTTCAATCTCGGCATCATCGCGGATATATCGAAGCAACTGCTCGGCATCGGCCCCATCCCGCGACATCCGGTTCCAGCCCGAAACATGCAAGGGCACCTGCGGCGCCTTGCCCGGCATCGCACTGGCGATCTTTTCCCCGGCCCGCCGACCCGCCCCTTTTGCGGGCGCGGGGTGGGCGGGTGGGAGCGCCCGCAAAAGGGGCGCCACCAGCCTCAGAAATCCGTCGGCGCGCCGCCTTCGGCCTTGCGCCGCTCAACAAAGGCCGCAAGTTCCTCGCGGATGCTTTCGCCCATGGGCGGTGCCTCAAAGCTCTCGATGATATCAAGATAGATCTGATGCGCGCGCGCAGGCGTCCAGACCGCCCCGGCCGCCTCCCAGGCCTCGTAATTGCGCCAATCACTCAGGAAGGGTTGATAAAACGCCGTCGTGTAACGATCCTGGGTGTGCTGAATGCCAAAGAAATGGCCCTGATCACCGACTTCGCGGATAGCATCAATGGCGATATCATCGACACCTGTCGCGGTTAGCATCGGGTCCATATACCGCTGGATATGCTGCAATATCTCGCAATCCATCACGAATTTCTCCGGGCTCGCGATCAGCCCCCCTTCAAGCCAGCCAGCCGCATGATAGACCATATGCGCGCCCGATTGCACCGCCGACCAAAGGCTGTTCGAGGTCTCCCATGTCGCCTGAGCATCGGGCACATTGGCGGCGCAAACACCGCTTGCGCGCATCGGCAGTTTGTAAAACCGCGCCATTTGCCCGGTCATCTGGGTGGCGCGCATATATTCGGGGGTGCCAAAGGCGGGCGCGCCTGATTTCATGTCAACATTGCTGGTGAACGTCCCGATGGCACAGGCCGCGCCGGGCCGGATCAGTTGCGCCAGCACAACCGCGCAGAGCGCTTCGGCCAGCGATTGCGCAACCGCGCCCGCCATGGTGACCGGGGCCATCGCGCCGGCAAGCGTAAAGGGCGTCACCACAAGCCCCTGATTGCGCCGCGCCATCCGCATCCAGCCATCGAGCATCGGAAAGTCATGCTTGAGCGGCGAGGTCGAGTTGATGTTGGTGTACATCCGCGGCTTTTCCTCAAATTCCTCATGGCTGAGACCGCCCGCGATGCGCACCATCTCCATCACATCCTCGACGCGTTCCTTGCCAAGGCAATAGGCATGCGCCACCTTGTCGGTCAGGGTCAGCTTGTCATAAAGCACGTCAAGATGGCGGATACTGGCGTGGATGTCCTGTGGCTCGACCGGATAGCCGCCGATGAAATGCACGCAGTTGAAATACTGGCTCAGCATCAGAAGGTGCTGACACATCTCGCGGGTGCCGGTCACCTTGCGCCCGATTTTCATGTCCCAATAGCTTGGCGGCGACGACACGTTGCCAAAGTTGAGATGCTGCCCGCCGATCGTCAGGGTGTGATCGGGATTGCGCGGGGTGATCGTCCATTGCTCGGGGGCCATGGCGATCATCTCCATCACGAAATCGCGCCCCATTCGGACGTTCTCGCCCTCGATGGTGCAGCCCCCCGAGGCGCGCAGGATTTCGACCGCTTCGGGATTGAGGAAGGTGATGCCGATCTCTTCGAGAATGCGCATCGCGCCGTCATGCACGGCGAGCACGCCGGCCTCGTTCAGGGGCTCGGTCGGGCGGTCGATATTGATTGGCGGGTTCCACGGCATCTGTTCGATGACCGCGCTGCCGCGTCGGGCCACACTGCCCGCGCGCCCGCCACTGCGTGTTCTGCGTTTGAGATCTTCAGCCATGTCATGCTCTCCGCGTGCTCGTCTGATGTAACGAAACACCGCTCTTGCGGGCGCAACATGCCGCTTTGCGACTTATCCTGTCGTTTTTGATTTTCGCGACCTCAGGCCGGTCACGCCGCCGCCCTCGCGGCCACCCGCCGCCCGGTGAACCAGAGATAAATGGCAAGGCTCACCACGACCACTGCGCCGCCCGCAAGCATAAGTGGCGTCGGCGCCTCGCCCATCCCAAGCCAGACCCAAAGCGGCCCCAGAACGGTTTCAAGCAACAGCACAAGGCTGACGTTCGAGGCATGGGTGTAGCGCGAGGCCAGCGAGAGCGAAAAGAACGAGACCGGCAAGATCACCAACCCGCAGATCGCAATCGCCCAGACATTGCCCTGCATCATCACGCTGCTTCCGGTGATGGTCGCGCCCGTGGCACCAGCGATCAGCGCGCCAAGGCCGATCACCAGAAGGATCGGTATCTGTGGCTGGGCGCGCAGGATGACAAAGTTCATCGCCAGAACCATCGCCACGCCCAAGCCCGCCAAGGCCCCCCAAAGTGCCGTGCGATCAAGGCCGACGCCTGCGCCCTCGCCGCCGAAGACCGCCAAAGCGATGCCCGCCATCACCACCGCAATCGTGACCCATGTGGCCGGGCGCGTCGGTTCCTTGATGATCAGCCGGGCGAAAAGCGCGGCAAAGACCGGCACCGTCGCCACCGAGAACAGCACGATCGACACCGGCGCATGGGCGATGCCAAGGCTAAAGAGCGTCGCATTGAAATACTGGCACACAAGGATCAGCACGCCGTATCCACTGGCCAGCACCGCAAGATCACGCCGCCGCGTCCGGCTCGTCAGCGCCCAAAGCACCAGCATCACCATGCCCATCAAAAGACCGCGCCAGCCGACCATCTGATAGCCGCCCATCTCTGACAATCGCATGAACAAGGCATCCGGCGTCAGCGTCAGCGCACCAAACACGGCCAGGATCAGGCCAAACAGCGGGTGGCGCGTCATGCCCCAAGCCAGCCGGTGATATGTCCGATATCGGGAAACACCGCATCCGCCAGCGGCGCTAGATCGGCCTCTTGTGCCGGGCCGGTCAACACGCCGATGGTCTGCATGCCCGCGGCGCGCCCGGCCATCAGATCATGCGTGCTATCGCCGACCATTGCGATGCGCGCGGGATCAAGCGCCATCGCGGTGGCAAAGGCCAAAAGCGGCGCGGGCGAGGGTTTTGCCCCATGCCCGGAATCAAACCCGGCGATGAAATGGAAATGCCCGGCCACGCCTGCCGCCCCAAGATGCGCGCGCGCGCCGTGCTCGGTGTCATTGGTCATCACCCCAAGCCGCAGCCCCGCCCGCGCCAGCCCGTCCAGAAAGGGCACAAGCGGCACCGCAGGCGCAAGCGGCGCTCGGGCGGCGCTTTGCATCAGGTAGATCTCGATCTCGTCCACCGCGCGGCGCGGCAATGCCCGCGCAAGACATTCCGCCGCCTCGCGATTGGTGCCCGCGATGATCGGACTGGTCGGGCGAAACCGCCGCAGCGCAAGGTCGTAATCCGCCACATCCGCAAGCTGCTGCATCACGCTCGCGTCGTTCTCGGCAAGCTCGCTGATGACGCCATGGGCCCAGACACTCCAGGTGGCGTGAAAATCAAACAGCGTGCCATCCTTGTCAAACAGGATGCCATCGACACGGTGGTCTTGCGCGGGCCCGCTCATGTCCAGTTGATCTGTTCGGCGCCGGGCAAGGCCACGCGCGCCATCATCGGGGTTTCATAGCTCAGCCCCTGCATATCGCAGAACTCCACAACCCAGGCGTCGTCCATCATTAAGAAGTCTAAAACCGCGCCAAGGAATTCCGGCTCGGTGGCGCGCGACCGCAAATCGGCCTCTGACGCGCCGCTTGCCCCTAAAAATACCGGCAAAAGCTCGTCATGCCCGGCCAGCCAGGCCAAAGCCTGCAATGCGATCGTCTCGGCGGATTCTTGCTGCATGGTCACCTAGGTTAATTTCGTGAAAGGTTTTCTTAACTTCTTACATGGATAGTTGAGCATGCAAAAAGGGCAAGTCAGAAAGGCGCTGTGCCATGTCAGATAAAATTCTGATTGTCGATGATCTGGCCACCAACAGGATTGTCCTAAAGGTCAAACTGTCGGCGGCCCATTACGAAGTGGTTCAGGCCAGTTCGGCAACCGAGGCGCTGGCAATGGCCGCCAGCACCCGGCCCGACCTGATTCTGGCCAGTGCACATCTGTCGGGCACGGCCGCCGCAGAGTTCGTGACCGCCCTGCGCAAGATCAAAGCCCTGACCACCACACCGATCATCCTGTTGCAGACCCATTCCTGTGTGCATGAACGCCATGCGGTTCTGCGCGCAGGGGCCGATGATATCCTGACAAAACCGGTGCAAGAGCCGCTTTTGCTGGCGCGGCTGCGCAACCTTTTGCGCCAGCATCACAACAATCACGACCTGACCATGCAATCAGAAGTGCCGCATGTGCTCGGCTTTGCCGAGGCGCGGCGCGAGTTTCAAAGACCGGGCCGTATCGCCATCGTTGCGCGCTCCAAGCCGGAGGCGCTCGCGCTTCAGGGGATGATGACCCAGGATTCGCCCCATCAGTTCAGCGCTTACGGGACCGAACAGGCCATGCCGATTGCCCCGGATCAGCAAATCCCGGATGTTTACCTTTTGCGGATCGGGCTTGCCGATGCCGAAGAGGGCTTGCGCCTTCTGGCCGAGCTCAAGGCCGCGCAGCGTACCCATTGCTGTCCGGTGATCGCGCTTTTGGATGACGACACAAGCCCGCTTGCCATCACCCTGCTGGATATGGGGGCAAATGATGTGATCATCGGGCTGGCGGACCGCGATGAACTTGCGCTTCGGATGGACAATCAACTTTGCCACAAACGCTGGAGCAAGCAAATGCGCACACAGCTTTTGCTGGACCTTCAGGCGGCTGTGGTCGATCCGCTGACCGGCGCCTATAACCGGCGCTATGCCCTGCCCTTCCTGAATCGCCTGATTGAGGAAACGCGCCAGAACGAGGGCAGCTTTGCCGTCATGGTGGCCGATCTAGATTTCTTCAAACAGGTCAATGACCGCTACGGTCATGCCGCCGGCGACAGTGTTCTTTGCGCCGTGACCAATCAGCTTCGCGCGCATCTGCGTGAAGGCGATATGCTGGCGCGGATCGGCGGCGAGGAGTTTCTGATCGTGACCCCCGGCAGCAATCGCTTTCACGCCCAGAAGACCGCAGACCGGCTCTGTCACGTGATCCGCCAGACACCGATCACCGTGCCGGGCCAGAGCGAGCCGCTGCATGTGACCATCAGCATCGGCGTGACGATGGCAACGCCCAGCGCTGCCTATGTCGCCCCGACCGTTGATCTGTTGCTTGATGAGGCCGATCGCGCGCTTTACCTGGCCAAGGCGCAGGGGCGCAACAAGGTGACCTTTTGCGCCCGCTCGGCGGCCTGAGGCGGGCAATCAACCAGTTTTTTTCCTGACGAAAGGCGCGCGGCGACTGGCCCCATACCTCGATGAAGGCGCGGGTAAAGGCGCTGCGGCTGGTAAAGCCCACCATCTCTGCGATGCGTTTCACCGGCTCGCGGCGCTCAGTCAACAACTGCGCCGCGCGCGCAAGGCGAAGGGCGCGCAAAAACCCCATCGGCGCGCGACCGTAAGACATCTGAAACCGCTCGGCAAAGCGGGACCTGCTCATGCCTGCGACCTCGGCAAGCCCTTCCAGGGAATGCGCGGCGCCCGGATCATCCAGCATCGCGCGCAGGCTGCGCCACAGGCCCGGATCGGCCAGCGCGCAAAGCCAGAGAACCGCCGGGTCACCCGCATCCAGCCGCTGGCGCAGCATCTCGATCACGCATTGCAGCAACAAAACCCGGATCATCGCCCGCCGCCCGGTGCGCGATTGCGTCACCTCGCCGACGAGGGCATTGATCGCCTGCGCCGCCCCCGGCGCATCGCCAAGGTCAAGCGTCAGCGGCACACGCATCAGATCGACAAGCCCGTGCGTGTCGCGCAGGCCAAGCTTGACCGTCGAGCAGAGCACAACCATGTTTCCGCCACCCTCGCCGCGCTCAACATGCTGTTCAAGATCAAGGCCCGCAGGCTGGCAGACCGGCAATCCGACCTGACCACCGCCATGATTGCGCAGCGAATGATGCAGGCTTGAAGGCACAAGCACCAGCCGCCCAGGCGCGAGATCAATCGGCGGCAGGGATTGAAAGCTTAGCTGCCCCCGCCCGCCCAGAACATAATGCAAGGTCGCCCCCGGCGCACGCCCAAGGCCGAGCGAGCAAGCCCCTTCAAGCGCGCAAATGGCGAACGGATCGGCCTCGATGTCCAACTCGGTCAGGACACGGTCATGCGGGTCAGGGTTTGGATGGGTCATATGCATGGGGACATTTTGTCATGCCTTGGCAGAACTGGCACCAAAACTAATCGTGAAGCCACGTTTTCAGGACGAAAAGGCACATCGGACCTGCCAGCTTAAGGCATGCGAAACCACTCATTAAAAAGGATGCCAAGATGTGCAATTGCAACGACCACGATCATGGAAATAACCCAAGGTTCACCCGCCGCCAGGCCCTGACCGGCACCGCAGCGCTTGGCGCGGCGACCGCCGCCACCCTCGCCGCAGGCACCGCCGAGGCGCAGACCACAGACCCCTATGCGCCCCCCGCCGAACCGGCCCTGCCGCCAAGTGACATGGTGCTTGATCTGTCGCGCACGGCGCTTGTGGTCACCGACCCGCAGGTCGATTTCCTGTCGCCCGACGGGGTGACATGGGGCGTGGTCGGCGAAAGCGTGACGCGCAACCAACGGTTGAAAACATCGGTCGCCTGTTTCGCGCGGCCAAGGCCAAGGGCCTCACCGTGGCGATCTCGCCGCATTACTATTACCCCACCGATCACGGCTGGAAATTCGAAGGCGCGCTTGAAAAGCTGATGCACAAGATCGGCATGTTTGATCGCGCGGGGCCGCTGTCGCTCGACGGGTTCGAGGGATCTGGCGCCGACTATATGCCTGAATATAAAGAGTATATTCATGACGGAAAAACCATCATCTGTTCGCCGCACAAGGTTTACGGCCCCGAAACCAATGACATGGTCCTGCAACTGCGCAAGCGTGGCATTGATCAGGTGATCCTTGCGGGCATGTCGGCCAACCTGTGTACCGAAAGCCATATGCGCGAGCTGCTTGAGCAGGGGTTTGAGGTGGCCGTGGTCTCTGATGGCACCGCCGCCGCAATGCTGCCCGAGGGCGACGGATATCTCGCCGCGCTGATCAACTTTCGCTACATGGCCAACGCCGTCTGGAGCACGGACGAGGTTGTCGAAAAGCTGGGCTAACCTCTGCCCGGCCCGGCGCGCCCGTCTTCGGGGATGAGGGCGGCGCGCGCCTTGCCTGCACCTTCACCGGTGCAGGCATTTTCATTTGACCCAAACCGTCGTAACACTTTGTCAAACACTCCATTTTGCAGGGATTTCACATGACTGACACGATGATCGGCGTAATCGGCGGCTCTGGCCTATACGAGATTGACGGGCTCGCGGATGCCACCTGGCAGGCGGTTGAAACCCCTTGGGGCGCGCCCTCGGATCAGATCCTGACCGGCACGCTTGAGGGTGTCAAAATGGCGTTTCTGCCGCGCCATGGGCGCGGTCACGTGCATTCGCCGACCACCGTGCCCTATCGCGCCAATATCGACGCGCTCAAGCGGCTTGGCGTCACCGATGTGATCAGCGTGTCCGCCTCGGGCTCGTTTCGCGAAGACATGGCGCCGGGCGATTTCGTCATCGTGGATCAGTTCATCGACCGCACCTTTGCGCGCGAAAAATCCTTCTTTGGCACCGGATGCGTCGCCCATGTGAGCGTTGCGCATCCGACCTGTCCGCGCCTTGGTGCGGCCTGCGAAGAGGCGGCGCGCGCGGCCGGTGTCACCGTGCACAAGGGCGGCACCTATCTGGCGATGGAAGGCCCGCAATTTTCCACGCTGGCGGAATCGAAAATGTACCGCGAGGTCTGGGGCTGTGACGTGATCGGCATGACCAATATGCCCGAGGCCAAACTCGCCCGCGAAGCAGAGCTTTGCTATGCCTCCGTCGCGATGATCACAGATTACGATAGCTGGCACCCCGATCACGGCGAGGTCGATGTGACCGCCATCATCGCCACCTTGATGGGCAATGCCGACAAGGGCCGCGACATGGTGCGCCGCCTGCCCGCGCTTTTGGGCGCGGATCGCGCGGCCTGTCCGCATGGCTGTGACCGCGCGCTTGAATTCGCCATTCTCACCGCCCCCGAGGCCCGCGATCCGGCCCTTGTGGCCAAACTTGACGCGGTCGCGGGCCGTGTTCTCTGACCAAAAAGGGCCCTGACATGCCGCTTGATCTCTGGCTGACCTTCGTGGCCGCCTCGACCGCGCTTTTGCTCATTCCCGGCCCGACAGTTCTTTTGGTGCTAAGTTATGCCCTGTCACAGGGCCGACGGGTCGCGCTTGCCTCGGCGACGGGCGTGGCCTTGGGCGATCTGATCGCGATGAGCGCCTCTCTCCTGGGGCTTGGCGCGCTTGTGCTGGCCTCGGCCACGCTGTTCACGCTGCTAAAATGGATTGGCGCGGCCTATCTGGTCTGGATGGGGCTGAAATTGCTGCTCACGCCGCGCATCGATGGACTTGAGACCGTGGCCACGCCCGACAGCACGCCGTGACCGCGCTCAACCCCAAATCCATCGGGTTTTTCATCGCCTTCGTGCCGCAGTTCGTCACTCTTGATGCCCCGCTTGCCCCGCAATTCGTGATCCTGACCGCCACCTTCGTCGCGCTCGCCGCGCTCAATGCGCTTGCCTATGCCCTGCTGGCCGATCGCCTGCGCGCCACGATCAGGCGACCTTCGGTGATCACATGGCTGACACGCTCGGGCGGCGTGGCCTTGATCGGGATGGGCGTTATGACCGCAACCCTGCGCCGCGCGGCATGACGCGACGCTGGTAAACTCTTCGCGCGCGGACCTGCCGAGACTGGACGCGGTCTGGCTTGGGCGTCACAACAAAAGCCATGACACGGATCACCGATAAATCATGGCGCTACGCCATGGGCCGCCGCTTTGAGGCCTTCACCGACGAGGTGTTTCAGGTCATCCGCTGGATTTTGCTGGTCGGGTTCGCAAGCTATCTGGCGCAAACCTATGATCCGCTGATTTTCGACGTGACCTATTGGCTCCTCGCAGGGCTTCTATTTGCCTACCTCGCCTCGCGCTTTTTGCTGCGCCCGGAAATTCCGTTTCTCGCCAAACCTGCGACGCGCGGTCAGCGGCTGTTGCAAACCGCGCTCAACTTCATGGTCTGCGTGGTGATCTTTGCACTCGTGCTCTGGGGCGTCGGCGCCCTTACACAGGCCATCGCAGAATACCGCCGCGCCACCTGATCCCTTGCGCTCGCCCCTGCCTTGCGCCTACACCGGGCCGGCAATGCCACAACCCCGAAAGCCTCGCCAATGCCCAAAACCAAAACCGTCAAGGATTACATTCGCACGATCAAGGACTTCCCCCATGACGGGATCATGTTTCGCGATGTAACCACGCTTTTCGCCGACGCGCGCGGGTTTCGGATCGCCATTGACCAGATGGTACAGCCCTACGCAGGACAGCGCATCGACAAGGTCGTCGGCCTTGAAGCGCGCGGTTTCATCCTTGGCGGGGCCATCGCCCATCAGCTGTCCGTCGGCTTCGTTCCGGTCCGCAAAAAGGGCAAGCTGCCCGCTGCGGTGATTTCCGAGGACTATACGCTTGAGTATGGCGAGGCGACCGTCGAGCTTCACGATGACGCCATTCAGCCGGGCGAGAAAATCCTCGTGGTCGACGATCTTTTGGCCACCGGTGGCACTGCGGCGGCGAGCATCCGCCTGATCGAGCGTTTGGGCGGCGAAATCCTAAGCTGTGCCTTCATCATCGACCTGCCCGATCTTGGCGGGCGCACCCGCCTTGAAACCATGGGCATGGAGGTGCACGCTCTTTGCTCTTTTGACGGGCTCTAAGGTATTGATTCCGCATGTTCGAGAAGCTCAAAACCGGTGCCCACTTTTGAGCAACATGCTCTTGATTCCGCATGTTCGAGAAGCTCAAAACCGGTGCCCACTTTTGAGCAACATGCTCTTGATTCCGCATGTTCGAGAAGCTCAAAACCGGTGCCCACTTTTGAGCAACATGCTCTAGCATGTCTTTCATCGTTCCATAAATACTCAAATCCGGCGATCGCCCCTAATGCAGCTGCTGCCAGAATATCCCAAGATGGCGCTCTACGATCTCCGTGTAGCGCCCGCTGTCTCGCAGGGCCTTCAACCCGGCATTGACCCGGTACAAATGGGTTGTCCCGCGCCAGTGCTTTTTCGAGATCACCACATGAAGTGCCTCCCGCGAGAGCGGCTGATCAAGCGGCACAACGCGACCGCGCAGACCCATCGCCACAATCCTGGATGCGCCCCCGAACACATTCACCGTCACCGCATCGACCTCGCCTGCCATCAGCGCCTCGAAACAGGCCTCGGGGCTTGCGGGCTGGATCAAGGTGACCTTGCCCTCACTGATCCAACGCCGGTCGGCCCGGTCCAGATCATCGGTGATGTCCCCCGCCGGGCGACACAGGCGGCGCCCGACAATATCGGCGTCACTCTTGTACGTCAGCCCGCTGTCCGCCCGCTTGAACAGCATGATCGGCAGATCGAGAACCGGCTCGGAAAAGTGGAAATTCTGACAGATCTTGCCCCCCCCCGGATGCCCCGCAATCGGGTTTAACCCAGGGAAAACCCATGTCATAGCGCTGTTCATCCAGAAGCGGAAACAGGTGCTGCATCCAGTCATCGACCCAGATCACCTCGTAAGGCACCGGCGCCGGGCTTAGTTCAAGCGCCGCGTTCAAAAGCTCGGTCACAAGCCCGTTGCCCGGCCAGTCCTGATCGGTGACGGGCGCGTGATTGCCGCCTGTCAAAAGGGTCATTTCCGCGCCGGACTGTAACAGCGGCGTCGCATCGGGTACGACGCTGGTGGCAGGGCACGGGATATAGAGCTCGGCGCCCGCGGCGACGTCTTGTTGATTGTCTGCAAGTTTGGCCTGATTGGCATAATAGATCAGGGTCCATTGATCCTGATCCTCATAATGCGCGGCGGCAATGGAAATCAGGGTGTCGCCCGCCTGTGCGCGATAGGTGACGTCGCAAAGCGCCTGTGCCATGCCCGGCAGCACAAGCATCAACGCCGTCCAGATCATGCCTTTGAATGCGCGTGCCATCGGATCAGAACCCCGCCCAAATGCGGGTCATGTGGCTTTCCATGATCTGCTTATTCTGTTGAAAAACTCCGCTACGCCAAAATCGCCTCGGAAACTTGGAACACTGTTCTCGTCACAGGCCAATTGACAAACGGTACTTCCAGAATGGCGTTTTAGCGGGACAATATTCTGCTGATCTTGCCCTTTCGAGCGATCAGGCGAGTTTTTCAACGGAATATGCTGATAGGTGCCATCCGCCTTGATCCCCGCCAGACCCTGATTGAAAAGCGCGATGATCGCCTCGCCTTGAGGATGGCTTTTATGCACCACCACGTGCAGCCCCTGAATAGAGAGCGGCCGCGTCTGAACGCTCTCGACCTGATCCTTGAGGGTCAGCTCTTTGAGCGCGGTGCGCCCGGTGAATTCGTTGATCGCCACCGCATCGACCCTGCCCTGGATCAAGAGATCAAAACATTGCGCAACGCTGCGCGGTTGTTCCAGGGTGATCTTGGCCTCGGACAGCCAGCGCCGCCCTGAGCGATCAAGGTCATGGGCAAACGAACCCGCCGGGCGGCAAAGCCGCTTGCCGATCAAATCGTCATCGGCGTCAAAGGCCAGCGGTCGGGCCTTGTCGGTGAACAACAGGATCAGGATTTCAAAAATCGCGTCGGAAAAAAGGAAATTCTCACAGCGGCATTCATCGGGCTGCGCCGCGCAATCAGGCCGATACCAGGGAAAGCCCGCATCCAGAAGCGCGTTGGACAACAGCGGATCAAGATGCGACGCCCAATCTTCAACCCAGTGGATCGCATAGCCCTGCGCCGGTACCGCCTTGGCCATGGCGGCATTGACCACATCGCAACAGCCCGCCATTGGGCAGGGTCCGCTCGGTAAAAGGGGCGAAATCGTCGGCGGTCAGCATGTTGATCTTGCCACGGGTCGCGGCATTGCCCGCCACCTGAACAATCGGGGCCGCGGAGCGGGCGGGGACACTGCGCATCTCGGTGCCACCAGTTAGCCCACGCGGCATCCCGTTGATGCAGGCCAGCCGCAGCGTCATGCCGGTATAAATCGAATCCGGGCTTTCGCCGATCTTGTCGAGATTGGTGTTATGGATCGCCGTCCACATGTCGGCGTCCTTATACTGGCTGTCGGCAATCAACGACAGGCTGTCGCCGCGTTTGACAGTATAAACGCCACCACAGGTTTGCCCCGCCGCCGCCGTGCCAAACATCCCGGCAACCGCCAAGAGACCACTAGCAATAGTATTCAACATAATACACAACCCCCAGATAATGGGGCAATAAGGCCAGACCACCCGCTTGGGTCAAGGACCGCTTTAAGTGAAAAGTGACACGCCCCACGCGCCCCGCGAGTAGCGCCTTGAAATTTGGCGGTTTTACATCAGCGACAGGCGCGCCTGAAGGCGCAGCGCATGGCTGGGGTCCTGGCTTGCGGCGGGCAAAATCGGATCATAGCCCGCCCGGATCAACGCCGCGATCTCGGGGCGCAGAATCACCTGCCCGCCGTCGGGCAGTGCCGCCAGCGGCGAGCGATCCTGAAACGCGCGATCCGACCACAAGAGGATGGTCTGTACGACCTGGCCCAGGGCAAGTGTTTCGGCGGGCACCGCGCCAAGCTGCTCGTCCATGCGCAGGAACACGAAACTGGCCTTGATCGCGCCGCCCTCGTCAAAGCGGAAAATCCGGTACTGATTGGCATCCGCCGCCACAAGCCGTGCCACAAGCGGCGCGAGATCAGGCACAAGGCGATCAAGATCGGGCACCTCAAGCAATTCCTGCCAGTCGCGAAAGAAAAACAGCATCAGGTTCGCGCCAAGCTCGGGGTCGGTCTCGGCCATCTTGTGATTGGCCAGCGTCACCACCGCCTCGATCGCGCCCTTGACCACGCTCAGGGTCTTGTCATCGACGCCAAAGACGATCGGCACGATCGGTCGGCCCCAGCGGGCAAACAGGAAACTCTCGTCGCTGCGCGTGAACAGCGCCTCAACATCTTGTGGCGTCAGAGGCTCGCTCATCGGGTGACCCTTTCGTTTTGCGCCCCCCGATAGCAAAGCTTACCCGGCGACGCCATCCCCTGCGCCCAACGCAGGCGCGTGGGTTTCACCCACCCTACGGGATACTGCGCCCCTCGCCCTAATCCTCGAACATATCCGATTGCCCCTTGGCACCGGGAACCGGCAGGCCAAGATGATGCCACCCGCCCTGCGTCAGCATCCGCCCGCGCGGGGTGCGCTGGATAAGGCCTTGTTGCAACAGGAACGGCTCGATCACCTCTTCAAGCGCGTCGCGCGATTCACTGAGCGCGGCGCTGAGCGTTTCAATGCCGACCGGTCCGCCCTGATAGGCCTCGGCGATCAGGCGCAAATATCGCCGGTCCGCGCCATCAAGCCCAAGGTGATCGACGCCCAGTCGTGTCAGCGAACTATCGGCAAGTTCCTTGGAAATCACGCCATTGCCCTCGACCACGGCGAAATCCACCACTCGGCGCAACAGCCGCCCGGCGATGCGCGGCGTGCCGCGCGAGCGGCGTGCAATCTCCATCGCGCCGGAACTGTCGGTAGGGATATTCAACAGCCGCGCATTGCGCGTCACGATCTCGTGCAGCTCTTCGATCTTGTAAAACTGAAGCCGCGTCGGAATGCCGAAGCGGTCGCGCAGCGGCGTCGTCAAAAGCCCAAGCCGCGTGGTCGCCCCGACAAGCGTGAAGGGCTGCAACTCGATCCGCACCGTGCGCGCGGCGGGCCCCGCCCCGATCACCAGATCAAGCTCGAAATCCTCCAGCGCGGGGTAAAGCACCTCTTCCACCGCCGGGTTCAGCCGGTGAATTTCGTCGATGAACAACACGTCATTGCGTTCAAGATTGGTCAGGATCGCCGCCAGATCGCCCGCCTTGGCCAGCACCGGCCCCGAGGTCATGCGAAACCCGACGCCAAGTTCCTTGGCCATGATCTGGGCCAGGGTCGTCTTGCCAAGACCAGGGGGGCCATGAAACAGCGTGTGATCCATCGCCTCGCCGCGTTGGCGCGCCGATTGGATAAAGACCGAAAGGTTGGCGCGCGCCTCGGCCTGACCGATGAATTCGCTCAGGGCCTGCGGGCGCAAACTGCGGTCAAAATCTTCCGGAAGTTCTTCGGGGCGCACAGTCGGATCGGGCGATGACATGGATTACCCCTTTGGCGCCAAGAGCTTGAGCGAGAGTCGGATCAATTCCGGCGTGGCCGCATCCGGCGCCTCGCCCGCCGCCTGCGCCACGGCGCTTGCCGCCTCGCCGGGGCTATAGCCAAGGTTGGTCAGGGCCGATAAGGCCTCGGCCTGCGCGCCGCGATTGGGCCCGCCCGCCGGGGCCGGGGCGGCGGCGCGCGGCGCGCGCTCGATCACCTCGTCCGCGCCCTCATCCAGCTCCGGCGCAGGGGCCGCGCCCATCGCCATCACCGTGGGCGCCTTGTCTTTCAACTCGTTGACCACCCTCTGTCCGGTTTTTGCGCCAATCCCCTTGGCCGCCGTGATCGAGTTCCAGTCGCCAAGCGCAATCGCGCGCCCGACGCCATCCGGCCCAAGCGCGCCCAGAATGGCCAGCGACGCCTTGGCGCCAACGCCCTGTACACTCATCAACAAGCGATGCCATTCCTTTTCGACCAGCGTCGTAAAGCCGAAGAGTTGCAGGATATCCTCGCGCACCAGAAGGTCGGTATAAAGCGCCACATGCTCGCCCACGCCCGGCATCGACGACAGCGTGCGTTCCGAGCAATAGACAAGGTATCCAACGCCGCGCACGTCGATCAAAACGTGGTCGGTGGCGCGATAGTCAATCCGCCCTGCGATCCGCCCGATCATGCGCTTGCCCTCTCAACCGCGTCGGCCAGCATCGTGGTGCTGCGCGCGTGGTGGGCATGACAAATCGCCACCGCCAAGGCATCCGCCGCATCCGGCCCGGCCAATTCCACGCCGGGCAATTGCACCTTGACCATATGCGCAACCTGTTCCTTGGCCGCGTGGCCTACGCCGACAACGGTCTTCTTGACGGTGTTTGGCGAATACTCCCCGACCGCAAGGCCAAATTGGGCCGGCACCAAAAGCGCGATCCCGCGCGCCTGCCCAAGCTTGAGGGTTCCCGCACCATCCTTGTTGACGAAAGTCTGTTCGACCGCCGCCGCCTCGGGGGTATAGCGGTGCAAAATATCGGTAAGTTGGTCGTAAAGAGACAGCAACCGCGCCGCAAGATCGGTGCCGCTTGAATGGCAAATACCGTTGGCCACATGGCTAAGCCGACTGCCATTCACATCAATCAGTCCCCAGCCAAGGTTTCGCAACCCGGGATCAATTCCCAAAACCCGCATTTTCCTGCCCTGCCCATCTGTTTTTCAAGCGATAGCACGAAACGAGAACAAAGACCAAGCAGAATGCGCGTTTCCAAACTGCATGATTTGCGGGCAGTTCGTTGCAAATATGGCGCCATCACGTGACAGTCACGAGGATGAGAGAACGTTAAAGTACTGATACCAATGCATTTAAATTGGCTCTGGACCCATGCATAAAACGCATAAGGACTATGCAATAAACCCGGCTTGTAGGCGCGGTTTTCTCTGACTACCTGCCCCTCAGACGCAGACAAGCGCTGCACCCCTCATAGTCAAGGAATGAAACTCATGGCCAGCATCGACAGCAGCCGCACCCTCAATCCCTCCGCCGGTTTCGGTGGGTTTTTCGCTCGCGTCCTCGGCGTGGTTTCTGCCTGGAACGAACGTCGCGCCACGCGCAATGCGCTGTCGCAGCTTTCGGATCGCGAGCTTGATGATATCGGTCTGGCCCGTGGCGATATCAACGAGATTGCACGCCAGATCTAATCGCGGCGAAAGCCGAAAAGCAAAAGCCCTGTTGCGGTTCGCACCGCACAGGGCTTTGTGATGTCTGACCCAAGGGTCAAGATAGATGGGATTAGTCGCGTAGAAGCCTTAGCGCAGGAATGGCCGAAGTTTGCTTGCAAACATCGCGCTTACGGCATCGGGCTGCATCACAGCCGCCCCGGCTTGTTCGACAACGCTGCCCTCCGCAAGTTGCGCAAGGCGTTCCTCATATAGGCCCGCCCCGAGATGGGCGATGATCACGGCCTTGAAGAAGATGAACCCTGCCACGAGATAAAAAATCCCGCGCAAAGAAATGCCGCCCTGGCGACGTTTCGGGCGAAAAACAATAAGCCCGTCTTTGCCGACACGACCGACATATCCACGCTCCATACCGGCGCGTTTCCGTTCAATTGATTTCAGTCGAGTGTCAAATCCTTGGAATGCGTCACCCATTGCAAAAATCCCATTTCCACGGCCCCCACCGCGATCAATAAAATTTAGGCTCGAAATGTGGCAAGACTAAGGCGGGAGGATCAGTCAGTCAGAATTTTGACTTATTTCACGAGAACTTTTCCAATGTCAGGGTGGTCCAGTCACCAATCTCTTCGCGATGCGCAAGACTGTTTCCAAGGGCGCAATAAACCGAGATCACCTCGTCGGCCTGTTCGTTCAGAATTCCCGAGAGAATCACCTTGCCACCGCCCTGCAAGCGTGACGTGACGTCAGGCGCGAGATCAATCAGCGGGCCCTTGAGGATATTGGCAAAGACAAGATCGAACGGTGCGGCGGCCACAAGACGCGGGTGATCAAGACCGGCGGCCTCGACACATTCGACGCGACCGACAAGATCATTGGCGGCGACATTGGCGGCGGCCACCTCGACGGCGACCTCGTCGATATCACTGGCCAGCATCACGCCGGGCCAGATCCGCGCCGCGCCCATCGCCAGAACCGCCGTGCCACAGCCGATGTCGATCACCGACTTGCCGACAAACCCGGCATTGGCCAGCCGGTCAAGCGCGCGCAGACAGCCAAGCGTGGTGCCGTGATGCCCGGTGCCAAAGGCCATCGCCGCCTCGATCAGCAAAGGCTCGCAGTCGGCTGGCACCTTGTCGGCGTCATGGCTTCCGTAGACAAAGAACCGCCCGGCCACGACCGGGGTCAGCTCGCGGCGCACCTTGGCGACCCAATCGGTCTCGGGGAGTTCGGAAATGGTGAAGGGCTTGGCGCCATGCATCACCGCCAAAAGCGCAAGACCGGCCTGATCGGGGGCCTCTTCAAAGTAAGATCCGACCTCCCAGAGGCCAGAGCCGTCTTCCATTTCGAAGGCGCCAACGCCGGTGGGTTCGGGCGTGAGGGCCTCAAGCGCTTCGGCAAGCGCCTCGGCGCTGTCTTTGCCTGTGAGCGTGGTCAGGGCGGTAAAGGTCGGCATCGTCAAACCCTTTCAGATCGGGGGAATTATTCGGCGGGCGCGGATACGAAACGCGACCAGATTGTTTCATTGCCAGCCTCGGGATGGCGCGGAATCATCATCGCAAGCGCGCAAGAGACACAAGCCATGGCCGAGGCCATGAAGAACACCGCCGCAGGCGAGACCAGCCACAAATAGCCCAGAAGGGCCGGCAGGAACACGGCGGCGATATGGTTGATGGTAAAGGCCACGGCGGCGGTCGGGGCGATATCGCCGGGATCGGCGATCTTCTGGAAATAGGTCTTGAGCGCGAGCGCGAGCGAGAACAGGATATGATCCACCACGTAAAGCGTCGCCGCAAGAACCACGCCCCAGCCAAAGAAATAGACCCCGCCATAGGCGGTAAAGAGCAAGGCAAGCCCGACGTATTCAAAGATCAGCGTGCGCCGTTCGCCAAACATGAAAACCGCGCGCCCCATCAGCGGCGCAAAGATCATGTTGGCGACAAGGTTGATCAGGAAAAGCGCCGTGACCTCATGCACCTGAAAGCCGAATTTCTCGACCATCATGAAGCCGGCAAAGACCACGAAAATCTGGCGCCGCGCACCGGCCATGAATTGCAGCGCATAATAAAGCCAGTAGCGGCGGCGCAGGACCATTTTCTTGATCTGCGGGTTGGGTGCCTCGAACCGGGGATAGGCAAAAAAGCAGAACACCGCGACGCAGGCGGTAAAGCCGCCCGAGATCATGTAGACCGTGTTATAGGTCAGGTTGAGCGCCTCCCATGTCATCACGATCAGGACATAGGCCACAAGCGTCGCCCCCGATCCCGCCGCCATCAACCAGCCCAGCATCTGCGGCGCGCGCAGCTTGTCGATCCACTGCAATTGCAGCGATTGATTGACGGTCTCGTAATAGTGAAACCCGATCGAGCTTAGCATGGTGATGGTCAGGATGCCGCCAAGCGAGGGAAATTGCGCCGTCATCGCCGTGGCCACGCCCAAAAGGCAAAGCGCGATGAGGCCGAGCACCTGTTCATGCATGAACATGATCAGGGCGATCACGCCAATAGCGAAAAAGCCGGGGATTTCGCGTACCGTATGAAGCCAGCCAATGTCAGAGCCGTTGAACCCCGCCACCTCGATCACGAAGTTGTTAAGCAGCGCCGACCATGTGGCAAAGGCCACTGGCATGGCGGCGGCCATCAGGAACAGTAAGGTCACGGGACGGCGCCAGAATGGCAATTGGCGCGCGTCGCCCAAGGGGAATTGTGGTTTCATGGGTTTTCTTTACGCCCAAGTTTCGGCTTTGGCGAGAGGACACACCCGTCGGCATCCGAAATCTTCAAAAGATTTCGGACCGCTTTCTTTTCAAGAAAGCGCGCGCGCCACAACCGATCTCAATAGAAACTCTGCGGGTCGATATCGACGCTCAGCCGGGCCTGCGGCGGCAGCCGTACCTGTGCCACCCAAGCCGCCACCGCACCCTGAAGTGCGGCACCTTTCGGCGCCTTCACCAAAAGCCGCACGCGGTGGCGCCCGCGAATGCGCGCAATCGGCGCCGGGGCCGGGCCGAACACCTGCGCGCCCACGGCGCGCAAGGGGCCATCGCGCCGCGCAAGGTCCTCGCCGATATCAAACACAACCTGCATATCGGGCGAGGACAGGATGATCCCCGCCATCCGGCCATAGGGCGGCACGCCCGCATGGCGGCGCGCATCGGCCTCCGCGCGCCAGAACCCCTCTTCGTCGCCCGCAAGAATGGCGCGGATCACCGGATGCTCGGGCTGAAAGGTCTGCAACAGGGCCGTGCCGCGCCGCTCGGCCCGCCCGGCGCGCCCCGCCACCTGGCGCATAAGCTGAAATGTCCGTTCGGCGGCGCGCAGGTCTGATCCCTGAAGGCCAAGATCGGCATCAATCACCCCGACCAACGTCAACAGAGGAAAGTTATGCCCCTTTGCCACCAATTGCGTACCGATGATGATATCGGCGGCGCCTTTGGCAATCTCTTCGATCTGTTCCTTGAGGGCGCGCGCCGAGCCAAAAAGGTCCGACGAGAGCACCGCAATCCGTGCCTCGGGAAACAGCGCTGCCGCCTCTTCGGCCAGCCGCTCGACGCCCGGCCCCACCGCCGCAAGCCGATCCTCGGCCCCGCAAGACGGGCAGGTCGTCGGCAAGGGCGCGCTTTCCCCGCATTGATGGCAGATCAGGCGCTTTTGAAACCGGTGTTCGACCATGCGCGCATCGCATTGCTCACAGCCGATCTGATGACCGCAGGCGCGGCAGATCGTGGTCGGCGCATAGCCACGCCGGTTGAGGAACAACAGCGCCTGTTCGCCCTTGGCGATCCGGGCATTGGCGGCGGCCTGAAGGCTTGGCGAAATCCAGCGGTTCGACGGCAATTTCTGCCCCCGCATGTCAATCGCCGCCAGCTCCGGCATCACCGCCGCCCCAAAGCGCGCGTTTAGCTCAAGCCGGTCATATTTGCCCGCCTCGGCATTTGCCCAGCTCTCAAGGCTTGGCGTGGCCGATGCCAGAACCACCCGCGCGCCGCAGATCGCCGCGCGCAGCACCGCCATATCGCGGGCATTATAAAGAACGCCGTCTTCCTGTTTGTAAGAGGTGTCGTGTTCCTCGTCGACGATGATCAGGCCAAGGTTCTGGAACGGCAGGAACAAAGCCGAGCGCGCGCCGACCACCATCTGTGCGCCGCCCTGCCCGACCATCTTCCAGGTGCGGCGGCGTTCGGTCATGGTCACGCCCGAGTGCCATTCCGCCGGGCGCGCGCCAAAGCGCACCTCGACCCGGTTGAGAAATTCGGCCGTGAGGGCGATTTCCGGCAAGAGCACAAGCGCCTGACGCCCTTGGCGCAGGGCCTCGGCGACGGCCTCGAGGTAGACCTCGGTCTTGCCCGACCCGGTGACGCCGCGCAAAAGCGTGGTGCCATACGCCCCGGATCGCAGGCCTTTGCGCAGCGCCTCGGCGGCGGCCTCCTGATCTTCGGTCAGGGCCTTGGACGGAAGATCGGGGTCAAGATGGGCAAAGGGCATGTCGCGCGGCGTGTCTTCCTCACGCACCGCGCCTTGGCTCACCAATCCCTTGACCACCGAGGATGTCACCCCCGCCTGATCGCTTAGCTCCTTGAGGGTAAAGCCAAGCCCGCCATAGCTGCGCAACACCTCAAACACGCGGGTGCGCGCATCCGTGATGCGGGTCGGCTCGCCCTCACCCAGACGATAGACCTTTTGCATCGACGGCGGATTGCTCAGCCCCGGCGCGCGCGTCGCAAGCCGCAGCATCGCGGGCATCGGCGTGAGGGTGTAATCGGCGGCGCGGCGCAGGAATTCCTGCATCTCGTCGCGCATCGGCGCCACATCCAGCACCCGGATGATGCTGCGCGCCTTCTTGAGGTCGAAGCCGCCCTTGCCCGGCCCCCAGACCACGCCCAAGACCTTGCGCGGGCCAAGCGGCACCTCGACAAAAGCCCCCGGATGACAGCCGCCCTCGGGCGCGAGATAATCCAGCGGGCGATCCAGCGGCTGCGCCGTCAGAACCGCCACAAGCGCGCCTTCGTCAAAGAAGTCGGGATTGGACGGGGGCAACGCGGCATCCTCTCTCTGAGGGGGTTTCGGTGGGCTGATCTATGAGGTAAACGCTTGTGACAGAAAACCCAACCCGCGCAGAGGCACCCCTCATGAAATTCTTCGTCGATACCGCAGAAACCGATCAAATTGCCGAACTCAACGATCTTGGCATGGTCGATGGCGTGACCACCAACCCCTCGCTGATCCTGAAATCGGGCCGCGACATCCTTGAAGTGACCAAGGAGATCGCCGAAATGGTCGAGGGCCCGGTCAGCGCCGAAGTCGTCGCGCTCAAGGCCGATGAGATGATCGCCGAAGGCCGCAAGCTTGCCAAGATCGCCGACAACATCGCCGTCAAGGTGCCGCTGACATGGGATGGTCTCAAGGCGTGCAAGGTGCTCTCGGGCGAGGGCAACATGGTCAATGTCACCCTGTGCTTTTCCGCAAATCAGGCGCTTTTGGCGGCCAAGGCGGGCGCGACATTCATCAGCCCCTTTATCGGGCGGCTTGACGATATCAACCTCGACGGCATGGATTTGATCGCGGATATCCGCACGATCTATGACAATTACGGTTTCGACACCCAGATCCTTGCGGCCTCGATCCGCAGCGTCAATCACGCCTATCAGGCGGCCATGATCGGCGCCGACGTGATGACCGCGCCGCCCGCCGTGATCAAGAAGATGGCAGAGCATCCGCTGACCGACGCCGGGCTTGAAACCTTTATGGCCGACTGGGCAAAAACAGGGCAGCAAATCCTGTAACCCGTGCTATAACACCAAAAAACAAGACCGAGGCCGACATGAGCAGCAAGCCGGAAATGAATGACGCCTTGCGCGAACGCATTATCGCGCAACCCGACGTTATTCTTGAAGATCAAGACCTTATGCGTGCCCTCATCGCCGCAAACGAGCGGGCGATGGGCGGCAATATCGTTGATCTTCGCGGCATTGCGATGGATCGTCTTGAGGCGCGGCTTGACCGGCTTGAAGACACCCACCGCAGCGTGATTGCCGCCGCTTACGAAAATCTCGCGGGCACCAATCAGGTGCATCGCGCGATTTTGCGGATGCTCGACCCGGTCGAGTTCGAGGCCTTCCTGCGCGATCTTGGCGGCGAAGTGGCGCATATCCTGCGGGTCGATTCGATCCGGCTTGTGCTTGAATCGGTGCAAAATGACAGCGACCCGGCGGTGCGTCGCCTTGGCGATGTTTTGTCGGTGGCCGAGCCCGGCTTTATCAAATCCTACCTGACCGGCGGGCGCGATGTGCCTGCCCGTCAGGTGACTTTGCGCCAGATCAACGAGGGCGACATGCGGATTTATGGCCGCGACGCCACTTTCGTGCGCTCCGAGGCCTGTCTCATGCTGGATTTCGGGCCCGAGCGCCTGCCCGGCATGCTCGCCATGGGCGCCGAAGACCCGCATCAGTTCAGCCCGCAACAGGGCACCGACCTGCTGGCGTTCTTTGCCGGGGTGTTCGAGCGGTCCATGCGGCGCTGGTTGTCATGATTAGCCCGGCCGCCCGCGATTCGTTGCAGGGTTGGCTGGCGTCACAAAAGGCGCTCAAGGGGGCCTCGGACAACACGCTTGATGCCTATTCGCGCGATGTCGCGGGGTTTCTTGCGTTCATGACCGAACATCACGGCCAGACCCAAGGCTTGGGTGCGCTGGCAAAAATAAGCACCGCCGATATGCGAAGCTGGATGGCCTTTACCCGTGGCCATGATGTTGGCTCGCGCTCGCTTGCGCGCAAGCTTTCGGCGGTCAAAAGCTTTTACCGCTGGCTGTCAGAGCGCGAGGGCTTTGAGCCGACCGCCGTTCTCGCCACCCGCTCGCCCAAGTTTCAGCGCAAATTGCCCCGTCCCCTGTCGCCCGAAGCGGCAAGCGATATGATCGACACGCTTGAAGTCCAATCCCTAACACCGTGGATTTCGGCGCGTGATCAGGCGGTCGTGACCCTGCTTTACGGCTGTGGGTTGCGGATATCCGAGGCTTTGGGCCTGACCGGGGCGGATCTTCCGATTGGCAGCACACTTCGTATCATCGGCAAGGGCAACAAGGAACGCATGGTGCCGGTGATCGCCCCGGCGCGCGATGCGGTCGAGCGTTATGTTGCCATATGCCCCTATGAGATCACCCCGCAAAGCCCGGTGTTTCGCGGTGCGCGCGGCGGCAAGCTTAATCCGCGGGTGATTCAGAAGGTGGTTGAGAAAACCCGGATGCAGCTTGGCCTGCCGGCCACGGCCACCCCGCACGCCATGCGCCATAGCTTTGCCACCCATCTTTTGAACGCCGGCGGCGATCTGCGCGCGATCCAGGAATTGCTTGGCCATGCCTCGCTTTCGACCACGCAGGCCTATACCGGCGTCGATACCGCGCGCCTGCTTGAGGTTTACGCACGCGCCCATCCACAGGGGCGCGGCTAGGGCGCGATCACTGTCACGTGGCCTCACGTAATAGTTAAGTTCCATTTCAGTTCAAACATGCAAGGGTTCGCTTGGATTAACCCTGTGCCTCTTGACCGGAATGGAGATTTAATATGAAACGCCAGTTCTTTGCCGCCGCGACCCTCGCTGCCAGCCTTATGATGGGCCAGACGGCAGCGGCCTCGGATTGCAAGGTCGATGTCGCCGACCCGTTTGATCTTGAGGCGGCTCAGATCACCGAGATCTACGACTGCATCGAGGCCGAGATGGTCGAGAATTACACCAAGGGCGACAACGAGGTGGCCGCCACCTATCGCGACTGGACGGTTTCATCGACCCGCCCCGCCGTGGCCGGTGCGCATGGCAATCGCCTGTTGCAGACCTTTGCCAATGACGTGGCCGCCGAACAGTACCTGAAGTTTGCCGACGAAGGCGTGGTGATGCCGGTTGGCTCGGTTCTGGCCAAGGAAAGCATCACGATCAGCAAGAAGAAAAAGAAGGCCGTCACCGGCCCGCTGTTCATCATGACCAAAGCCGAAGCCGGAAGCGCGCCCGAGACCGCCGATTGGGTCTATTCCGTGGTTCAGCCCAACGGCAAGATGATGAAATTCAAACAGAGCTTCTGTCATGACTGCCACGTGTCGTGGGAAGCACAGGACATGCTGGCCTATCCGCTGGAAGAGGTTCGCGTTTCCAACTAAGGCCGCGCGCCTTGCAATCTGGCCCGGCCCCACATGGGACCGGGCTTTTCTTTTTGCATCTTTGGCCTCTCTGGTTCATTAAGCCGCCATGACACCACGTTTGTGCGCCTTGCTTGTCCACCTTCTGACCGCCACCGGGGCGGTTTTTGCAATGCTGGCCATGTTGGCGGCGATTGACCGGGAATGGGAACTGATGTTCCTGTGGCTGGTCGTGGCCTTCGCGGTGGATGGCATCGACGGCCCTTTGGCGCGCAAGTTCAACGTCAAAACCCATGCGCCCGAATTTGATGGCGTGTTGCTCGATCTGATCATTGACTATCTGACCTATGTGTTCATTCCAGCCTTTGCGCTGTTTGAATCCGACCTTTTGCCGGGCTGGACAGGATGGCTCGCCATGATCGTGATAACCTTTGCAAGTGCGATGTACTTTGCCGATACACGCATGAAAACAATGGATAATTCATTCTCCGGTTTTCCGGGCTGCTGGAACATGCTGGTGCTTGTCATGTTCGCGGTCGAGCCGAATTTCTGGATCATCCTGACGTTGGTCACGCTCTTGTCGGTGGCGATGTTCCTGCCGCTCAAGTTCATCCACCCGGTGCGCACCGAACGCTGGCGCTGGATATCCTTGCCGATGGCTCTGGCCTGGACGTTCTTTGCCGGCTGGGCGGCCTGGGTGCATTTCGATCCGCAAAGCTGGGCGCATTGGGGGCTGGTGGTCACCAGCATCTATTTGATTTTTGTCGGAATCGTGCAGCAGATATTCACGCCGCGCGGCGAAGTCTGATCCCTTAGATCAGCAAGCCCGCGGCCCCCTCGTGGCGCAAAAGCCAGACCTTGGTTTCAACCCCGCCCTCACCGGAATAGCCACCAAGCCCCGAAGCGGCCAAGACCCGGTGACAGGGAATGATCACCGGGATCGGATTGCCGCCACAGGCATTGCCAATCGCCTGCGGCGAGGCGCCCACCCGCGTAGCAAGATCGCCGTAGGTAACGGTTTCGCCAAAGGGAATGTCACACATCGCATCGCAAACCCGGCGCTGAAACTCTGATCCCGCCACGTCAAGCGGCAGGTCAAACCGCGTCAGGCCTCCCTTGAAATAGGCCGCAAGCTGGGCCAGGGCCTCGGTCAGTTCGGGCGTCAAATCCTGCGTGCCGCCCTCGCCCCACCGAAGCGCGGTGATCGCACTGCCGTCGCTGACCACGGTAAGCGGACCGATGGGGGATGACATTGAGACCGACGGCATGGCGTATTCCCTATCCCCGCGAGCGGATGTACAGATCGCCGGTCTCGCGGCCAAGGATCACCGCCAGGTAAACTGACAGGATCGCCGCGAAGAAACACCAGACCGAAATGAACGCATAGGCATAAAACACGTAAGTTAGCACCAAGGAGGCCGCAACCAGCCCGCCGAACACCTGTATCAGGCGATGCGACGACAGCAAAAGCGACCCGATCACGATCACCGCGTAAACTGTGCGCAATAGGCTGCGCTCTATGATGCCCTCGTAGATCAGCGTTGTCTTGTACTCCAGCGAGCGCTCGATCACCTCTACGCGCAACCACCCCTCGATCAGGGCGGCCGGCAGGAACACCGACAGCCCCGCGAAAAAACCGGCCACCGCCATGAACAAGACCAATCGCCTGCGCGCGGGGTCGGTTTCTATCGTCCAGACGGCAAACGGCACCCATGCCAGCCAGAAGAAGTGTGAAAAGAACAAGAAGCCGCGAGAGGCGAGGCAAACAGAGGTTTCATTGCCGCCCGCAAGCCCGAGCCAGAGGATGCCTTCCAGAACCTGCTGAATGCCGAAGACCAGCGGGAAGACCGCAAAGGCCCACCACGCGGGCTTGGTGCGCCGCACCTCCAGAACCGTGTAAACACCCGCAGGCACAAGCACGGCGGCAAGCGTAAAACTGGCCGTTGCGGAAAAACACATCCTGACCTCCAAGCCCCATGCGATGATGCAGGGGCGCTACGGTCAAGGCTAGCCACGCCCGCCCCGCGGGCATTGCGCTATGTCAATGCGCGGAGGGTCAAAAAGCTTTGACCTTTACGCCCGCTCCTTGAATCTCGCCGTTCATCTTGCAGATGCGGCGAATGTCTCAAAAGAGCCGATTCTGTGGAAAAACAACGTGTTGCTGTTGCAGAAAGTGTGGTTCTGAACAGAGCGCGAGCGCCTTTTCTATCAGGCTTTGCGCGTTTGCTGCGGTGCAGGAAGGATCTTGGCCAGTTTGCGGAGG
>NZ_FWFJ01000126.1 GCF_900172365.1 Roseovarius gaetbuli
GCCGCTGTTGCCGTATCTGCCGGTCAGCCGATGGAGATCATGGAGGTGAACCTTGAGGGCCCGAAGGCGGGTGAGGTTCTGGTTGAGATCAAGGCCACCGGGCTTTGCCATACCGATGACTTCACGCTGTCGGGGGCCGATCCCGAGGGGGCGTTTCCGGCCATTCTGGGGCATGAGGGCGCGGGCGTCGTGCTTGAGGTCGGCCCCGGCGTGACAAGCCTCAAGCCCGGCGATCACGTCATTCCGCTTTACACGCCCGAGTGCCGCGAATGCGACTATTGCCTCAACCCGAAAACCAACCTCTGCCAGAAGATCCGCTCGACCCAGGGCGCGGGCGTGATGCCCGATGGCACCAGCCGGTTTTCGATGCTCGATGGCACGCCGATCCTGCATTACATGGGCTGTTCGACCTTTTCCAACCACACGGTTCTGCCCGAAATCGCACTGGCCAAGGTGCGCAAGGACGCGCCGTTCGACAAGATTTGCTACATCGGTTGCGGCGTGACCACGGGCATCGGCGCGGTGATCAACACCGCCAAGGCCGAGCTTGGCAACCGCAGCATCGTCTTCGGGCTTGGCGGCATCGGGTTGAACGTGATCCAGGGCCTGCGCCTGTCGGGCGCGGATCAGATCGTGGGCGTCGACATCAACCCGGCGCGGATCGAGATGGCGACGCGCTTTGGCATGACCGATTTCGTCAATCCCAACGACGTGCAGGGCGATCTTGTGGCGCATCTGGTCGAGCTTACGGGCGGCGGCGCGGATTACACCTTTGACGCCACCGGCAACGTCAACGTGATGCGCACGGCGCTTGAGGCGGCGCATAAGGGCTGGGGCGAAAGCATCGTGATCGGGGTGGCGCCTGCGGGGGCCGAGATCTCGACCCGCCCGTTCCAGCTTGTCACCGGGCGAAGCTGGCGCGGCACGGCATTTGGCGGCGCGCGCGGGCGCACCGATGTGCCCAAAATCGTCGATTGGTACATGAACGGCAAGATCGAGATCGACCCGATGATCACCCACACCCTTGCCCTCGACGATATCAACAAGGGCTTCAAGATGATGCACGCAGGCGAATCAATCCGCAGCGTCGTGGT
>NZ_FWFJ01000108.1 GCF_900172365.1 Roseovarius gaetbuli
TGCCGGTGTCATATTGCATGATCGTACCCTCAGAAAAATGAGCCTCCGACCCGGCTGCGGCTCATTTTTCTGAGGGTACGATCATAAAGCGATTCTTTCACGCTGAAGCGGGTCCGACTGGAAGTCGGAGGGTTTGCTCCACGGCGTGGATACTAAACTTTAATGTCACCTCAATTGATCACCTAAAGCCGCCGGTTACGCAGCGATAGCATTCTGGAACACCCCGAGGTCCGTTGCGCACGTCCTAGCGCCTTGATCGGGGCAAAAAACTCCGACATCATTCAATGGCAGTCGTTTTTCCTGAGGAATATCGGCTATTGTTGCGTGAACCCAAGGGAAAGAATTTCATGAGCGGATTACTGGCCCTTTTGGATGACGTGGCAGCGATCGCCAAGCTGGCGGCGACACAACTTGATGATGTCGCGGCGCAGGCAAGCAAAGCCGGCACGAAAGCCGCCGGCGTTGTCATCGATGACGCGGCCGTGACCCCAAAATATGTGACAGGCCTGCCAGCGGCGCGAGAATTACCCATCGTTTGGAAAATTGCGCGCGCGTCCTTCTTCAATAAGCTGGTAATCCTGTTGCCTGCGGCGCTGCTATTGAATGCATTCCTGCCGTGGCTTTTGACGCCGCTCTTGATGATCGGCGGGGCTTATCTGTGTTTTGAGGGAGCTGAGAAGGTTTGGCACCTCTTCGTCCCGCACAAGGATCACGGCCCCCAGCAGGCGGAGACGCTGGATGCGGCCCATCTGGAAGAGCAGCGGGTGAAAGGCGCAATCAAGACCGATTTCATACTGTCGGCAGAGATTATGACGATCTCTCTTTCCCAGATCGATATTGACACATTGTGGATACAGACGATGGCGCTGGCTGCGGTGGCCATTGGGATTACGGCACTGGTTTATGGGGCCGTCGCCTTGCTCGTGAAAGCCGATGACTTCGGAATTCTGCTTAGCGCGAAAGGACGGTTTGGCGCGACCCGGGCGGTCGGGCGTAGAATTGTCAAATCGATGCCCGCAGTAATGGTGGTGATCGCGACGATCGGCACGGTGGCCATGCTCTGGGTCGGTGGCAGTATCATCGTGCACGGGTTGCACGATTTGGGCTGGCATCTGCCTTATGAGCAGATCAAGCATGCGGCGAAGGTCGCATCGGCGGCCGTTGGCTCGATCAAAGGCTTTGTGAGCTGGCTGGTGACGGCCGGGCTGGACGGAATTGTCGGGCTGGCGACCGGTTTTGTGCTTGTCCCGATTGTCAGCCGAGCGGTGGTGCCGATCACGGGGTGGCTCTTTCCTGAAAAAGCCTGATGCGGCTCTGTCTGCACAAATGGACCTTGCGTCGCTTCATTGAAAGTTCCAGAGATCAAAGCCACTTCAGTCAGCGTTAAAGAATAGATAAGGGCCACCGCAGGCACCCTGTGAGTCCAGAAAGTCGCCGCTCAACCGCCGACATGGCCAAAGTTCAACAGAGGTGGTCCTAGTTTTTCGACCAGTTTGCAGCCCTGTTAAGGTGGATCAGGGTTTCATGTCAGGCTGCTAATCTCGTTGGTTCTGTTTTGCTTGCATAGGCCTCATTCGGGGTCAAGATGCCGTGGGTGGAGTGCGGCCGTTCGGCGTTGTAATAGGCCAGCCATTT